>NZ_JBIWNS010000006.1:0-461775 GCF_044767325.1 Herbaspirillum sp. NPDC101397
TGAATGATGAATCTCATTCTTTAAACGAGCAGGAATACTATTTAAATTTATTTATAACCAGCCTACATTGAATGACCGCAACCGGCCAGAAGCGGAAGTATGTCGATATCTCACGTTTTGATGAACGAGGCGCAATGAACTACGTATCAGCAATATTTAACGAGTCGGTAAGGATTGTGACCTCTGGAACGATTCCACCTGACATCGAGTTGCTGGCCGCGAACCTAAATTCAGGTGAAGCTCATCTGCCATTTTCGTCGAAGAAGAACTTGGCTGAGGTTCTTACTGCCTTGCAGCGTGCCAAATTCTTTTTTGCCGATGAGCCGGCGGGCTGGCCACCTGCTGCAGTGTTTCAGCAGCTTCGCGAAGAATCGCTTGTGAGCGGGAAGGTTTTGACGGTTTGTTGGAAAAGGCAAGATGAACCTATTTTCGGAGAGGCATGACTAGTCCGCAACCGGCCAGGAGCAGACATCCTCCACACTAGCGTTTCCGAAAAATGAAAAGAATTCTTCTGCTTTGTATATGGTTCATAAGTAGCGCAGCAAGCGCTGCGGATTGCGTCAAAATTCGCGATACATGCATGACATTCTCTGACCAAGAACTGCATGCGGCGGAAGCGCAAGGATTGATACTGGGGATGCCATATGCAGACGTTAGGAATCGTTTGCTTGCGCAGGGATGGGTAGAGTCAGCCGATGGAGAGAAAATCGCTTGTGGTAGTGGAATTGACGCCACTTGCTCTGCCATCTATAGGCACGCGAACCAAACTCTAACCCTTATGTTCAGCGCTGTGAACAATGGTTTGCCATTGGTGGCTGTCAGGTCAGGAGCCGACTGATTCAAACAGGTCTGACTTCGGCCAGAAGCCGACTTTTCCTTGGAGTGAAAGGAGTATTAGATGAATTTGAGGTTGCATTTTATTTTGGCAACGGCCGCGATGATGTTCGCTAACTCGGTATGTGCAAAGGAATTCTGTGATTACACGAATACCAACGAGCTTGCCCGTGATAAAAATCTACCGATTCGTGTTCATCGTTTTCTCGGAGACAAGCGAGTAAATTTTTTTCATACGGGGGTTTTATATGAACAAGTCCTCGAGGGCCTTGGCGGCCCTCCAGACCAAATTCACTCCCTCACGGAAAATCTGAAAATGGCTACAGCTTGTCGTTACCACAGTTGCGATGAAAAAGCCGCGGTGATATTTACGTGCCCTGGCGTCATACAGGCTGTTGGGATACTTCATTTTGACATTCGCCCGGGACACTTCGACCCAAAATCAGCGACGCTAACTATCTATGCCAAGGAACTTCCCTCTGCGGTTGACATGGCCTTCAATGTCTGGCGAGAGAGCATTGAGAAAACCTCTAATATCAAGATAGTTAAAGATGTTCAAACATTTTGGAAATAGTCCGCACAACGGTTACTTTTTCCGCAATCGGCCAGAAATGGACACTCCGACAGAATGCTTGCTACCAGACTTGAACGCAAAATATGAAACCTTGGTTCTCTGAAGCGCAATCAGTATCGATGCTGAATGCGGAATTGTGTTTTGTCCTAAAGGACGAACTCGATTTCGGTCCGGACAGGCACATAGGCTCAGACCGTTCAAAATCCAAACAGAGTCTTGACCTGCCCTCAATTCCAAGGCGACAGCCCTCAATGGTTTGTACGAGCGAGCTTATTGGGCATGAGGGCGAATTGGCTACTTACTATAAACAGGTTGTTAGATTTGCAGTTCATCATCGACTTTCATTTAGCTCAATTCGTCATCACTTCTGGGTGCGGTTTTGGCTATGGAATAGCGAAGACGACGTTCATATTTCTTTTCCTTGGTATGACAATTACTCAGAGGTGTCAAAATTTCTGAACGCGCTATTGTCAGTCGAATCTGGGGAAATTTATTACGACGTTGACCAATGCTGGGAAATGGAAGTTGACGCCTATGAAGACGATATCTATGTTCGGCAGCGAGACCCAGATTATGACGAGACACACGTTTGCATCCGAGTTCCTAGGGGCGAACTTGTAATGCAGGTGCGACAAGTTATGGAGCGCTCGATTAAAGTTATAGACCAGCTTAGTGAATTGATGGGTGAGGATGTCTGGACGTCATACATGCGTTCTGAGCCGGTCTTCATGGAAAAGCATGTCGCAACTAAGAAAAAATCTTGGTGGCGTCCTTAGTGACCTGACACGCTGTTGGACGTACAAAATATTACTCCTTGGACGTCCGCAATCGGCCGAGGCTGTGTAAAAACGTAAAACATCGGAAAATTCGTGGGTAGGGAGACCCTTCCCGATATCGAGAAAATTGAATAGCGGCCTATCTGAAAGGCCGATTTTTCAATCAGCTGAAAAAATTTACGTTTTTACACAGCCTCGGCCAAGAACAGACGTTCATGCTTCATGATTTCCTAATATGACAACAGAAAATTCCTCGGTCATTGATGCTGCCGGTATCGACAAAGAAACCGGGAGTGTTGTTCTCAGCATCTTTGCTCATATGCCATGGGATAGGGAGAGCCTGCTATTGCTCGAGGAAAAAATAAATCGCTATCTTGGATTTATTGAGTCTGGGGAAATTTTCGAAGCCTATCCCGCAGCCAAGGGCCGACCGTGCGTCATTGAAATATATTGCCACTTTCGACCTACTGATGACGCCCTACGCTTTCTTGACGCGGCTTTTTTGGTGGCGAAGGAGTACGGCTCGGCGCTGCAATATACGCATGCCGGACAAGGGTACATTGACGACGCCGGTTA
Source organism: Herbaspirillum sp. NPDC101397 (assembly GCF_044767325.1). Taxonomy (NCBI): domain Bacteria; kingdom Pseudomonadati; phylum Pseudomonadota; class Betaproteobacteria; order Burkholderiales; family Oxalobacteraceae; genus Herbaspirillum; species Herbaspirillum sp. NPDC101397. The sequence goes on from NZ_JBIWNS010000006.1 coordinate 2,761, forward strand.
ATATCTTGAGGTCCGCAACCGGCCATAAGCGGACTTAATCGGCAAAAAAATAGCCCAATTAATTTGGGCTATTTTTTTGCGAGTAAAAATCGTCCAGTTTTAGCGACTGCATAAAATCACCAAAAAACAGGCCGCTCCGCAAAAAAGTGCGCTGCGGAGCAGAAAAGAAAAGGCCCACCGAACGGTGGGCCTTTTAAATACTGGTGCTGGCTGCAGGACTTGAACCCGCCACCCCCTGATTACAAGTCCGATGTAGAAACCATAAAAATCAATAACTTAGGTCATTTTCTGCTTCGCAATAAGGATTTATAGACGGCCGCAAAGGCTTATTACATGCGGCTCAATTGCGAATTGCGAAGCGGAATTTCCAGTTCTTAATGCGAATACGGGGCTGTTCCTGATAAAGTTGCGCGACAAACATAGGGCCGAGGTCCGCAATCGGCCAATAGCAGACCTTGGCATCCAAATCGGATTTCTAATGAAACTAGATGAAACAACTCGCGGCCGCATTGAGGCAGATCTGCTGGACTGTGATGGTTCGTGCCGAGATATTAACTTTGCTGAAGGCATTTCGACATCAGGAGCTATCGAAATTCTGAGGTTTCTTATGGCCTCGTGGAGGTTCGCTCAAGCGATGACAAATGACGGACATGAAGTTGCCAGCGCTGAGCTCTCAAGTACTCTTCAGCAACCTTTCGGCTCAATCAGCACTGTTTGGAACGGCGGCCGTAATCCTGAGCATATCCAAGCCTACTTTGTATGGTTAGAACCAGATAAGATATTTTGTGAGCTAACGTTTTTCCCTCAGGATTTTGATAGCAAAACCTTTACGCTGCAAGGATTCCTGGTGATGCTAGGACAACTGGTGTCTGCAGCGCAAAGTGAAGAGTATTACCTCCGTTACGAGGACGCTTCTTGGCGTCACGGGCAGTACGAGAAGGGCGGAGTTATTCTTTCTCATAAAGTTTTGTCGCTCTCAGCGGACTGACAGAAAGCGGCCAGGAGCTGCCGTACATTGAATAGGGCAATACTCAATGAAACTCATAGACATATTCAATAACCTTTCGGACTTGTACGAAGAAGGCACCATATACGCAACAGAGCCGTGGAATGAAGACGCAGAGGCATTTGTTGCAAAGGAGCCCGAGAACGGAGGGCTTCCAGCGGAAGCCCCATATGGCGTTAGATATTTTTTGGAGGCCGCTATTGTGTTGGAGTTGGTCCAAGATTGGACTGCCTCGCAGATTGAACCGCCAACGTCTTTTTCGACCTGCAAGCGTGTCATCGAATATGCAATCAATGATGCTTAAGTGAAAATGGATGTCCGTAATCGGCCAGAAGCGGACGCTCTCTTGTGAGAATGGACGACGAAAAATATGACTAAAACTAATGAAAATTACGTGATTGACCAAGTTTCTTGGCACACAAAGGTCGTAGGTAACCCGGAACACAGAGACCATATTGAAGCCCGCTTCTGGCACGTTATTGATTTTATGCAACGCAATGACTTGACCACCAAGCAGCTTCTAAAATCTCAATCAGACATCGACGATGACTTTGCCATATCGACTTCTGATTTGACCGAAAAAGGGATGGCGTTAATGAAAGCGGTCTACGACAAGTGGCTTGTGAAAGTCGATAAGGGCATGTCTGTAACCGATTTATCTATGTTCGAGAAAAATCTATTGAAGCTGTAAGCGCTGACTACCGACGTCCGCAACAGGCCAGAAGCAGACACATTTCCTGAAACGAGACAGCCCCTCTATCTTCCCATGACAAAAAAACCTCAGACTATTTATACGGCAAGTTCATTGTTCTGGTTGCTGTTAGTGTCAGTCCATTTTGGTTGGTATATTCTTTCAGCCCAACCGTCATCAGACGAGCTTTACAGCAACAGTTTTGGTTTTCAAATCGTGGCATTTAGCCTATTGAAACTCCCTTACTGGGTTATGGGACTGGTCGTAATCTTATTGACCGAATTCTTTGCCTTACGCAGAAGATAGAATCGGTACTTTGAAAGTCTGCAACCGGCCAGAAGCGGACTTAATCGGCAAAAAAATAGCCCAATTAATTTGGGCTATTTTTTTGCGAGTAAAAATCATCCCGTTTCAGTGACTGCATAAAATCACCAAAAAACAGGCCGCTTCGCAAAAAAATGTGCGTTGCGAAGCAAAATAAAAAGGCTCTCCGGTCGGAGAGCCTTTTAAATACTGGTGCTGGCTGCAGGACTTGAACCCGCCACCCCCTGATTACAAGTCAGGTGCTCTACCAGATGAGCTAAGCCAGCAAAAACTTAGACGGCGATTATAACCTATTTAATTCTGGTTAGTACAGGCCTTCCACCTTTTTTTGGTGGTTCCGGCTCATCGTCGGGTGCGGGCTTGTTATTTGCGTTGGTTTTGTCTGCGGTCGGGACCGATGCCAGGCCGGGTGGCGGCACGGATCCCGGTGCGGATTCAGGGGCGTCTTCGGTCTCGCCGACGGCCAGTACGGCCGGCGCTTCGAAGGCCATTCCCTGGCCGTTTTCACGGGCGTAAATCGCGATGACGTTCTCGACGGGGACCGAGATGTCGCGCGAGACGCCGCCGAAACGGGCGCTGAAATTGATGAAGTCGTTGTCCATCTTGAGGCCGCTGGTGGCTTCAAAACTGATGTTCAGGACGATCTCGCCGTTCTTGACGAATTGCATCGGGACGCGCGTGCTGGCGTCCACGACGACCGCAATATGCGGCGTATAGCCGTTGTCCGTGCACCATTCGTAAATAGCGCGCAGGAGATAGGGTTTGGTAGACACTTCTGGCATGACGTAAACCGATCCGGAAAGACTGACTGCGCTGGCTTGCCTCATTTGCGCCGAGGCGGCAGTCTTAAATGCGTTCGCCGATTGTCCCTTGTGTGGATCAACCGGCGAGGCGCGATGATGCTTGATGCTGCGTGCTGCTGAGCTCTGTCGATTAACGACGCATGACCTTTTCGGAAGGCGTCAGCGCTTCGATGTAGGCAGGACGCGAGAAGATGCGTTCGGCGTACTTCATCAGCGGCGCTGCAGTCTTCGACAATTCGATGCCGTAGTGGTCGAGACGCCAGAGCAACGGCGCCAAAGCGACGTCAAGCATGGAGAACTCGTCGCCAAGCATGTACTTGTTCTTCAGGAACAGCGGCGCCAATGTGGTCAGGCGATCGCGGATTTCCGAGCGGGCCTTTTCGTGGGCTTTTTCGGCGCCCTTGGTCTTTTCGTTTTCCAGCGTGTGGACGTGGATGAACAATTCTTTTTCAAAATTGAACAGCATCAGGCGTGCACGCGCGCGCATCAGCGGATCGGCCGGCATCAGTTGCGGATGCGGGAAGCGTTCGTCGATGTATTCGTTGATGATGTTGGATTCGTACAGCACCAGGTCGCGTTCGACCAGGATCGGCACCTGGCCGTATGGGTTCATGACCGAAATATCTTCCGGCTTGTTGAACAGGTCGACGTCGCGAATTTCAAAGTCCATGCCCTTTTCGAACAGGACAAGACGGCAACGTTGCGAGAATGGGCAGGTTGTGCCCGAGTAGAGAACCATCATTTTTGTAGTGCCTTAGAAACAAAGGGGCGAGACGCCGTACGCCTCACCCCGATACGTACACCCGCAGACTGCGCGGGCACGAAAAACTCTGCTTTACTTGACTTCTTTCCAGAAGGAGGCGTTCAGACGCCATGCCAACACGAGGAACAAGCCCAGGAACAGCAAAACCCAGACGCCGAGGCGCTTACGCGTATTTTGCGCGGGTTCGCCCATCCATTGCAAGTAGCCGACCAGATCGGCCACCGCATTGTCGTATTCGAGCGCGGATAACTTGCCCGGTTTCAACTGTTCAAAACCCACAAATTTGTGAATGGTCTTGCCTTCTTCATGTGGATCTTTCTCTTCTGCAAACTTCGGCGTGCGAATGCCTTGCAGTTCCCACAGGACGTGCGGCATGCCGACGTTCGGGAAAACCATGTTGTTCCAACCGGTCGGACGGCTGTCGTCCTTGTAGTAGGTACGCAGGTAAGTGTAGATCCAGTCAGGACCGGAACCGGCTTCGGACGCCTTGGCGCGGGCGATCACGGACAAGTCCGGAGGCACGGCGCCGAACCATGCCTTGGCGTCTTGCGGCAGCATGGTGGTCTTCATCAGGTCGCCGACTTTTTCACCGGTGAAGAGCAGGTTGTTCTTGATCTGGTCTTCGGTCAGGCCGATGTCGCGCAGGCGGTTGTAACGCATGGCCGACGCCGAGTGGCAGTTCAGGCAATAGTTGACGAACAGCTTGGCGCCGTTTTGCAGCGACGATACATCGGTGGTGCGATTCGGCGCCTTGTCCAGCGGGTAGCCGCCTTCGTTGGCGTAAGCCAGCGCCGGCAGCAGCACGAGAGTCGCGATCAGTCTTTTCAGCAATGTCATTTTTATCCTCTTGGCGGCTGGCTTAGTGCGGATGATAGGTAACGCGGTCTGGAACCGGCTTGAACCGGCCCAATGCGCTCCACCATGGCATCAACAGGAAGAAGCCGAAATAGATGAAGGTGCCGATCTGGGCGATCGTGGTGCCGACGGCGGTCGGCGGTTGCACGCCGAGGTAGCCGAGGGCAACGAAAGCGACGCCGAAGACCAGGTAGACATATTTATGCCAGCTTGGGCGATAGCGGATCGACTTGACTTGCGAATGATCGAGCCACGGCAGGCCGCCGAGGATCATGACGGACACGCCCATCAGCACCACGCCCCAGAACTTGGCGTCGAAGATGGCCATGCCGGCGATCACGGCAACGCCGATCACGATCGCGGCGATCTTGAAGATGCCGCTGCGCTGGGAGCGGAACACCAGCAGCGCAACGTAGGCGGCGACACCGGCCATCAGGTAGACCATGAAGTCGGATGTCGTGGCGCGCAGGATCGAGTAAAACGGTGTGAAATACCAGACCGGTGCGATGTGTGGCGGCGTCTTCAGCGAATCGGCCGGGACGAAGTTGTTGTATTCGAGGAAGTAGCCACCCATTTCCGGCGCGAAGAACACGACGGCGGTGAACACGATCAGGAACACGGCAACCGCCATGATGTCATGCACGGAGTAGTAAGGATGGAACGGCACGCCGTCCAGCGGGATGCCGTTGGCGTCCAGCTTTTCCTTGATTTCAACGCCGTCCGGGTTGTTCGAACCGACTTCGTGCAACGCGATGATGTGCGCCACGACCAGGCCGATCAGCACCAGCGGAATGGCGATCACGTGGAACGAGAAGAAGCGGTTCAGCGTGGCGTCGGAGACGACGTAGTCACCGCGGATCCACAGCGACAGGTCAGGACCGATGAAAGGAATCGCGCCGAATAGGTTGACGATCACCTGCGCGCCCCAATAGGACATTTGACCCCATGGCAGCAGGTAGCCCATGAAGGCTTCGCCCATCAGGCACAGGAAGATGGCGACGCCGAACAGCCAGACCAGTTCGCGTGGTTTGCGATAGGAACCGTACAGCAGGCCGCGCACCATGTGCAGGTAGACCACGATGAAGAACGCCGAGGCGCCGGTGGAGTGCATGTAGCGCACCAGCCAGCCCCATGGGACGTCGCGCATGATGTATTCGACCGAAGCGAACGCCAGCGTGGCGTCGGGCTTGTAGTGCATCACCAGGAAAATCCCGGTCACGATCTGAATAACCAGCACCAGCAGCGCCAGCGAACCGAAGGCGTACCAAAAGTTGAAATTCTTGGGAGCGTAGTATTCGGAAAGGTGCGCTTTCCAAGTGGAAGTCAGAGGGAAGCGGGCGTCAACCCAGTTCAATGCTTTGGCGGATACCGGTGCGTCTTTGGGCAATTGTTTTTCGTGGAATGCAGCCATGCTTACGCCTCGCCTTTCTCATCTTTGCCGATGACCAGCTTGGTGTCACCTTCAAACATATACCGTGGAACCTGGAGGTTGTCTGGGGACGGTTTGTTTTTGTAGACCCGGCCCGCCAGGTCGAACGTCGAACCGTGGCAGGGGCACAGGAAACCGCCCTGCCAGTCGTCCGGCAGCGACGGTTGCGCACCGGTCTGAAATTTGGAGCTGGGCGAGCAGCCGAGGTGCGGGCAGATGCCGACCACGACCAGCAGGTCCTTCTTGATCGAACGCCATTCATTGAGGGCGTATTCGGGCGTGGTCGAGAATTCAGTGCGCTTGGATTCCGGGTCGGCCACCTGGGCATCGACCTTCTTGAGCGACTCGATCATTTCCGGCGTGCGCTTGAGGATCCACACCGGCTTGCCGCGCCACTCTACGGTGCGCATTTCGCCCGGCGTCAATGTGGAAATGTCCACTTCAACCGGTGCACCGGCGGCTTTGGCGCGCTCGGATGGTTGAAAGGTGGAAACAAATGCCCCCGCTGTAGCCAATCCAGCCACACCACCTGCCGCACAAGTCGCGACAAGCAATCCGCGTCGACTGGAGTCGACCTGTTTTTCGTTACTCATACCAACCCCAATTAGTGAAAATACGAAAACTGCACGGAACTTCCAGCAACCCTAGATTATAACTAACCTGGGATGCCTTTTAAAGCGAATAAGATTCGGGAAATGCAATTTATGGAACTTTTTTAATATTTCAAGCCCCACAGGAAAATGTCTCGTGCTTTGTATTGTGCAATAAATTGCCAGCAATTTACTTTTTAATCGAAGCACGATATAACCGACTGCATTGTTTTGCAACAATTTCTAGGAGAAAAAGATGGGCATGATGCAAGAATTCCGCACTTTCGCGCTAAAGGGAAATGTTGTCGACCTGGCAGTAGGCGTGATTATCGGCGGCGCGTTCGGCAAGATTGTGGAATCCCTGGTGCAGGACATCATCATGCCGGTGGTGGGCCGCATCTTCGGCGGGCTGGATTTCGCCAACTATTACCTGCCGCTCAATGGCCAGGGAACGCAGTTGACGCTGGTTGAAGCGAAGAAAGCCGGCGCGGTGTTCGCTTACGGCAATTTCCTGACTATTTTGATCAACTTTCTGATCCTGGCCTTCATCATTTTCCAGATGGTGCGCATGATCAACAAGGCGCGCGACCTGGCCATCCATGAAAAAGCGACGGAGCCTGCTGCGCCTGCCGCACCGCCGGAAGACATCGTGCTGTTGCGAGAAATCCGCGATTCGCTGAAGAAGTAAGCGGATTTCACCCCGCGCCAACGAAAAAGCCCGCGATGCGGGCTTTTTTCATGCTGCGGCGGAATGCAGGAAATCAGGAAATCAGGAAATCAGGAAATCAGACCGGATTATCGATGTCGACGAACTGATGGCGGATGCCGAAGTGGCCCGCAAGATGCGCCCCGAGCGCCTGTACGCCGTAGCGCTCGGTCGCATGATGGCCGGCAGCGATGTAGGCGACGCCGGTCTCGCGCGCCAGGTGCACGGTCGGCTCGGAGATTTCGCCGCTGATGTAGACCGATGCGCCGGCGGCGATGGCGTCGCCCAGGAAGCCTTGCGCGGCACCGGTACACCAGGCGATCTTGCCGAGCGGTTGGCCGGCGTCGCCGATCAGCAGCGGTGCGCGCCCGAGGCGATGCTCGATCAGGCGCGCCAGGTCGCCGACCGTGGCGATGTTGGCATCGGCTTCGGGCACCCCCAGCCAGCCCAGCTTGTCTTCGCCGAAGCGATCGCTGCCGACCAGACTCAGCTGGCGCGCCAGTTGCGCGTTGTTGCCGAGTTCCGTATGGCCATCCAGCGGCAGGTGATACGCGAACAGATTGACGTCGTTGGCCAGCAGCGCCTTGAGGCGCTTGTGCTTGGTGCCGATTACGCGTGCGTCCTCTCCACGCCAGAAATAACCGTGGTGCACCAGGATGGCGTCGGCCTTGAGATCAAGCGCCGCTTCGATCAGCGCCTGGCTGGCGGTGACGCCGCTGACAACCAGGCCGATTTCCCCGCGCCCTTCCACCTGTAGCCCATTTGGGCAATAATCGCGGTATTGTGCGATATTCAGCGTTTGCGCCAGGTAGTTGGCAAGCTCTTCCCTATTTGCTGTGCGCAGGGTCATCTTTCATCCTCATCTTTATTTCAATATGCGACGTTTTTGGCTGTTGTTTGCTCAAACCGTGACTGTCGGTTTGGCGGTCTGGTTCATTGTAGCTACCTTGAAGCCCGATTGGGCGAGCGGTACGCTCGGTTCCCGGGTCCGCTCCGCCTCCTCCACGGTGCAAATGCAGGAAGCCGCACCGGGCGCTCCCACCCCGAACTCCTATCGCGACGCCGCCCGCCAGGCCATGCCGTCGGTGGTCAACATCTTCACCACGACGGAAGCGCGGCCGCAAAAAAATCCGTTCATGGATGATCCGTTCTTCAAGAAGTTCTTCGGCGACCAGTTCGAGGACCAACAGCAGGACGACAAGCAATCCAGCCTCGGTTCGGGCGTGATCGTCAGCCCGCAGGGCTATATCCTGACCAACAACCACGTGGTCGAAGCCGCCGACGAAATCGAAGTGGCGCTGGCCGACGGCCGCAAGGCGTCCGCCAAGGTGGTCGGCACCGATCCCGAGACCGATCTGGCGGTCATCAAGATCAACCTGCCCAATCTGCCTGCGATCACGCTGGCGCACGTCGAGCAGGCTACCGTCGGTGATATCGTGCTGGCCATCGGCAACCCTTTCGGCGTCGGCCAGACCGTCACCATGGGCATCATCTCGGCGCTGGGCCGCAATCACCTGGGCATCAATACCTTCGAGAATTTCATCCAGACCGATGCGGCGATCAATCCGGGCAATTCGGGCGGCGCGCTGGTCGACACCAACGGCAACCTGCTGGGCATCAACACGGCGATTTATTCGCGCACCGGCGGCAACCTCGGCATCGGCTTTGCGATTCCGGTGTCGACCGCGAAGACCGTGATGGAAGCGATCATCAACCACGGCCAGGTCGTGCGCGGCTGGATTGGCGTGGAGCCGCAGGACATCACGCCTGAGCTGGCAGAGAGCTTCGGCCTGACCAAGAAGACCGGCGCCATCATTGCCGGTGTACTCAAGAACGGTCCCGCCGACAAGGCCGGCATGAAGCCGGGCGACATCCTCATCAGCGTGGAAGACAAACCGGTCACCGACACCACCGAAATGCTGAACCTGATCGCCCAGCTTATCCCGGGGCAGAAGGCGAAAATGACGGTGCTGCGCAAGGCGCAGGAGACCACGCTGGAGATCGTCGTCGGCAAACGTCCGCCGCCGAAACGTGAAGAACGAGAGTAAGGAAAGAACGCAACATGCATATCCGTGACCTGACGCAATTCCTCGCCGAACTGTCGGAGAACAACAATCGCGCCTGGTTCGTCATGAACAAGCCACGCTACGACATCCTGCGTGCGGAGTTCCTTGAACTGGTGACGCAGCTGATCGCCGACATCAGCAAGTTTGATCCCATCATGGCCAGCTGCAATCCGAAGAAAGCGCTGTTCCGCATCAACCGCGACATGCGCTTCTCGCACGACAAGAGCCCGTACAAGACGCACTTCTCGGCGTCGCTGACCGCGAGCGGCCTGAAGAAGCCGAGCTCGGGTGGCGGCCCGGCGTACTACTTCCACATCGACGCTGACGGCCAGTTGCTGATCGCGGGCGGCGAATACATGCCGCCATCGGATCGCCTGCGCGCGATTCGCCAGCGCGTCATTGAAGATGCTGCCGGCTTCAGCAAAGTGCTCAGGAACAAGACCATCAAGGACAACTACGGCGGCTTGCAGGAAGAAGGCAAGCTGACGCGTCCGCCGAAAGGCTTCGACGCCGACAGTCCGCATCTCGAGTACATCAAGCTGAAAAACTTCATCGTCTGGAAGGAATCAAGCCTGAAGAAGAAGATTCCGGCTGATATCGGCAAGGAAGTATTGGCCGGATTCAAGGACGCCTATCCGTTGGTGAGCTGGCTGCGCCAGGTTCCGCTGATCATTGCGGAGTGAATTGAATCCGCTGCAAAACAAAAAGGCCACTGCATGCAGTGGCCTTTTTCAATATCGGAGGTTCGTGCCGGTCAGCTGCCGACGGTGTCTTCACGCTGTTCCGGCGCACGCGTGGCTTTCTCGAAGATCGGCGCCACCAGCAGGCCGACTTCATACAGCAGGCACAGCGGCACGGCCAGCATCAGCTGACTCATGATGTCCGGCGGCGTCACCACGGCGGCGATGACGAAGGCGCCGACCACCACGTAAGGGCGGATCTGCTTGAGCTTGGCCAGCGGCACCAGGCCCATGCGCACCAGCACGATCACGATGATCGGCACTTCAAAGGTAATGCCGAAGGCCAGGAACATGGTCAGCACGAAGTCGACGTAGCTGTCGATATCCGGCGCCACCGAAACCGACTTCGGCGCGAAGTTATTGATGAACGGGAACACCACGCCGAACACGAAGAAGTAGCAGAACGCCACACCCATCAGGAACAGCAGCGAGGAAGAAATCACCAGCGGCGCCACCAGGCGCTTCTCGTGCGAATACAAACCCGGCGCGACGAAAGCCCACATCTGGTACAGCACCCATGGCAGCGCAATCATGAAGGCCATCAGCATGGTGACCTTGACCGGGATCAGGAACGGCGTGATCACGCCGGTGGCGATCATCTTGCTGCCGACCGGCAGCGCGTTGATCATCGGCGCCGCGAGCAAGTCGAAGATATGCGCGGACCACGGCATCATGCACAGGAAGATGATGAGCACCGCTGCCGACGCTTTCACCACGCGGCTGCGCAATTCGATCAGATGCGAAATGAAGGTATCTTCGCTACCTGACGTTTTCTGTTCTTCGGCCATGGAATTACTGCAGGAGTGGGATGGAAAACAAGTCCATCGGGATTAGAAAAAACCGGCCGATTTGCCGGCGCCGATAGGACGATATTTGGCCACGCGCGCCGCGGCGGAAATCACGCGGGTGCGGCGGCCGCTCTGGTTCTTGTACCACGAAGGAACACCGGAAGTGCGCGCCAGTTTCTTCTTGCGAAAATTCTTGGCTTTGATGACCAGCGCTTCCGGGCTTGGCGTTGTACTCCAGCTGGTGCTGCTGCCGGAACTGCTGTCGTTCCAGGCATCGTGGATGGAATTCTCCGCATCGGCGACGCTCTTGGAAATGCTGCTGTGGACGTCCCCGGCGGCGTCTTGCACATCCTTTTGCATCTTGCGCAGTTCTTCCAGCTCGATCTCGCGGCTGACTTCCGTCTTGACCTCGTTGATGTAGCGTTGCGCGCGGCCGAACAGCGAACCGGCCATGCGCGCCACCTTGGGCAGGCGCTCAGGACCGATCACCACCAGCGCGACGACGCCGATGAGAGCCAGCTTGGAAAGTCCGATATCAATCATTGCAAGGGTAACAATCGAAAGTGAATGCCGAGAAAATCAGCGTGCGCGAGGCCGGGCCGGCGGGGCATCAGGAACAACGATAGCCCGCGCAGCCTCGCCAAACCACAAGCGGCGAAACGGTGCGGGCGTCGGCGGAAGACTCAGCTGCCGGATTTTTCTTTGTCTTTGGCTTGCACGTCGATGATGGTCTGATCCTTGGCGACAGGCTTGTCTTTGTCTTCTTCTTCGCCCTTGACGCCGTCCTTGAAGCCCTTGACGGCCTTGCCGAGGTCGGAACCCATATTGCCCAGCTTCTTCGTGCCGAACACCACCATGACGATCACCAGAACAATCAACCAATGCCAGATACTGAACGAACCCATTTTTCTCTCCTAAGCGGACACGCGTGCCCTGTATTCAAATAAATCTTTGTTGCAATATTCCTGCCAGGCCGGATGCGTTGTCCTTATCCCTGCAGCACGGACTTGGTGCGCCACGGATGGGCGCCGCCAATGACATGCATGTGGAGATGGTACACCTCTTGGCCGCCGTCCGGGCCTGTATTGAAAAGCGTCTTGAAACCGCCGGTCTTGTTGCCGGTCGCGTCAAGCTGGTAGCCGCATCCCTGTTCCTGCGCCAGTTTTGGCGCAAGCAGGGCCATTTTACCCAATAGCGCCGCATGTTTCTCGCCGCAGTCGGCCAGCGTAGCGACGTGCAGTTTCGGGATGATCAGGAAATGCACCGGCGCGGCCGGGTTGATGTCGTGGAACGCCAGCACGTCGTCGTCTTCGTAGACCTTCTTCGACGGGATTTCTCCGGCGGCGATCTTGCAAAAAATACAGTTGTCCAAAGCTGCTCCTCCTGGGGTGTCCCGGTTAATCGCCGCTGTTGCGGTCGTGAATTCTTATGCGTTGATGCTGATTGTGTTGATTACGCGTCCGCCGGACGAGCTGCCTTCTCTTCGAGACCAGACAAGCCTTCGCGGCGCGCCAGTTCGTTGAGCACGTCTTGCGGCTTGAGGTCGAAATGGGCCAGCATGACCATTGAGTGGAACCACAGGTCGGCGCACTCGTAGAGCACCTTCGAGGCATCGCCGCTGACGCGCGCGTCCTTGGCGGCCATGATGGTTTCGGCGGCTTCTTCGCCGATCTTTTTCAGGATGGCGTCGTCGCCCTTGGAAAACAGCTTGGCGACATAGGACGTGGCGGGGTCCCCGCCGTTGGCCAGCTTGCGCGACTCGATCACGTCGGCAAGGCGGCGCAGAGTCTCACTCATGGCGTTACCTTGGGGGCTGTCTTGGTAATTGTCTTGCGGACGCGCTTGGGCTTTTCCTGGGCGGGCGCCGCTTCGTCGTCTTTGAGCACCGGCTCGACGGTTTGCCACTCGCCGGTCTCGGCGTTGCCTTCGAACTTCTGGAAGAAGCAGGAATGACGGCCGGTGTGGCAGGCGATGCCGGCCACCTGCTCGACCTTGAGCAAGACCACGTCTTCGTCGCAGTCGAGGCGGATTTCGTGCACCTTCTGGAAATGGCCGGACTCTTCACCCTTGTGCCACAGCTTCTTGCGCGAACGGCTCCAGTACACCGCTTCGCCGGTCTGCACGGTGCGGGCCAGCGCTTCGCGGTTCATCCAGGCGAACATCAGCACGTCGTTGGAGCCGACTTCCTGGGCGATCACCGGCACCAGGCCGACTTCGTCCCACTTCACCTTGTTCAGCCATTTTGCACTGATGCTCATGCCAGCCTCATCGGGATATTTTGATCCGCCATAAAACGTTTCGCTTCCTGCACGGTGTGTTGACCATAGTGGAAAATGCTTGCCGCCAGCACTGCATCGGCCTTGCCCTGCTTGATGCCGTCAGCCAGGTCCTGCAGGCCGCCGACGCCGCCCGAGGCGATCACGGGAATGGCCACCGCTTCCGACACTGCGCGTGTGAGCGCCAGGTCGAAACCGCTGCGGGTGCCGTCACGGTCCATGCTGGTCAGCAGAATTTCACCGGCGCCGAGTTGCGCCATCTTGCGCGCCCACTCGACCGCGTCCAGCCCGGTGGCGTTGCGGCCGCCGTGGGTGAAGACTTCCCACTTGCCTTCGCCGGTGCGCTTGGCGTCAATCGCCACCACGATGCATTGCGAACCGTATTTGCTCGCTGCGTCTTCCACCAACTGCGGATTGGTTACCGCGGAAGTGTTGATGCCGACCTTGTCCGCACCCGCGTTGAGCAGGCGCCGTACGTCGTCGACTGCACGCACGCCGCCGCCTACGGTCAGCGGAATGAAGACCTGCGACGCCACCGCTTCGATGATGTCGAGGATCAGGCCGCGGCCGTCCGAGGAAGCGGTGATGTCGAGGAAGGTAATCTCGTCCGCGCCCTGCTCGTCGTAGCGGCGCGCGATTTCAACCGGGTCGCCGGCATCGCGCAACTCGAGGAAATTGACGCCCTTGACGACGCGACCGGCCGTCACGTCGAGACAGGGGATGATGCGTTTTGCGAGTGTCATGATGGTTCGCTGTCGGACCCTTCGGATTCCGTCAATTCGTCGGCACGGTCCTGCGCCGAGCTCAGGTCCAGCGTGCCTTCGTAGATCGAACGGCCGCAGATGACCGCTTCGATGCCTTCGTCCTGCACGCCGCACAGGGCTTCGACGTCCTTGATGTTGTGCACGCCGCCGGAGGCGATGATCGGAATCGAGACCGCCTGCGCCAGGCGCACGGTGGCTTCGATGTTGACGCCGCCCATCATGCCGTCGCGGCCGATGTCGGTGTAGACAATGGCTTCGCAGCCGTAGCCTTCGAACTTCTGCGCCAGGTCGATCACTTCATGGCCGGACAGCTTGCTCCAGCCGTCGGTGGCGACCTTGCCGTCCTTGGCGTCGAGGCCGACGATGATCTGACCCGGGAACGCGCTGCAGGCATCGTGCAGGAAGCCCGGATTCTTCACCGCGGCGGTGCCGATGATGATGTAGGACAGGCCGTCATCGAGATAGCGCTCGATGGTGTCGAGGTCGCGGATGCCGCCGCCCAGTTGCACGGGGATTTCCTCGACGTCGTTCTCGACGGCGAAATCACGCACCGCCTTGAGGATGGCCTTGACGGCCGATTCGTTCTTCGGCTTGCCGGCGAAGGCGCCGTTGAGGTCGACCAGATGCAGGCGACGCGCGCCCTGCATCAGCCAGTGCCGCGCCATTTCGGCGGGGTCCTGGGAGAATACGGTGGCTTGGTCCATATCGCCTTGCTTCAGGCGAACGCAATGACCGTCTTTCAGGTCGATGGCAGGTATCAGCAGCATGGCTACGGTAATGACGTTGAGTAAGTGAAGGACAGGTCAGCGCACGGTGTTCGATATGCGCATGGCTTGCCGGTTGGAAAAAGAACTGAGTGAAAATTAAGCAAAAATCAAGGTTTCCAGTGTACGAAATTCCGATACAGCTGCAAACCCGCAGCGGCACTTTTTTCCGGATGGAATTGTGTTGCAAAAATATTATCGCGAGCCACGGCGCACGCGAACGGCGCGCCGTAGACAGTTTCGCCGACGGTGTGTGCGCTCTCGCGCGGTTGCGCGTAGTAGCTGTGCACGAAATAGAAGTAAGCCTGTTCATCGACGCCCTGCCATAGCGGATGCGCGACTTTCTGATGCACGCGGTTCCAGCCCATTTGCGGGACCTTGAAACGCGAACCGTCTTCCTGGATCCGACCGTCGAGCTGAAAGCGCACCACCTTGCCGGGCAACAAGCCGAGGCCGGGCGTATCGCCTTCTTCGCTCCAGTCGAACAACATCTGTTCGCCCACGCACACGCCGAACAGCGGCTTGCTGCGCGAGGCCGCGATCACTGCGTCCTGCACGCCGGACTCGCGCAGGCTGCGCATGCAGTCCGGCATCGCGCCCTGGCCCGGCAGCACCACACGGTCGGCCGCTTCGATGTCGGCGACTTCGCCGGAGATGCGCACGTCGGCTTCGGGCGCGACATGGCGCAGGGCTTGCGCGACCGAGCGCAGGTTGCCCATTCCGTAATCCACTACAACAATTTTATTCATATCGAAAAATGCAAACGCACGGAAAGTGTCAATGGCGGAACGGAGTGTCCCGCCCGGCTCACATTACAGGCTACCTTTGGTGGAAGGAATCGTTCCCGCCGAACGCGGATCGAGTTCGATCGCCATGCGCAGGGCGCGGCCAAAAGCCTTGAATACGGTTTCGCATTGATGGTGCGCGTTGATGCCGCGCAGATTGTCTACATGCAGCGTGACTTGCGCATGATTGACAAAACCATGGAAGAACTCGCTGGTCAGGTCGACATCGAAGCCGCCGATCATGGAGCGGGTAAAGGGGATGTGATATTCCAGGCCTGGACGGCCGGAGAAGTCGATCACCACGCGCGACAGCGCTTCATCCAGCGGCACGTAGGCATGACCGTAGCGGCGGATGCCCTTCTTGTCGCCGATGGCCTTGGCGAAGGCCTGGCCGAGCGTGATGCCGACGTCTTCCACGGTGTGGTGCGCATCGATGTGCAGGTCGCCCTTGGCCTGGATGTCGAGGTCGATCAGCCCGTGGCGCGCGATCTGGTCCAGCATGTGATCGAGGAAAGGCACGCCGGTGTCCAGCTTTTGCTGGCCGGTGCCATCCAGGTTGATCGCGACGCGGATTTGCGTCTCGTTGGTGTTGCGGACGACTTCTGCAGTTCGTGGAGTTGACATGATCAGGGTAAAACAGACATTACAAAAATGACAAAGGTGCTTCCTAGATGCGCTCTTGAAGCGTTTCTTTCAAGGCGATCAGGAACAGGGAATTCTCTTCGGGTGTACTGACATTGACTCTGAGGCAATTTTGCAGCGATGGATGCATTTTACCGGCATTTTTGACTAATACCTTACGTTGCTGCAGCCCGGTGAATACTTTATCCGCATTTGCCAGCCGGACCAGCAGGAAATTGGCGGCGGACGGGAACACTTCAACGCCGTCGAGCGCCGCCAGCGCCGCCGCCAGACCGGTGCGCGCATTGCGCAATGCCGCCGCCTGACGGTCCAGTTCGGTGGTGTGGTCGAGCACGAACTCGGCCGCCGCCTGCGTCAGCACGTTGATGTTATAGGGCGGCCGCACCTTGTCGAATTCCTGCAACAAGGAGGCTCCCGCAGCCATGTAACCAAGGCGGATGCCGGCCAGCCCGAGCTTGGAGACGGTGCGCATGACCACCAGATTGTTGAATTCCGGCAAGCGCGGCATGAAGCTTTCCTGCGCAAACGGCTGGTAGGCTTCATCAACCACCACGATGCCGCCGTCACCGACCGCGCGGATCACCGCTTCGATGTCGGCCACGTCATACAGCGTGCCGGTCGGGTTGTTGGGATACGCCAGGTAAGTAATCGCCGGCCGGTGCGCGGCGATCGCCGCCAGCATGGCGTCGCGATCGAGCGTGAAGTCGGCCTTGAGCGGCACGCCGATGTACTCGAGCCCGGCGAATTTCGCCGACACGCCGTACATCACGAAGCCCGGCTCGGGCGCCAGCACCTTGGCGCCGGCCTGGGCGCATGCCACCGAGACGATGGAAATCAGCTCATCCGAACCATTGCCCAGCAGCACGTCGAAGCCGGTCGGCACGCCCATGTGGCGGCACAGTTTTTCCTTGAGCAGCTTGTAGGACGGCACCGGATAACGATTCAACGCCACCGCGGCCAGGCGTTGCCCGAGCTCGTCACGCAAGGCCTGCGGCAGCGTGTACGGGTTTTCCATGGCGTCGAGTTTGACGAAGCCGGCGGCATCCGGCACCGGATAGGCGGACAGCGCGCGCACGTCGGCGCGGATGATGCGTTCAACCAGGGACTTGCTCATCGGATATCTGTGTCGAAGTGGGATCAAGGTCGGCCACGCGTTGATCGATCAGCGCGCAATAGGCCGGATTCAGTTCAAAGCCGACAAACTGGCGGCCACAGCGTCGCGCCGCCACCGCCGTGGTGCCGCTGCCCATGAAGGGATCCAGCACCACGCCGCCGGGTGGGCACGACGCCTTGATCATGCGCTCGACGATTTCGAGCGGCTTCTGGGTCGGATGGTCGGCGCGCTCCTTGTGCTCGCGATGCAGGCGCGACACGCTCCAGACGTCCTTCGGGTTGTACCCCATCTCCAGCCACTTGGCGCCGACGAAGATCGAGCGCGAGCGCGCCTTCTTGGTCTGGGCATCGTACGGAATGCGGATGGCGTCGAGGTCAAAATAGTAATCTTTTGCGCGTGCGAAGAAACCGATGGTGTCGTGCACCGAAGAATACTTGCGCGTGCTGCCGCCCATGGACGGCACGCGGCGGTCCCAGACGATTTCGTTGAGCATGGTCATGCGACGCTTGAGCATGACGAAGATTTCCGGCGAGTACCGCCAGGTCAGGAAGATGTAAAGACTGCCGTTGGGCTTGAGCTTGGGTAGCGCGGCATCGATCCACTGCTCGGTCCAGGCCAGGTAAGCGTCATTGTCGAGCTTGTCGGAATCGTTGCCGTAGTCCTTGCCGAGACCGTAAGGCGGATCGGCAATCAACAGGTCGATCTCGCCATCGGGAATGCGCGCCAGGCCGTCCAGCGCATCTTCGCAAAAAACGCGGTCGCGCCAGCTCATCGCCGACCCGGCCGGGCTGACTGAGCTGGGCGGACGCGCAGGGTCGTCATTTGAGGCGCAACTCGGCGGAACGGGCGTGCGCCTGCAAACCTTCGCCGTAAGCCAGTTCGGCGGCAACCTTGCCCAGTGTCTGGGCGCCGGCTTCGCTGACCTGAATGATGCTGGAGCGCTTCTGGAAATCGTAGACGCCCAGCGGCGACGAGAAACGCGCGGTGCGCGATGTCGGCAACACGTGGTTGGGCCCGGCGCAATAATCACCCAGCGCTTCGGAAGAGAAACGACCGAGGAACATGGCGCCGGCGTGACGGATCTTGTCGGCCCATTGCTGCGGCTGTTCGGTGGAGATTTCCAGATGCTCGGCGGCGATCGCGTTGGCGATCTCGCAGGCTTCGTCCATGTCGCGCACCTTGACCAGCGCGCCGCGATCGGTCAGCGACGTACGGATCACGTCCTTGCGCGGCATGGCGTCGAGTTGCTTGTTGATGCTGGCTTCGACCTTGGCGATGTAATCGCCATCCGGGCACAGCAAAATGGATTGCGCCAGCTCGTCATGCTCGGCTTGCGAGAACAGGTCCATGGCGATCCAGTCCGGATCGGTGCTGCCGTCGCAGATCACCAGGATTTCGGACGGACCGGCGATCATGTCGATGCCGACCGTGCCGAACACGCGGCGCTTGGCGGCGGCGACGTAGGCATTGCCGGGACCGACGATCTTGTCGACTTGCGGAATTGTGTCGGTGCCGTAAGCCAGCGCGCCGACGGCTTGGGCGCCGCCGATGGTGAACACGCGGTCGACGCCGGCAATCGCCGCAGCGGCCAGCACCAGTTCGTTCTTCACGCCGTCCGGAGTCGGCACCACCATGATGACTTCCTGCACGCCGGCCACCTTGGCCGGGATGGCGTTCATCAATACCGACGACGGATAGGCAGCCTTGCCGCCCGGCACGTAGATACCGACGCGATCCAGCGGCGTGACCTTCTGGCCCAGCACGGTGCCGTCGGCTTCGGTGTAGAGAAAACCGTCGGAGCCGCACTCCTTCTTCTGGCGCTCATGGTAGGCACGCACGCGGTCAGCGGCAGTCTGCAAGGCGGCGCGACGCGCAGCAGGCAAGCCGTCCAATGCTTTTTTCAACTCGTCCTGGCCGATTTCCAGCGCGGACACGGCGGTGGCGGACAGGCGATCGAAACGGTTGGTGTATTCCAGCACGGCGGCATCGCCGCGCGCCTTGACGTCGGCCAGGATGCCGGCGGCGGCGCGATCGATGGCCTCGTCCTCGCCGGCCTCAAAGGCCAGCACGGACGACAGCGTCTGCCTGAAGCCGGCGTCGGTGGAATCGAGTTT
This sequence comes from Herbaspirillum sp. NPDC101397, assembly GCF_044767325.1. NCBI lineage: Bacteria > Pseudomonadati > Pseudomonadota > Betaproteobacteria > Burkholderiales > Oxalobacteraceae > Herbaspirillum > Herbaspirillum sp. NPDC101397. The sequence continues at coordinate 21,981 of NZ_JBIWNS010000006.1, forward strand.
TCGGATTGCTATGCCCATGATGTCGCCTTCGGTGCTTTCAGTACGTTCGATGCTTGCGCTGTGATGTTCAGCGCATGTGTCTGTTATGCGTTTGCCTGCGACGCTTTTTCGAATGCTTCGAGGATCGGTTGCAGGCGTTCGCGTTTCAGTTTCAGCGCAGCCTGGTTCACCACCAGGCGCGATGAAATTTCCATGATGTGTTCGACTTCCACCAGCTTGTTGGCGCGCAAGGTGCCGCCGGTGCTGACCAGGTCGACGATGGCGTCGGACAGGCCGACCAGCGGGCCCAGCTCCATCGAGCCGTACAGCTTGATCAGGTCGACGTGCACACCCTTGGACGCGAAATGTTCACGCGCGGTCTTGACGTACTTGGTGACAACGCGCAGGCGCGCGCCCTGGCGCACCGCACTGGCGTAATCGAAACCTTCCTGCACCGCGACCGACAAACGGCACTTGGCGATGTTCAGATCGATCGGCTGGTACAGGCCTTCGCCGCCATGCTCCAGCAATACGTCCTTGCCGGCCACGCCGAAATCTGCCGCGCCGTATTGCACGTAAGTCGGCACGTCCGAGGCGCGCACGATGATCACGCGCACGGCCGGGTCATTGGTCGGCAGGATCAGTTTGCGCGAGGTCTCGGGATCTTCGGTGACTTCGATGCCGGCCGCCTTGAGCAGCGGCAGCGTTTCTTCGAAGATGCGGCCCTTGGATAGGGCCAGGGTGAGCTGCGGAGTGAGTTGCTGAGTCATTGTTTGCTATCGATTATTTGACGCGTTCGATCTGGGCGCCGATCGAGGACAATTTGTTTTCCATGCGATCATAGCCGCGGTCGAGGTGATAAATGCGCTCGATCAGCGTCTCGCCTTGCGCGGCCAAGCCGGCGATGACCAATGACGCCGAGGCGCGCAGATCGGTCGCCATCACCGGCGCGCCGATGAATTTTTCCACGCCCTTGACGATCGCCGTATTGCCTTCGATGTCGATGGCGGCGCCCAGGCGATTCATTTCCTGCACGTGCATGAAGCGATTCTCGAAGATCGTTTCAGTGACGTGGCTGGTGCCTTCGGCGATGCAGTTCAGCGCCATGAACTGCGCCTGCATGTCGGTCGGGAAGCCTGGATATTCTGTGGTGCGGAAGCTGACCGCCTTGGGACGGCGCGCCATCTGCACGCGGATCCAGTCGTCGCCTGTCGTCAGGATGACGCCGGCTTCACGCAGCTTGTCGAGCGCAGCGTCGAGCAGGCTGCTGCGGGTATTCTTCAGTGTGACGTCGCCGCCTACGGCCGCCACGGCGCACAGGAAGGTGCCGGTTTCGATGCGGTCGGCGATGACGGTGTGCGAAGCGCCGTGCAGCTTGTCGACGCCCTGGATCACCAGGCGGTCGGTGCCGATGCCTTCGATCTTCGCGCCCATCGCGACCAGCAGATGCGCCAGGTCGCTGACTTCAGGTTCGCGTGCGGCGTTTTCCAGCACGGTCTCGCCTTCGGCCAGTACGGCCGCCATCAGCAGGTTTTCGGTGCCGGTGACGGTGATCATGTCGGTCACGATGCGGGTGCCCTTGAGGCGCTTGGCCTTGGCGTAGATGTAGCCGGCATCGATGGTGATTTCCGCGCCCATCGCCTGCAAACCCTTGATGTGCTGGTCGACCGGACGCGAGCCGATGGCGCAGCCGCCCGGCAGCGAGACCTTGGCTTCGCCGAAGCGCGCCAGCAGCGGACCGAGCACCAGGATCGAGGCGCGCATGGTCTTCACCAGTTCATAAGGCGCTTCGAGCTTGGTGATGTCATTGCCGTTGAGGGTGACGCTGTGATCGTTCTGCTCTGCGCGCAACCCCATCTGGCGCATCAGTTTGAGAATCGTGCTCACGTCCTGCAGGTTCGGCACGTTCGATAAATTCAACGTATCGGCGGTCAGCAGGCCTGCGCACAGAATAGGCAGCGCAGCATTCTTGGCGCCGGAGATGACGACTTCGCCGGAGAGGCGATTACCGCCGCGGATTAAAAGCTTGTCCATGAAAAAGCTAGGCCTTATTTCTGAAATTCTTCGGGAGTGAGGGTCTTCATCGACAGGGCGTGAATTTCCTCGCGCATGCGATCGCCGAGCGCTGCGTAGACCAGCTGGTGACGCTGGATCAGACGCTTGCCGGCGAAGGAGTCGGACACGATAACGGCGGTAAAGTGCTGGCCGTCGCCCTCGACTTCGAGGTGCGAGCAGGCCAGGCCGGCAGCGATGTAGTTCTTAACGAGTTCAGGTGTGGGTAGCATGATGCGGCTCTTCACTAGGTAATCAAGGTAAATGGCGAACGTCGGACGTCGCCATCAATATGCGTCGATGTGCGTCAATGTGCGCCCGCGCGCAGTTTGTAGCCGCTCTTCAGCATCCGTACCGCCAGCGTCGACAGCGCGATGAAGAACACCACGACAATCGCCAGGCTGATCAGGGGATTGATGTCGGACTGCCCGAAAAAGCCGTAACGGAAACCGTCAATCATATAAAAGAACGGGTTGAAATGCGAGACTGTTTGCCAGAATGGCGGCAGCGAGTGGATCGAATAGAACACGCCGGCCAGGAAGGTCAGCGGCACGATCAGAAAATTCTGGAACGCCGCCAACTGGTCGAACTTCTCCGCCCAGATCCCGGCGACCAATCCCATGGTGCCGAGGATGGCAGCGCCCAGCAAGGCGAAGATCACGATCCACCACGGCGCCACGAAGCTCAGGTGACCGAACCACGCCGTCACCACGAACACGCCGGCGCCGACGATCAGACCGCGCACGACTGCTGCCAGCACGTAGCCGCCGAACATTTCCCAGTGTGACAGCGGAGTCAGCAGCACGAACACCAGGTTGCCGGTGATTTTGGACTGGATCAGCGAGGACGAGCTGTTGGCGAAGGCGTTCTGCAACACGCTCATCATGACCAACCCGGGCACCAGAAAGCCGGTGTATTGCACGCCCGGATACACCTGCACGCGGTCTTGCAACACGTGGCCGAAGATCATCAGGTACAGCATGGCGGTCATGATCGGCGCCGTCACGGTTTGCGTGGCGACCTTCCAGAAACGCAGCACTTCCTTGTAAAACAGTGTTTGAAAACCGGTCATTTGACGCCTCCCATGATCTGGATGAAGACATCTTCCAGATCAGCCTGTTGCAGCTGCATGTCGTCGATCACCGCGCCGCCTTCGCGCAGCGCCGCCAGGATCGGCTCGACGTCGTTGTAGTCGTTTACGCGCAGCGTATATTTCAGGCCGGACAACAATTCTTCGGGATGCGTCACCAGCGGACGCAGGCTGTCAGGCAAGCCGCCCGACTTCAGGCGCAGCACCAGTTGCGAACCGGAAATGCGCTTGATCAGCGCATCCGTCGAATCCAGCGCCACTACCTTGCCGAACTTCAGCATGGCGATGCGGTTACACAGCGCCTGCGCTTCTTCAAGGTAGTGCGTGGTCAGCACGATGGTGTGACCTTCGCGATTGAGGCGACCGATGAATTTCCACAGGGTCTGGCGCAGCTCGACATCGACGCCTGCAGTCGGCTCGTCAAGCACGATGACGGGCGGCTTGTGCACCAGCGCCTGGGCCACCAGCACGCGCCGCTTCATGCCGCCGGACAGCGCACGCATATTGGTGTCGGCCTTGTTGGTGAGGTCCAGGTTGTCCATCACCTCGTCGATCCAGCGGTCGTTGTTCTTCAAGCCGAAATAGCCGGATTGCATGCGCAGCGTTTCGCGCACGGTGAAGAACGGGTCGAACACCAGTTCCTGCGGCACTACGCCGAGCTTGGTGCGCGCCGCACGGTAATCGGTGACGACGTCGTGACCGTGGATGGTGACCGAGCCGGAGTCGGCACGATTCAAGCCGGCCACGATCGAGATGAGCGTGGTTTTGCCGGCGCCGTTGGGGCCGAGCAGGCCGAAAAACTCACCCTCTTCTATCGAGAGCGAAACTCCGCCCAGCGCCTGTAGCGACTGATAGCGTTTTTCGACGTTGTTGATCTGTAGAGCTGCCATTTTTTGGTCCGTATTCGGGACGCGTCAGAGTAAGCAAAAAGGGAACGAATCAGGCTGCCGGCCTTTTGCATCAAGGCAACAAGCGGTGCAGCGAAACGTTGGATTATAGGGGATTTCCGCTCTTGCAGCCGGAATGGGGGAAGCGGCTGCCGGCATTGCCGGCCGCCTTCAGGAGATCAGTGGTGTCGGTCGGATGCGGAAGTCGGCGCGCCCAGCAGCGACGCGGCGCCGTACAGGTCGACCAGGCTTTGCAGATTGGCCGGCAGCACGCCGAATTGCAGCGTCAGCCCCTTTTTCCTGGCGGCGCGTTGCCACGCCAGCAAGGTGGCGACGGCGGAAGAATCCACAGTCGCAACGCCGCTCAGGTCGATCGCCGACTGGCCGCCGGCAATTGCCTGCAGGCCGGCCGCCAGCGTGGCGCTGGCATTGTCGGCGGTAAGGGTGGCGGCGGGTTTGAACATGTCAGGTTTCCTGTCGGTCCCGGTTACTTCTTGCCCGAACGCGCAGCCAGCTGCTTGTTCTTGTCGGACAGGCTCTTGATCAGGCCGTCGATGCCGCCCTTGGTGATTTCGCTGTTGAAGGTGCCTTTATAAGCCTCCACCAACCACGCGCCCATCACGTTGACGTCATACATCTTCCAGCCCGACGACAGCTTTTCAAGACGATAGCTCAGCTGGATCGGCTCGCCGCGCGACTGGATCACTTGCGAACGCACTTCCACTTCAGTGTCGGCCGGATCGGCGCGCAGCGGCTTGTATTCGATCTTCTGGTCGCGGATTTGCGACAGCGCGCCAGAGTACGTATAGATCAGCAGGCTGCGGAATTCGGTGATCAGCTGCTTCTGCTGTTCAGGCGTCGCCTGACGCCAGTAGCGGCCGGCCGCCAGCGAGGTCATGCGCTCGGAGTCGACGTAAGGCAGGATTTTTTCTTCCACCAGGGCAACGATGCGGTTGATGTTGCCGGCCTGGATTTCCTTGTCGCTCTTGGCGGTGTTGATGACGTCGTCGCTGATGCGCTTGACCAGCGCGTCGGGCGCTTCCTGCGCAGAGGCAGCAGAAGCGAACGTCAGCGCGGAAGCCGACAGGGCAATCGCCAGAAATTTGGTAAGCATGTTCATAATCTACGATCCATTCATAAATAAGGCGCCACGATCCGTTTTTCGCTTTCGCCGCCTGCCGCAGCCGTGCCGGAGATGATCCGATACGCTGTTGCCATTCCACTTTGCCACAATTTTGTGCAACGCGTGCGGCGGGTTAAAACGGATATTGGATACCGGACATCCAACGTGGATGCATTCTCCGGATTTTCAAGTGAGGCCGGGCGCGATGATCGCGCCCGGCCGGTTCCACCTGTAATGCAGGTCGCGCGCCGGTTACGGCTTGACGACTTCTTCCTTGCTGCGATGATCGTCCTTGGTGCCGTCGATTTGCGATTGGCGGCTTTGCAGATAGGTGTCGCGCACGAAGTCATACTTGTCGAGCGCGGCGTCTTCCAGCAGGTTGGAAGCGTCCAGCAACTGTGCACGCTTGTCAATCACGCGCACCACCGAACCGACGTTACGCCAGCGCACCGGCTTCTTGTACGACCACAGATCGCCATAAAAATCGGCCGGCAACGCAGCGGTATCGCGAATCGTCGACGGGCCCAGCAGCGGCAGCACGACGTACGGGCCGGAGCCTACGCCCCATTTGCCCAGCGTCTGGCCGAAGTCGGACTTCTGCTTCGGCAAACGCGCTTCGGTACTGACGTCGAGCACGCCGACCAGACCGAAGGTGGTATTGACAGCCACGCGCATGAAGCTGGTGACGCCCGTTTCAACGCGGCCTTGCAGGATCTGGTTCACCGCCGACCACAGGTCGCCGATGTTGCCGAAGAAGTTGCCGATGCCGGTCTGCACGAAATTCGGCAAAACGAACTGGTACGCTTGCGCAGCTGGTTTCAGCGCCACCTTGTCGACGGTGTCGTTGAAGCTGAACATCGCGCGGTTGAAGCCTTCAAGCGGATCGTTCGGGTTTTGCGAAGTGGCGCAACCACTGAGCGCGGCGACCATGGCCAGCGCTCCGATGCGAGCTGTTATTTTCATTTTGAATTATCCTTTCCCTCTGCTGCCTTGCTATATAAGAACTGGCTGATCAGGTTCTCCAGCACGATCGCCGATTGCGTCATCTTGATCGTGTCGCCTGCCGCCAGATTTTTTACATCACCCCCCGGTTCGATACCGATGTATTGCTCACCAAGCAGACCTGAGGTCAGGATCTTGGCCGAACTATCCTTTGGAAACTGGTAGCGCTCATCCATATTGAGCGTCACCGATGCCTGAAATGTCTTGTCGTCGAAGCGGATCGCGTCGACACGTCCGACCACCACGCCGGCGCTCTTGACTGCGGCGCGCGGCTTGAGGCCGCCGATGTTGTCGAACTTGCTCGTGATCGAATAGGTCTTCTGATTGAACGAGAACGAGCTCATGTTGCCCGCCTTGAGCGCGAGGAAAACCAGCGCAGCCGCTCCCAGCAAGACAAACAAGCCCACCCACACGTCTAATGTTTTACGTTGCATACACTGCCATCCTAAAAATCAATCCGAAGCCCGCGATGAAGTTCGTTGCGGACTTGCCCTCATTATTCCTGACTGCGTTCCTGCCTGTATTCCGGCCTATGCTGCTCAGCTGAACATCAGCGCCGTCAGCAGGAAGTCCAATCCCAACACCATCAGCGAAGCGATCACGACCGTGCGCGTGGTGGCGCGCGAAACGCCTTCCGGGGTCGGCTTGGCTTCGTAGCCCTGATAAAGGGCAACGAAGGTTACCGCAATACCGAAAACGATGCTCTTGAGCACGCCGTTGGCAATATCGTTCCAGACATCCACACCACCTTGCATCTGCGACCAGAACGCGCCTTCATCGACGCCGATCATCAGTACACCCACAATATAACCACCCATCACACCGACGGCACTAAAAATCGCGGCCAACACGGGCATGGCAACAACACCGGCCCAGAAGCGCGGCGCGACCACGCGCTGCAGCGGATCGACGGCCATCATTTCCATCGCCGACAGTTGCTCGCCGGCTTTCATCAGGCCGATTTCAGCCGTCAGCGACGTGCCGGCGCGGCCGGCGAACAGCAAGGCGGTCACGACCGGTCCCAGTTCGCGCGTCAGCGACAGGGCCACCAGCAGGCCGAGCGCCTGTTCGGAACCGTACTTGTTGAGGGTGTAATAGCCTTGCAGGCCAAGCACGAAGCCGACGAACAGGCCCGACACGGCGATGATGACCAGCGAATAGTTGCCGATGAAGTGGATCTGGTCGGTGATCAGACGCGGACGGCGCCACAGGCCTCCCGACGAGCGGATCACAGTCCAGAACATGCGCGCAGCAAAACCGAGGCCGAGCACGAATTCGCGCAGAGAGCGGCCGATGCCGCCCAGGAAACCAGCGATCATTGACGTCCTCCCAGGCCGACGTCCTCTGCCAGCGAGCGGCCCGGATAATGGAACGGCACCGGGCCATCGGCCTCGGCGTGCACGAATTGCTTCACGTAAGGGTCCTGCGAGGCGCGCATCTCGTCCGGCGTGCCTTGCGCGACGATCTTGCCTGCCGACAGGAAGTAGACGTAGTCGGCGATGCCAAACGACTCGTTGACGTCATGCGAGACCAGAATCGAGGTCGAGCCGAGTGCGTCGTTGAGCTTGCGGATCAGGTTCGCGGTGACGCCCATGGAAATCGGATCGAGACCGGCGAACGGCTCGTCATACATGATCAGTGCGGGGTCCAGCGCGATTGCGCGCGCCAGCGCCACACGACGCGCCATGCCGCCGGAAATCTCGGCCGGCTTGAGCGATGCGGCATTGCGCAGGCCGACGGCGTTGAGCTTGAGCAGCACCAGGTCGCGGATCAGTTCTTCCGGCAGGTCGGTGTGCTCATGCAGCGGGAACGCGACGTTGTCGAACACCGTCATGTCAGTAAACAATGCGCCGTTCTGGAACAGCATGCCCATCTTGCGGCGCAGGCGATACAGGTCGCGGGTATCAAGCGACGGCACGTTCTCGCCGTCCACCGTCAGCGTGCCCGACTGCGGGCGCAACTGGCCGCCGATCAGGCGCAGGATGGTGGTCTTGCCGGAACCGGATCCGCCCATGACGGCGATCACTTTTCCACGTGGGAAGTCCATGTGGAGGCCCGACAAAATCGGGCGGTCCCCATAGCCAAAGTGCAAGTCGCGGATTTCTACGATGTTAGGCAAGACGTATACCAAGAATTCTCCAAAGGCGACATTGTAGAGCAAAAACAGCAATTGCTTTCGGCGGGGCAACAGGCAGTGTAAATACAATCCAACGCCAAACCGCAGATTTAACGCCTTGAAACAAAGCGGCAACACTTCAACTGACCAATCTCGGCGACTTGAGATGCAATTCTTATGTTTCCGCGTCGCAGCACAAAGCTTGCCGGAGATGCCGCACCGGCCACAGCAAAGCTGCGGATCGGCCGCCCGACTTGATACAATACCGCTTTTGATTAAGAAAGAATTTTGTCATGAGCCTCAAATGCGGCATCGTCGGCCTGCCCAACGTCGGTAAATCGACCCTGTTCAATGCCTTGACCAAGGCGGGTATTCCCGCTGAAAACTATCCGTTCTGCACCATCGAACCGAACGTCGGCATGGTCGAAGTGCCCGATCCGCGCTTGCAGGCACTGGCAGAGATCGTCAAGCCGGAACGTATTCTTTCGGCAACCGTGGAATTCGTCGACATCGCCGGCCTGGTGGCGGGCGCCTCCAAAGGCGAAGGCCTGGGCAACCAGTTCCTGTCCCACATCCGCGAAACCGACGCCATCGTCAACGTGGTGCGCTGCTTTGAAGATCCGAACGTGATTCACGTGGCCGGCAAGGTCAGCCCGCTGGACGACATCGCCGTGATCCAGACCGAACTGGCGCTGGCCGATATGGGCACGGTCGAGAAGGCGATCCATCGCGAACAGAAAAAAGCCCGCTCGGGCGACAAGGACGCCGCCAAGCTGGTGGCCCTGCTGGAACGCATCATGCCGGCACTGGACGACGCCCAGCCGGTGCGCGCACTCGGCCTCGACGCGGAAGAAATGGCGCTGATCAAGCCGCTGTGCCTGATCACGGCCAAGCCGGCCATGTATGTGGCCAATGTGTCCGACACAGGCTTCACCGACAACCCGCTGCTGGACCTGCTGACCAAGTACGCGGCAGAGCAAGGTGCGCCGATCGTCGCCATCTGCGCCGCCATCGAATCGGAAATCGCCGACCTCGAGGACGCCGACAAGACCGAATTCCTGGCCGACATGGGAATGGATGAACCGGGCCTGGACCGCCTGATCCGCGCCGGCTTCAAGCTGCTCGGCCTGCAGACCTACTTCACCGCAGGCGTCAAGGAAGTGCGCGCATGGACCGTACCGGTCGGCGCCACCGGCCCGCAGGCGGCCGGCGTGATCCACACCGACTTTGAACGCGGCTTCATTCGTGCGCAGACCATCGCCTACGAAGACTACATCGCCTACAAGGGTGAAAACGGCGCCAAGGAAGCGGGCAAGATGCGCGCCGAAGGCAAGGAATACATCGTCAAGGACGGCGACGTGATGAACTTCCTGTTCAACGTCTAAGCCATTGCCATCCCTATGAGCAGCAAGAAGCACAACAAACCTGCGGCGGCCGGCGCCGCTGCAGGTTCCAGCGGCGCCACCCCTGCCGCGACAATTCCGGAAATCCGTCCGGGCCAGTCGATCGAACTGCTCAAGGAGTTGCACATCCTGACGCGCGACGGCAAGCTCAACCAGGACAGCCGCCGCAAGCTCAAGCAGGTCTATCACCTGTACCAGTTCATCGAACCGCTGCTGCAGGAGATCCGCAACGCGCATCCCGATGTCAGCGTGGTCGATCATGGCGCCGGCAAGTCCTATCTCGGTTTTATCCTGTATGACCTGTTCTTCAAGGCGCTGGAAGGCAATTCGCGCATCTACGGTATCGAAACCCGTGAAGAACTGGTGCAGAAATCGACCGAGCTGGCCAAACGCCTGGGCTTTCCGGGCATGTCCTTCCTCAACCTGTCGGTGGCCGACTCGATAGGCTCGACCGCGCTGCCCGAACAGATCGACGTCGTCACCGCCCTGCACGCCTGCGATACGGCGACCGACGACGCCATCCACTTCGCGCTGAAAAAACACGCGCAGTTCATCGTGCTGGTGCCGTGCTGCCAGGCCGAGGTCGCCTCCGTGCTTAACCGCAACAAAGGCGCCTCGCTGGGCCGTACTTCGCTGACCGAGCTGTGGCGCCATCCGCTGCACACGCGCGAGTTCGGCAGCCAGGTCACCAACGTGCTGCGCTGCCTGCAGCTGGAGGCGCATGGCTACCAGGTCAGCGTGACCGAGCTGGTCGGCTGGGAACACTCAATGAAGAACGAACTGATCATCGCCCGCTACAAGGACCTGCCGCGCAAGCGGCCGACTGAACGCCTGCACGACGTGTTGCAGTCGCTCGGCCTGGAAGAAATGGGCGAGCGTTTTTTCAGCACGCTGTAAGCCAATCGCGGCGCGCTGGTGGTAAGCTTGTGCGTCCGCAGCAAATCGCCTGCCGGGCAAGGGGAACGCGGCTCCGGCCAGCGTTGAGGGTATCAAGGGAACCAAGCAAAAACGGCACAAGACCGGACCACGATGAATAGCGCTGTCGACACCCAAGCATTGCTGGTGGAAAACCAGCAGTTGCACGCCGAGTTGCAGGACCTGCTGGAGCAGGCCCGCATCAACCAGCAAATCATGCAGCGCCACCAGGATTTCGACCTGCGCCTGATCGGCTCCAGCGAATTCCGCGACCTGATCGAAACGGTGTCGCTCTTGATGCCCAACACCTTCAGCCTCGAAATCGTCACGCTCACGCTGGTCGACTACGCCTTCGACGTACGCCGCATCCTGCACGACCTGCAAATCGGTCTCGACGAGTATCCCAACCTGCTGTTCCTGCCCGAAGACGGCCCCGCCCTGCCGCTGGAGAAACCCACGCTCGGCCCCTACCAGCACGAATTGCATCAGTCGCTGTTCCCGCTTTACCAGCCCGCCAGCGTAGCGATCCTGCCGCTGACGCGCCATCAGAAACTGATCGGCTACCTGGCCCTGGGCAGCGCCCATGAAGGCCGCTTCACCGGCAACCTGGCGACCGACTTCATTGAACGGCTGGCCTCGGTGGTGGCGATCTGCCTGGAAAACGTCATCAACAACGAACGCCTCAAGCACATCGGCCTGACCGATCCGCTTACCGGCGTCAACAACCGCCGCTACATCGAACAACGCATGCAGGAAGAAATCGGCCGCGCCCAACGCGACCGTTCGGCGCTGTCCTGCCTGTTCATCGACATCGACCACTTCAAGCGCGTCAACGACAAGTTCGGCCACCAGAGCGGCGACGACGTGTTGCGCGAAGTGGCGACGCGTATCAAGAAGGAATTGCGCCTGAGCGATTCACTGGGACGTTACGGCGGCGAAGAATTCATCGTGCTGCTGACCCAGGCGACCATGCAAGACGCGGAACGCATCGCCGAGCGCATTCGCGCCAGCGTGGCCCAGCAAGTCATTGAGATTGTCGGCGCCGACGAAGCATTGCAGATCACCGTCTCCATCGGCGCCGCCTCGCAGACGCCACCCGACCGCAGCATGCCGGCCGACCAGGCGCGCCAGAAACTGATCGCCAGCGCCGACGAGGCGCTCTACCGCGCCAAGGAAGGCGGCCGCAACCGGGTGATGCTGGCGGTTTAGAGCGGCTGCTCCGCCACCCGGCGGTCACGCACCAGCCACGGCGTGGCGATGATCAAGGCGCCGCCGATCAGATCCTGGACGCGCAATTCCGCCGCGCCGAACAACCACGCCGACACGGCGGCGATGATGATTTCCACCAGCATGACCACTGCCGTGATGTTCGCCGGCAGCCTCGACACGCCGTATTGCAGGCACAGGTTGGACACCATGAACAGCACCGACCAGAGCGCCAGCGTCGGCACCGAGGGTGCGCCGATGGCCTCGGGCCAGGCGATCAGTCCGGACGCCGCCAGCGCTGCGCCCAGCATAATCGACAGCAGCGCGCCGCCGCTCAGCATGGCGATGGCGCGGGCACCGTCGGCGACGCCATGCAGGCGACGCAACATGATATTGTTGACTGCGAAGAAGAAACCGCCGGCCAGCGCCACCCAATCGGCCAGGTCGTGCGGCAGCGGCACGCCGATCGCCGGCTGGTACAACACGATGACGGCGCCCGTCAGACCCAGTGCAATCCGCAGCAAGGCGCGTTGCGTGATCGGCTCGTGCAGCACCAGCCGGGCCAGGATCACTGCCCAGATCGGCATCAGGTAAAACAGCAGCACCACGCGCACCACGTCGCCGAACGCCACCGCGCCGTTGAAGGCGGTGTTGGTCAGGCCGGACGCAATCGCCACGTAAATCAGCTCGGGATGCTTGCCGATCTCGCCCAGCGATTTGCGCTTGAGCAGCAGCATCCACAGCGTGCAACAGGAAAAGATGATCGCGGTCGCCCACAGCGGATGGATGCCCTGCTGCTGCAGGGATTTGAAGGCGATCCAGGACAAGCCCCAGATGGTGGTGTTGACGAGCAGTGCGCCGACTGCGCGCGGCGGGATGTGTTGCATGAGTACCGTTTCAAAAGAAAACGCGACCGTCATTGTAATCGGGTCGCGCGTTTTCTTTGCCTGTCGTTCAGCAATACCTCATATGACCTGGAACCCATGAGTGCCGTCGCGGCCAAGCTGCTCGACCAGCCCGAACTCCCAATCGAGATAGGCCTGCATGGCGGAGGCGGGATTGTCGGTGCCTTCGTAAGGACGACGATAGCGGTCGATGCGCGGCGAAGCCAGCGAGGTCGCGCCGGTCTCGATCGGCAGGCCGGCGGCTTTCCAGCCGTTGTTGCCGCCTTCCAGCAGGAACACAGGCTTATCGGTGAGTGCGGCCAGATCGCCGATGACGAATGCCGCCAGCAGGCTGCTGCCGCAAGTGACCACGTAACGCTCGGCTGCCGGCACATTCTGCAAGGCTTGCGCCAGTTGCGAGCGCAAGGCAAACCAGGCGCCGGGAACGTGCTGCTTGACGTAGTTCGCGCTAGTGGAGAAATCCAGCACGACGGTACCCTTGCCCGCGTTGCCTTGGGCTTTGTCTTGCTCCAGCCAGCCGGCCAATGTCTGCGGCGTAATTTTTTCAGAGGACGGCGCCGGCGGCAATTCCCGCGGTGCAAGACCTTGTTCGCTGAATTGCTGCGCGGTTGCGCCGTCGAGCACGTAGACTTCCCACGCCATCTGCGCCAGCCATGAAGCCGTCATGTTGGCGCGCACGCCGTCATCGTCGATCAGCACGATACGGGCGCCGCGCACGGTGGCGTTGGACTCGGTCTCCTGCACCAGCTGTCCGCCGGGCGCACTGAGGAAGCCGGGCAGATGGCCGGCTTCATATTCCTGCGGTGTGCGTACATCGAAGCGATAGGTGGTGCGCGCGGTGTCGGTGCGCAGCGCCTGCAAACCCTGTGCATCCAGCCGTTTGACGCCGGCGCGGTCAGCCACGGCGCGGGCATCGGCCGCCGCCTGCGCGCGCGTTGCCGCCGTCAGCTCAACCGGGAATTGCCGGCTGTTGCCGTGTTCGAGTTGCTGCCCGGCCAGCGTCCAGCCGATGGTGCCATTGCGCAGCGCGTGGACCTGGTTGGGAATGCCGGCATTGACCAGTGATTGCGTACCGATGATGCTGCGCGTGCGGCCGGCGCAGTTGACGATCACGCGCGTGTTCGGATCCGGCGCCAGTTCGCGCACGCGCAAGACCAGCTCGGCGCCTGGCACGCTGATCGAGGACGGGATGTTCATGTTCTGGTATTCGTCGAAACGGCGTGCATCGAGCACCACCACGTTTTCCTTCGCATCGAGCAGCGCCTTGACCTCGGGCGCCGACAATGACGGCGTGTGGCGCTTGCTTTCGACCAGCTCGCCGAAGGATTTGCTAGGCACGTTAACGTCCTGGAACAGCTCGCCGCCGGCGGCCTTCCATCCCGTCACGCCGCCGTCGAGCACGCTGACATTGCTATAGCCGAGCGCGACGAAGCGCTCGGCAGCCTTCCGCGCCAGGCCTTCGCCGTCGTCGAGCACGACGATGGTGGTATCACGGCGCGGAATGCGCGCATAGGCCAGCAATTCCAGGTGCGAGAACGACAGGTTGGCGGCGAACAGCGGATGCGCTTCGGCGTGCGGCGCTTCTTCACGCACGTCGAGCAGCGCGATTTCGCGGCGCGCCAGAAGGTCGTCGCGGACTTGTTGAAAGCTTCGTCTGCCGATGCGGATGCTGCTCATGTCGTCTTGCTCTCCTTGGATAAATCCCAGATGTTGGGCAGCGTGTCGTTCGAATAGCCCGAGATGAACGCCTTGCGCGTACCGTCCGGCTGATACACCGAACGGTTTACCGCGCCGATGTTAGCGCCGTAGACGTGCACGCTGATCGACACCTGGTCCGCATGCGCGTTGTGCACGCGGTGGATATCGTCGAGGCCTTCGAGGTTGGGCGAAATCGGCTCCACCATGCCGGGCGTCAATTGTATCGGTTCTCCGTGCGGCGCGAGCGCGCCCTTGCCGTTACCGTTGTCGTTGCCGCCCTGCCAACGATAGGACTGCGAATATTCCGAGCCGCGCAGCATGCCGATCAGGCCCCACACGGTATGGTCGTGCACCGGCGTTTGCTGGCCGGGTCCCCAGACGAAACTGACCACCGAAAAGCGCTGCGCCGAATCGACGTGCAGCAGGTATTGGCGATAGCGTTCCGGATCCGGTTGGGCATAGGCTTCCGGCAACCAGTCGTCGACTGCGACCAGATCGCGCAGGAGCTCGGCGCCGTCGCGCAGGATGGCCGCTTCGGCGCTTTCACGCCCGAGCAAATCGGAGAAGGAAGTGATGAACTGACGCAGGCGCTGATGATTGGGCATGGCTGTTTTCCCGGCGAGGCGGCCGGTGAGATCCATCGGCGCGCGCATGAAACTGCGAAAAAAATGGCGAGCGACGATGATACCGCGCGAGCGGCGCACGGCAGAAATACCAACTGCCTATATGCAAGCAGGTTTTTCTTATGAGGCGGAAAGAATAAAGAAGAAGAGAGGAAGTACGGGAAGAACGATCAGGTCTTGGCCGCGGCCTGCAGCGTCTCGTATTTGAGCATCAGCTGCTCTTTGGATTCGCGCCAGGCCGGGTCGAACGGGATGCAGGCGACCGGGCAGACTTGCTGACATTGCGGCTCATCGAAATGGCCGACGCATTCGGTGCACTTGTTGTGGTCGATTTCATAGATCTGCGGGCCCATGTAAATCGCCTCGTTCGGGCACTCGGGCTCGCAGACGTCGCAGTTAATGCAATCATCGGTGATCATCAGTGCCATACAAACGCTTCCTTTACATGCAGCTCATTACTTGGACTGCCGGATTGCCGGCCGGTTTCGTTCCGGCAGGCAATGCGGACATTACAAATCCATCTTGGCCATCTTTTCCTTCAGCCATTTTTCGACCGAGGGAAATACGAACTTCGATACGTCGCCGCCCAGCAGGGCGATTTCGCGCACGATGGTGCCCGATATGAATTGATATTGGTCCGACGGCGTCAGAAACAAGGTTTCCACGTCGGGCAGCAGATAACGATTCATGCCGGCCATCTGGAATTCATATTCGAAATCCGATACCGCGCGCAGGCCGCGCACGATCACGCGGGCGTTGTTTTGCCTCACGAAATCCTTGAGCAGACCGGAAAAACTTTCCACCTGGACATTCGGGTAGTGCCCGAGTATTTCATTTGCTATCGACAGGCGCTCCTCGAGAGAGAAAAACGGCTTCTTGTTTTTGCTGTCCGCTACGCCTACGACCAACTTGTCAAACAATCCCGATGCGCGTCTGACCAGATCTTCATGGCCTCGTGTCAACGGATCGAATGTTCCCGGATAAACAGCTGTCACCATCAGGGTCTCTCCTCACCAGCTAAGCAATCAGAACGCGCATTATGCCTGAATTAGCCGATGTTTTTGCGCCGCAATAAATGATAAAACACCATGCCCGCCTTGTCGGCCCTGACAACCTCCCAGGGCGCCATCCAGGCGGGCAACTCTTCGCCTTCCAGCGCATGCTCCGATTCGACGTACACCAGGCCGCCATCGGTCAGCACTTGCTCGCATATGGGCATGATCTTCGCGAGCCAGTCCTGATGATACGGCGGATCGGCGAAGATGAGGTTGAATCCCGCGCTTGAGTTTGTCGGCGTCAGGCTTGGCGCCTTGTAGCCCTGCAACAGCGCCAGCGCATCGCCGCGCCTCACTTCGACCTGCGCGGCTTTCAATTTTTCCTTGCTGGCGTCGAGCTGGCGGGCAGCCGGGCCGTGATTCTCCACCATGACCACGCGCTGTGCGCCACGGCTGGCGGCTTCGAAACCGAGCGCGCCGGTGCCGGCGAACAGGTCGAGGCAACGCACGCCTTGCCAGTCGGCGTCGATCAGGTGCGTGATCCAGTTGAACACCGTCTCGCGCACGCGGTCCGGGGTCGGGCGCAGACCTTCGGCCTCGAGCACCGGCAGCGGCGTGCGCTTCCACTGTCCGCCGATGATGCGCACCTGATGCGAAGCGCGATTGCTGTGATGACCACCCGCGGCCACGCCATGTTTTCTTGCTGTCTTGCTCATGTTTTTATTTTGCCTCGCCGACCACGACCGTACTGAGTTGATCGAGGGCGATTTTACGTTTGAAAGCGGCGCGGATTTGCGCCACGGTGACTTTGCCGATATTGGCGGTCCAGGTGTCCAGATAATCCAACGGCAGGCCGTAATAGCCGATCACCGCGAGGTTGTCGAGGATCTTGCGGTTGTTGTCGATGCGTAGCGCGAAGCCGCCGACCAGGTTGTCCTTGGCCGCCTTGAGCTCGCCCGCAGTCGGGCCGTCGCGCAGGTAATCGGCCAGCGTGCGACGTACCACCTCGAGCGCTTCGGCGGTTTGTTCCTGCTTGGTCTGCAAGCCGATCTGGAACGGTCCCTTCTGCGCCATCGGCGAGAAGTAGCTGTAGACGCTGTACGTCAACGCACGCTTTTCACGGACTTCATTGGTCAGGCGCGAGACGAAACCGCCACCGCCGAGAATGTAGTTGCCGACCGTCAGCGCGAAGAAATCCGGATCGCCGCGCACCAGCGCCGGCATGCCGATCAGGATATGCGATTGCGAAGCGGGATGGCTGATGCGCTGGTCCTTCGGCGCAGTGAGCCCGATGGAAGGCAAGGCCGGCAATGGCGCGCCTTGCGGCAATTGCTGCGTCAGCCGTTGCGCGATCTGGTCGGCCTGTGCGCGTGTGACGTCGCCGATCATGGCGACAACGGCGCGGTTGCCGACATAGTGCGTGCGATGGAAAGCGACCAGGTCTTCGCGCGTGATGGCGACGACACTGTCTTCGCTTTCCTGACGCGCATAGGGATGAGTGCCATATAGTGCAGCCCAGAATGCCTTGGCGGCGATGTCTTCGGCCTTGGTCTGCGACTCGCGCACGTCAGCGATGGTGCGCGCCTTGTCGCGGGCGAACGGTGCCTCAGGGAAGCTCGGCTGCGCCAGCGTGCGCGCCAGCAAGCCGATCGCAGCATCGCGCTCGGCGGCGCTCGACAGCATGCGCAAGGTCACGCCGGCACGATCCATGCTGGCGCCGCCGCCGCGCTGGGCAGCCACGTCGGCGAGACCGTCGAGAATCTGCGCCTCAGTCAGCGCAGGCCCGTCACCTGACGCTGCTACGCCGCGTGTGAGCTGGGCGTTGGTCAGCGAGGCCAGTCCGGATTTACCGTCGGGATCGCGGCGCGCGCCGGCGTCGAATTCCACGCTCAGATCGAGCATAGGAATCGCGTGGTTTTCCACGAACAGCACGCGCGCCCCGTTGGGCAGCGACCACGACTGGATCTGCAGTGCCGCCTGCGCCTGCACTGCAAAACCGCCGAGGACAAGGGCACACAACAACAAATATTTTTTCATCTTGATACCGGACCAATCAAATCAAAGCAAAACAGAAGCTATCTGTATTCATTCTTATCCACCCTGCCCGGCCGGATCGGCCACGACTGCAGCAGGAGCGGCGGCAGTCTTGCCATCCACCCAGTCAATGACCGGCTGCCATTGCTCGATATCGCGCTGCACGCGCGAGGGCGCGATGTCCCACAGGGTCAGGCCGTGCGCCGCCAGTTGCACGTAATTCTGGGTGTCGCGCAGATAGCTCAGCACCGGCAGGTTGAGACCTTCGATGAAGCGATGCAGCTGGTCGGCCGAGCGCGTGCGCGCATCGACGCGCATGCCGACGATGCCGACGTCGATGTCGCCCTGGCGCACGGCTTTTTCTTCGGCCAGCCGGCGCAGAAAATCCTGCGTCGCCAGAATGTCGAAAATCGACGGCTGCAAAGGCACAATCACCTTGTCCGCCATTTTGAGGACGTCGTTCAGGCGCCAGCCGTGCAAACCGGCGGGTGTGTCCAGCACCACGTGCGTGGTGCCTTTGGGCGGCTTGGCGATGTAGTCTTCGCTGATCTCCCAGGTGGCGATCGGCGCCGCCGCCGGCGGCCGGATGTTGAGCCACGCGCGCGCCGACTGCTGGCGATCGGTGTCGCCCAGCAGCACGCCGTGGCCGCGGCTGGCGAAGTAGCCGGCGAGGTTGGTCGAGAGAGTGCTTTTACCTACGCCGCCTTTGGGGTTCGCAACGACGATCACTGGCATGCTATTCCTCCGTGAGAGTACAACTGAAGATCAATCGGCAAATCAGGGGGTTCGTGTCTTGCAGTCAGCCAAACTGAGCTCAGCGCAGCGGTCCCGGCGGCGGACCGGCCTTCTTGCCGGACAGCGGCAAGGGTTCCAGCGTCGCCACAGTCAGCTTGTCGTCGCTGAAATACTTCTGCGCCACCGCCTGCACCTGCTGTGGCGTGACCGACTTGAGCCGCTCGACGATGCGGTCGATGTTCTTGTGCGACAGGCCGGACATTTCCATCACGCCGATTTCCATGGCCTGGCCAAAAATGGAGTCGCGCTTGTAGACCTGCGAGGCGATCAGCTGCGTCTTGACGCGCTGCAATTCCTGTTCCGAGACGCCGTCGCGGGCGATGCGCTCGACTTCGGCGCGCAGCAGGGTTTCCAGTTGCGCAGTGCTGGTGCCGGAGGCGGGGCTTCCTTCCAGCGTGAACAAGGTCGGGCCGCGCGTGATGTCGTCGTAGCTGGCGCCGACGCTGTTGGCGACCTTATCGGTGCGCACCAGCTTGTCGTTCAGGCGCGCGTTGTCGTAGCCGTCGAGCACCGCCGACAGTACGTCGAGGGCATAGACGTCCTGGTCTTTTTCGACTTCACGCAGCGTGGGCACCTTGAACGCCAGGATGACGTAGGGATTTTCCGCCGGCGCCTTGACGGTTACGCGGCGCAGGCCGTGTTGTTCGGGTTCGTTCTGCGGCTTGCCGCGCACGATGCTCTTGGACGGAATCGGGCCGAAGTATTTTTCCGCCAGCGCCGCCACCTTCTGCGCGCTGACGTCGCCGCTAACCACCAGCGTTGCGTTATTGGGCGCATACCAGCGGCGATACCAGTCCTCGATGTCGCGGATAGTCATGTGCTGCAGGTCGTCCATCCAGCCGACCACCGGATGATGATAGGGATGGGCCACGAAGGCGGCCGCGTGCAGCGCTTCGTTCATCAGGCCTTGCGGCTGGTCGTCGGTGCGCCAGCGGCGCTCTTCCATGACGACGCGGATTTCTTTGGCGAATTCGTTCTGGTCGAACTGCAGGTTGCGCATGCGGTCGGCTTCCAGCGCCATCACCGCTTCCAGGCTGTCGTGCCCGACCTGTTGAAAGTAGGCGGTGTAGTCGCGGTTGGTGAAGGCGTTTTCGCGGCCGCCGAGTTCGGCGACCAGGCGGCTGAACTCGCCGACCTTGTGCTTCCTTGTGCCCTTGAACATCATGTGTTCCAGCGCGTGGGCGATGCCGGTGGTGCCGTTGATCTCGTCGATAGCACCGACCTTGTACCAGACCATCTGGACGGCCGTGGGCGCGCGGTGATCTTCCTTGACGATGATTTTCATGCCGTTTTTAAGCGTGAATTCAGTTGCCTGCGCAGCTGCCTGCGTGGACGCCTGAGCCGTCGCCGGACCGGAAGACTGGGCCTGGACCGCCAGGGACGCAAACACCAAACCGGTCGACAGGATTGCTCTGATCTTCAATTTCATGCGCTGTGCTCTGATAGAATGCGGGGGCTGGCCAAGGACCGCCCGGACGGCAGTATCCGGGCATGAGGCTGGCCAATTGTACCTTGTTCATTGCGATTTCCCGCCTGGAAACGGCCGGAAACGCCCTCCATCAGACACCGCAGCCACTTTCGACAGAGCCAGCCCAGCATCCGATGTTTAGTTTCTTCAAGAAAAAAACCCAGCCTGAACCCGCCGTTGCCAAAGAAGCAGCTCCTCAGGCCGCGCCCGTCCCGGCTGCGCCTTCTGCAATCCCTGCGGCTACTCCCGCAATTTCTTCTGCAATTGCTCCGGCAGCCGAAGAGATCGTCGAAGCTGCGCCGCCGTCGGTCGAGGCCAAACGTTCCTGGCTGGCGCGCCTGAAAAGCGGTCTCTCCAAGACCTCCAGCAACCTGACCACCCTGTTCGTCGGCGCCAAAATCGGCGACGAGCTGTATGAAGAACTGGAATCGGCCCTGCTGGTGTCGGACGCCGGCGTCGACGCGACCCAGTTCCTGCTCGATGCGCTCAAGAAAAAAGTCCGGGACGAAAAGCTGACCGAAGCCGACCAGGTACGCCAGGCCTTGCGCGCACTGCTCATCGAGATGCTCCGCCCGCTGCAGAAGCCGCTGGTGCTGGGCCGCCATCAGCCGCTGGTGATGATGATCGCGGGCGTGAACGGCGCCGGCAAGACCACCACCATCGGCAAGCTGGCCAAGCATTTGCAGGCGCATGACCAATCGGTGCTGCTGGCCGCCGGCGACACCTTCCGCGCCGCCGCCCGCGAGCAACTGACGATCTGGGGCGAGCGCAACAACATTACCGTGATTTCGCAGGAATCGGGCGATCCGGCGGCGGTGGCCTACGATGCCGTGCATTCGGCCACGGCGCGCAGCACCAACGTCGTCATGGTCGACACAGCAGGCCGCCTGCCGACTCAGTTGCACCTGATGGACGAGCTCAAGAAGATCAAGCGCGTCATCGGCAAGGCCATGGACACCGCGCCGCATGAAGTACTGCTGGTCATCGACGGCAATACCGGCCAAAATGCGCTGGCGCAGGTCAAGGCCTTCGACGACGCGCTGGGCCTGACCGGCCTGGTCGTGACCAAGCTGGACGGCACCGCCAAGGGTGGCATTCTGGCGGCGATCGCCAAGACCCGTCCGATACCGCTGTATTTCATCGGCGTGGGCGAGTCGATCGACGACCTGCAAGCCTTCGACGCCGAAGAATTCGTGGATGCCTTGCTAAGCTGAAAATAAGCTGAAAATAAGCTGAAAACCAATTTGAACCGCGCCCAAGAAAAACAAATCCATCACCGACGATGATCGAATTCGCCAAGGTCTCCAAACAATATTCGCGCGACGTCTTTGCGCTGCGCGACATCACGCTCTCGGTCCAGAAGGGCGAGCTGCTGTTCCTGGCCGGTCCGTCCGGCGCCGGCAAGTCGACCCTGCTCAAGATGATCGCCGCGATGGAGCGCCCAAGCGCCGGCACGCTCACTGTCAACGGCCAGAGCATCAACACCATCAAGCCTTCCGGCATGCCTTACCTGCGCCGCAACCTTGGCCTGATTTTTCAGCAACAACGCCTGCTGCAGGATCGCAGCATCCTAGCTAATGTGATGCTGCCGCTGATCGTCACCGGCGCAGCGCGTTCGGATGCTGAAAAACGCGCCCGCGCCGCGCTGGACAAGGTCGATCTGCTCGACAAGGCGACTTCCGGCCCGCAGGAACTGTCCGGCGGCGAACAGCAGCGCGTGGCGATTGCGCGCGCCATCGTCAACCGCCCGCAGATCATCCTGGCCGACGAACCGACCGCCAATCTCGACCGCGACAACGCCAACAAGGTGCTGGCTGCACTGAAGTCTTTTCACGGCGTCGGCGTGACCTGCCTGATCTCGACCCATGACGAGCAATACCTAACCGGCGCGGACCGCATCATCTATCTTGACCGCGGCCGCATCGTCGACGGCTGGCACAACGGCGTCAGCAACCCGGTGGAGATTTCGCAATGAACTGGCTGCGCCAACATTTCTTCGCCTTCGCCGACGCCTTCCATCACCTGCTGCGCTCGCCCGGCAACTTCGTCCTCAACGTACTGGTAGTGTCGATCGCGCTGGCGCTGCCGTTCGCCGGCCTGACCGTGCTTGAAAACGTGCGCCCGGTCTCGGAACAGCTCGCGGTCGAGCCCGAGATCAGCATCTTCCTGAAAATGGACCTCTCGCGCGACAAGGCCACCGCGCTGGCCGGCAACATCCGCGCCGTGCTGGCCGACAGCGGCAGCGCCGCGCGTGTCGATTTCACGCCGCGCGAGAAGGCCTTCGACTCGCTCAAGAGCAAGACCGGCCTCAACGACGTGCTGGCAACGCTGGGCGCCAATCCCCTGCCTGACAGCTATGTGCTGAAGATGTCTGGCTTCCAGGACGCCATGGACGCCACCCGCGTCGACGACATCGCGCAAAAACTCAAGGCCATGCCGGGCGTCGACACGGTGCAGATCGATTCGGCCTGGGTCAAGCGGCTGGCAGCGCTGCTGCGCATCTTGCGGCTGGTGCTGCTGTTCCTGGGCATCACGCTGGGCGCGGTGGTGGTGGCCGTGGTGTTCAACACCATCCGCCTGCAGGTTATGACGCAATACGAGGAAATCGAAGTTTCGCGCCTGCTGGGTGCTACCAACGCCTTCATCCACCGACCGTTTTATTACACCGGCGCCCTGCTCGGCGTATGCGCGGGCGGGTTGGCGCTGGGCCTGGTGGTGCTGGCATTGCAGCCGCTCAACTTGGCGATCACCGACTTCGCCCGGCTGTACGCTTCCGAATTCCGCCTGGCGCCGCCGAGTATCGAGGCCATCGGCTTCCTGCTTGGCGTCAGCGCCCTGCTCGGCCTGATCGGCGCCATGCTGTCGGTCAAACGGCACCTGTCTCGGCTGGCCTGAATCCCCCCTAATTTCTGCTTGAAATGGCAACAACTCCTTTGATGGAATTGTTGCCATTTTTTAATGTTGCCCTGCAAAATTTGTTACAGGTTTGTGCTTGAAACAAGCAACTTTGATCCCCAATTTCCCTCTAATTCTTGCGATGAAATGCCAATTGGCAAAAAAACTGCCATAGAAATTAGCTATTTCTTTCTTCCAGATTCGTTATTAGCACTCTCAATTGAGGAGTGCTAGAATAGTTGATAGAAATAGTGCGGCTTTAAGGCAATTGCCAATTTACGCATCGCTTCCTCACAGGAACCAAGGAGAATCAATGAAATCAGCTACTGCACTCATGCCCGTCGAGACCAATGCGCTTGCGCTCGGCTTCTCCGGCAGCCTGGGCAACATTGACGCCTATATTTCGGCCGTCAATCGTCTGCCGATGCTGACGCAAGCTGAAGAAATTTCACTGGCCCGCGCCTTGCGCGACCAGAATGACCTCGGCGCCGCTCAAAAGATGGTGCTGTCCCATTTGCGTCTGGTGGTGTCGATCGCCCGCGGTTATCTGGGCTACGGCCTGCCGCATGCCGACCTGATCCAGGAAGGCAATATCGGCCTGATGAAGGCGGTCAAGCGCTTCGACCCCGATCAAAATGTGCGTCTCGTGTCGTACGCGATGCACTGGATCAAAGCCGAGATGCACGAGTACATTCTGAAGAACTGGCGTCTGGTCAAGGTTGCGACGACCAAGGCGCAGCGCAAGCTGTTCTTCAACCTGCGCAGCCACAAGACCGGCCTGGACGCCATGACGCCGGCGCAAGTCGACGCCTTGGCCAAGACGCTGGACGTCAAGCGCGAAGAAGTCATCGAGATGGAAACCCGCCTGTCCGGCCGCGATGTTGCGCTGGAAGCGCCGACTGACGATGAAGACGACAAGTTTGCACCAATCGCCTATCTGTCTTCGGACAACAATGAGCCGACTCGCGTGATGGAAGCCAAGCAATACGACCGTCTGCAGTCGGAAGGCCTGGAAGCTGCGCTGAGCAAGCTCGACGACCGTTCGCGCCGTATCGTGGAAGCTCGTTGGCTGGCCAATGACGACGGCAGCGGCGCGACATTGCACGAACTGGCTGACGAATTCGGCGTGTCCGCCGAGCGTATCCGCCAGATCGAAGCGGTGGCGTTGAAGAAGATGAAGGGTTCGCTGCAGGCTTTTGCCTGAGAATCAGGCAAACCCAACAAGCAAACCCGGCAGCAATGAAAAAGGCGCTCAATTGAGCGCCTTTTCTTTTGTCCGCAGAGTCCGTTCAGGACAGCAGCAATTTCAGGTCATGCACGATGGGCTCGGCGCCCTGGCCGTGCCGCACAAACAGACGAATATGCCCCTGCGGATCGAACACGTAACTGCCGGCGGTGTGGTCCATCGTATAGCTGCCCGCAGTCTTGCCCGGCACCTTCTGGTAGAACACCTTGAATTCCTTGGCCACTTTGGCGGTCGCGGCTTCGTCGCCGTAAAGACCCAGGAAGCGCTTGTCGAAGGCCGGCACATATTGCGACAGGATCTGCGGCGTATCGCGCGCCGGATCGACGGTCACGAACAACACCTGCACCTTGTCGGCTTGCGGGCCGAGTTCCTTCATCACGTTCGCCATTTCGGCCATGGTAGTCGGGCAGACGTCCGGGCATTGCGTATAGCCGAAGAACATCACCACCGCCTTGCCCTTGAAATCGGCCAGCGTGCGCGGCTTGCCGTTGTGGTCGGTCAATGCGAAGTCCTTGGCGTATTCCAGCCCGGTGACGTCGGTGTTGACAAATTTCTCGGCGGGGTTCTGCTGGCAGGCGGCCAGCGACAGTACGCCGAGGGCCAGCAGCACGGCCGGCAGGAAAGACAGCAAACGTTTCATCAGAAAGTCCTGAACAGCAGGTAATGGTCGACCAGCAGCGCGGCGAACAGAATCGACAGGTAAATGATCGAAAACGTGAAGGCCTTGCGTGCAATCAGATCGGTGTAGTGGCGATAGATCTGCCAGGCGTAATGGAAGAAAATCAATCCCAGCACAATCGCCGTACCCAGATAGATCAGCCCGCTCATGCCGACCGCGAACGGCAGCATGGTGGTGGCGATCAGCGCAATCGTGTAGAGCAGGATATGGAATTGCGTCAGCTTCATGCCGTGCGTGATCGGCAGCATCGGCAGGCCGGATTTGGCGTAGTCGTCGCGGCGGTACATCGCCAGCGCCCAGAAGTGCGGCGGCGTCCAGATGAAGATGATCAGCACCAGGATCCAGGCTTGCATCGGCACGTCGTTGGCGATCGCAGCCCAGCCCAGCGCCGGCGGCATCGCGCCCGACAGGCCGCCGATGACGATGTTCTGCGGCGTGGATGGTTTAAGGATGATGGTGTAGATAATGGCGTAGCCGACGAAGGTCGCCAGCGTCAGCCACATGGTCAGCGGATTGACCAGTGCGTACAGCACCCACATGCCCATGCCGCCGATTACGCCGGAAAACATCAGCGTCTGCGGCACGGTGATTTCGCCGCGCGCCATCGGACGGCGTGCGGTGCGCGCCATGCGCGAATCGATTTCGCGTTCGACCAGGCAGTTGATGGCGAAAGCGGCGCCGGCCAGCAGCCAGATGCCGACGGTGGCGAACACGACCTTGCGCCAGTCAGGCAATTCCGGCGTCGCCAGGAACATGCCGATGACGGCGCAAAATACCGCAAGCTGCGTCACACGCGGCTTGGTCAAGGCCCAGTACTGGGCGATGCGATTGGGTTGTGCGGTCAATGTGGTCATGTCTTCAAAACGGTGCGGGAACGGCGCGTGCGGCCTCGACGGCAGGGGCGTGTCTGGTCTTGTAGTTTAACATGACCAGCAAAAGCAGCAGCAGCGCCGCACCGCCGTTGTGCACGACGGCAATGGCCAGCGGCCAGTTCAGGTAAATCGTCGCCAGGCCGGTGACCAGCTGCAGCGCGATTACGATCAGCAGCCCGCGCCCGGTCTTGCGCAGGCCGCCGTCCTTGAGCGCTTTGTGCGCCAACCAGGCGATGAAGGCGATCACCACGAAGGCGAAGGTGCGGTGCACCCAATGGATCGCCGTCAGCGCCGGGAACGGCAGGTATTCGCCATCGGCGGTCTTGCCCAGATGGCGCCACAACGTGAAGCCGTTGTCGAAATCCATCTGCGGAATCAGCGCGCCATGGCACAGGGGAAAATCGTTGCACGCCAGCGCCGCATAATTGGTGCTGACCCAGCCTCCCAGCGCAACTTGCACGATCAGCAGCAGCAGGCCGAGCAGCGCCGGCACCGCCAGTGCGCGGCCGGGCGACGACACCGGCGCATGCGCATTCTGGCGCGCCCCCAGCCAGGTCAGCATGGCCAGCAGTGTCAGGCCGAGCAGCAGGTGTATCGTGACGATCACGGGTTGCAGCTTCAGCGTCACGGTCCAGGCGCCGAACGCGCCCTGCAGGCAGACAAACAGGAACAGCAGCGTCGGAAACCAAGGCCGGAACTTGAGCTCGGTGCGCCCCGACTTGATCCAGCGCCGCCACGCAATCACCATCAGCGTAATGATCAGCACGCCGACCGCCATCGCCAGGTAGCGATGGATCATTTCGATCCATGCCTTGGCGACCGTCACCGGTCCGGTCGGCATCGCCTCCTGCGCGGCGCTGATGTGTTCATGCGCCAGCAGCGGATTGGAGTGACCGTAGCAACCCGGCCAGTCCGGGCAGCCCAGGCCGGAATCGGTCAGACGCGTGAAGGCGCCGAACATGATCAGGTCGAAGGTCAGGAACAGCGTGATCCAGACCAGTTTGCGGTATTTGTCGGCGTCGTTGGACACCCAGGTCAGCGTCAGCGGAATCAGCGCGACCAGCAGGCCCATGATGGCAAGTTGAATCAGCATGGCGACCTTATCCTATGCTCGACGCGCGCAGCAGTTTGCTGATGTCCTTCTTGACCTTGTTGGGGTCGGCATCCTTGGGAAAGCGCATCATCAGGTTGCCGCGCGGATCGATCATGTAGAGGTGGTCTTCCACGCTGGTGCCGGCGTCGGTCGGCAGCCACGCCTTAAGCAGTTTCGGATCGACGCGCAGCATGTCGGTGCCGTCGTATTCGCGCATGAGCACGGTGTCGAGCGGCTTGGCATCGGTGATCAGCCAGACCCGTTCGATGCGTTCCATTTCCTTACCCTGCATCAGGCGCAGCTGGCGCATGGCGAACAGGCGCGTCTTGCAAGACTGATCGCAATCGCCGCCGGCCACTTGCAGCAGGACCCACTTGCCCTTGTAGTCCTCAAGCTTTGCCGGCTTGCCGTCGAGTTCGGTGCTGCCCAGCGGCGGAATCGGGTAGTCGCGCGGGTCGAGCAGCGTGCCGTAGTTGGTGCGGCCCTCCGGCTTGATCACGTAGTAAGTCAAATACGACGCGATCATCGGTGCGGCGCACACCGCCACCACCAGCAGCAGCTTCCAGCGGCCGATCTTGCGTTGTTGACTTGGCGATTGATTCTTACCCTGCTCTTTGTTTTTTTCCACTTCGGAATCCTGTGACAACGAAAAAAATCACGGCCATCAAGGCCAGCGCATACCATTGCACGGCGTAGCCGCGATGACGGTCTATTCCCAGCGACGGCGCCGGCCAGTCGCGCACCAGGCCATCCTTGATTTCTCCCGACTGTTCCACCACGAACGGCGCCAGCGGCAATTGACTGGCGCGTGCGTAGGCGGCGATGTCGAGGTTCTGCATGATCGCGCCGGGACGCGGCACCTCGGCCGCGCCGAGCTGCAGCAAATGGCCGGCGTCGCTGCGGATCACGCCTTTAATTTCAATTTCATCCGCCGGCGTCGGCACCACCGGCACGCGCGTGCGGTCGTTTGCGTCACGCGGCGCCCAGCCGCGTTCGATCAGGATTGCCGACTCTGCGGAGCCGGTTATTTTAAACGGCATCAGCACATAGAATCCGGGCACGCCATTGTAGGGGCGATTTTCCAGATAAGTCACCCACGTGGGCACGAAGCGGCCGCGCAGTTTGACGTGGCGGAATTCAGCCTCGGCAATGTCGATCCCGGCGGCGTTTTCCAGCGCCATGGCCGGAGCCGACTGGCGCGCCGCCATCTTCGCCTCGATCGCTTGCTTCTCGTCGCCGCGCCGCGTCTGCCACTGGCCCAGCGATATGCCGATGGCCGCCACGATCACGGTGGCCAGCAGCGGAATCCATCGAATACGGAATCTGATTGGCATTACAATGTCACTTTATTCAAGCCGCCCCGCACGCTGCGGCGCCTTCCTTTTCACCCACCTGCACCCGCCATGAAAATCATCGTCGCCATCGCTTTCGTGCTCATCATCGGCAGCCTTGCATCGGCCCTGCTGTTCATGATGCGCGACAAGGGCAAGAGCAATCGCACGGTGTATGCGCTGACGATGCGCGTGGGATTTTCGGTGCTGCTGTTCATCCTGCTGCTGATCGCTTATCGCCTGGGCTGGATACAACCGACCGGCATTCGCTGACCTCTGTCGCCGCGGCTGCCACTACCTCCACTGCTGCGCGAGCCGCCACAGCTTACACGATGCAGCGCACGCTTTCCTGATTTTTCGAGGAATGTTTCGCCCGTAAAAAAGCCGCACCGAAGTGCGGCTTTTTGTTGCCGGAGCGGCTAGTCGTTACAGCCAGTAGACCACGACGTACAGACCCAGCCAGACCACGTCCACAAAGTGCCAGTACCAGGCGGCGCCTTCGAAGGCGAAGTGGTGTTCCGGCGTGAAGTGGCCGCGCAGCACGCGGTACAGCACCACCGACAGCATGATCGCGCCCATGGTTACGTGGAAGCCGTGGAAGCCGGTCAGCATGAAGAAGGTCGAACCGTAAATGCCGGACGTAAGCTTGAGGTTCAGCTCGCTGTAGGCGTGCATGTATTCGTAAGCCTGGAAGCCCATGAAGATCGCGCCCAGCAGCACGGTGGCGAACAGCCAGATCGCGGTTTGCGCACGATGACCGGCGCGCAACGCATGGTGCGAAATCGTCAGCGTCACGCCCGATGTCAGCAGCAATGCAGTGTTGATGGTCGGGATCGGGAACGGGCCCATGGTCTGGAACGATTCGATTGTGCGGGCCGGGCCGATGTTGCCCCAGTGCGCAGCGAAGTCGGGCCAGATCACCTTGTGATCCAGATCAGCCAGCCACGGCATGGTGATGCTGCGGGCATAGAACAACGCACCGAAGAACGCCGCGAAGAACATCACTTCGGAGAAGATGAACCAGCCCATGCTCCAACGGAACGAGGCATCGATGCGCGCGCTGTACTGACCGGATTCGGACTCGCCGATGGCCTGGCCGAACCATTTGTACAGCACCACCAGCACGGCGACGATGCCGATCAGGTTGAGCGGCATGCCCCAGGCATAACTGTTGACCCATGCCGATGCGCCGGCCATGGTGACCAGCATTGCAATACCCGCCAGCACCGGCCACTGCGAGGGACCAGGTACAAAATAGTACGGCGCTTTAGCGTGTTGAGAACTCATCTCCATCTCCCAATACAAAATTCGGATCTTTTATAAATGACTGCTTCTGACCTGCACTGCCACATCCGTTGTGTCTTGCTGCCGGACTGCGGCTGCCTCACGAAGAAACCGCCGAGCCCACTACCATTTTCACGATCAATACCAATACCGTCACAAAAATCGCCGCGCCGATGACGCCGGCGATGATGACGTGCAGCGGATTCAACTTGGCTGCGTCACTTTCGTAATCGCTGCGCTTGCGCACACCGAAGAACGACCAGAACACCGCCTTCATCGTCGCTGCAAATGACGCCTTGCGCTGTGATGCATCCTTCAAGTCGCTCATGTGCCGCTTCCTTCCTGTTGCCGACGACCTCCGCTTACTTTCTTCAGCTGGCCTTCTTGGCCTGCCCGCCGATCTCGAAGAACGTATAAGACAGCGTGATCGTCGTTACATCCTTGGGCAGCGCCGGATCGATGTAGAACACCACCGGCATTTGCTTGGCCTGGTTCGGACCCAGCGTCTGCTGCGTGAAACAGAAACATTCCACCTTCTTGAAGAAGGCTGCCGACTGCTGCGGCGCGTAACTCGGGATGGCTTGGGCGTCGACGCTGCGCGCCTGGGTATTGACCACCTCGTACACCACCTGCGTCATTTCGCCCGGATGGACCTTCATGCTGGCTACGGTCGGGCGGAAACGCCACGGTCCCTGCGAATTGCCGTCGAACTCGATCGTCACGGTACGGCTCTTGTCGATCTGGCTGTTGCTCGGCGCTTCGACCGTCACATCCTTGGGCGTCAGGAAATTGACGCCGGTCACTTCGCAAATCTTTTTATACACCGGGATCAGCGCATAGCCGAAACCGAACATCAGCACTGCAATCACCAGCAGCTTGCCGAGCATCTTGCGGTTCAGGCTGCTTTCCGGCGACGCGTCGTTCTTGTCGGCGTCACTCATCAGCGGAACCAGATGCGATTGATGAAGATGCCGGCAAAGAACACAAATGCCACCAGCGCCAGCAACAAACCCGTGCGCAGATTATTCGGCTTTTTACGATCTGTCATACGAAGTGGGCGGAACCAGCCCGCCGCTCCTTTTTTACTTAACTGTCGGTGGCGTTTCGAATGTGTGGAACGGCGCCGGGCTCGGCACAGTCCACTCCAGACCTTCGGCGCCTTCCCATGGCTTGTCTGCTGCCTTGACGCCGCCCTTGATCGACGGGATCACCACGAAGAACAGGAAGTACACCTGCGACAGACCAAAACCGAACGCGCCGATGGTCGCGAGCATGTTGAAGTCGGTGAACTGCGCCGGATAGTCGGCGTAGCGACGCGGCATGCCGGCCAGACCCAGGAAGTGCATCGGGAAGAAGGTCACGTTGAACCAGACCAGCGAGTTCCAGAAGTGGATCTTGCCGCGGGTTTCGTTGTACATGAAGCCTGTCCACTTCGGACCCCAGTAGTAGAAACCGGCGAACAGCGCGAATAGCGAACCGGCCACCAGCACGTAGTGGAAGTGCGCCACCACGTAATAGGTATCCTGCATCTGGATGTCGATCGGGGTCACGGCCAGGATCAGGCCGGTGAAGCCGCCCATGGTGAACACGAAGATGAAACCGACCGAGAACAGCATCGGTGTTTCAAACGTCATCGAACCGCGCCACATGGTGGCGATCCAATTGAAGATCTTCACACCGGTCGGCACGGCGATCAGCATCGTGGCGTACATGAAGAACAGCTGTGCAGTCACCGGCATGCCGGTGGTGAACATGTGGTGGGCCCAGACGATGAACGACAGGATCGCGATCGAAGCAGTCGCATAGACCATCGATGCATAGCCGAACAGTTGCTTGCGGGCGAAGGCCGGGATGATCTGCGACACGATGCCGAACGCCGGCAGAATCATGATGTAGACCTCAGGGTGGCCGAAGAACCAGAAGATGTGTTGATACATCACCGGATCGCCGCCGCCGGCAGCATTGAAGAACGAAGTACCGAAGTGGCGGTCAGTCAGCGTCATGGTGATCGCGCCTGCCAGCACCGGCATCACGGCGATCAGCAGGTAGGCGGTGATCAGCCAGGTCCAGCAGAACATCGGCATCTTCATCAGCGTCATGCCGGGAGCGCGCATGTTGAGGATGGTGACGATGATGTTGATCGAGCCCATGATCGACGACGCGCCCATGATGTGCATCGCAAAAATACCCATGTCCATGCCCGGGCCCATTTGCGTCGACAGCGGCGCATACAGGGTCCAGCCGGCGGCAGTCGCACCGCCCGGCACCAGGAAGGAACCAGCCAGCAGCAGCGCCGCAGGCGGCAGCAGCCAGAACGAGAAGTTGTTCATGCGGGCGAACGCCATGTCAGAGGCGCCGATCTGCAGAGGGATCATCCAGTTGGCGAAGCCGACGAAGGCCGGCATGATCGCGCCGAACACCATCACCAGGCCGTGCATCGTGGTCAGCTGGTTGAAGAATTCAGGACGGAAGAATTGCAGGCCGGGCTGGAACAGTTCGGCGCGGATCAACAACGCCAGCACGCCGCCGGACAGCAGCATGGTGAACGAGAACCACAGGTACAGCGTACCGATGTCCTTGTGGTTGGTTGCAAAGATCCAGCGGCGCCAGCCGTGCGGATGATCGTGATGTCCGTGATCATCATGGCCGTGTGCGTGGTCATGCGAATGATCGTGGCCGTGATCGACTACTGTTGTGCTCATTTCAGTCTCCCAATTCGATACATGCGCACCTTCCCGGCGCGCAGGTTCTCACTTAGTTCAATTACTTGCGCGCAGCCAGGACCTCGGCCGGTTGGACGATGTTTTCTTGTGCTTTGTTGGACCAGCTGTTGCGTGTATAGGTGATCACGGCGGCGATCTCGGTGTCGTTCAGGACCGATTTCCATGCCGGCATGGCGTTCTTGCCGTTCAGCACGACCGCGATCTGCGCAGCGCGCGGACCGTTCACAACCGGGTCTCCGTCCAGTGCAGGGAATGCACCCGGCACGCCCTTGCCGTTGGCCTGGTGGCAGACCACGCAATTGGAGGTGTAGACTTTTTCGCCGCGTTGCTTGAGTTCGTCAATGGTCCAGACCTTGGTCGGATCGTCGGCCTTGGCGGCCATTTCCTTCTTCTTGCCGTCGACCCAGGTCTTGTAGTCGGCGTCGCTGACGACGTTGACCACGATAGGCATGAAGGCGTGGTCCTTGCCGCACAGCTCAACGCATTGGCCGCGGTAAGTGCCGATCTTTTCAGCCTTGAACCAGGTGTCGCGCACGAAACCGGGGATCGCATCCTGCTTCACGCCGAACGCCGGGATAGTCCACGAGTGGATCACGTCGTTGGCGGTGGTGATAATGCGAACTTTCTTGTTGACCGGCACGACGACAGGGTTGTCGACTTCGAGCAGGTAATTGTCGTTTTTCTTCAGCGAAGGATCGGTGATCTGTTCACGCGGGGTGGCCAGGTTGGCGAGGAACGAAATGCCTTCGCCTTCGCCCTTGAGGTAGTCGTAGCCCCACTTCCATTGCATGCCGGTGGCCTTGATGGTCAGGTCGGCGTTGGAGGTGTCTTTCATCGCGACCACGGTCTTGGTGGCGGGCAGCGCCATGCCGATCACGATCAGGAACGGAATCACGGTCCAGGCGATTTCAACGGTGGTGCTTTCGTGGAAACTGGCCGACTTGTGGCCGAGGGACTTGCGGTGCTTGAGGATGGAGTAAAACATGACGCCGAACACGGCGACGAAAATCACCAGACAGATGATCAGCATCAGATGATGCAGATCGTAGATCTGTTCGGCGATCTGCGTGACCGGCGGCTGGAAATTGGTCTGCAACACGGCCGGACCACCCTGGCTGTCGACGACTTTATCACCCCATGCCCATGACGGCACGGAAGCCGCCAGGAGCGATGCACCAAGTAGCAAAGAGTGAAGGCGCTTCGCAATTATCATGATTTCCTCAAAAGCCCAAAATAATTATAAGAATTGTGCCGACTACCTGACGTTACTGCTTGCTGATAACTCGCGTTCCAGCTCCAGTGCGAATTCGCGTCTCTTCCATTCCGTCAGGTACCGACCTACATCGACTCGTATTCCAGAGGACTCAAGCCTCACCAGTTTCCCAGCTGAGTGAGACCCTGCCGGACCAATGCGTACGTGCTGCAGATCGAGCCTGTAATGACTCGTTTTTCCTGCCTGTACGAATTCGACCAGCAAACAATCTTCGACCAGCGCGATATATTCGCGATCAGTCGCATGACGTGCATAAATCAGAAAAGCAAAACCGACTGCGGACAACTCAAGTACAGAAAAAACCAATATGTACCAGGCTCCACGCAAAGTGAAAACGAACGCTACTGCCAGCGAAACCGCGCATAGGATCGCGAAAACCTGCCCCAATTGGCGCGGCGCAATCGAACAGTTGCGCTTCAACAGCCACTCCCGCTTTACCATCGGACATTCTCCAGGCCGTTGGGCCGAGCACGTCCGCACAAGCTAAAACCCTCGGAGTATAAGGGGTAACCATAAATGTTATCAAGCGGAATAAAGTCGCTTTTTCGCTCTTGACACAATGCCTTTTCAGGCCCTGAAACAACCACTTCCGCGTCTGGAAAACCGCCTTTGGCGCGCATTGCGACAACTCGGCGGTTCGGCTGCGCGGCATTCATCGGCGGCTCCTTGGGCGACGGTCCTGCTACTTTCTGGGCAAATCGAAGCGGATGATGGCCTCACCACCGGCTGTGGTCTTGGGTACAGGTCGGAAGGCGTGGCCGTAAATCACCTCAAAACTCAGCGGTATCTTGCCGTCGGCACCGCGCTGCCGGTCCAGTGCCTGCAACAGGTGGGCGTGGGCCTTGCGACCAAGCAGGCCGCGCCGCCGGCTTTCCAGCGGATTGCCGCCCCAGGCGCGCAGGTCGGCCAGCAGGCGCTGCGGCGTGTCATACGTAACTGTGATGGCTTCCATGTCCATGACCGGCGTCGAAAAACCGGCATTGACCAGCATGTCACCGAAATCGTGCATGTCGACGAAGGGCAAGCTGTGCGGATCGGCGTCGACTGCCTCGAAGGCCGTGCGCAGCTCCTTGAAGGTATCCGGCCCGAAGCACGAAAACATCAGCAAACCCTCGACCCGCAAGACCCGGCGCCACTCGGCGAAGACCCGGTCCGGCTGCGGATGCCAGTGCAGCGCCAGATTGGACCAGACCATGTCGAGCGCATTGGGCGCAAACGGCAGCTGCGCAAAATCGGCGCAGGCCAGGCTGGCGCCGCCGCCGGCATTGGCCGCGGGCAGCCATTTGTTGAGCAGGCGGTTGACGGCGGACTGTGCGGCGATCTGGTGCTCACGGGCCAGCGCCACCATGTTGAAGGCGCCGTCAAGACCGACGATCTGGGCGTCCGTGAAACGCTTTTGCAGCGCGGCGATGTCGGCGCCCTCGCCACAACCCGCGTCCAGCACGCGTTGCGGGTCGATCTTGACAAGCAGCAGGCGCTCCAGCATGCGCGCCGACACCTCGCGGCGCAGGAAATCGGATTCCGCCACGCGCGCCGGCGCCGAGAACAGGCGGCGCACCAGGGGCAAATCGATGGGCGCGCTCAATTTGGCGCTGGCGTTAGGCGGTGGCAAAGACATGAAAAATTCGGGCGGACAAGATGAGATAATCGGCGCTAGTTTAGTCCAATTCCTCTTTTCGGGTGCGCCGCCGCTGCGACGCGGCCGAAAATCCGGACCGACTTCTCGTACCTACGCGCACCTGCGCACCCACTCACCTACGCATCCATCATCCATGCTCTCGCGCCTGCTGACGATTTCCCGCCGCTTGCTCCCCTTCGGGCGCCTGCTGCCGTCATCTTGCGTGCTGTGCGGACAGACCGACAGTGACGCGTTGTGCCAGTCATGCCGGACGCGCTATTTTTCGATCCGGCCGCGGCGCTGCGTGCAGTGCGCGATCCCTATCCCAACCACCGCCAGGGAGATCCGCTGCGGCGACTGCCTCAGGCACAAGCCCGCCTTCGACGCCACCGTAGTCGCCGGCGATTATGCCGCGCCAGCCGACCAGCTGGTGCTGACGCTGAAGTTCGGCGCGACCTTGCCACTGGCGCCGCTGCTGGCCGACATGCTGCGCGAAGCGCTTGGTCATCACGCCGAACGCGGCCTGCCGCTGCCGACCTTGATGGCAGCAGTACCGCTGGGCCCGGCACGCCTGCAGGAGCGCGGCTTCAA
This sequence comes from Herbaspirillum sp. NPDC101397, assembly GCF_044767325.1. NCBI lineage: Bacteria > Pseudomonadati > Pseudomonadota > Betaproteobacteria > Burkholderiales > Oxalobacteraceae > Herbaspirillum > Herbaspirillum sp. NPDC101397. The sequence continues at coordinate 57,877 of NZ_JBIWNS010000006.1, forward strand.
CCAGTCGCTGGAGATCGCCAGGCCGCTGGCGCGCGCATTGGAAATCCGCCTGGAGCCGCGATTGCTGGTGCGCCTGCGCGATACCCAGGCGCAGGCGACGCTGCCCAACGACGAGCGCAAACGCAATATGCGGCGCGCCTTCGTGGTACCCACCAGCGCCATGAACCACGTGCGCGGCGCGCACATCGGCGTGGTCGATGACGTCATCACCACCGGCGAAACGCTCAATGAAATTGCCGAAACGCTCAAGCGCTTCGGTGCGCGACGCGTGACCAACATCGTGTTCGCCCGCACCGTGGCGAAGTAGTCACATCATCATCAAGGAGAGTCATTTGTTCCACGTCGTCCTGGTCGAGCCGGAAATCCCGCCCAACACCGGCAACATCATCCGTCTGTGCGCCAATACCGGTGCGCAATTGCATCTGATCGAACCACTCGGATTTCCGCTTGACGACGCCAAGATGCGGCGCGCCGGGCTGGATTACCACGACTATGCCAGCATGCAGGTGCATCCGGACTGGGATGCCTTCATCGCCAAGCGCCGTGCTGATCCGCAGTTCGATGAAGGGCGCATGTTCGCGCTGACCACGCACGGCTCGACGCCGTTTGCGAGCGTGGCATTCCGCCCCGGCGACGTGTTCGTGTTCGGCGCCGAAACCCGCGGCCTGGCGCCGGAACTGCGCGAATCCTTCCCGACCACGCAACGCATCCGCCTGCCGATGCGGCCCGACAACCGCAGCCTCAACCTGTCCAACACGGTGGCCGTGGTGGTCTATGAAGCATGGCGGCAGAATGGCTTTGCCGGCGGCGCATAGAATGTGACGCCAAATAAAAAAGGCCGCGATTGCGGCCTTTTTCATTGTGCAGAGACCAACCTCAGCCGAGCAGCAATGCGTCGTCGGACAAGACTTCGCCGCGCGTACGCTCGAACATCTTCAGCAAGTCAGGCACGTCGAGACCGGCGCGCTCTTCACCTGAAACGTCCAGCACCACCTGCCCCTGATGCAGCATCACGGTGCGGTCGCCGTAATCGAGCGCCTGGCGCATGCTGTGGGTCACCATCATGGTGGTCAGCTTGCTTTCGGCAACGATCTTGGCGGTCAGCTGCAGCACAAACGCGGCAGTCTTCGGATCCAGCGCGGCGGTGTGCTCATCCAGCAGCAGGATGCGCGACGGTTGCAGCGACGCCATCAGCAGGCTGACGGCCTGGCGCTGGCCGCCGGACAAGAGGCCGATGCGGTCGGTCAGGCGCTTTTCCAGACCCAGGTTCAGAATCGACAGCTTCTCGCGGAAGAGTTCGCGCATGTTGCGCTTGATCGCGAAACCAAAGCCGCGACGCTTGCCGCGCGCCATCGCCAGCGCCATGTTTTCTTCGATGGTCAGCGCTTCGCAGGTGCCGGCCATCGGATCCTGGAACACGCGCGCCACCATGCCGGCGCGATCCCAGGCTTGTTTCTTCGTGACGTCGACGCCGTCGATTTCAATGCTGCCGGAGTCCACCAGCAGGTCACCCGAAATCGCATTGAGGAAGGTCGACTTGCCGGCGCCGTTGGAGCCGATCACGGCAACGAACTGGCCGGTCGGGATTTCCAGGTTGAGGCCGCGCAGGGCTGGGTTTTCAATCGGGGTGCCCGGATTGAAGGTGATCTTGAGTTCTTTGGCCTTCAACATGTCAGGCTCCCTTGCGCAGCAGTTTCAGCTTGCGCTTGCCCATCGGCAGCACCAGCGCCAGCATGACCAGCACGGCGGTGACCAGGTTCAGATCTTGCGCCTGCAGGCCGATGAAATCGCTGTTCAACGCCAGCGCGATGAAGAAGCGGTACAGGATCGCGCCGAGGATCACGGCCAGCGTGGTCAGCACAAGGCGTCGCGCCGGCAGGATGTTTTCACCGATGATGACGGCCGCCAGGCCGATCACGATGGTGCCGATACCCATGGAGATATCAGCGCCGCCCTGGGTCTGCGCAAACAGCGCACCGCCCAATGCGACCAGCGCGTTGGCCAGCGCCATGCCGGCCAACGTGGCGCGGCCGGTGGCGATGCCCTGGGCGCGCGCCATGCGGGCGTTGGCGCCGGTGGCGCGCATGGCCAGGCCGATTTCGGAAGAGAAAAACCAGTCCAGCAGCAGCTTGGCGACAATCACCACGACCAGCAGCACCAGCGGACGCTCGACGTAGTCGGGCATCCAGTCCGGCAGCAGGATGCTGAAAATGGTCGGTTCGTTGATCAGCGGCACGTTCGGCTTGCCCATCACGCGCAGGTTGATGGAATACAGCGCAATCATCATCAGGATACTGGCCAGCAGATCCATGATCTTCAGGCGCACGTTCAGCCACGCGGTGGTGAAACCGGCCAGCGCGCCGGCCAGGATGGCCACGCCGGTGGCCAGGAACGGGTTGTAGCCGGCGGCGATCATGGTGGCCGCAACGGCGCCGCCGAGCGGAAAACTGCCGTCGACGGTCAGATCAGGGAAGGTGAGGATGCGGAAAGAAATCAGCACCCCGAGGGCGACCAGGCTGAAAATCAGGCCGATTTCCAGTGCGCCCAACAACGTATACAGCGACATAAAAAGGTCTTTCTAAAAAAACACATTCGGCATCGGCTGCTGGCCGATGCCGAATGTCCTCTGAAAATCACGGCATGCGCCGTCGGTAACGCCGCATGCCGTGCTTCAAGATTACTGCGCCGAGCGGATTGCTCCGATCAGTTGATGACCTTGGTTGCCGACTTGAGGAACTCGGGCGACAGCGTCACGCCTTGTTTCTGTGCGGCGGAGGTGTTGATGTACAGCTCCAGGTTCTTGCTGGTCGACGATGGAATGTCGCCCGGCTTTTCACCCTTGAGGATGCGCGCCACGATTTTACCGGTCTGGCGGCCCAGGTCGTAGAAATTCACGCCCAGTGCCGCCACGGCGCCGCGCTTGACGCTGCCGGTGTCGGAAGCCAGCAGCGGGATCTTGGCATCGTTGCAGACCTTGGCCAGCGACTCGAAGGTCGATACGACCACGTTGTCGGTGGTGGTGTACATCAGGTCGATCTTGCCGATCAGGCTCTTGGCGGCCGGCGCGACGTCAACCGAGCGCGGCGCGGCGGCTTCCACCAGCGTCATGCCCTGCTTTTCCAGCACGGCCTTGATGGCGTTCAAGGCCGACACCGAATTGGATTCGCCCGGATTGTAGACGATACCGATGCGCTTGGCGGTCGGCAGGACCTTCTTGATGATCTCGACTTGCTTGACCGGGTCGAGCATGTGCGACAGGCCAGTCACGTTGGTGCCGGACGGGCCCCAGTCCTTGACCAGTTGCGCGGCGATCGGGTCGGCGATGCCGGAGTACACGATAGGGATGGTCTTGGTCGACGCCACCAGCGGCTGCGCCGACGGGGTGCCGATGGCGACGATCACGTCAGGGTTGTCGCCGACGAATTTCTTGGCGATCTGACCGGCTGTGCCGGCATTGCCCTGGGCGCTCTGGAATTCGAATTTGAAACCCTTGCCGGCCTCGTAACCTTCAGCCTTGAGTTCGTCGCGGGTGCCGTCGCGTACGGCGTCCAGCGCCGGATGCTCAACGATCGACGTGACCATCACGCTCTTGTCCGCGGCCATGGCCGGCGCGGCGCAAACGGCCGCCAGCGCGAGTGCGCCGGTGACGGCGCGCAAAGTTTTACTCAGTGTGAACATACCCTCTCCTCTGTGATGCTGTGTATGAAAAAGCGCCTCTAGGGGGGAGGCGCAAAAAGCGCCTCTAGGCGGGCGCTTGCTTTTTCGTTGATGACTGATTATTTGATGACTGTCTTGGCCGACTTGATCAGGTCAGCCGACAAGGTCACGCCTTGTTTTTGCGCAGCGGTCGTATTGACGAACAATTCCAGCTTGCTGCTGGTGGCCGAGGCGATGTCGCCCGGCTTTTCGCCCTTCAGGATGCGTGCGACAACTTTGCCGGTCTGACGGCCCAGGTCATAGTAGTTCACGCCCAGCGCAGCAATCGCACCGCGCTTGACGCTGTCGGTATCGGAGGCCACCAGCGGAATCTTGGCGTCGTTGCCGACCTTGACCAGCGCTTCATAGGCGGACACGACGTTGTTGTCGGTGTTGGTGTAGATCACATCGACCTTGCCGATCAGGCTCTTGGCGGCGGAACCGACGTCGACCGTACGTGGCGCAGCGGCTTCAACCAGCGTGATGCCGGACTTGCCGAGCAATTCCTTCATCGCCTTGACGACCACGGCGGAATTGGCTTCGCCGGGGTTGTAGACCATGCCGACGCGCTTGACGTTGGGCACGACGCGCTTGATCAGGTCGACTTGCTTTTCCAGTTCCAGCAGGTCGGACACCCCGGTGACGTTGGTGCCGGAAGGCTTCCAGTCCTTGACCAGTTGCGCAGCGACCGGATCCGTCACGCCGGAATAGACGACCGGAATGGTCTTGGTGGCGCTGACCAAGGCCTGGGCCGATGGTGTGGCGATGGCGACAATGGCGTCAGGCTTGTCGCCGACGAATTTGCGGGCGATCTGCGCAGCGGTGCCGGTGTTGCCCTGGGCGCTTTGGTATTCCCACTTGAGATTCTTGCCGGCTTCGAAGCCTTCGTCCTTCAGTTCGTCCTTGACGCCGTCGCGGACGGCATCCAGGGCAGGATGTTCGACGATTGCGGTAACCAGAACTGCCTTGTCCGCAGCCAGGGCCGGCGCGGAACAGACTGCTGCCAATACGAGGGTGCTGACCAAGGTGCGCAACGACAGTTTTTTCATGCTGGACATGAATGTCTCCTCAAAATTATTAGATGAAACCGGCAAAAGACGGTAAGTCTAGCCTAGCGCCTGCCAACAATCAATTTGCGTCGGCGATTTCGATGCTGCGGCAAAATCGCATGAAATCACATAAAAGCGGGCCGATTCGTTCAAAAGACTTCATCCGGTGCGATCTTTGGCACATCCGTTCGTATTTCACCGAAATTCGGCCCGGCGCGGCATTATCCACGGTAAAACGACTTGCTGCAGGCGTGCAAGAAAAACCCGCTTGCTATAATCTGCGCCCTATGCCGAGCCTTCTCCGTCCCGTCGCCACCTGGATCGCCATCGCCTGCCTGGTGATCGGCAGCCTGTTGCCGCTGGCATCGCAGGCGGCGGCCAAATCGTCGTCCGAGATGGCCATGGGGATCTGCTCGACCTCGGCATCGTGGCAAAGCCCTACGGGCGCACCGGGCCAGATGGCGCATGCGCATTGCCTGTACTGCAGCGGGGGCCAGCCGTTTCACCTGGATTTTCCGGACAGCAATGTCGACGCCTTCCACGCCGCCTTGGTCTACATCACGACGCCGGCACCGCAACGGGTATCGCAACTGCAGCGGTTGCGCGAAGACAGCTGGGCGCGCGCGCCACCGGTTTGAGGGATGTACCGCAAGATCGACCTCCCTCTCCCATTTTTCCAAGGATATCCATGTTCCACCGTCATTTATTCTCCCGCCTGGCCCTGATCGCCGGCATCGCGCTGAGCGGTGCCGCTTCCGCCCATGATTACAAAGCCGGCGACCTGCAGGTCGGCCACCCGTGGGCGCGTCCGACCGTCCCGGGCCAGCCGTCCGGCGGCGCTTACCTGAGCATCGAAAACAAGGGCAAGACCGGCGACAAGCTGGTGTCGGTCAGTTCGCCGGTCGCCAAATCCTCCGAAATCCACACCATGTCCATGGACGGCAACGTCATGAAGATGCGCGAAGTCGGCAGCATCGACATCAAGCCATCCGAAAAGATCGCCATGCAGCCCGGCAACGGCTATCACATCATGCTGATCGGCCTGAGCCAGCCGCTCAAGCTGGGCGACAAGATTCCGCTGACGCTGACGTTTGAGAAGGCCGGCAAGCTGGAGGTATCGATTTACGTCGAAGACAAGACCGCCGGCAAGGATGCGAAAGACGCCAAGGGTGGGATGGAACACATGCATCACTGAGGTGTCTCGCCCACTGAAGGTGAGCAGAAAAAAAGCGGCCCGCGGGCCGCTTTTTTCATCTGCGCTCCAGGCGCCGAGGCTGACGGCCTACTTGCGCACCTTGGCCAGCAGCTTGGTCGTCGAACGGTCGTGTTCGAACGCAATCGCCACGGATTTTCCGCCGTAGGCCGCAACTGCCTGCCCTTCCGGAATCGCCGCCATGTCGTAATCGCCGCCCTTGACGTAAATCTGCGGGCGCGCTTCCTGCACCACTTCCAGTGCAGTGTCTTCATCGAAGGGCACCACCAGCGACACCGACTCCAGCGCGGCCAGTACGGCCATGCGGTCTTCGCAGGTGTTGATCGGACGATCATCGCCCTTGCCGAGGCGTTTTACCGAGGCATCGGTATTGGCCGCGACCACCAGCGATGCGCCTTCGGCGCGCGCCTGCGCCAGGTAGGTCACATGGCCGCGATGCAGGATGTCGAACACGCCGTTGGTCAGCACTACCGGCTGCGGCAAGGCGGCGACGCGCGCTTGCAGGTCGGCGCGGCTGCAGATTTTTTTCTCGAAATCACTCATGGACAATTCCAGATAACGTTTGCGTTGCAAGCTTGCATTCGCATGTAAAAAAGCCGCACCTGAGTGCGGCTTTGCCGATTCGGAAGCGACCCGGTCAGGCGGCGGCGGGATGTGCCGGCGGCGCCATGCGCGTGACGACTTCCTTGCGGTAGCGGTTCAGCTCCTGCACGGTCTCGAACGTACGCTCAAACAGCAGCGACATATTGTGCAGGATGCGGTCGACGACCTTCTTTTCCCACTCGCTGTCGAACTTGATCTGCGTGTCTAGCCAGTGCTCCAGCCACTCCGGATCCGGCAAACGGCTTTGCACGGTATCGTTCGGGAACAGCGCCTGATTGACATGCAGGTTGGTCGGATGCAGCGGCTTTTCGGTGCGGCGGGCCGAAGCCATCAGCACGCCGATCTTGGCGAAGGCTGCGCGCGCAGTATCGCCGACTTCGACCAGAGCCTTTTTCATGTAGCGCAGATAAGCGCCGCCGTGGCGCGCTTCGTCCTGGCTGATGATCTTGTAGATTTGCTTGATGACCGGCTCGGTGTGCCAGTCGGAGGCGCAGCGGTACCAGTGGTTCAGACGGATTTCGCCGCAGAAGTGCATCATCAGCGTTTCCAGCGGCGGCGCCGGATCGAACTCAAAGCGCACATTGTGCAATTCTTCTTCGGTCGGCGCGAACTCGGGCTTGAAGCGGCGCAGATATTCCATCAGCACCAGCGAATGTTTTTGCTCTTCGAAGAACCACACCGACATGAATGCGGAGAAGTCGCTGTCGCCGCGGTTGTCGCGCAGAAACATTTCCGTCGCAGGCAGCGCCGACCATTCAGTGATCGCATTCATGCGAATGGTCTGGGCTTGCTCGTCGGAGAGCATGGACGCGTCGAATTTGTCCCAAGGAATATCTTTATCCATGTTCCAGCGGACTTGCTCGAGCGATTTAAACAGTTCTGGGTACAGCATTCTGACCTTGCCTATGATTTAACTTGTTGATTTTACCAAGAATTTTCCCCGTCCCCATACTAAAACGGCTTCATTTCAGAATGATGACAAGCGGCAAAGTCTCGCAAATTATGCGGACAAATGTTGTTGTTTTGCGCCGATCAAGGGGATTTTGGCTTGCGGGAGGCTGGCTTGGGTTTGCCAGATTGTACAACAGTCGATTTAGCGCGTGTTCGCGGTTTGGCCGCAGGTTTGGCTTTTGTTGTTTTTTTCTGAGCCCCGGGAGATGGTGTTTTGACATCTTTTCCGACCGGCGGCTGATCCGCCAGCACGTTGCCGACCGCCTGCTGGAATTGTTCCTGCAGCAAGTTCCACCATGCCGTCGGATTGGCCATCGACGCCTGGAAGTCGGGCGCGGCGGGGTCGGGCTTGTCGCCGGAAGCGGACGGTGCAGCGGCTTGAGGCTGCGGGGCCTCTTCCGGTTCAACTTCAGGCTCCGGTTCCGGCTCAGGTTCCGGCGCACGCGCAGGTGCGGATTCCGCCGCCGGCTTGCCTTGCGGCGGCCATGCCGGGAAGCCGAACGGCGAGCCGGTCTTCGCGGCGGCACCGTCGCCTTCACGCGTCGACAGAATCGCGCCCATTGCCTGCAGCGTCGTCAGCGTGGCGCTTTGCACTTCCAGCGTCTGTATGGTGGCGCGCAACATGTTCATGTTGAGTTCGAGCCAGGAAGCGACCGTTTTGAGGTCCGAGATCTTCTTGTTGATTTCGTCTACCGAGAGCGACGGAATGCCTATCGCCGGCGCGCCCATGCTGCCCCACATCTTGCGCATGAATTCCATGGTGTCGGAAATCGATCCGGCGCCGGGCATGTTGTTTTGGTTCAGCATTGCAGTCTCCCATCGGTAAAAACGTACACTAAGCTTGCGATGATTGTACGTGGTTTGCAGGCGCGGGCAACGCATTCCTCGCCTTCGGATCGCAAGGCCGCGATACACTTGCGCCATGACAGAAGCAACCGCTTTTCCACCCACCAGGCGCCGGCGCATTGCCGCGCTGATCCTGCTCACCATCGTGCTGCACGTGCTGGCCATCCACTGGGGCAAGAACTATTTCAACGCGGCGACTGCCGATGAGCGCGCCGCCTCCAGCGTGAGCGTGACGCTGCGCCCGCTGGCGTTGCCCACGCAACCGGTGTCTCTGCCGGCCGCTGCTGCACCCAAATCGCCGAAACCTGTTCTCAAAAAACCGCGCCCGCCGGCCTCCCCGGCGCAACCACCAGCAGATTCGGTTGCAACCCTCGCCGCCGCCGGCGACAGCCCGCCGACAAGCGATGCGCCGGCGCCGCAGCCCTTACAGACTCACGACGTCGCCGAACCCGCGGCGCCGAAAGAGGACAGCCCGCCCCTCGTCCAGGGCACGCAATATCGCATCGATCCGCCGCCATCGGCCGCACTTGAATACGACGTGGTGGCGTTTTCCGACAACCTTACCTGGCGCGGCACCAGCACGCTGGACTGGAAAACCGACCGCAGCCGCTACACGGTCGACGGCGAGGTTTACACGCGCCTGTTTGCCAAGATCGCCTTCCTCAACTTCACCAGCAGCGGCGAGATCGGCGCGTTCGGCGTCGAGCCCGAGCTGTACACCGAGAAGAAACGCAACCGCCCCGCCACCAACACGCATTTCAACCGCGAACGCAACGTTGTCAGCTTTTCCGCCTCGACCACCAGTTATCCGCGCGCCGGCGGCGAGCAGGATCGCGCCAGTCTGATCTGGCAACTGGCCGCCATAGGTCGCGGCGACAGCGGAAAATTCGCACCCGGCGCGGTCATCGACATGTTCGTGGCGGGCGTACGCGACGGCGAAGTGTGGCGCATGCAGGTGCTCGGGCAGGAAGAAATCCGCCTCATCACCGGCGCTGCCCAGGTCTGGCATGTAGTGCGCCAGCCGCGCCCGGGCTCTTACGAGCAACGCCTCGACATCTGGCTCGAGCCGGGACGGCAGTGGTATCCGGCGCGGCTGCGTTTTACCGAAACCAACGGCGACTATCTGGAACTGTCGCTGTCCAGCATCAAAACCTCGTGACAAAAACTCTGCAATAAAAACTCTATAAACTAGCGCCATCGAGCGTGGTCGAACAAATCTGCAACGCTCCGAAAAACCGTAGGCATGGACCGTCCCGGCACACGCATCGCCGCCGGGCAGTTGCCGAATTTTCAAGTGATTTCACATGCATAGTCAAACCGACAACATCTCTTCGCACCTGTCGCGCCTGCTTGGCGTCCTGCTGCTGAGTGCAGCCACCATTTCACCTCTGGCCCTGGCCGCCGATCCGGCTGAACATCCCGTGCTCAAGCGCAAGGTCAGCCTGCCGCCGTCGGTCGACCTCCACTACAACATCGAAGCCAAGCAAAGCGGCCTGCAAGTCACCGGCGAATCGACGGTCAAGTGGAGCAACGCCAACGGCAAATACAGCGTCAACGCCGAAACGCGCGCCATGCTGGTCGGTAAAATCCTTGAAGCCACCAGCGAAGGCGACATTGACGAGTACGGACTGGCGCCGGCGCGCTTCGTGGAGAAGCGCTTCCGCCGCGAAGCGTCCACCACCACCTTCAATCGCGAAACCCACGCCATCAACTTCACGCAATCGACCGAGACCTATCCGCTCAAGGGCGGTGAACAGGATCGCACCAGCATCATCTGGCAACTGATCTCGGTGGCGCGCGGCGCGCCGGACAAGTTCACCAACGGTTCCGAATGGCTGTTCTTCGTGGCCGGTCCGCGCGACGCCGAACAATGGAGCTTCAAGGTGGTCGGCCGCGAAAAGATCAAGACAAAACAGGGCGAGGTCAACGCCGTGCACATCTTCCGCGCGCCGCCGCCGGACGACAAGAGCCAGAAGCTTGACATCTGGCTGGCGCCGTCGTCGGACTGGTATCCGGTGCGCCTGCGTTTTACCGATCCGGACGGCGACTTCATTGAACAGACGCTTGACAACGTCAGCAAGAAATAGAAACAGCGGTAGCAACAACAAGCCTCACGACCCATCAATAAGAAGACAGAAACATGAACATCGCAACAACGCCACGTCCCTCCTTGCCGCACCGCGCGCTGGTCCTGTTCAGCGGCGGCCAGGACTCCACCACCTGCCTCGCGTGGGCGCTTTCGCGCTATGACAAAGTCGAAACCATCGGCTTCGACTACGGCCAGCGTCACGCCATCGAACTGAAAGTGCGCCCCGCGCTGCTGGAAAAAATGCGCGGCTTTTCGGACGAGTGGAACAACAAGCTTGGCGAAGACCATATGATCGATCTGTCCCTGATCAGCAAGATTTCCGACACCGCCTTGACGCGGGACGTCGCCATCTCAATGCAAGAAAACGGCTTGCCCAACACCTTCGTGCCGGGCCGCAATCTGCTGTTCATGACAGTAGCGGCGACGGTGGCCTATCGACGCGGGCTGGATGTTCTGGTGGGCGGCATGTGCGAGACTGATTTCTCGGGTTATCCGGATTGCCGCGACGACACCATGAAGGCCTTGCAGGTCGCGCTCAACCTGGGCATGGCGACGCATCTCAAAGTCGAAACGCCGCTCATGTGGATTGACAAGGCCGCAACGTGGCGCCTGTCCGAAGACCTCGGCGGCAAGGCGCTGGTCGACCTGATCCGCTCGGACACGCACACCTGTTATCTGGGTGAGCGCGGCGCCTTGCACGACTGGGGCTACGGCTGCGGCAAATGCCCGGCCTGTGATCTGCGGGCGCGCGGTTATCAGCAATACGCGCAGACGGCCTGACAATCTGACGACGATATTGCAGACGTAAAAAAACGGCAGGGGTTCGATCACCCTGCCGTTTTCTTTTGCGCCATCAGATTGCCGATATTGCGGCCGTCAGAACAATTCGTTCTTCATCTGGTTCTTGGCTTTTTCCTCTTCCGGCGACGCCGCCGCGCCATGTTCGCCCAGACCCAGATCGCGCACGCTGGAGCTCGGCGGATATTCGGAATAGTAATACTCGCCGCCCGACTCGATCAGACCGGTCGGCACCGTACGGTCGACCATCGGCACATCTTTGAGGGCCTTCTGCATGTAGCTGATCCAGATCGGCAACGCCAGGCCGCCGCCGGTTTCGCGGTCGCCCAGGCTCTTCGGCTGGTCGTAGCCCATCCACGCGATACCTACCAGATTCGGTTGATAACCGGCGAACCAGGCGTCCATCGAATCGTTGGTGGTGCCGGTCTTGCCGGCCAGGTCGGTGCGCTTGAGCGAGAGCGCCTTGACCGCAGTGCCGTGACGCACGACGTCGCGCAGCATGCTGTCCATCACGAAGGCGTTGCGCGCATCAATGACGCGGTTGGCTTCGTCGCCGGAACGTGCCGGATGCGCTTCGGACAGCGTGTTGCCGTTGTTGTCGGTGATCTTCGAGATCAGGTAGGGATTGATCTTGTAGCCGCCGTTGGCGAACACCGAATAGGCGCCCACCATCTGCAACGGCGTCACCGCGCCGGCGCCCAGCGCCAGCGTCAGGTAAGGCGGGTTCTTGTCGGCGTCGAAGCCGAAGCGCGTGATGTATTCCTGCGCATACTTGACGCCGACGCGTTCGAGGATGCGGATCGACACCAGGTTGATCGACTTCTGTAGTGCGCGGCGCATCGAGATCGGACCTTCGAACTTGCCGCCGTAATTCTTCGGCTGCCATACCTGGCCGCCGGTCTGGGTGAACGTCAGCGGCGCATCATTGATGATGGTGGCCGGCGACAAACCTTTTTCCAGCGACGATGAATAGATGAACGGCTTGAACGACGAGCCCGGCTGGCGCCATGCCTGGATCACGTGGTTGAACTTGTTGCGGTTGAAGTCGAAGCCGCCCACCAGCGAACGGATCGAACCGTCATTGGGATCGAGCGAAATGAACGCCGATTCGACTTCCGGCATTTGCGTGACGATCCAGTTCTTGCCGTCCTGGAACACGCGAATGATGGCGCCGCGCTTGATCTTCTTCTGCGGCGGCGCTTTTTCGCTGAGCAGGTTGCCGGCGAAGCCGAGGCCGCTGCCGGAAATCTTGATCTCGTCGCCGGTGGCCAGCACGGCAGTGATTTCCTTGGTGGTGGCTTCCAGCACGACGGCGGCGATCAGGTCGTCGCTGTCCGGGTGATCGGCCAGCTCGGATTCAATGGCGTCGTCGGCTTCTTCCTTCGAGGCGGTCGGAATCTCCATGTAGCCTTCCGGACCGCGGTAGCCGTGGCGACGTTCGTAGTCGATGATGCCGCGGCGCAGCGCCAGGTAGGCGGCGTCCTGGTCGGCCTTGGTAATGGTGGTGAAGACGTTCAGGCCACGCGTGTAGGTGTCGTCCTTGAACTGCGCATAGACCAGCTGGCGCGCCATTTCCGAAACGTATTCCGCATGCACGCCGAAGGCCGTGCTGTCGGTCTTGACCTTCAGTTCCTCATCCTTGGCCTGGGTATATTGCGCGTCGGTGATGTAGCCGAGCTGGCGCATGCGCAGCAAGATGTATTGCTGGCGCGCGTGAGCGCGTTTCGGGTTGACTACCGGGTTGTAGGCCGACGGCGCCTTTGGCAAACCGGCCAGCATGGCCGATTCGGCGATGGTCAGCTCCTTGAGCTGCTTGCCGAAGTAAATTTGCGCCGCCGAGGAAAATCCGTAAGCGCGCTGCCCCAGATAAATCTGGTTCATGTAGACCTCGAGGATCTGGTCCTTGGTCAGGTTGCGTTCAATTTTCCAGGCCAGCGGAATTTCGTAGAGGAATTTGCGCGACGCTTTTTGCAGGAAGGTCGGCTCGTTGCTGGTCAGGAAGAAATTGCGCGCCACCTGCTGCGTGATGGTGCTGGCGCCGCCGCTGCCGCCCGACAGGTTGGCCACCGAGGCACGCACGATGCCCTGATAGTCGACGCCGCCGTGCTCGTAGAAGCGGTCATCTTCGATCGCCAGCACGGCCTTCTTCATGATGTCCGGGATGTCCTTGATGTGCACCAGGTTGCGGCGCTCTTCGCCGAACTCGCCGATCAGCACGCCATCTGCGGAGAACACCCGCAGCGGAATCTTGGGACGATAGTCGGTCAGCGTGTCGAGGTCAGGCAGCTTGGGATACGCCAGCGTGACCACAAACCCCAGCACCAGCACCGCCATCAGCACGAGTGCCACCAGCAGGCCGACGCTGCCCAGCAGCACGCGCAGGATCGGATGCAGGCGTTTTTTGACTGTCTTGGCGGCGGCGGGAGTAGCTGCAGGTGCGGAGGCACTCGCAGGGTTCGGTGTTGCGTCAGCGGGTTGCGAAGCTGGCGCTTTGCCGTTGTTTTCTGGGGTGGTCATGCGCGTGAGACTGGTGAGAAAGACAATCCCCGCATTATAACGACTTGCGGGAAGGTGAATTCCGGCAATTCTCCGGAACAAGGCTGAAATACGGCAGCGCGGGTCGCGTGACGGCAACGCGTCGCAGCGCAATCGTTGCTCAGAAACCGTTTGCGCCGGGAAGTTTCGCCGGGCTGGTTCGACGTTGGCATTCATGCCGACAGGAAAATTGCTTTACAGACAACAAATGTTGTTGCTAGGATGCCGCATATTGTCTTAATGACAATCATTTCAACTGCCTGGCGCGATAACCCGCGACCGCGCGCAGGCAAACATCGTCGCTTCCTCTCATGTCCAGAATGCAATTTTGTTGAATCTGTCCAGCTTCTTCCACCGCAGCCCGCCGTCAATGGTCGGCCTGGACATCGGCCGATCCGAAGTCAGGATGGTCGAATTCTCCGGAGATCGCGCGCAGGTGGCGCAACTGGCATATTGCGCGCGCGAAGCGCTGCCCGACGGCGCCATCGGCGAGGACGGCATCGACAATCTGCGCCAGGTGATGGAGGCCGTGTCCCGTCTGTGGGAGAAAAGCGGATCGCAGACCAGACAAGTCGCCATCGCCATCCCGTCCGCACAGGCGATCACGCACATACTCGCAGTCCCTGCCGGCAGCAGCCGGGAGCAGCAGGCGGCCCTGGCCGGCAAGCATGCCGAAGGCGTGTTGCCCTATCCGCTGGCGCAAGCCCTGCTCGATTTTCGCATCATCGGACCAACGCGCGATACGCCGGGACAGCTCGACATGCTGATCGCCGCAGCGCACCGCGACGACGTCGAAGACCGCGTCGCCGTGACGGAGTCCCTTGGACTGCAGGCAGTGGTCGCCGACATCGAAAGCCATGCGGCACTAACGGCCGTGGCGAGGACACTGCCTGCTGCACAGACTTCTTCCACCTTCGCTTTGGTGAACCTGGAAACACACGGCGCACTCCTGTCGTTGTGCTGCGACGGCTGCGTTGCCGGCGAACGGCAACTGGCAATCGGCCACCGGCAATTGCAGGGCGACTTGCAGCAATATGATGGCGACCAGAACGATGTCCTGGCGACCTACCTGGCACACGCAGCCAGGCATATTGCGCAGGCGCTGCAAACATTGCGGCAGCAGTCGTCGTGCGCGCCTGCACACATCGTGCTGGCGGGACCGGGGGCGAGCATTCCCGGCTTGGATGAGGCCGTGCACCGGCACACGGCCGTCAGCACCCTGGTGGCCGCTCCCTTCGCCGGCGTGGCGTTGACGCCCGGCATTGACCGCGGGAAGCTGGCGGTGAACGGCCCTGCCTGCGCCACTGCGTGCGGCCTGGCCTTGCGGCGCTTCGACCGATGAGCGGCATCAATTTCCTGGCACAGCGCAATCCCGCAGCGGGAGCGCATCGCCGCTTTTACCTGTTGCTGGCCGCGACGGTGGCCGCCGGACTTGCCGTCGTAATGTTCCTGTCATGGCATATCTCGGGGCAAGCGACACGGCAGCAGCAACTGCTCGATCTGTTGCGCGCCGAGCACGGCCGACTGGATACCGCCATCGAGGCGGGTAAGTCACAGGACGAAAAGAGTACCGCGCTTGAAAACCAACGACGTCACCTTGAAGCGCTGCAACAGCAGCGCAACGAGGCAACGCGATTACTGGCAGAACTGGCGCGCCGCATGCCGCCGCAAGTTTTCCTCACCACATTGGTCCAGCAAGGCCGTAGCTTCACCTTGAAGGGTTCCGCGCCGTCGCACCGGCATGTGATGCAACTGCTGGAAGCATTGCGCGACGCCGACGGCGCATTCACACACATTGAGCTGCAAGAAGCACGCAGCGCGGTCAACACAAAACCCGCATCGACCGATCCCGGCCGACTCCATGACTTCGTGATCACGGCCGGCCATCGTGTCGTGGCGGCGCGATGAACGCGGCGGAACTCCTGTTGCAATGGCGTGAACTCAACGGCCGCCATCCGTCGACCTGGCCGCGCGCATGGCGCGGCGCCTTGCTGCTGATGCTCTTGCTGGCGGTGCTGCTGTCCGGCTGGCAGCTCTGCTTGCGACCTGCAATCGACGCGCTGGACCTCAGCGAACTCGACTACGCCGCACTGAAATCCAGCTATCGGGAAAAGTACCGCCGGGCCATGACCTTCACCCATTCCGCCCGACGCGCTCAACATCTGGAGCACATTGTCGCGACACTGGAACAGCAACTGCAACCGCAGGCCGGCATCGATCCGGTGCTGGACGCCATTGGCGATGCCGCGCTGCAAAACCGGCTGCAATTCGAATTCGCCAGGCCGGGGCGACCAGAGACAAAAAACGGCTACGTCGAAGCGCCCATCGCCATCTGGCTGAGCGGCAACTACCACGACATCGGCCGTTTTGCCGCCGACATGGCGGCAACGGCGCATCTCGTCATCCTGAGCGACCTGCGTCTAAGCAACGCCGAGCGGCCCGGCCGCGTGACGCTGGAAGCGCTCGCCCTGGCCTATCGCAGTAAAACAGGCGATGAGGAAAAGCCATGACGCGGCAATCGGTCCGACCGTTTTCGCCGGCGATCCTGTTTGCCTTGCTCCTGACGAGTTGTGCCGAACGCGACACGCCGGAGCAACTGCGCGCGCAGCTCGACGCCATTCGCCTTGACACGCCATCGACGCAGCCCGTCATCCAGCCGGCAAATGAGTTCATTCCCCAGGCGTACCCCATCGCAGACGATGGAGATGCCGTTACCCCGTTCGGCCATCCGGCCACCCTGCCGGACGAGATCGATAGCAATGAACGTCCACCCCAGCGCGGCGCCAGACAACCGCTCGAGGGCGTCCCGCTGGAATCGATACGCCTGGTCGGCACACTGTCGCGCGACGGTCGCTCGGATGCCTTGCTGCAGGTCGACAAGATCGTCTATCCCGCGCGTGCGGGCGATTACCTGGGCCAGAATTTCGGCGTCATCCGCAGCATCAAGGACAGACGCATCGAACTGGAAGAACTGGTCCGCAACGGCGGCAACTGGGAAAAGCGCATGACGGCGCTCGAATTGCAAGGAAGCGGGAAATGATCAAAACGCTGTACCGGCTCGCATTGTGGACGGCGTTCTCGCCACTGATTTGCGGTGGCGTGCAGGCACAGCAGCGCAACGCCCTTCTCGCCATCGACGCGGAGCAACTCGACAGCCGTGTCGAAGTACGCCTGACACTGCGCTACCCGCCGACAACCGCGCCCGTGCATTTCTCCACCGTCTCGCCGGCCCGCATCGTGATCGATCTTGCCGACACAGACAACGCCATCGACACCCAGCAAAAAAACCTCGACACCGGGCCGTTGCGCAACCATTCCGTCGCGTCCTCTGCCGGACGCAGCCGCGTGGTGCTCAACCTGCGGCATATGTCTCCCTACTCCGTGCGCACCGAAGCCGGCGCCATCGTCGTCGCCATTTCCGGCAATGAGGTGTTGCCGGCGGCCGGCAGGCCCCTGATCGGCGGCATCGACTTCCGCCGCGGCACGCAAGGCGAGGGCCGCGTCATCGTCGATCTGCCGGGACCGGAGACCGCGCTCGACATCCGCCGGCAAGGACGGCAGATCATCGCCGACATCCTCAACGCCGACCTGCCCGCGCGTTTGCCGCGACGCCTTGAGGTCGGCGATTTCGGCACGCCGGTCAACGCCATCGACGCCGGCCGTCGCGGTGCGGCTGTACGGCTGCTGATCGACGCCGAACCGCTGGCGGAATATCACGCCTATCAGAAGGAGGCGCAACTGGTGATCGAAGTGCGCGCCCCGGCCGACGCCGGCAAGGGGCCGGCGCAACGCCATCAGCCTTACCGCGGCGACAAGCTGTCGCTGCAGTTCCAGAACATCGAGGTGCGCGCCATCCTGCAGGTGCTGGCCGATTTCACTGGCATCAACATCATTGCCAGCGATGGCGTCGGCGGCGCGCTGACCTTGCGCCTGAAAGACGTGCCGTGGGATCAGGCGCTGGACATCGTGCTGCAGACGCGCGGGCTGGACATGCGGCGCAACGGCAACGTCATGTGGGTGGCGCCGCGCGAAGAGCTGCTGACGCGCGAACGGCTTGAACTGGAGCAACGCGCCCAGATCGCCGAACTCGAACCGTTGCGCGCCGAAGTATTCCAGCTCAACTACCAGAAGGCCGAAGCCTTCCGCAAAGTGTTCGGCGAAGACATCGCCGCCGGCATCAACCCGCACGGCGAACGCCGCCCCACACTGCTGTCGCGCCGCGGCAGCGCAGTGGTGGATCAGCGCACCAACCAGTTGTTCGTGACCGATACGCCATCGGTGCTCGACAACATCCGCAAGCTGCTGGAAAAGATCGACGTCGCCGCTCGCCAGGTGCTGATCGAAGCGCGCATCGTCGAAGCCGACGACAGCTTCAGCCGCAATCTCGGCGCGCGCCTCGGATTTTCCGCCCGGGCCAATGGCTTCGCCGCGGGCAGCACCTACAACCAGGTGGGCGAAGCGGCGGGTCTGACCAAGGCTGCCGCCAGTTCATATTCCGCCAACCACGCCGTCAACCTGCCGGCGCAAGGAATCGGCGGCGCAGCTGCAGGCAGTTTCGCGCTGAGCCTGTTCAACGCCGCCGCCAACCGCTTCCTTACGCTAGAACTATCGGCGCTGGAAGCCGACGGCAAAGGCAAGATCGTTTCCAGCCCGCGCGTGGTCACTGCCGACCAGCAACCTGCGTTGATCGAACAGGGCGAGGAAATTCCCTACCAGCAAGCCACCAGCAGCGGCGCCACCTCGACTGCCTTCAAGAAGGCCAACCTCAAGCTCGAAGTGACGCCGCAGATCACACCGGACGGCAACGTCATCCTCAATGTCGACATCAACAAGGACAGCCGCGGCACCGCCACGCCGGGCGGGTTGGCAATCAACACCAAACACGTCAAGACGCTGGTGCAGGTGGAAAATGGCGGCACCGTCGTCATCGGCGGGATCTACACGCAGACCGAATCGAACACCGTTTCCAAGGTGCCGCTGCTGGGCGACATCCCGGTGATCGGCAACCTGTTCAAACATAGCGCCCGCATCGACCACAAGACGGAACTGCTGATCTTCCTCACGCCGAAAATCGTCGCCGACCGCAATTTCCTGCGTTAATCATCTCGAAATCCATGTTTTTCCCGATATTTCCCCGACAACGGCGCAACAGACGGTAAAATCGTCTGTTGCAGCTGGTTGCGCACGGCAGGCCGAAAAACCAACAACAGAGGCCTCCAGCGACCAGCTATCCGGACAATCCCGCAGTGAAAAATCGTATATGAGTGGAAGCATTTTTCTTGTCGGCCTGATGGGCGCCGGCAAGACAACGATAGGGCGTGCCCTGGCGAAAAAACTGAACAAGCGCTTCGTCGACTCCGATCACGAGATCGAGTCGCGCACCGGCACAACCATTCCCGTGATTTTTGAAATCGAAGGCGAGGAAAGTTTTCGCAAGCGCGAAGCCGACGTCATCCGCGAACTGAGCGCCCAGCAAGACATCGTCCTGGCCACCGGCGGCGGCGCCATCCTGCGCGCCGAAACCCGCGCCTACCTGAAGCAGCGCGGCACCGTGATTTATCTGCGCGCCGGCATCAACCAGATCCTGCAGCGCACCGGGCGCGACAAGAATCGCCCGTTGCTGCAAACCGCCGATCCGCGCCGCAAGCTCGAAGAGTTGTCGCGCCAGCGCGATCCGTATTACCGCGAAGTAGCCGATTTCGTCATCGAGACCGGCCGCCCCAACGTACAGTTCCTGGTGCAGGCCATCCTGAGCCAGCTCGAACTGACACCCAAACAGACTGCCGATGCCGCCTTTGCGCCGGCCACCTCCTCCACACCACCAGCCGCCTCCGCCGAACCTGCCATGACCGCTTCCACCTTCGCCCCCGTCGCCCTGCAAGTCGAACTGGGAGAGCGCAGCTACCCGATCACCATCGGCCACGATCTGCTGTCGAACCCCGAATTGCTCACGCGCCACGTCGCCGGCAAGCGCGTCGCCGTCGTCACCAACGACAAGGTCGGTCCGCTGTACCTGCCGCGCGTGCGCAAGCTGCTCGAAGACGCCGGCAAGCAAGTCACCGAAATCGTGCTGCCCGACGGTGAAGAACAAAAGACCTGGGCCAGCCTGATGAAAGTGTTCGATGTCCTGCTCGCCGAAAAATGCGATCGCAAGACCACGCTGGTCGCGCTCGGCGGCGGCGTCATCGGCGACCTGACTGGTTTCGCAGCGGCGTCGTACATGCGCGGCGTGCCGTTCGTGCAGATCCCGACCACGCTGCTGTCGCAGGTCGACTCCTCGGTCGGCGGCAAGACCGGCATCAATCATCCGCTCGGCAAGAACATGATCGGCGCGTTCTACCAGCCGCAAGCCGTGATCGCCGATACCGCCACGCTGCACACGCTGCCATCGCGCGAACTGGCGGCCGGCCTGGCCGAAGTGATCAAGCATGGCGCCATCATCGACGCCCCGTTCTTCGACTGGATCGAAGTCAATATCGGCAAGCTGGTCGCCAAGGACAACGCCGCGCTGGCCTATTCGATCCAGCGTTCCTGCGAAATCAAGGCCGAGGTAGTGCGCCAGGATGAACGCGAAGGCGGCCTGCGCGCCATCCTCAACTTCGGCCACACCTTCGGCCACGCGATCGAGAACGGCCTCGGCTACGGCCAATGGCTGCACGGCGAAGCGGTCGGCTGCGGCATGGTGATGGCGGCCGACCTGTCGCATCGGCTGGGCTACATCGACGCCGTCTCGAAGGATCGCCTGACTGCACTGGTCAAGGCAGCGGGCCTGCCTGTCGTGGCGCCAGACCTCGGGACGGAGCGTTGGCTGGAACTGATGGAAGTCGACAAGAAGAATGAAGGCGGCGCGATCAAGTTCATCCTGATCAAGCCGCTGGGTCAGCCGCTGATCACCAACGTGCCGCAGGATATCTTGCTGCAGACGCTGGCGGCCTGCGTACAAACCCCGAGCTGAGGACGACGGTTGCAGAAGTCATTGCGTCGCCGTCGATTGAAGATCTGCATTGAAGCACCTGAATGAGTTCCTGACATGACCCAAGACGCGCCGCTCCACCTTGCACCTTATGCCGCCCATGCAGCAACATCGACCGGGCGGCGCTTCTCCGAACCTGCTCCCGGATCGCGTACCGAATACCAGCGCGATCGCGACCGCATCATTCACTCCACCGCGTTCCGCCGCCTCGAATACAAGACTCAGGTCTTCGTCAATCATGAGGGCGACCTGTTCCGCACGCGCCTGACCCACAGCATCGAAGTCGCCCAGATTGCGCGCTCCTGCGCACGCAATCTGCGCCTCAACGAAGACCTGGTGGAAGCCATCTCGCTGGCCCATGACCTCGGCCACACGCCGTTCGGCCACGCCGGCCAGGATGAGCTGAACACCTGCATGAAGGACTTCGGCGGCTTCGAGCACAATCTGCAAAGCCTGCGCGTGGTCGACGACCTCGAACAGCACTATGGTGCCTTCGATGGCCTCAACCTGATGTTCGAGACGCGTGAAGGCATCCTCAAGCACTGCTCGCTGGCCAACGCGCGCCAGCTCGGCGCTATCGGCCAGCGCTTCATCGACAAGAAGCAGCCTAGCCTGGAAGCACAGCTGGCCAATCTGGCCGACGAGATCGCCTACAACAACCACGACATCGACGACGGCCTGCGTTCCGGCCTGCTGACGATTGCGCAGCTGGGTGAAGTGGATTTCTTCGCACGCCATCAGCGCGAAGCGGAACTGGCCTATCCCGGCATCACCGGTCGCCGCGCCATCAACGAAACCGTGCGCCGCATGATCAATACCTTGATCGTCGACCTCATCCGCACCTCGCAGGAAAACATCGCCGCCGCAGCGCCCCTCAGCATCGAGGACGTACGCAACGCCGCGCCCCTGATCGCCTTCTCCGAACCGATGCAGCAGGAAGCCGCCGTGCTCAAGCGCTTCCTGCGCCAGAACCTGTATCGCCACTACCAGGTCAATCGCATGACCGCCAAGGCGCGCCGCATCATCGCCGAATTGTTCCAGGCGTTCCTGGCGCAACCAACGCTCTTGCCGCCCGACTACGTGGTTGCCGAACAGGACGACGAAGGCCAGCGCCGCCAGGCGCGCCAGGTATCCGACTACATTGCCGGCATGACTGACCGTTACGCCATGCGCGAACACCGGCGTTTGTTCATGGTGGAAGAACTGTAGAAAAAGATTCTGACGAGGTTCGTACATCGTCAAGATTCAGCCGGTTTGTGGGTCCGATTCGCATAAAAGCATTGCCTCCTCGTGCATCGTTGCTACTCTGAGTAGCACGACAAAACCATCTCTACGGCCAACAACTGGTGGAGGTGTCGAGACCATGCGAATACCATTCCTTCCCGTGCGGCGCATCGCTGCGCTGACCCTGTTTTTTTTGTGTTGCCATGCCCATGGACAATTCAATTCCCCCGAACCTGCCGGCAACAACGACATTGTTGTCGGCCAGTCTGCGGATCTGAGCGGCCCCTATGCCAAGATCACACGCCAGTTCATCACCGGAGCAAACGTCTACTTCGCCCAGCTCAACAGTCGCGGCGGCATAGCGGGTCGCCGGGTCAGGTTGATGACGTTGGATGACCAGAACGATCCCACCCTGGCGCTCAAGAACACGCAGGAGCTGCTCGACGAGCACAAGGCCATCGCGCTGTTCGGCTATATCGGCGCACAAACCACCGCCGCCGTATTGCCGCTGATCAACGAACGCAAGGTGCCGTATTTCGCCCCTGTGACGGGCTCCTGGATTGTGTACGCCGCGTTCAACCGGCACGTCTTCACGATACGCGCGAGCTATGCCAACGAATACGACTATCTGTTTTCGCGCTTCACGCAGATGGGACTGAAACGGCTGGCGATCTTCAATGACGCTACGGGACTGCCGCACAACGTCATGATGAAAGCCAAGATCAGCAATGCAAACGCACAGCTGGTCGCGTCGGAAAGCATCATGGGACAAAACGTCGACAAGATCGCCGACAAACTATTGGAAAGCCGACCCGACGTGGTGCTAATCATGAGCATTTCACAAAACGTCAACAGTGCCTTGATACGCAACCTGCGCGCCAAGGGCTATCTCGGTTATTTTTATTGCGCCTCGCTGGTGTGCAGCCCGCTGCTGACCAGCGAGCTTGAAGAAGCGGCCAGCGGCCTGATCATTTCGCAAGTCGTGCCGCATCCCTGGAAGGCGCGCATGCCCATCGTGCATGAATACCAAAAGGCGATGCGCGTCGCCAGGATCGGACAATTCAGCTATCTCGGACTCGAAGGTTATATCGCCGCAAAAGTGCTGGCCGAAGGCCTCAGTCGCGCAAGCCACCGGCTGACGCACGAGAAATTG
Organism: Herbaspirillum sp. NPDC101397; assembly: GCF_044767325.1. Taxonomy (NCBI): domain Bacteria; kingdom Pseudomonadati; phylum Pseudomonadota; class Betaproteobacteria; order Burkholderiales; family Oxalobacteraceae; genus Herbaspirillum; species Herbaspirillum sp. NPDC101397. Next base: position 81,007 of record NZ_JBIWNS010000006.1, read on the forward strand.
ATTGTCGCGCTGGAAACAGTCAACGACAAAACCTACGACCACGCGGGCTATCAAATCAATTTTTCACCGTCCAGCCATCAGGGCTCCACCTATGTCGACGTGACGACAGTGGACAAGAGCGGTGTCATCCAACCTTAGATAATTTCGCCGTAAGCGATTTGAGAGACAGGATCATCGCTCTCATGAACTGAGATGCACGATAGCTGCAAAAGGACGTTTCCAAAAAACAATAATTACCGCAATTTCAGTGAAAACGATACGTATTGTCTCGATTCTGGTCATAAATTCTTACAAACGAAGTTGGCATTGTGACCTTCAGATTTCGGTCAGCATGCCGTAAGTTGAGGATGGACTGCCATTTCCCCTCCTTCTTGCGTGCGGTCCTTGTACAGGAGACCTGCCATGTCTATCAGCACCAACACGATCAATACCAACACGCCGGCCACCAGCCTGCCCGCGACCACCGATGCCTCCACCACTGACGACGCCACCAAGACGGACGGCGCGACCGGTGCGAAAGATGTCAAACTGACGCCGGCCATCGCCAAGCAACAGCTCAACGCAGCCATTCTGCAATCGTCACTGGAAGTGTCGCTGTCCTCGCAGAACGACCCGCTGTCGCTGGTCTACAAGTCGGCGATCGAAAACCTCAACGACATACTGAAGCCGGAACTCGGCGACAACGCCATCCAGAACGCCGCTTCGCAAGACAACAGCCCGGAAGCCACCGCCGGCCGCATCCTGTCGTTCATCAAGAGCGCGTTCGGCTTGTTCAGCCAAAACAGCAAGACCGGCGACAGCACGGACGGTGCCGACAGCGCCGACGGCGCCGCGGACACCAGCAAGCGGGACGCCAACATCGACAAGTTCATGAGCCTGATCCAGAAGGGCGTCGACCAGGGCTTCGATGAAGCGCGCGGCATCCTGTCCAGCCTCAAGGTCCTCAACGGCGACATCGCCAGTAACATCGACAAGACCTATGAAATCCTGAAGAAGGGCATCGCCGATTTCGTCGCTTCGCTGAAGAACCCGACGACCGATGATGGCTCCACGCCGACGGACGGCAGCTCGACCACCACCAGCGTCTCGGTGTCGGTCTCGATCACGGCCAGCCGCACCACCGTCACCAACTACTGATTCCGCAACCGGCATCGGAGCAACGCCCCTGCAGCCACGCTGCAGGCGTAAAAAAAGACGCGGCAAGCCGCGTCTTTTTTTGTCCATCGATTTATTCAACCGCTCCGCATCAGCCCTTGAGCTTGGCGAACGCCGCCGCCATGGCGTTGTTCGCCGGCGCCGGCTGACGCGACTGCTGGCCCTGGTGCTGCGACAGGCGACGTGCATCGTTACGGTCGCCGCGTTGCTCCGGCTTGCTGCCGGCAACCGGTGCGCTGTCGGACAGGCGCATGGTCAGTGCAATGCGCTTGCGCTTCTCGTCGACTTCCAGCACCTTGACCTTGACCACCTGACCGGCCTTGACGACGGTGTGCGGATCCTTGACGAAGGTGTTGGACAGGGCCGAGATATGCACCAGGCCGTCCTGATGCACGCCGATGTCGACGAAGGCGCCGAAGGCGGCGACGTTGGTCACCACGCCTTCGAGGATCATGTCGGGGCGCAGGTCCTTGATTTCTTCAACGCCATCCTTGAAGGTTGCGGTGGTGAATTCAGGACGCGGATCGCGGCCGGGCTTTTCCAGCTCCTTCAGGATGTCGGTGACGGTCGGCACACCGAATTTTTCGTCGGCGTATTTGGCCGGGCTCAGCGATTTCAGCAAGGCGCTTTCACCCAACACGCCCTTCACGTCCTTCTTGATGTCGGCCAGGATTTTTTCCACCAGCGGATACGATTCCGGGTGGACCGCCGAAGCGTCGAGCGGGTTGTCGCCGTTCATCACGCGCAGGAATCCGGCCGCCTGTTCGAAGGTCTTGTCGCCCAGGCGCGGCACTTCACGCAAACCGGCGCGCGAGGTGAACATGCCCTTCATGTCGCGATACGACACGATGCTTTGCGCGACGCTGGCGTTGAGGCCGGACACGCGCGCCAGCAACGGCGCGGAAGCGGTGTTGACGTCAACGCCGACGGCATTCACGCAATCCTCGACGACGGCGTCGAGCGAACGCGCCAGTTGCGACTGGCCGACGTCATGCTGGTATTGACCAACGCCGATCGACTTCGGATCGATCTTGACCAACTCGGCCAGCGGATCTTGGAGACGACGTGCAATCGACACCGCGCCGCGGATCGACACGTCCAGATCAGGCAATTCCTTCGAGGCGAATTCAGAGGCCGAATACACCGATGCGCCGGCTTCCGACACGACGATCTTGGTCAGCTTCAGTTCCGGACGCATCTTGATCAAGTCTTGCGCCAGCTTGTCGGTTTCGCGCGAAGCGGTGCCGTTGCCGATGGAAATCAGCGAGACGTTATGCTTTTCAGCCAGCTTGGCCAACGTGTGCAGCGAACCTTCCCAGTCATTGCGCGGCTGATGCGGGAAGATGGCGGTCGTGTCGACCACCTTGCCGGTGGCGTCAACCACCGCCACCTTGACGCCGGTGCGCAGTCCCGGATCCAGGCCCATGGTGGCGCGCGGACCGGCCGGCGCGGCCAGCAGCAAATCCTTCAGGTTGCGGGCAAAGACGTTGATCGCTTCGGCTTCGCTGCGCTCGCGCAGGCCCGTCATCAGTTCGGTTTCGAGGTGCATGAAGACCTTCACGCGCCATGCCCAGCGCACGGTATCGGCCAGCCACTTGTCGGCGGGACGACCCTTGCTGCTGACGCCGAAGCGCCCGGCGATACGGTTTTCGCACGGGTTGTGCGGCGCGTCCCACTTCGGTTTTTCTTCTTCGGTGTCGAGGCGCAGAACCACCGTCAACATCTCTTCGCGGCGACCGCGGAACAAGGCCAGCGCGCGGTGCGATGGAATCGTGCCGATGGTTTCGGAGTAGTCGAAATAGTCGGCGAATTTTTCACCGGCGTCCTGCTTGCCTTCGATCACCTTCGATTCAACGATGCCGTGTTCGGTGATGTATTCGCGCAGCGCCTGCAACAGCTGCGCATCTTCAGCGAAACGTTCCATCAGGATCTGACGCGCGCCGTCCAATGCCGCCTTGGCATCGGCCACGCCGGGATTGTCGCCGCTGTCGGTGGTGAAGGCGGGCTTGAGGTATTTCGCCGCTTCTTCTTCCGGATTGAGCATCGGGTCGTTCAGCAGCGCGTCGGCCAGTTCGGTGAGGCCGGCTTCGGCGGCGATCTGGGCCTTGGTGCGGCGCTTGAGCTTATAGGGCAGGTACAGATCTTCCAGACGGGTCTTGTCTTCGGCGTGGACGATGGCGTCCAGCAGGACCGGCGTCATCTTGCCCTGCTCTTCGATGGACGAGATGATCGCGGCGCGGCGGTCTTCCAGCTCGCGCAAGTAACGCAGGCGCTCTTCCAGCAGGCGCAGCTGGGTATCGTCCAGGCCTCCGGTGGCTTCCTTGCGGTAGCGCGCGATGAAAGGCACGGTCGCGCCTTCGTCGAGTAAGGCGATCGCGGCGGCAACCTGCACCGGCTTGGCGACGAGTTCGAGAGCTAAACGTTGTTCGATGGAAGGCAACATGACAATGAAATCCGGGAATTGAAAAACAAGCGTTGGATGATACGCAATTCAGGGGGACGCGCCAATCTTGACAGCCCCCAAATGCACGAAATAAATGGATTTGCAGCAATAAACACGGCAATCCGGGATGGAAACGGAGCAGAAACTGAGCGGAATTGGACGGGTCGATTCGTTATCCGCGATAATCGGCGCTTTCCTGTTAACTTCTTATCAGCATGCCCATACGCCTTATCGTCGGCCTCGGCAATCCCGGCCCGGAATACGAGCAGACCCGGCACAACGCCGGCTTCTGGCTGGTCGACAATCTCGCCGGCAGCATTCGTCTCGCACGCGAGACGCGCTTCAATGCGCTGGCTGCCAAGACCTCCGTCGCCGGTCAGGAAGTCTGGCTGCTGGAACCGCAGACCTTCATGAACCGCTCCGGTCAGTCGGTCGGCGCACTGGCGCGCTTCTACAAGATCGCCCCCGATGAAGTGCTGGTGGTGCACGATGAACTGGACCTGCCGCCCGGCAGCGCCAAGATCAAGAAAGGCGGCTCTTCCGGCGGTCACAACGGCCTCAAGGACATCACCGCCGCGCTCGGCACGCAAGACTACTGGCGCCTGCGCATCGGCATCGGCCATCCGCGCACGATGGGCCTGCAGCAACCGGTGGCCGACTTCGTGCTGCATCGTCCGCGCAAGGAAGAACAGGCGCTCATCAACGACGCCATCGAGAAGAGTCTCGATGCGATTCCGTTGTTGTGCGAGGGGAAGTTTGAAGCAGGAATGATGCAGTTGCATACGGCCGCCAAGTAAATTTCAACCTGACGGCCGCAGCAAAAATGCTGACGGCGGATGGGCTTACTTCAGCGTAGCGAACTTCTGTTCCAGACCCTTGGTATCGATGGCACCGGGAATACGCGAGCCGTCCGCAAAAATGATGGTCGGCGTGCCGGTGATCTTCATCTTCTGGCCCAGCGCCAGCACCTGGTCATGCGGCGCGTTGCAGGTTGCCGGCGCAGCCGAGGCTTCCTTGCCGTTCAGCATCCAGTCGCTCCAGGCCTTGCCCGGGTTGGACGAGCACCAGATATTGCGCGACTTCTCGATCGAATCCTGCGCCAGGATGTTGTACTGGAAGGTGTACACGGTCACGTTGTCGACGTCCAGCAAGGTCTTCTGGAAACGCTTGCAGTAGCCGCAGTTCGGATCTTCGAACACGGCGATGGTGCGCTTGCCGTTGCCCTTGACGGTCTTGATCGCCAGGTCCAGCGGCAGGTCGGAGAACTTGACCTTGTTGATGGCCTGGATCTTTTCCTTGGTGAAATCGCGGTAAGTCTGCGAATCGACCACGCGGCCGATGAACAGGTACTGCGCCTTGGCGTCGGTGTAGATCACGTCGCCGTCGACCTGCACTTCATACAATCCCGCATACGGCGTCTTGCTCACCGACTCGACCTTGGCGCCTTCGCCCAGGCGCGGTTCGATCGCCTTCTTGATGGCGGCTTCAGTAGCGTCGGCCGCGCAGGCCGAGCCGCCCACGCATGCCAGCAGCAGGCCGGCTGCAGCCAGGAAGGCGGGGAGTGCAAAAATCTTTTTCATGTTCTGTTCCAATAGTAAGGCGATGTTCGGAATCGTTTTGAGACCTCGTCGGATGGAGCCCGACGCAAAGTCGTCAAACTATAAAGTAAATCGGTCAAATCCGTTTGCCGAGGGCATGCGCCATCAGACGCCGCTTTAAGACCGGCAGGTTGTTCACCAAGTTCAACCCGATATTGCGCACCATGCGCAGCGGCTCGAGGCCGGTGCCGAACAGGCGCGCCAGGCCGTCGGTGGCCAGTTGCATCAGCAGGACTTCTTCCTTGCGCGCACGCGCATAGCGGCTCAGCACGCGGGCATCGCCGCAATCGCGTTGCTGCTCGCGCTCATTGATGACCTTCAGCAAGGCGACCACGTCGGCGAAACCGAGATTCATGCCGTGACCGGCCAGCGGATGGATCACGTGCGCAGCGTCGCCGATCAGCGCCACGCGCGGCGCCGTCATGGCGTGCGGCTTGACCAGCGTCAGCGGAAAATCGCGCACCACTTCCGGCTCCAGCGGCGTCAAGGCACCTAGCGCATGAGAAGCGTATTTACCCAGATGCTGCGCCAGTTGCGCAGCCGGTTGGCGCATCAGCGTCTCGGCCAGCGCATCCGGCGCCGACCACACCAACGACACGCGCTGCCCCGGCAGCGGCAACAGCGCGACAATGCCCTCGGTCGCGGTGAACCATTGATAAGCCACACCCTGATGCGCTTTTTCGCAGGAGAAATTGGTGACGATGGCGCGCTGTCCATAGGCGCGGTAGTCCAGTCCGATATCGCACTGGCCGCGCACCCACGATTGCCCGCCGTCGGCGCCGACCAGCAAGGAGGCTTCGAGCGTGTCGCCGCTTTCCAGCTGCAGAGTGACGCTGTGCAGGTCGCTGCGCATGGACACGGCGCGGCCGTTGACGACGCGCACGTTGGGAGAAAATTTCAGTGCCGCATCGAGCGCGGCATTCAGGTTGCGGTCCTCGACGATCCACGCCAGCGCATCGACGTGCGCCGAATAGGCGTCGAACACCAGATGGCCCGGATGGTTTTCATCGTCGCCGGTGACGTTCATGCCGTCGACCGCTGCCACGCGCTCGGCGTCGAGCGCATCCCAGACCTTGATCGACGACAGCAGGTCGCGCGCGATCTGGTTGACGGCGTAGACGCGCACATCCCAGCTGGCTTGCTCCGTAGCCGATGCCACAGAAGGTCCGGCAGATGCGGAAGCCGGCGCCAGCAAGCTTACGCGCAGTCCGGCTTGCGCCAATGCCAGCGCAGCGGTCTTGCCGATGGCGCCGTTGCCGACGATGCAGATATCGGATGGAGAAGACGCACCCGCAATTTTGCGCGCGGCGGCGTTGGAAGAAGGATGGGATGAGATGCCGTTCATGGGAAAGCATTATAAACGCCTTCCCCGCAGGCCCTTCTTTGATCTCCATCACAGGAAGGACTCATCGGAAGCGAAAAGGAAACACCGGAAATAATTACTGCAAAGCGCACTCCACAGAGGGCCGGCGAACTTTTTGATAAAAAAGTGGAAGCACCCTTTGCATTCTAAAATTATCTTGCTATAATTCGGCCTCTTGGCCTGGTAGCTCAGTCGGTAGAGCAGAGGATTGAAAATCCTTGTGTCGGTGGTTCGATTCCGCCCCGGGCCACCAAGAATATGAAAGGCTTAGCTTCGGCTAGGCCTTTTTTACGTTCTGTGGTCCTGAAATTCTTTCTGAATAGTTCAGACCCGCGTCGGACTAGTCCTCGTCGTTCAGCGAGTTGACGCCCTGCTCCCTGAGTTTCGTCAATCCATCCTTCATTGCCTGCACTTGCTCCGCAGGATGTCCCTGCCACAGCGTGATTTCGCCGACCACCTTGAACGGCTGCATGGAACGAAACGATTGCGTCGGATTGCCGGGGAATTTTCTGTCGGTCAGATCCGGATCGTCTTCAATCTCTCCCATCGGTTCCACCAGGTAAATTCTTTCGCGTCCTTCCCCGATCGCGAGCTCGGCGCCCCAGATGGCGGCGTCCAGTGTCGCCGTCAGGAAAATGTATTTCGCATTTTTTCTTTGTCCGAAGTTGGAGTTGAAACCCGCTTCGATGAAATCCCCCAATTTCAGGTCCGCTTTAGTGCCGTGAAAATAGGTCTGAGCGAATGGCTTTTGAAGGATCGGTTTGTTCTCAGGTCTGTCTTTTTGCATGGTCATTTACTTGTGCACTGGTGCCGATGAGTGAGATGAAATCTTATCCTGTAATTTTTGAAAGCGGAACCCGGCAAACCGAGCGATACCAAAACGTCCCCCGCCAGCGTACTTTCCCGTTACCGGGTAAAATCAGCAACAGTCAGCAGATTGCCGTCAAAAATTGATTTTTATCAACTAAAAGCCGGACGGCTCCGCGACTTCGAGCAACCTTCATCACGTAGCAGCACAACATGAACATCCCCGAGCAAGGCGAATTGGTATGTCTGGCTTGTGGCCAGAAACACGGCTACAAGATTCCGCTCCCTGCAATCTGGCATTACGCGACCTGCATCAAATGCCACGATAAAAGCAGCGTCACCAAGCAAATCCATCCGAACGATTAGCTGGCGAGAGCAGTCAGCAGAAATTCGGCAAGAATAAAAATTAAGCGGGACGTTCCGTCAGGAGCGCCCCGCTTTTTTGTTCTTCACCTCCATCCGTGAAGAACAGTCCTTTCACCCCGCCGATACGATCAGCGCGGCTTCAGTTCCGTCAGTCCCTGCGCCGCCAGCGCCTTGAGCCAGCCGAGGCCGTCCGAGGTCGCCGCCGCCGGGACATACTCGCAACCGATCCAGCCCTTGTAGCCCAGCGAGTCGATCAGTTTGAGCAGGTAGGGATAGTTCAGCTCGCCAACATCCGGCTCATGACGCTCCGGCACGCCGGCGACCTGGATGTGGCCGACGCCGGCCATGTCGCGCTTCAGCTTCACGGCGACGTCGCCTTCGACGATCTGGCAGTGGTAGCAATCGAACTGCACCTTGAGGTTCTCGGCGCCGATCTCGGCGCAGATGGCTTGCGCGTCGTCCTGGCGATTGAGGAAGAAGCCGGGGATGTTGCGCGTGTTGATCGGCTCGATCACCACGGTCACGCCGGCCAGGTCGGCGTGATGGGCCGCGTACGACAGGTTGTCCAGGTAGACCGCGCGATGCTTGGCGCGATCCTGGTCGGGACGGATCAGTCCGGCCATCACGTGCAGCGTCTTGTTGCCGATGACTTCGGTGTATTTCAGCGCGGTCTCGATGCTGCGCTTGAATTCGTCTTCGCGGCCGGGCAACGAAGCGATGCCGCGTTCACCGGCGGACCAGTCGCCCGGCGGCGCATTGAACAGCGCCTGCGTCAGACCGTTGGCGTCGAGGCGCGAACGGATTTCTTCCGGCTGGAAATCATAGGGAAACAAGAACTCGACGCCGCTGAAGCCATCTTTGGCGGCAGCGGCGAAGCGATCGAGGAAAGCATGTTCGTTGTACATCATGCTCAGGTTGGCGGCGAAACGCAGCATCGTGATCTCCTTGGAATAGTGGCGCGCACTTGTTACAGTGCGCGCCGGATAAGTCTAGTGTGAAACTTACTTGTTCACCAGCTTCGGCGAAGTCTTCAACACCGCAGCAGAACCGATCAACAGCATGATCGCCAGCATGTACATGCCGGTCGCGCCGCTGTGGGTCAGGTCCTTCAGGTAACCGATCAGGTAGGGGCTGACAAAGCCGGCCAGATTGCCGACCGAGTTGATGGCGGCAATGCCGACAGCGGCTGCAGCGCCCGACAGGAACGAAGTCGGCAGCGACCAGAACAATGGTGCGCAAGTCAGCACGCCTGCAGCAGCCAGGGACAGTGCGGCGATTGAGACCGCAGTGTTGTCGGCGAACAGCGCCGCGCCGACGAAACCGACTGCGCCCATCAGGGCCGGCACGATCAGATGCCAACGGCGTTCGCGGCGCGCGTCGGCGCTGCGGCCGATCAGGTTCATCGCGATGATGGCGCAGCCGAACGGAATCGCGCTGAGCAGACCGATGTGCAGGTTGCCGGTGACGCCGGTGGCTTTCACCAGAGTCGGCATCCACAGCGTCAGGCCGTACTGGCCCATGACGAAGCAAAAGTAGATCAGGCACATCAGCCAGACGCGCTTGTCGCTGACGATGTCCGCGAAGGAATGCACGCTTTCCTTGCCCTTCTGATCGGCGGCGATTTCATCTTCCAGCAGCTTCTTTTCACCGTCAGTCAGCCATTTCGCCTTGGCGATGCCGTTGTCCAGGTAGGCCAGCGTGGCCAGGCCGATCAGCACGGCGGGAATCGCTTCGATAACGAACATCCATTGCCAGCCGTGCATGCCCGTGGTGCCGTGGAAGGCGTCCATGATCCAGCCCGACAGCGGGTTGCCGAGGATGCCGGCGACCGGGATGCCGGACATGAAGACGGCGATCACCTTGGCGCGGCGATGCGACGGATACCAGTAGGTCAGGTACAGGATGATACCGGGATAGAAACCGGCCTCCGCCAGACCGAGCAGGAAGCGCAGCACGTAGAACTGCAGCGGTGTTTCAACATACATGAAGGCGGCCGACAGGATTCCCCAGGTGATCATGATGCGGGCGATCCAGACGCGCGCGCCCACCTTGTGCATGAGGATGTTGCTCGGCACTTCGAACAGAAAGTAGCCGAGGAAGAACACGCCGGCGCCGAGGCCGAACACGGTTTCGCTGAAACCCAGGTCGACCGACATCTGCAGCTTGGCAAAGCCGACGTTGACGCGATCGAGATAGGCGATCACGTAACACAGCATGAGGAAAGGCATGATGCGCCAGAATACCTTGGCATAGACGCGGTTCTGTTCTTGTTCGTTGGCGCTGGTGTTGACACCCGGTGCGGCGCCGATGTTGGTTGATGCAGTCATGCTACGACAATCTCCTGTTGATTATGTTGATATACGGCCGCTCCCACGGCCGTTGGTTTATAGCGCCCGCTTGAAAGACATGTGCAGGCAATTTAAAAATCTGACGTGCTGATACAAACCGGCTGGCGCGTGGCTGGCGAAAAAAGTGAATGCTGCGGCCGGGATACCGGCGTGAGCCGGCGTCCTTGTCGCGTCATTTTTTTGTTTTGTTGAAGCCGGACCGAAGCGCTGAATGCCTACCAGCGCGCGTTGAATACCTCGCGCAATTCGGTCAGCGCAGCGTCGTCCAGCGGTGCGACATCGCCGCCCGCCAGGTGCCACAGCTTGGCCGTTTCTTCCAGCTCTTCCAGTGCGTAGGCCGCCTTGGAAACCGAGCTTTCCCACACCACCGGACCGAGTCGCTCGAGCAGCACGCCGCGCACCTTGTTGGCGAGTTGCTTCACCTGCTCCGCCACCAGCGGATCGCCCGGACGGCGATAGGCGATGAAGGGAATGTGGCCGACCTTCATCACGTAGTACGGCGTGATCGGCGGCAGCACATCGTCCTGCGACCACACGCCCGAGATCGTCAGCTTGACCAGGTAGGTCGAGTGCGTGTGCACCACCGCGTGCATCTCCGGATTGTTGTCGTAGACCATCCGATGCAGCGCCAGCGTCTTCGACGGTTTGTCGCCCGAGACCCAGTTGCCGGCGGCGTCGACCTTGGCAATCTTGGCCGGATCGAGATAGCCGAGGCAGGCATCGGTCGGCGTGATCAGCCAGCCATCGTCCAGACGCGCGCTGATGTTGCCGGCCGAGCCGACCGTGTAGCCGCGCTGGTAAAGACTGGCGCCGGTGCGGCAGATCTCTTCGCGCAGTTGGTTTTCCGTGCTCATGTTCAACTCACTCCTTGGCGCCGCCGAGGAAGCGCAAGGCCTTCTCGAAGAAATCGACGCTGCCGAAATTGCCCGACTTGAGCGCCAGCGCCAGCGGCTGGTCGTCGAGTGTCGCGGTCGCCGGCACGCCCGGATCGATCTGCGGGCCGATGCGCAAGGCGCGCACATCGAGCGCCTGCACCACGGCGCCGGAGGTCTCGCCGCCGGCCACCACGAAGCGGCGCACGCCGCGTTCGCGCAGGCCCTTGGCGATATCGGCCAGCGCCTGTTCAACCAGATGGCCGGCCTTGGCGACACCGAGTTCCTTTTGCACCGCCTTGACTTCGTCCGGCGTGGCGGTGGCGTAGATCAGCACCGGCTCCTTGTTGATGTGTTCATCGGCGAACGCCAGCGCCTGCGCCACCACGGCTTCGCCGCGCGCCAGGGCCAGCGGGTCGATGCGATGCGCCGGATGATGCGATTTCCATTCGGCGACTTGCGCATTGGTGGCCTTCGATGCGCTGCCGGCCAGCACCGCCGACAAGCCGCCGACCTGCGGCAATTGTGCGGCTTCGGCACTGGCGTGGAGCAAGCCGGCGCGACGGAAATTCTCCGGCAGGCCGAGCGCGATGCCGGAGCCGCCGGTGACCAGTTTCAGTTCGGCGCAGGCTTCGCCCAGCACGTACAAATCGCGATCCGACACGGCATCGGCAATCGCCATCTTGACGCCGTCGGTGCGCAGCGCGGTGAAGCGCTCGGTCACGGCGGCGGCGTCCTTAGCGACGGTGTCGTAGCGCACCAGGCCGACTTTCGATTCGGTCTGGCGCTGCAGCACGCGCACCAGGTTGGCGTCGGTCATCGGCGTGAGCGGATGGTTTTCCATGCCCGATTCATTGAGCAAGCCATCGGCCACGAACAGGTAGCCGCGATAAATCGTGCGGCCGTTTTCCGGGAAGGCCGGGCAGGCGATGGTGAAGTCGGCGCCCAATTCCTTCAGCAGCGCGTCGGTCACCTGGCCGATGTTGCCGGCGTCGGTGGAATCGAAGGTCGAGCAATACTTGAAGAAGAATTGCGTGCAGCCCTGCTGCTGCAACCAGCGCAACGCAGCCAGCGATTGTTCGACGGCTTCGGCGGCGGGAATCGTGCGTGACTTCAGCGCGATTACCAGCGCATCGGCGTCCACGCCGGGGATCTGTTCGGGGATACCGATCGTTTGCACGGTGCGCATGCCGCCGCGCACCAGCATGTTGGCCAGGTCGGTGGCGCCGGTGAAATCGTCGGCGATGCAGCCGAGCAGAGGTTTGGCTTGAGACATGATGAACTCCGGATTGCTGGATTACTGTTTCGACGGCGGCAGGTCGATGCCAGGGAAAATCTTGATCACGGCGGAATCGTCTTCACCACCATGGCCGGCGGTGGACGCCATCATGAACATCTGATGCGCGGCGGCCGACAGCGGCAGCGGGAATTTGCTGCGGCGTGCGGTATCGAGCACCAGGCCCAGGTCCTTGACGAAGATATCGACTGCCGACAACGGCGTGTAGTCGCCCTTGAGGATGTGCGGCACGCGGTTTTCAAACATCCACGAATTGCCGGCACTGTGCGTGATCACGTCATACAGCGCATCGGGGTCGACGCCTTCGCGCAGGCCCAGCGCCATGGCTTCGGCGGACGCGGCGATGTGCACGCCGGCCAGCAGCTGATTGATGATCTTGACCTTGGAGCCGATGCCGTGCGCATCGCCGAGGCGATATACCTTGCCGGCCATGCCTTTCAACACGTCTTCGATCTTGGCGTAGACGTCGGCGGGGCCGGAAGTCATCATCGTCATCTCGCCGGATGCGGCGCGTGCGGCGCCACCGGACACCGGCGCATCCAGCAGCAGCAGATTTTTTTCAGCGAGGCGCTGGCCCAGCGTGACGGCGAAATCCGGCGCCACGGTAGCGCTCGAGATCACCACGCTGCCCGGCTTCAAGGTCGCGGCGGCGCCGTTCTCGCCGAACAGCACGGTTTCAGTTTGCGCGGCGTTCACCACCAGCGTGATGATCACGTCGACGGCCTTGCCCATCTCCGCCGGCGAAGCGCAGGCGACACCGCCGTCGGCGGCGAACTTGTCGAGCACTTCCTTGCGTACGTCGCAGGCATGCACGTTGAAGCCAGCGCGCAGCAAAGAGCGGGCGACGCCCAGGCCCATGGCCCCCAAACCGATCACACCTACATTTTTTGACATTGTCGACTCCGATAAATTTGGCGGCGCTGGCTGGGGACCGGATGGCCTCTCGTCTGGCTGCGCCTGGTTGGGAATAAGTGAATCGTTGAAATCTTCAGGCCTGACTTTCAAGCTTGACCCAGGCGCCTTGCCGCGTTGAACATATGGGTCTGCGCCGCCGCGCGCGCCGCCATTTCGTCGCCGGCGCGAATCGCCGCGACGATGGCTTCGTGCTCTTCGCGCACCTGCCGCGAAAAATCGTCGCGCCGTGCTTCGTTGCCGCGCGTGACGGCGGTAGCCGCTTCGAGATACTGGCTGAGGAATTCCAGCGTCTTGATGAAATACGGGTTGCGCGTGGCGCTCGCCAGCGCGCGATGGAAGGCGACGTCGGCGGCGACGCCGTCGCTGCCTGCACGCACATCTTCGCCGATGCGCGCCAGCGCGTTATCAATGGCCACCATGTCGGCGTCGGTGCGGCGCTTGGCGGCCTGCGCGGCGACTTCGGCTTCGATGGCGCGACGCAATTCGACGATCTGCAAGACCGCCTCGGGCGAACTGACCTCGGTGTAATCGATGCGCAGCGGCTTGATGCCGGCCTGCTCGGTGACGAACACGCCGCTGCCCTGGCGCGGCTCGACCAGGCCTTCGTGCTTGAGCCGGGAAATCGCCTCGCGCACCACCGTGCGGCTGACGCCGAACTCCTGCGCCAGCACCGCTTCGGTCGGCAGCTTGCCGCCGCGCGGAAAGGCGCCGAGGTCGATTTTTTCCAGCAATTGCCGCGCTACCGTGTCGCTGAGCGCCTGCACCGGGATCTTCTGAAACATGCTTGTCTCTGGGTCTTTTAAGTAAGTTATACGGTCATCATACAAATTTATGTAGCGCCATGCAATCCGTGACCACAAAATACTTTTCAGCAATATTTAACAAAGAAGCAAGCAACATGCGCGACGTTGGTTGATGAAAGGAGCAAATATCCAGGAAAAGCCGGCCCTGCAGATCCCATGCCGATGTTGCATGCAGCCAAATCGCGACAAAACTAGGGGGCAAATGCCATCTGTGGCACACTGCGCAGATCTGTTTTGCGGCGCAACCGCACATCAATCGCTTATATATAAAGACATGGCTTACGATCTTTCCGGCATGCTGGTCATCGGCATTTCCTCGCGCGCGCTGTTCGACCTCGAACACGAAAACGCCATCTACGACACCGAGGGCGTGGACGCCTATAGCGACTACCAGCGCCAGCATGAAAACGACCCGCTTGAGCCGGGCACGGCCTTCCCGCTGGTCAAGGCCCTGCTCCGCCTCAATACGCTGATCCCCGACCGCCGCCTGGTGGAAGTGGTGGTGATCTCGCGCAACTCGCCCGACACCGGCCTGCGCGCCTTCAACGCCATCGAGGCGCACAAGCTCGACATCAGCCGCGCGGCTTTCACCGGCGGCGAACCGATCGTGCATTACCTCGACGCATTCAAGATCGACCTGTTCCTGTCGCGCGACAAGAGCGACGTACAGGCCGCCATCGACGGCGGCGTCGCCGCAGCGCAGTTGTATACCGCGCCAACCAATTACGTCGCCCCGGAAAACCAGATCCGCATCGCCTTCGACGGCGACGCCGTGCTGTTTTCGCGCGAATCGGAACAGATCTATGCCGAAAAAGGCCTGGAAGCCTTCGTGCGCCACGAGCAGCGCCACCGCAACAAGGCCATGAAGGAAGGCCCGCTGGCCAAGCTGCTGTTCGCCCTGGCTGAAATCCAGAAGCAATTCACGCCTGAGACCTGCCCGGTGCGCATCGCCATCGTCACCGCGCGCAACAGTCCGGCGCACAAGCGCGTCATCCACACGCTGCGCACCTGGAACGTCACCGTCGACGAGGCCTTCTTCCTTGGCGGCCTGCCCAAGGCGGACGTGCTGCACGCCTTCGGCGCGCACATGTTCTTCGACGACCAGGAAGGCCATGTGGAACTGGCTTCCGCCGTGGTGCCGTCGGGCCGCGTGCCGTATGAAGGCGGCGCGCTTGGCGTGCGCAATGCGCGCAAGAGCGCCAAGCCGATCTTGCTGACGCCGCCGGCAGCGGCCGACAGCGATGCCTCGCTGGAAACATCGAAGAACTGAAGCGCCCTCTCGCCTGCAGGACATCAGGCCGCCGGATCGTACCGGCGGCCTTTTTTTGCGCCGCAGCGGTGAGCCGCGGTGATCTGATATACAAGGTCTCGCAAAAAACGCACCAAGGCAGGGATAGCAACGCGCCAAATTCAATCACCGCCCTGCCCCGCAGCCGCCCCTCTCCATCACGAAATATCACGTCAGCAAAGACTTTGCCGCCGCTTTCCCTCTGCCGCCCAAGGTGTTATTTCTGTACGTCAATCTGATATACAAGATTGGCATGCATATTGCTCAGATAGCGGATATGAGCACCGACGCCATCAAATCCTCGATCCAGATCGCCAACCGCATCATGGAAGCGATCCTCGCCAAGCAGCTTGCCCCCGGCACGCGCCTGGGCGAGCAGCAACTGTCCGAATTGTTCGGCGTCAGCCGCACGCTGGTGCGCGAAGCGCTGACGCGCCTGGTCACGCGCGGCATCGTCACCGTCAGCGCCCGGCGCGGCTGGTTCGTCATCGAACCGTCGCCGAGCGATGCGCGTGAAGCCTTCGAGGCGCGCCGCGTGATTGAACTCGGCCTGCTGCGCCACGCACGACCGATTACCAAAAGCGCCATCGAGCAACTGCGCGATCACATCAACCGCGAACAAGCGGCCATCGAAGGCGACGACGTCGGCGCGCGCGCCTACCTGCTCGGCGACTTCCATGTGGCCCTGTGCGAATGCCTGGGCAATACGCTGCTGTCGGACACGCTGCGCGACCTCACCGCGCGCACCACGCTGACTGCGATGCTGCATCAGTCGTCCGAACAAGCCGAAGACTCCTGCGCCGAACACGTCCACATCGTCGCGGCGCTGGAACGCGGCGACCTGGCCGCAGCCGAGCAACTGATGCACGACCATTTGCAACACGTCGAAGCCGGCCTCAACAAGGCCGAAGTCAACGATCCGCTGGCGCCCCTGCGCCAGGCGCTGGCGCCGGTTTCAGCAGTATCGGCGGTCGGCAATGCTTTTGCAGCACCCGCGAAGCGCAAGAAGACGGCTTCGCGCTCCGTCAAAAAACAGGCTGCTTCAGCCATTTCCCTCACTTCATCTCAACTTGGAGAATCATGATGAAACTCTCGAAACTGTTGCTTGGCCTGATGGCTGGCGCGCTGCTGATTTCCACTTCGGTCGCCCGCGCCGATGCGCTTGACGACATCCAGAAGGCCGGCGTGCTGCGCGTGGCCGTGCCGCAGGATTTCCCGCCGTTCGGCTCGGTCACTTCCGACCTGAAACCGCAAGGCCTGGACATCGACGTCGCCTCGCTGATCGCCAAGAAGCTCGGCGTGAAAGTCGAACTGATCCCGGTCACCAGCGCCAACCGCGTGCCTTACCTGCAAACCAAGAAGGTCGACCTGGTCATCTCCAGCATGGGCAAGAACGCCGAGCGTGAAAAAGTGATCGACTTCACCGCCGCCTACGCACCGTTCTTCAACGGCGTGTTCGGTCCGGCCGACCAGAAGGTCAGCGGCCCTGCCGACCTGGCGGGCAAGACCATCGGCGTCACGCGCGGTTCGGTCGAAGACCTGGAACTGTCCAAGATCGTGCCGGCCAGCGCCACCGTGAAGCGCTATGAAGACAACAACGGCACCATCAGCTCGTTCCTGTCGAACCAGGTGCAACTGGTCGCGACCGGCAACGTGATCGCCGCCGCCATCATCGCCAAGAACCCGCCGAAGAAGCCCGAAACCAAGTTCCTGATCAAGGATTCGCCATGCTTCATCGGTTTGAACAAGGACGAGAAGAAACTGCAGGACAAGGTCAATGCCATCCTCGCCGAAATCAAGAAGGACGGCGAACTGAGCGCACTGACAGTCAAGTGGCTGGGCCTGCCGCTGCCGGCAAACCTGTAATACCTGCAAGCCGGATCCCGCACAACGGGGTCCGGCGCTGCTGCAAGCTGAAGTGATTCACACCACCCATACTCGGAAAATGCATCCACATGGCCTATCACTTTGATTTCCTCGCGGCGTTCGATTACACCGACGTGCTGGTCAAGGGCGTGCTGACCACGGTCGAACTGATCGCGGTCGGCGGCGTCATCGGCATCGCCGTCGGCATCTTCGGCGCCTGGGCGCGCACGCAGGGACCGCGCTGGCTCAAGCCCATCGTCAGCGGCTACGTCGAGCTGATCCGCAATACGCCCTTCCTGGTGCAGCTGTTCTTCATCTTCTTCGGCCTGCCCAGCCTTGGCATACAGATCAGCGAAATGCAGGCGGCCATCCTGACCATGGTCATCAACCTCGGCGCCTACAGCACGGAAATCATCCGCGCCGGCGTCAATGCGATTGCGCGCGGCCAGATGGAAGCGGCGCTGAGCCTGTCGATGTCGCGCGTGCAGGCGTTCCGCCACATCATCCTGCGTCCGGCCCTGCAAAAAATCTGGCCGGCGCTGTCGAGCCAGATCGTGATCGTCATGCTGGGTTCGGCGGTGTGTTCGCAGATCGCCGTGGAAGAGCTGTCGTTCGCCGCCAACTTCATCCAGGGCCGCAACTTCCGCGCCTTCGAAGCCTACCTGCTGGCCACCGCCATCTACCTCGTGATGGCGATCCTGCTGCGGCAACTGCTGCGCCTGATCGGCGACAAGTTCATCTTTGCGCGGAGGGCTTCATGATCTCCTTTTCCTTGTGGGACATCGTCCGCAACCTGCTGCTGGCGGGGCGCTGGACCGTGCTGCTGTCGCTGGCGACCTTCGTGCTGGGCAGCGTGGTCGGCATGATCATCCTGTTCGCGCGCATCTCCAAACGCCCTGCCCTGCAACGCGCCGCCAAGCTGTACATCGAAGTGTTCCAGGGCACGCCGCTGCTGATGCAATTATTCCTGATCTTCTTCGGGCTCGCGCTGTTCGGGCTGGAAGTGCCGGCCTGGCTGGCGGCGGGACTGGCGCTGACCTTGTGGAGCGCGTCCTTCCTCGCCGAAATCTGGCGCGGCTGTGTCGATGCGATTCCGCGCGGCCAATGGGAAGCCTCCTCGGTGCTGGCCATGGGCCACATGCAGCAGATGCGCCACATCATCCTGCCGCAGGCGCTGCGCATCGCGATTCCGCCCACCGTCGGCTTCGGCGTGCAGGTGATCAAGGGCACTGCGGTGACTTCGATCATCGGCTTCGTCGAACTGTCGAAGGCCGGCACCGTGATCACCAACGCCACCTTCATGCCGTTCACCGTGTTTGCCGTCGTCGGACTTTTTTACTTTGCCCTGTGCTGGCCGCTGTCGAAGTACAGCCAATTCTTGGAAAGGAAATTCAATGCCGCTCATCGCCATTGAGGATGTCAAAAAACGCTACGGCGACAACGAAGTGCTCAAGGGCATTCGCCTGTCCGTCGACGCCGGGGAAGTGATCGCCATCATCGGCAAGAGCGGTTCCGGCAAGAGCACCCTGCTGCGCTGTATCAACGGCCTCGAGACCATTGACGAAGGCTCGATCAGCGTGGCCGGCGCCTATCTCGGCAAAAGCGAACTGGAACTGAAGACGCTGCGCCTGAAGGTTGGCATGATCTTCCAGCAGTTCAACCTGTTCCCGCACCTGAGCGTGGGGCGCAACGTGATGATCTCGCCGATGATCGTCAAGGGCACCTCGGAAGCCGAAGCGCGCGAGCTGGCCAAGAAGAATTTGGAGCGCGTCGGCCTGGGCATGAAGTTCGATGCCTTCCCCGACCAGCTTTCCGGCGGCCAGCAACAGCGCGTGGCGATCGCCCGCGCGCTGAGCATGCAGCCGCAAGCCCTGCTGTGCGATGAAATCACCTCGGCGCTTGATCCCGAACTGGTCAATGAAGTGCTGGCCGTGGTGCGCAGCCTGGCCGACGACGGCATGACCCTGCTCATGGTCACGCACGAAATGCGCTTTGCGCGCGAAGTGTGTGACCGCGTGGTGTTCATGCACCAGGGCAAGGTCCACGAGATCGGACCACCGGAAGAGTTGTTCGCCAATCCGAAGACACCAGAGTTACAGCAGTTCCTTGGCATGACGCACTAATAATCTAGATAACAACAACGGCAACACCTGTTCTTTTCTGCACCTCCCCTGCCCGTCATCGCGACGTTCAGGGGTTTTTTTTATCCGCCGGCGTTCAGTGTCCGGCGAAAGAATTCCACCACCGCTTGATTCATGCTTGCATGAAACGCGCGACGGTCGAAACCCGGGGCGCTGCTGCAGATTTCCGGCACGCGTGCGGCCAGCGCTTCGTTGCAAGGCGCCAAAAAGTCGAAATGCCCGGCGTTGGGAACGACGTGATATTCCGGCGGCTTGGGCAGGGCCAGTCGCACTGCTTCCGCATACGATGGATGCGGCAGGATGACGTCGTCTTCGGCGCGCCACAGCTGTACCGGCATCGTGACGTCGTGCAGCCCGCCAGGCGAGAATGTGAAGCCGATGGCCGGCGCGGCAACCACGACGGCCTTGATGCGCCCGTCCTTTGCGCCGTCTCTGGCCGGCGGGGCTGCAGCTGCCGTACTGAGCACGTCACGATTGCGTGCGATCAGCTGACAGGCGAAGTCCGTCTTGTGCGTCTCGCAAAACGGTGCGATCTTCGCCATGTCGGGCCGGCCGCCGATGCTGACCAGCGTCGTGAATCCTCCCGCAGAAAAACCGAACATGCCGATCTTCTGCGCATCGATGCGCTCGTGTCCACTCCAGCCCGACAGCATGTAGTCAATCACGCGGCTGATATGCCGCGGACGTTCGAGGATGAACAGGCTGCGGCTCTGGTCGGCATAGTTGTCTCCCGTATGCGTGACGGCGGCCACCACGAAGCCGGCTTCGGCCAGTGCAATGGCGGTGTCGTAATGCCCAAGATAGGAACCGCCCGTGCCATGGGAAATGACGATCAGCGGCAGCGTCTCGCCGTCGACCGGCGCATCGGCGGCCACAGTCTGCGAGACGGTTCTAGTCCGCAGCACAACGGGCGTCGCGGTGCTCGGATACCAGATTCCGACTTCCAGCGGCGCACCCTCGGGATCCGGCGCCGTGACATGCTGAAAGCCGACCGCGCCGACGTCCGCAACGAGACAAAACAACACTCCCGTCGCGGAAATCAGCACGGCGCGCAACAGCGATATTGTTTTCATGGAGGTCAGTCGGCAAAAGGGTCGATGGGACGTACGGGAATCAGCAAGTCGGTATGCAGTTGCTCCGGCGCAGTGTCGCGCGGGCTGTTGCGATAGACCTCCAGCAATGGACGATCATCCGGCTCGTAGCCGCTGTACGGCAGCCACAGCGAATACAGTGCAGAAATGGTGGCGTTGATCTGGGTGTAGGGACCAATCAGCGCATGCGAGGCATAACAACCGGCCGGGATGTCGATCAGCTCGACGTCCGTAGAAATAAGCGGCTCTTCGATCAGCTCCGCCGCCGCAAAATAGGAAAAATCATCGCCCGCGTCGGGATCGCCATGAGCGATGCCGAGCCACTGCCTGAACGGGCGCGGGCCGACCAGTTGGTGCAGATGGCGATGCGTATGCGGGATGGTGCCGAGCGGTCCGTGATGCCTGAGCGCCTGGACCCGCATGGCGCCCTGCTCGATCAGTTGCACCTGCGGGCCGGCCGATACCGAGCGCTCGCCGGCGGCGCGTTCCTTGTCGGCGATGACATGGATTTTTTTCTGGAATTCGCGCGGCGACAAGCCGGCATACTGGCGAAACGCGCGCGTGAATGCCTGCGGGCTTTCGTACCCGGCTTCCAGGCCGATGTCGGTCACGCTGCGCCGGATCTCCGCCAGCAGCGTGGCGGCATGCGCCAGCCGCACGCGGCGCACGGTGTCCGCCACGGTCTCGCCGATCAGGCTGCGGTACAGGCGATGGAAGTGAAACGGCGAAAAATGCGCCAGCGCCGCCAGCTTTTCAAGGCGATGCGGAGCGATCGGGTCGGCCGCAATTGCCGCCACCACGCGCGCCATGCGACTCCGATAGTTTTTCTCTGAGCGATCAGGTTTCATGGCGCCAGTTTAACTGGCCCGGCGGCGGCAAACTTAGCCGTTTTTGCTGAACGGAGCTCAAAAAAAAGCCTGAGCGACGAACTCAGGCTTTTCATTCAGGTTTTTTCTTTGGTGCAGTGCGAGGAATAATTCAGCGCGCGATCTGGCAGACTTTTGAACCGTTCTCGATGAATTCCACCGGACCGGTGGTGTAGCGCTCCTTGGGGATTTCCACCAGGAGAAAATCCTTGACCTTGTAGGTGGCGCCGGACAGCGGCTTGACGAAACGATATTCCAGCTTCAGCACGCCGTCCTTCATCGTGACCTTGTCGGCGCTGAAAATCTGGCTGCGCTCGGCGGCGTCGGGCGCCTGGATCACGCGCGTGGCGAGCAACAGCTGGCGCGTCTCGAAGTATTCTTCCGAAGGGGTCAATGCGCGTTGCGCGCGCATCGTCGCCGCCGGCTGGAACCAGTAATTCCAATCGGCCTGGGAGCGGATCAGCGCGCACAGCACCGGCTGCGCCTTGTCGTCCCAGGTTTTGACAAAACTTTGGTAGGCGCTGCTCGGAATAGTCGAGAACGGCACCAGGCTGGTGTCTTCCTTCTTCTTCCAAAAAAACAGCGAACAGCCGCTCAGCGCCACGCTTGCTCCCGCCAGCATGCTGCATGTCATTGTCGTCGCAATAATCTTCTTCATACCTGATCCGACCGCTCCTGTTTTGCTTATGCAATTTCTTTTTGGTCCGCCTGACGGCCCAGCATTAAAACATGCATTGCCGGGGATACGCCGCATTTCACGGAAACTTTACATTTTTCCTGTGCCCTTCTGCGATGGGACGCTGCCTCTTAGTCAACGTCCACACGATTTAGTTTTCCCAACGGCCGGGAATTTATGAATGTTTTTCCGAGGTCCGGCGGTGCTTTCTGAGAAAATACGCCCTTGTTCCAGTTCGTCACCAAAGGCCGCCATGACTACTTCCGCCACCCTCCCCCTGCCCGCAGCAATGCGCTCCTTCGTCGAAGCCCTGCCCAAGACCGAGCTGCACCTGCACATCGAAGGCACGCTGGAGCCTGAATTGCTGTTCTCCCTGGCGCAGCGCAACAAAGTGGCGCTGCCCTATGCGTCGGTCGATGCCCTGCGCGCGGCCTACGACTTCACCGACCTGCAATCCTTCCTCGATCTCTACTATGCCGGCGCCAACGTGCTGCAGACCGAGCAGGACTTCCACGACATGACCGCCGCCTACATCGCGCGCGCTCGCGCCGACAACGTGCGCCATGCCGAGATCTTCTTCGATCCGCAGACCCATACCGAGCGCGGCATCGGCATCGACGTGGTGTTCGCCGGCATCGCCCGCGCGCTGCGCGCGGCGCGCGATGAACATGGCTTCTCCAGCGCCATGATCATGTCCTTCCTGCGTCATCTCTCCGAAGAGGACGCCTTCGCCACGCTGGAGGCGGCGCTGCCGCTGCGCGAGCAATACCGCGACCTGTGGAACGGCATCGGCCTGGACTCATCGGAACGCGGCAACCCGCCGGAAAAATTCGCCAAGGTGTTCGCGCGCTGCAAGGAGCTCGGCTTCCACCTGGTCGCCCATGCCGGCGAAGAAGGCCCGCCGGCCTACATCATCGGTGCGCTCGACGTGCTCAAGGTGGAACGCATCGACCACGGCGTACGCAGCGAAGAAGACCCGGCGCTGATGGAGCGCCTGGCGCGCGAGAAGATGCCGCTGACGGTATGCCCGCTGTCCAACCTCAAGCTGTGCGTGGTTGACGACATGGCCAAGCACAATCTGGCGCGACTGCTGCGCGCAGGCCTGGCGGTGACGATCAATTCCGATGATCCGGCTTATTTCGGCGGTTACATGAACGATAACTACCTGGCCGTCGTGTCGGCGCTGGATCTCTCGCGCGCCGAGATCGTGCAGCTGGCGCGCAACGGCATCGATGCCAGCTTCCTGCCGGCTGCCGACAAAGGCCGTCTGACTGCCGAGCTCGATCAGTACGCCGCAGCGCATTAATTCGAGCACATAAAAACGGCGTCGCGACCATCAGGTCGCGGCGCCGTTTTTCTTTTCAGCGAGGAAAATTACTGCAGCAGCTCCGCCAGCGCCAGCGTGACCACCTTGGTGGCCTTGAACAAGTCGTCGAGGCGCAGGTTTTCGTCCGAATTGTGGCCGCGCGCCTCCATCAGCGTACGCGGACCGGCGCCGTACAAAATCGTCGGAATACCTTGCTTGGTATAGTGACGCGCGTCGGTGTAGAGCGGCACGCCATGGGCCTTGACCGGCTCGCCCAGGATGGCTTCGGCATGGCGGCTGAAGGCGCCGATCAGCTTTTCCACACCCGGCAATTCGGCCAACGGCTCGGCCAGCAGGATGCGTTGCACGCTAACCTGGATGCCGGGATAACGCGCTGCTGCGGCGTCGATCACGCGACGCAGATCGCCTTCGGCGTCGAATCCGGCTTCTTCCGGAATCATGCGGCGGTCGAGCCGGAAACTCGCCAGGTCCGGCACCACGTTGGTGTTGATGCCGCCCTTGATCAGGCCGACGTTGAGCGTGGCGTGGTCGATGCCGCTGACGGCGGATTTCTTCTTCGCCAGTTCGGCGCGGTAAGCGTACAACGCCTGCAAGATGCCGGTCGCCGCTTCAATGGCATCGATGCCGGTGTGCGGCATGGCGGCGTGCGCCTGCTTGCCCTTGACCGTCACCTCCAGATGCAGGCAGCCGTTGTGGGCGGAGGTGATGCCATAGGCGAAGCCGGCCGAGACGGCGTAGTCGGGCTTGCTCAGGCCTTGCTCGAGGATCCATTTGGGACCGATGTCGCCGCCGGCTTCTTCGTCATAGGTGAATTGCAGTTCGATGGCGCCGTTGAGGACGGCGCCTTGTTTCTCTGCCGCGATCAAGGCCAGCAACGCCCAGGTGTAGGTGGCGAAATCGGACTTCGACACGGCTACGCCGCGACCGTACATGACGGGACCGTGTTCGGCATCCTGGACGATCTCGCCGCCGTAGGGATCCTTGCTCCAGCCGAGGCCGGGCGGCACCACGTCGCCGTGAGCGTTGAGCGCGATGGTCGGACCGCCGCTGCCGAAGCGCTTGCGCACGATCAGGTTGACGGCCGAGATCATGCCGTTGGCCTTGACCAGATCATCCGGCACCGCGTGCACTTCCACATCGAAACCCAGTTGCTCCAGCAGGGCTTGGGCGCATGCGCCATGCGCGGCGCAATCGCCGGACGGATTGTCGGACGGCACCCGAACCAGTTCCTGCAGGAAACGTGTTTGCGCGGCGTGTTCCGCATCAAGGAAGGTAACTACGGATTGTTGCAATGAAGACGGCATGAGATGACCTGTAAAAGAAAACTGAGGAGAACTGGAGACTGCTGTAAAAACTGCATACGTGATTGTAGAAGACTTGCCGCGCGGGTGTTCGGCCCTTGCTTGTTCCTTGCTTACTTCTTGTTTATTCCCTGGCCATCGCCCGCATCCGACAAAAACGCGCAGCAAGTACGCTTCTTGCATAAGAAGGAAAGTCGTTGTCAAAATGCATGGGCAATATCCAATGAAAAATACACAAATGATTGTCGACAATCTCCATCACACCGTTGCTGCGGCAATGGCGCCCGCAATGTGCTGCGGAACAATAAATGCAGAGCGATTCCTGTGGTGCACGCCGCGCGCCGCCGCGTCGCTTTTGGTGCGCAATTTCACCAAATTGTTGCAGATTATTTTTTCCATTGTCGACAATGCCGACCGCCGGTATGACTCCTGCATGATCGCAAACAAGCTTTCGCTTCCGTCCAACCCTTGATGCCGTCTATTCCCGCCATGACCAAACCAAGCAAGACATCCCGCTCGCCCCTGGCTTCGCATCCCGCCGTCCGCGATCATTCGCCGGCCGTCGAAGAGCGTCTTTACCAGGACATCTACGACGCCATCATGGAACATCGCCTGCCGCCGCGCACCAAGCTTACTGAGCAGGTCCTGTGCCAGATTTACGATACCGCCCGGCACACCGTGCGCAAGGTGCTGTCGCGCCTGGCCACCGAAGGCATGGTCGATCTCGAAGCCAATCGCGGCGCCTTCATCGCCAGTCCCTCGCACGCCGAGGTCAAGGACATGTTCGAGCTGCGCAACATCATCGAATACGCGGTGCTCGACAAGGTCGGCCGCGAAGCCAGCACGCGCCAGATCGCCGGCCTGCGCAAGATGGTCGAAGAAGAACGCCACTCCTACCTGACCGGCGACCGACCGCGCTGGATCCGTCTTTCGGCGCAGTTTCACCTGGCGCTGGCCGAGCTGACCGGCAACGCGCTGCTGGTCGACACCCTGCGCAAGCTGGTCTCGCGCACCACGCTGATGATCGCCAAGACCGAAGCGCCGGGACACAATGCCTGCTCCTTCGACGAACACGACACCGTACTGGCGGCGCTCGAAAGCGGCGACATCGCGCTGGCGCAGGAACACATGGCACACCATTTGCACTTGTGCGAAGACCGCGTCCGCCCCAGCGACGACGATCACTTCGATTTGCGATCGGTGCTGGGAAAGAGTTCCTGAACACCGTCTTCCACATTTCAAAAGAACACATGCAACACATACGACCAGATGGCAACTATCCACGCGACCTGATCGGCTACGGCCGCCACGTTCCTCACGCCAGCTGGCCTGGCCAAGCCAGGATCGCGGTGCAGTTTGTACTGAATTACGAAGAAGGCGGAGAGAATTCCGTGCTGCACGGCGACCCGGCCTCGGAACAGTTCCTGTCTGAAATCATCGGCGCGGCCGCCTATCCGGCGCGTCATCTGTCGATGGAATCGATTTATGAATACGGCTCGCGGGTCGGCGTCTGGCGCATCCTGCGCGAGTTCGAAAAGCGGCAGCTGCCACTGACGGTATTCGGCATCGCCATGGCGTTGCAGCGACATCCCGAAGTCACCCAGGCCTTCGTCGAGCTGGGCCACGAAATCGCCTGCCACGGCCTGCGCTGGATTCACTATCAGAACATGGATGTCGAGACCGAGCGCGAACACATGCGCGCCGCCGTTGAGATCTTCCGCCAGCTGACCGGGGCTGATCCGCAAGGCTGGTACACCGGTCGCGATTCGCCCAATACTCGCCGGCTGGTGGTCGAGCATGGCGGCTTCGCCTACGACTCCGATTACTACGGCGACGACCTGCCGTTCTGGACGCGGGTGGCGCTGGCCGACGGCAGTCAGCAGCCCCACCTGGTCGTTCCCTACACGCTCGACAGCAATGACATGCGCTTCGCCACGCCGCAGGGTTTCAACACCGGCGAGCAGTTCTTTCAATACCTCAAGGACAGCTTCGACGTGCTGTACGCAGAGGGAGAAGAGGCGCCCAAGATGCTGTCGGTCGGCATGCATTGCCGCCTGCTCGGCCGCCCGGGCCGCTTCGCCGCGCTGCAACACTTCCTCGATTACGTGCAGTCGCATGAGCGCGTATGGATCTGCCGCCGCATCGACATCGCCAACCATTGGCGCGAGCAGCATCCTTACCCCGGCTGAATGCACCGTCGAAAAGAAAAAGGCTGAACGTTGTGTTCAGCCTTTTTGCTTTGGCGCCTGCTATCTGATCATTCGCCCTTGGCGCCTGCTTCAAACCACTTGCCCAACAAGGCCCGCTCGTCATCCGTAATATTGGTCATGTTCCCCAGCGGCATGGCCTTCTGCACCACCGCTTGCTGGTAGATCTGCTGCGCATGCTGCAACACGCCATCCTTGCTGTCGAGCAGGATGCCCTTGCCAGGCACCGGCATCAGCGTCGGCTTGGCCGCATGGCACTGGATGCAGCGCGTTTCGATCACGTGTTGTACTTGCGCGAACGAAACGGCCGGTGCGTTTTGCTGTGAAGGTGGAGGCGCAGGCTGCAGCGCCGACTTCGGCACGATCCACGCGGCCACGCCGGCAAGGATCACCACCGCTGCAGCCGGATACTGCCACTTGATGACGCCCTTGTGCTTGAGCACGAAGAACTGCCGGATCAGCACGCCCGCCAGCATGATCAGCAGCAGCACCAGCCAGTTGTTGCCGGCGCTGTAAGTCATGCTGTAGTGATTCGACAGCATCGCGAAGATCACCGGCAGCGTGAAATAGGTGTTGTGCACGCTGCGCTGCTTGCCGCGCTTGCCGTGGATGGGATCGGGGCTCTGCCCCGCGCGCATCGATGCCACCATCTTGCGCTGGCCGGGAATGATCCAGAACAGCACGTTGGCGCTCATCACGGTGGCCAGCGAGGCGCCGGTCATCAGGAACGCCGCGCGTCCTGAAAACACATGGCACGCCACCCAGACCGCAGCGACGACATAGAGCGTGACCAGCACGCCGACCACGCGGTCGCCGCCCGGTTTGTCGCCGAACAGACGGCAGATGGCGTCATACACCAGCCAGCCCGCAGCCAGGTAGGCCAGCGCGGCAAACACCGCCGTCGTCGCGCTCATGTCGAGCACGTGCTTGTCGACCAGGAAGGTGCCGGCATTGAACAGGTACAGCACCGAGAACAGTGCGAAGCCGGACAGCCAGGTGCTGTACGACTCCCAGAAGAACCAGTGCAGGTTTTGCGGCAGCGTCTTCGGCGCCAGCAGGTATTTCTGCGGATTGTAGAAGCCGCCGCCGTGGACCGCCCACAGCTCGCCGCCGACACCCTTCTCCAGCAGTTCAGGATCGTCCGGCCGGGTCAGGCTGTTGTCGAGCCAGACGAAGTAGAACGAGGAGCCGATCCAGGCGATCGCCGTGATGACGTGCAGCCAGCGCAGCAAGAGATTGAGCCAGTCGAAAATATATGCTTCCATTGCGCCCCGCGTAGTGAGTCGATACCGGAATTGTTTATACCATTACTGCCGAAAAAAATGCCGGATCAAAAGACCCGGCACCGAAGGAACTGGATCGACCGGCGTGACGCCCACACCGGCCGATCCGCAGAAACGCTTAGAAGTGGTATTCGGCGCGGATCATCGGCGTCTTGGCCAGCGAACCGGGGACATTGCTAGGATTGCCGAACTTGTTGCGCCAGTATTGATATTCCAGGCCCACGCGGAAGGTGTTCTTGCCCATGCCCATCGGCATGCCGACGTCATACATGATCTGGCCGTCGAAATTCAGTTCAGGGGCAGTGCCGCCGCCGAATTCGTTCTTGCCCTTGGCGGCGATGTAGTTCACGTAGCCTTCAAAGGCGAAGCCGCTGGTGCCGAACGGGATACCCCAGGCGGCGTTGAGCATCGGGTGCGTGTCGTAGGAATAGCGGCTGCTCATGCGCACGCCGTTGTTGAGCGGCTGATTGCTTTCCCACAGCGCCAGCAGGCTGATGTTGAGGAAGCCTGGAACATCCAGCATCACCGTCGGGCCGGCAACGATCATGCGCTTGCGCGAGCTGTAGCCTGGATCGTTTTTGGTGTTCCAGTCAAAACCGGCAGTCAGACCAAAACCGCGCGCAGGGCCGAAAGAGAGGTCCTTGCCGGCGACCTTGCCGATATCCAGTGTATGGCGATAGACGATATACGCTTCTTGCGATTCGTTGTCTTTGCTATCCGACATCAGCAAGTCGACGTTCAGGAAATTGGTGCCGTATTTGTAGCCGCTGGCATGCGTAAAATTGACGATTTTTTTCGCGATGTCTTGCGAATTGAACGGCTCGGCAAATTGCGTACCGTAGCGAATACCGATCGAATTGTCGGCCCACTCGGCAGCGTTGGCCGACATGCTGCCCATGGCCGAGACGGCCAGCGCTGCGGTAGTCAAGCACATCCCCATTGCACTCTTCTTCATGCGTTTTCTCCCTTTGCGTTTCATTGAAAAATAAATCCGGATCCCATCGCTCGTCACTGGCTGCTTGCTGCAACCTGCAACGCGCGCTCCTTCATTTGCTCACCCATATCCAATCAGGTCTGGCATCGCACCCAACAACCGTCGCTGCGCAATCCGCCGGGTCCATCAATGCAAACGTCATGCCAGCCGAAAACAAGTCGTCAAAAAACTGTCGACAATGCGCCGGCGCGTGCATCGGCAATGCGAAAAAATGGATCCGGCGAAGCCGATGTCCGCACGCCAGCCGGCGCCGCTGCACAGAATGAAAACAGCCCATCCCACCATGCCGCCGAGAAGGTTGCGACGGAAGATTGTCGACAAGATATAGAACGACAGTACTAAACCCGCTCATCGACGCACACCTCTATTTACAAGGCTTACGCGGCCGAAAGAATACTGTTTTTAGTGCAACTCTTGCTAGAGCGGTGCAGCAAAGCACCAAATTGTCGCAAATGAAATTTTGGATTGTCGACAAAATAAAGCTGACTTGAAAGCCGACTGCAGCGCTGCCTTCGCTGTCGCCGCCATCCGACGTTCTTGGCACAGTAAATGCTTTTCATCGGACATCGTTTATAAAAACCGGACAACAAAACCGGGCCGCATTGGCGACATCGCTTCACCGCCGCCTGCGCCCGGCCAACCGATCAACCGATTCCAACGGGAAGCCCACCATGCACGCCAACAAGCTCTTCAAGTTCACCGCCGCCCTGCTGCTCAGCGCCGCCTGTTCGGCCGCCTTCGCGCAAGAAACCAAAATCAAGTTTCAGCTCGACTGGCGCTTTGAAGGTCCGTCTGCGTTGTTCCTGGTGGCCAAGTCCAAGGGTTATTTCGCGCAGGAGAAACTGGACGTCGTCATCGACGCCGGCAGCGGCTCGGGCAACGCGGTCAATCGCGTGGCCTCGGGCACTTACGACATGGGCTTTGCCGACATGGCGGCGCTGATGGAATTCACCGCCAACAATCCGGCTTCGCCGGGCAAGCCGATGGCCGTGATGATGGTCTACAACGACACCCCTGCGGCGATCTTCTCGCTCAAGAAGACCGGCATCAAGACACCGGCCGATCTGGTCGGCAAGAAGCTCGGCTCGCCGGTGTTCGACGCCGGTCGCCGCGGCTATCCGATCTTCGCCAAGGCCAACGGCCTGGATGCGTCCAAAGCCAACTGGATCAGCATGGATCCGCCGCTGCGTGAAACCATGCTGGCGCGCGGCGACGTCGACGCCATCACCGGTTTTTATTTCACCTCGCTGCTGAACCTGAACGCACGCGGCATCAAGGATCAGGACATCAACGTGATGATGTATCCCGACTACGGCGTCAAGCTGTACGGCAACGCCATCATCGCCAACGAGAGTCTGATGAAGACCAATCCGGAAGCGCTCCGGGGCTTCCTGCGCGCCTTCGCCAAGGCGACCAAGGATGTGCTGGCCAATCCCGAAGCCGCCATCAAGGTACTCAAGGAACGCGACGGCCTGATTGACGAGAAGCTGGAACTGCGCCGTCTCAAGCTGGCCATCTCCAGCGCCATCGCCACGCCGCATGCCAAGGCCGAAGGTTACGGCCAGGTGTTCCTGCCGCGCCTGACGCTGATGGCTTCGCAGGTGTCGGACGCCTACGGCACCAAGACCCGCGTCAACGCGGAAAAGATCTGGACACCGGCCTACCTGCCGTCGAAGGAATTGCTCAACGTGTTCGGGAAATGACATTGCAAGCTGACACTATTGAAGCAGGCTTGGCTGATGTGGCTGCCATGACGGACACCTCGGACACCTTCGTCGACTTCCGTCGCGTCTTCCTGTCCTATGACGGCTCCGACGAATTTGCGGTCGAAGACATTTCCCTGCAAACCAGGCAAGGGGAATTCATCGCCATCGTCGGTCCGTCCGGTTGCGGCAAGTCGACCTTCATGAAGCTGGCAACGGGCTTGAAACGCCCCACGCGCGGCAGCGTCGCCATCGCCGGCGCCGAGGTAACCGGTCCGCTCAAATTCGTCGGCATGGCCTTCCAGGCGCCGACCCTGCTGCCGTGGCGCACCACGCTCGACAATGTTCTGCTGCCGCTGGAAATCGTCGAGCCGTATCGCCACGACTTCAAGAAGAACAAGGCGCAGTACACCGAGCGCGCGCTGAAGTTGCTCAAGACCGTCGGCCTGGACGGCTATGCCGACAAGTTTCCGTGGGAACTGTCGGGCGGCATGCAGCAACGCGCGTCGATCTGCCGCGCGCTGATCCACGAGCCGAAGATGCTGCTGCTGGACGAACCCTTCGGCGCGCTCGACGCCTTCACCCGTGAAGAACTGTGGTGCGTGCTGCGCGAACTGTGGACCGAGCGCCAGTTCAACGTCATCCTGGTGACCCACGATCTGCGCGAGGCTGCTTTCCTGGCCGACACTATTTACGTGATGAGCAAACGCCCCGGCCGCATCGTGGCGCGCAAGGAAAATCCGCTGCCGCGTCCGCGCGAGCTGGAGCTCACCTACACCGATCCCTTCAACGCCCTGGTGCACGAGCTGCGCGAGCATATCGGCCGCGTGCGCAACACCTGAGAACCACCTGAACCAAGGCGCCCATGAAAAAACTTTCCTCAATGAACCAAGCCGCCCGCACGCTGGCGCCGTGGATACTGCTGCTGGCGATCCTGGTGGTCTGGCAAATCATCTGCAGCGCGCTGGACGTGTCCGAGTTCATCTTTCCGAGCCCGATGGCGATCATCGAGGCCATGATCGAATTCGCCGGCCCGATCGCGCATCACGCGCTGTCGACCTTCTGGGTCACCATGGTGGGCTTCGCGATTGCGGTCGCGGTCGGCGTGTCGCTGGGCTTCCTGATCGGTTCTTCGCCGCTGCTGTATGCCGCGGCGTATCCGTTGATGACGGCGTTCAACGCGCTGCCCAAGGCCGCCTTCGTGCCGGTGCTGGTGGTGTGGTTCGGTATCGGCGCCGGGCCGGCGATCCTGACGGCCTTCCTGATTTCCTTCTTCCCGATCATGGTCAACATCGCCACGGGTCTGGCGACCCTGGAGCCGGAACTGGAAGACGTCTTGCGCGTGCTCGGCGCCAAACGCATGGACATCCTGCTCAAGGTCGGCATGCCGCGCTCGCTGCCCTACTTCTTTGCCTCGTTGAAGGTCGCCATCACGCTGGCCTTTGTCGGCTCGACCGTGTCGGAGATGAACGCCTCCAACGAAGGCATCGGCTACCTGCTGGTGTCGGCCGGCTCGTCAATGAAGATGCCGCTGGCCTTTGCCGGACTGGTGGTCATCGGCGCGATGGCGATGGCTATGTACGAACTGTTTGCAATCATCGAAAAACGCACCACGCGCTGGGCCCACCGCGGCGGCAACCGTTCGTGATATTTTTTGCAATTTTCCCGATTGTCGACAATTTGGCTATGGTAAATTCCGCAGATCATTTGAATAACCTGGAACGCGCGCGGGAAGGCGCGGTTCCTGCGAGGGGAAATCCGTGACCGCAACGTCGCCTGCGCGCCTGCAAATAGCGCATATCCGCAAGGCCTATCCAGGAGTACTGGCCAACGACGACATCAACCTGAGCGTCGCGCCCGGCGAGATCCATGCCGTCCTTGGCGAGAACGGCGCCGGCAAGTCGACGCTGATGAAGATCATCTTCGGCACCGTCAAACCCGACGCCGGTGAAATCTACTGGAACGGGGCGCTGGCGCATATCGCCAATCCGCAGATCGCGCGCAAGCTCGGCATCGCCATGGTATTCCAGCACTTTTCTCTGTTCGACACGCTGACCGTGGCGGAAAACATCGCGCTGGGTCTCGACGCCGACACCGACATGCAGGACCTGGTCGCGCGCATCCGCCAGACCGGCGAAAAATACGGTCTCGAGCTGGAGCCCAATCGTCACGTCCACACGTTGTCGGTGGGCGAGCGCCAGCGCGTGGAAATCGTGCGTGCGCTGCTGACCAATCCGCAATTGCTGATCCTTGACGAACCGACTTCGGTGCTGACGCCGCAGGCGGTCGAGAAGCTGTTCGTCACGCTGCGCCTGCTGGCCGACGAAGGTTGCAGCATCCTCTACATCAGCCACAAGCTCGACGAGATCCGCGCACTGTGCCACAGCGCCACCGTGATGCGCGGCGGCCGCGTGACCGGGACCTGCGATCCGCGCAATGAAACCAGCGCCGGCCTGTCGCGCATGATGATCGGCGAAGAGCTGGTGCGGCTGCGCCGCGAACGCAATCCGCAGTTTTCCGGCATGCAACGCAACGAGCGCAAGCTGCACGTCAATCGCCTCTGCCTGCCGAAAGCGCATCTGTTCGCCACCGAACTGCAAGACATCGAATGCGAAGTGCGCGCCGGCGAGATCGTCGGCATCGCCGGCGTGTCCGGCAACGGCCAGCAGGAATTGCTGGCGGCGCTGTCCGGGGAAGACCAGCGTGCCGCGCCCAACATGATCATGCTGAGCAGCGCCGCCGTCGGTCATCTGGCGCCCAATCCGCGCCGCGCCAAGGGCCTCGGCCTGGTGCCCGAAGAACGTCTCGGCCGCGGCGCCGTGCCGACGCTGAGCCTGTCGGCCAACATGCTGCTGTCGCACCAGAAAGTGCCGTACGTCAAACACGGCATGATCGATTTCGCCTACACGCGCAAGATCGCCGCCTCCATCATCGAACGTTTCAAGGTCAAGGCCAGCGGCCCCGACGCGCTGGCAAAAAGCCTGTCCGGCGGCAACCTGCAAAAATTCATCGTCGGCCGCGAGATGGAGCGCAAACCCAGTGTCTTCATCGTCGCGCAACCGACCTGGGGCGTCGATGTCGGCGCCGCCGCACAAATCCATGCCGAAATCCTGGCGCTCAAACAAGAAGGCTGTGCCGTGCTGGTGATCTCCGAAGAACTTGATGAGTTGTTCGCGCTGTGCGATCGCCTGCATGTGATCGCCAAGGGACGTTTGTCGCCTTCCGTCCCGATTGAACAGGCCACGCGCGAGCAGGTCGGTTTGTGGATGAGCGGCTTGTGGAACAATGACGCGCCGCCTGCGCCGAACAATGCTGCGGAGGCTGCACATGGTTAAGTCTATGTTCACCTCGCTCCCTTTCAGGCTCGAGCTGCGCGGCGTGCCGTCGCGCCGCATGACGTATCTGTCGCCGGTCATCGCCATCATCCTGACGCTGTTGCTCGGCGCGTTGCTGTTCCTGGCGCTGGGCAAGGATCCGATTGCCGGCCTCAAGGTCTTCCTGGTAGATCCGTTCAGCAGCAAGCGCGCCATCAGCGAACTGCTGCTCAAATCGATTCCGCTGATCCTGTGCGCGCTGGGCCTGGCCGTGTGCTTCCGCGCCAGCATCTGGAACATCGGCGCGGAAGGCCAGTTCACCGTCGGCGCCTTATGCGCGGGGGCGCTGCTGGTGTGGATTGACGTGCCCGACCATGCGATTCCGGGCGGCCTCGGACTGATCCTGATGATCGTCGCCGGCGTGATCGGCGGCGCGCTCTGGGCCGGCATCACGGCGCTCTTGCGCGACAAGTTCAACGCCAATGAAATCCTGGTGTCGCTGATGCTGACCTATGTCGCGCAGCTGCTGCTGATGTACGCCGTCAACGGTCCGCTGAAGGATCCCAACGGCATGAACTTCCCGCAGTCGAAGGTCTTCTCCAGCGAGTTCATGCTGCCGATGCTGATGAGCGGCACGCGCCTGCACATCGGCTTCGCGGTGACCATCGTGGCGGCGATCGTGATGGCGGTGTTCATGATGCGCAGCTTCCGCGGCTTCTCGCTGATGGTCGGCGGCGTTGCGCCTCATGCGGCGCGCTACGCGGGGTTTTCCAGTCGCAACGCCTTGTGGGTGTCGCTGCTGATTTCAGGCGGTTTCGCCGGGCTGGCGGGGGCGTTCGAAATCGCCGGACCGATCGGCCAGCTGTTGCCGTCGGTGTCGCCGGGCTATGGCTTCGCGGCGATCATCGTTGCCTTCATCGGCCGCCTGCATCCGATCGGCGCGGTGTTCGGCGGACTGATCATGTCGCTGCTGTACCTGGGCGGCGAGCTGGCGCAATCGCGCCTGGGCCTGCCGTCGGCGATCACGGGTGTGTTCCAGGGCATGCTGCTGTTCCTGCTGCTGGCGTGCGACACGCTGATCGATTACCGCCTGCGCTGGAAACAAAAAGGATAAGCAAACATGGACCAACTCGCTCCTCTCATCGCGGCCTCGATCAACGCCGGCACGCCGCTGCTGCTGGCGGCCATCGGCCTGCTGATCAACGAACGCGCCGGCGTGCTCAACCTCGGCGCGGAAGGCATGATGCTGGTCGCGGCCATCGCCGGTTTCGCAGTCGGCTACACCACCAAGAGCCCGCTGCTGGGCTTCCTCGCCGGCGCGCTGTGCGGCATGCTGATGGCGACGCTGTTTTCGTGGCTGGCGCTGATTCTGGCGACCAACCAGGTCGCCACCGGGCTGGCGCTGTCGATCTTCGGCGCCGGACTGTCGGCATTCATCGGCCAGCGTTTCGTCGGCCTCGCCCTGCCGTCGCAAAGCACCGGCATTCCCGGCCTGAACAATATTCCGTTCGTCGGCCCCGCCTTCTTCACCCAGCACTGGATGGCTTATGTCGCGCTGCTGCTGTGCGCGGCGATTGCCTGGTTCCTGTACCGCACGCGCGCCGGCCTGATCCTGCGCGCGGTCGGCGAGTCGCCGGAGTCGGCCCATGCACTGGGCTATTCGGTACGCGGCATCCGCTTCCTCGCGCTGCTGTTCGGCGGCGCCTGCTGCGGCCTGGCCGGCGCGTATCTGTCGCTGGTCTATACACCGATGTGGGTCGAAGGCCTGGTCTCCGGTCGCGGCTGGATCGCGCTGGCGTTGACCGCCTTCGCCACCTGGCGTCCGGCACGGGTCTTGCTGGGTTCGCTGCTGTTCGGCGGCGTGACGATTTTGCAGTTTTATCTGCAGGGCGTCGGCGTGACGATTCCGTCGCAGATCCTGTCGATGCTGCCCTATGTCGCCACCATCGTGGTGCTGGCGCTGATCTCGCGCAATCCGGACTGGATCCGCCTGAACATGCCGGCCTCGCTGGGCAAGCCGTTCCGCCCGGGAGCATCCTGATTTTGTTGTTGGTTTTTACAGTTCGTTTTGCAGTGAATTTGTGTAGCGCATTTTTAATTGAATCGATTTTGATTTTTCACCAGGGAGAGAAAGTATGAAGATTTCGCGCAGGGCATCGATTGCGATGCTCGCCACACTGGCAGCCGCCACCTTGATCGGCTGCGGCAAAAAAGAAGAAGCAGCTCCCGCAGCAGCAGCCGCACCTGCGCCTGCCGCTGCAGCGCCGGCCGCGGCCGAACCGCTGAAGGTTGCCTTCGTCTACATCGGCCCGGTCGGCGACGCCGGCTGGACCTTCGCCCACGACAACGGCCGCAAGGCGGTCGAAGCCAAGTTCGGCGACAAGGTCAAGACCACCTTCGTGGAAAACGTCCCTGAGTCGGCAGCCGACGCCGAGCGCGTGATGCGCCAGCTGGCCACCGACGGCAACAAGCTGATCTTCGGCACCACCTTCGGCTACATGGAAGCGATGCTGAAGGTCGCCAAGGAATTCCCGGACGTCAAGTTCGAACACGCCACCGGCTTCAAGACCGCCGACAACCTGGCGCAATACGACGTGCGCACCTATGAAGGCGCTTACCTGGCAGGCGTGGTCGCCGGCAAGATGAGCAAGTCGGGCAAATTGGGCGTGGTCGCTTCGGTGCCGATTCCTGAAGTGGTCCGCAACATCGACGCTTTCACCTTGGGTGCGCGCTCGATCAATCCGAAAGCCACCACGCGCGTGGTCTGGGTCAACAAGTGGTTCGATCCGGGCAAGGAACGTGAAGCCGCCACCACGCTGATCGGCCAGGGCGTCGACGTGCTGATGCAAAACACCGACTCCGCCGCCGTGGTCCAGACCGCGCAGGAAAAAGGCGTCTACGCATTCGGCTGGGACAGCGACATGACCAGCTTCGGCCCGAAGGCCCATCTGGCGGCATCGATGATCAACTGGGGCGTGTACTACACGGCGCGCGTGCAAGCGGTGCTGGACGGTTCGTGGAAGACCAGCACGACCTGGCTCGGCCTGAAGGAAAACGGCATCGACCTGGGCGGCTTCAATCCTGAACTGCCGGCCGACGTCAAGGCACTGGTGGAAGAGCGCAAGAAGGGCATCGCCGACGGCTCCGCCCCGATCTGGAAGGGTCCGATCAAGGACAACACCGGCAAGGAACAAGTCGCCAAGGATGCGGTTGCCGATGACGGCTTCCTGCACGGCGTGAAGTTCTACGTCGAAGGCGTGGAAGGCAAGGTACCGGGCTGATCGTCCGCCCACCTGACTTGCCAATGTAGCAAGCTGCCGGGGACTTACCGTCCCCGGCTTTTTTTTGTCTGCTTGTTTTATCTCCTGCGCTGCATAATGGCCTCCTTGTCCAAGGAGATTCGCCATGCCCAAGCCGCTTCCCACCCGCCTCCTGCACGTCACCATCGAACGTCCCGTACAGGACGTCTACCGCTTCGTCGCCAATCCGGAAAACATGCCGAAATGGGCTTCCGGCCTCGGCAAGGGCATACAGCAAGTCGATGGAAAATGGTTCGCCGACACCCCGGAAGGCAAGCTGGAAGTCCGTTTTGCACCGGCCAACGACTTCGGCGTGCTCGATCATGAGGTGGTGCTGGCTTCCGGCCAGAGCGTGGCCATCCCGATGCGCGCGGTGGCCAACGGCGACGGCTGCGAGCTGACTTTCACCCTGTTCCGCCAGCCGGAGATGGATGACGCCAGGTTCAATGACGACACCGCCTGGGTGACGCGCGACCTGGAGGCCCTCAAGACCTTGCTGGAGGCCTGAGTGCCGCCGATGGCCTCTATCGCGCCGGCGCGCTGACTGTATAATGCCAAACCAACACCGGCCTCGCGCCAGACGGAACCTCCCCGAACGCAATGAACCTGCAGTTTTCCCACCGGGAAAACGCGGGCA
The DNA here is from genome assembly GCF_044767325.1 of Herbaspirillum sp. NPDC101397. Classification (NCBI taxonomy): domain Bacteria; kingdom Pseudomonadati; phylum Pseudomonadota; class Betaproteobacteria; order Burkholderiales; family Oxalobacteraceae; genus Herbaspirillum; species Herbaspirillum sp. NPDC101397. The sequence continues at coordinate 118,967 of NZ_JBIWNS010000006.1, forward strand.
CTGAACAACTTATGCAAAAAGCTCGTAAACCGATCGACATCAAGATATCCACGGTGGTCGCCATTTCCGCGATCCTGCACGAAACCGATCCGGCGGCGCTGGACCAGGCCCTCAAGGACATGACCGGCGGCGTGTCCGACTTCTTTGAAGACGAATTCGCCGTGATCGACATCGGCGCGCTGGACAGCGGCGCTGCGGGCATCGACTGGACTGCGCTGGTGGCTTTGTTCAAGCGCTATCGCCTCAACGCGGTGGCCGTGCGCAATGCGCCGGAAGAACTGCACGCCGAGATCGCCGCGCAGGGACTGTCCATCGACGGCGGCGCACCACGTCCGCCACAGCAGCAGGAAACCGAAACCGCTGTTGTTGCAGAGGAAGCGCCCAAGCCGGTTGCTGTAGCTGCGGCCGCGGCTCCGGCTGCCGCTTCTGTGCAAGTTCAGGCCGCGCCGGTTGCACCGACGGCCGCCACGATGATCATCGACACGCCGGTGCGTGCAGGCCAGCGCATCTACGCCCGTGGCGCCGACCTGGTGATCATGGCGGCGGTCAACAACGGCGCCGAGATCATCGCCGACGGCAGCATCCACGTCTACGCCCCGCTGCGCGGCCGCGCCCTGGCCGGCGCCAGCGGCAATACCGGCGCCCGCATCTTCGCGGCGAGCCTGGAAGCGGAACTGGTGTCGATTGCCGGCGTCTACCGTACCTTCGAGAACGGTCATCCGCCCGAACTGGCGCAGAAACAGGTGCAGGTGCGCCTGACCGGTGACCGCATCGACGTGCTGCCGATCAATACCAGCAAATAATTTAGTATTCGCATCATCAAGTATTCAAATCTGATCTTCTAAGGAGTCTTTTGTGGCAAAAATCATCGTTGTGACATCCGGTAAAGGCGGCGTCGGCAAAACGACGTCGAGCGCCAGTTTCGCATCGGGTCTGGCCCTGCGCGGACACAAGACCGTCGTCATCGACTTCGACGTCGGCCTGCGCAATCTCGATCTGATCATGGGCTGCGAACGCCGCGTGGTGTACGACCTGATCAATGTCGTCAATCAGGAAGCCACGTTGAACCAGGCCCTGATCAAGGACAAGCACTGCGACAACCTGTTCATCCTGCCGGCCTCGCAAACCCGCGACAAGGACGCGCTGTCGGAAGAAGGCGTGGAACGCGTGCTGGGCGACCTGCAAAAGATGGACTTCGAGTACATCATCTGCGATTCGCCGGCCGGGATCGAACACGGCGCCGTGATGGCGCTGACCTTCGCCGACGAAGCGATCATCGTGACCAATCCGGAAGTCTCCTCGGTGCGCGATTCGGACCGCATCCTCGGCATCATCCAGGCCAAGTCGCGCCGCGCCCTGAGCGGCGGCGAGCCGGTCAAGGAACACCTGCTGATCACCCGCTATTCGCCCAAGCGCGTCGAAGCCGGCGAAATGCTGTCGTACACCGACGTGCAGGAAATCCTGCGCATCCCGCTGATCGGCATCATTCCTGAATCGGAGTCGGTGCTGCACGCGTCCAACCAGGGTAATCCTGCGATTCATCTGAAAGAGACCGACGTGTCCGAGGCCTACCAGGACCTGGTCAGCCGCTTCCTCGGTGAAGACCTGCCGCTGCGCTTCATCAGCTATGAAAAGCCGGGCCTGCTCCAGCGTATTTTCGGAGGTAAATGACATGGCTTTGCTTTCCTTCCTGTTTCCGCCCAAGGCAAAAAGCGCCACGGCCGCCAAGGAACGCCTGCAGATCATCATCGCGCGCGAGCGCGGCGGTCGCCAGGGCCAGGGCTATGACTTCCTGCCGGCGCTGCACAAGGAACTGATCGAGGTGATTTCCAAGTACACCAAGGTCAACGCCGACGACATCAAGATCTCGCTCGACCGCCAGGGCAACCTGGAAGTGCTCGACGTGAACGTGGTGCTGCCGGACGCCGACGCGCCTTAAGCTCCTTCTCACCGCGCCGGACTTGATCCGGCGCGGTGCTTTTCGGGGGCCGGATTCATCGCCGCCGAAAACTTCTCCCTGCATGCCATGCACATTTCCATCTTCAGCCGCTCCGCCGACGACCTCGCCCTGATCGCACGCAGCCTGCCTGCGCACGACTGCGAAGCCGTGCAGCAGCGCGCGGACCTGCGCCGTGCGCAGGCGCAATTGCTGATCGTGGATGTAGCCGACGCCGGGGAACATCTGGCTGAAATCGTGCAAGCGGCGACGACGCTGCCGGTGCTGCTGCTGGCAGGCGACGCGCTTGCCGAGCGGGCGGCGTTATCCGAATACGCCGGCCGGCGGCTGGTCGAGAGCGAGTTCAAGCCCTTGCGCCGCCACGCCCTTGCCGCGCGCGTGGCCTTGCTGCTGCAGCGCGCCTATCCCGGTCACGACGAGCGGCAGGTGCAGCAATTCGGCGATTACCGCTTTGAAACGCCGGCCAATCTGGTCACACACGCGGGCGTACCGGTCACGTTGACGCAAAAGGAATTCGCGCTGGCGCTGCTGCTGTTCGCCGGCCTCGGCCGGCCGCTGTCGCGCGTCACCCTGCAGGAAAGCGTCTGGGGCGCGGAGGACGACAACGCCGTGCCGACCCGCACCATCGACACCCACATCTCGCGCGTGCGCAGCAAGCTCGCGCTCAAGCCGGAGAACGGCTACCGGCTCAGCACCGTGTACGGCTATGGCTACCAGCTGGAGCGGCTGGACGCGCCAGCGCCAAGGAAATAGCAGACCGTGTCCGGCGCGCGCACCGATCATCTCCTCACCCGTATTGCGGCATCGGTGGCGCGCGATCCTGCGCTTCGCCACGGCCGCTTTGTCGACACCGCTGCCGGACGCGTGCACCTGACCGACTCGGCTTGCGGCGACGACGACCGCCCCTGCATCGTCTTCACGCCTGATGGCCCCAATGTCGTGGCCCACTATCAACGCCTGGTCGACTTGCTGGCGCCGCATTTCCGCGTGGTCTGCTTCGACATGCCGGGATTCGGCTTTTCATTGCCGGCCCCGGATTACACCCACTCGCTGGACCATGGCGCGCGCGTGGTGCTGGCAGTGCTGGATCAATTGCAGATTGAGCGCGCCACGCTGGCCTTCAGCTGCGCCAACGGCCTGTATGCGATCCGCGCGGCGCAGCTGGCGCCGGCGCGCATCGCCAGCCTGATGCTGACGCAAACGCCCGCGCTGGCGGCGATGCAGGTGTGGGCCTACCGGATGATTCCACGACCCTTGCGCGTGCCAATAGCGGGACAATTGATCACCTGGCTGGCCCGTCGCAAACTGGCGCAGCTGTGGTATCGCAGCGCCTTGTCGGCCGGCGCGGATGCCGGCGCGCTTCAGGAAATTGCACGCCGCTCGTTCGATGCCGGCGGCTGCTTCTGCCTGGCGGGCGTGGTGCAGGGACTGTTGCGCGAAACCTCGCTCGGCACCTTGCCGGACACCCCCTGCACGCTGGTCTGGGGCAATCTTGATCGATCTCACCGCGCCACGCCGCCGGAATCGCTGCGCGATTGCCTGCCGCAAGCGGAGATCGTGCAGTTCGGCGATTGCGGGCATTTTCCCGACCTGGAACAGCCGGAGCGTTACGCCCTGGAAATTGTTTCCCACATGCAAAAATTGACCATACACGCCCGCGTCGGCTCATAGCGTGCATAAATAGTCATTATTGATACACTTCAAAACCCCTTTACCCGCAGCGGGTATAATATCGAGTTGATATTCCCCCATTTTTCGCGCTGTATTAGCTCGACAACCCTAGAGTCGCCATGCACTTGCTTGCCGTCGGACTGAACCACACTACCGCGCCGGTTTCCCTGCGCGAAAAAGTGGCGTTCCCGGCCGACCAGATCGGCCAGGCGGTGGCGTCTGCGCGGGCCTGGTTCGGGCGCGGAGACCTGAGCGCCAATCTGGCGCAGACCGGCGAAGCGGCGATCCTGTCGACCTGCAACCGCACCGAGCTGTACGCCGCCAGCACCGCTGCCGCAGGCGGCGTCGATGCCGCCATCGACAGTACCGCGCATTTCCTCGCCGATTACCACAAGCTTTCCTACGCCGAACTACGCCCCTTCCTGTATGCCTTGCCGCAGGACAATGCCGTGCGTCACGCCTTCCGCGTCGCCTCCGGGCTCGACTCGATGGTGTTGGGCGAACCGCAGATCCTCGGCCAGATGAAGGACGCCGTGCGCCAGGCGGACGCCGCCGGCGGGCTCGGCACCTATTTGCATCAACTGTTCCAGCGCACCTTCGCGGTCGCCAAGGAAGTCCGCAGCACCACCGAGATCGGCGCGCACAGCGTGTCGATGGCCGCCGCTGCGGTGCGCTTGTCGCAACGGATTTTCGATTCAATCTCGGGCCAGCACGTGCTGTTCATCGGCGCCGGTGAAATGATCGAATTGTGCGCCACCCACTTCGCCGCGCAGAATCCGAAATCGCTGACCGTTGCCAACCGCACGCTGGAACGCGGCGAGACGCTGGCACATCGCTTCAACGGCGCGGCGCTGCGCCTGGCCGATCTGCCGACGCAATTGTCGAAGTTCGACATTGTGGTGTCCTGTACTGCCTCGTCGCTGCCGATCATCGGCCTCGGCCTGGTCGAGCGCGCCGTCAAGGCGCGCCGCCACAAACCGATTTTCATGGTCGACCTGGCCGTGCCGCGCGATATCGAATCCGAAGTCGGCCGCCTCGACGACGTCTTCCTGTACACCGTTGACGACCTTGCCTCGGTCGTGCAGAGCGGCGTCGAAAACCGCCAGGCCGCCGTCGCGCAAGCTGAAGCCATCATCGAAACCCGCGTGCAGTCCTTCATGCACTGGATCGACACCCGCGCCGTGGTGCCGGTGATCCAGGACCTGCACGACGCCGGCGAAACGCTGCGCCTGGCCGAGCTCGAACGCGCGCGCAAGCTGCTGGCCAAGGGCGAAGACATGGACGCCGTGCTCGATGCGCTGTCCCGGGGACTCACCGCCAAATTCCTGCATGGCCCGCAACAGGCCCTGCATCACGCGCAAGGCGACGAGCGCGCACATCTGGTCCAGCTGCTGCCGCAACTGTTCCGCACCAAACGTTAGCGACTTCGTTCGCCGGCCGGCATCCTTGCGATCGCCGGCATTCTCTGCCCCCTGCTTGTAACGCGGGCATCGCATCACCCCCTCATTTAGTAAAGTCAGTCCATGAAACCCTCCATGCTCGCCAAACTCGACCAGCTCGCCGAACGGCTGGAAGAACTCAACAACCTGCTGATGCAGCAGGAAGCCACGTCCGACATAGACAACTATCGCAAGATGACGCGCGAACACGCCGAGCTCGGTCCGCTGGTGGCGCTGTACCTGACCTATTCACAGGCCGCGAACGACATCGTCACGGCACAGGAGCTGCTGTCGGATCCAGACATGAAGGAATTCGCGCAGGAAGAAATCAACGGCGCCAAGGCGCGCATGGACGCGCTGGAGACGGACCTGCAAAAGATGCTGCTGCCGAAGGATCCCAACGACGAGCGCAACATCTTCCTGGAAATCCGCGCCGGCACCGGCGGCGACGAATCGGCGCTGTTCGCCGGTGACCTGCTGCGCATGTACACGCGCTTCGCCGAGCGCAATCGCTGGCAGGTGGAGATGATGTCGGCCTCCGATTCGGAAGTCGGCGGCTACAAGGAAGTGATCGTGCGCATCGCCGGTTTCGGCGCATATTCACGCCTGAAGTTCGAATCCGGCGGCCACCGCGTGCAGCGCGTGCCGGCCACCGAAACCCAGGGGCGCATCCACACCTCGGCCTGTACCGTGGCCGTGATGCCGGAAGCCGATGAAGTCGAAGACGTCGACATCAATCCGGCCGATATCCGCATCGACACTTACCGCGCCTCGGGCGCGGGCGGTCAGCACATCAACAAGACCGACTCGGCGGTGCGTATCACGCACATGCCGACAGGCATCGTGGTGGAATGCCAGGACGACCGCAGCCAGCACAAGAACAAGGCCTCGGCGCTGAAGGTGCTGGCGGCGCGCATCAAGGACGTGCAACTGCGTGAACAGCAATCCAAGGAAGCCGCCACGCGCAAATCGCTGATCGGCTCAGGTGACCGCAGCGAGCGCATCCGCACCTACAATTTCCCGCAGGGCCGCATGACGGACCACCGCATCAACCTGACGCTGTACAAGCTGGATTTCATCATGGACGGTGATCTGGAAGAGCTGACCAATGCGCTCATTACCGAGCATCAGGCTGAATTGCTGGCGCAACTGGGCGACGAATAAACAGTGACGATTGTTCAGCACGATCGTCCAGTAACCCAGCATTGTCGCGGGCTGTGGCACAATGCAGCAGCGCCGGAACCAATTTCACCAGGCCCCCTCTGAGGGTACAGCTTAGGCTATAGAACTCATTTCCTGAATATCCGTGAGATGCGTTTGCGCCAGAAAGGGCGCTGGCAAGGCGTGCGACGCGTCGCGTGGCGGTGCCACGCGCAAGGAGCGCAACGCAGCCAGTGCCCTTTCTGGAGCAAACCCTTCGGGAACGTCCTGTTTGGGTGTATTGCTGCGTTGCGCCGCTTGCCAAGGGAACCACCCTTGGCTGCGCGACACGCCTTGCACTACCTCCCAAACAGGATCGTTCGCACTCGCGGATATTCAGGAAATGAGTTCTAATTCCGAACAACATCAAAATCAAACGCCCATGAAATCGTCCAAATCCCTGTTCCTGTCAGTCGCCCTGTTGTGCATCGCCCTGCTCGGCGCCGCTCTCTATTTGCAAATCGTCGAAGAGATGATGCCGTGTCCGCTGTGCATCATCCAGCGCTACATCTTCGTCGCCATCGCCATCATCTGCATCATCTTCGCCTTCCTGCCACCCGGCTCTGCCAAGCTTGGCGCCGGCCTCGGCACGCTGGCTGCGCTGGGCGGTATCGCCACCGCCGGCTGGCACCTGTGGGTGCAGGCGCATCCGGGCACATCCTGCGGCATCGATCCGCTGGAAACGTCGCTCAACACCATCCCGACGGCGACGCTGTTCCCGACGCTGTTCAAGGCTGACGGTCTGTGCGCCAATCCGTATCCTTTCCTCGGGCTATCGATTCCGCAGTGGTCGCTGATCTGGTTCGCCATTATCGCGATCGTGCTGGTGCGTCGCATCGTCAAGCGCGGTTGATTTTCCGTGACTGATTTTCCGGACATCCGGCCAGGCGTCAGCCTGGCCGAGGCGCTGCGCAACGCCCCGCTCGACTCGCTGGAAAATCGCATCCTGATCGGCCATGCGCTGCAACTGACGCGCATCCAGCTGATCACCCAATCCGAACGTCAACTTACACCCGATGAAGCGGCGCAACTGAGCGCGCTGTTCCGTCGTCGCCTGCAAGGCGAGCCGATCGCCTACATCGTCGGTGAGCGCGAGTTCTTCGGCCTGGCGATGCAGGTCACAGCGGATGTCCTGATCCCGCGTCCCGACACCGAATTGCTGGTGGAGCTGGCGCTGGAGCGCTTGCCGCAACACGGCCGGGCGCTCGACATGGGCACCGGCTCCGGCGCCATCGCGGTGGCCATTGCGCACACGCGGCCGGATGTCTCCATGACAGCGCTCGACGTCAGTGAAGGCGCGCTGAAGGTCGCTGCAGGGAATGCGCAACGGCATGATGCAAAGGTAGAGTTTTTGCGCAGCGACTGGTACGCCGCGCTGGGCGACGCCACGGCTCCGTATCTCGACCTGATCGTTTCCAATCCGCCTTACATCGTCGCCGGCGACGTGCACTTGTCGCAGGGGGATTTGCGCTTCGAACCGATCAGCGCATTGACCGATCACGCTGACGGCTTGTCGGCGCTGCGCATCATCATCGACGGTGCGGCGACTTATCTGAAAGCGGACGGATGGCTGTTGATGGAACACGGCTACGATCAGTCAGAGGCCGTGCGCAAGCTGCTGGAGCAGCGCGGTTTCGCCGAAGTGCAAAGCTGGCGCGACCTGGCCGGGATCGAACGTGTCAGCGGCGGCAGGCTCACTGCCACTTCCTAATCTCTTCCAAGCCGCGAAATAAAAACGCCGTCGTCCCGGCATTGCCCGGGACGACGGCGAGTGTTGCGACAGCGTCGGCGTAAAGGCTTACGCCGCCTTCTGCCCGCCTTCCGGCGTCTTCGGCTTTTGCCCTGCGTCAAACATGCGCAGCAGATCCGCCTCCTTCTGTTTCGCCGCCTTCAGGTGGCGCTCCTTGACATGGCCATAGCCGCGGATATCTTCCGGAATGCGCGCAATCGCCACAGCCTGCGCCAGGTTGTCGGCGCTGAGTTTGCTTAACAAACCGCCGACCGTCTTGCAGTATTCGGCGATCAGCGCACGCTCCTGCTTGCGCTCGTCGGTGTAGCCGAACACGTCCAGCGGCGTACCACGCAGGAAGCGCAGCTTGGCCAGCACGCCGAAGGCGCGCATCATCCATGGGCCGTATTGTTTCTTGATCAGATGACCGTTGTTGTCATGCTTGGCCAGCAGCGGCGGCGCCAGGTGGAATTTCAACTGGTAGTCGCCCTCGAACATGGCGGCGATCTTTTCGCGGAAGGCAGGCGCGGTGTAGAGGCGCGCGACTTCATATTCATCCTTGTACGCCATCAGCTTGAACAGGTAAGTCGCCACCGCCGTGCTGAGCTTCATCGCCTTGCCGGCTTCGCCCAGTGCGGCTTCCGCATGCTGCGCCTGCGCGACGAAATCGCTGTACTGGCGCGCATAAGCGGCGTTCTGGTATTGCGTGAGGAAGTCGATCCGCTTGGCCAGCACTTCCTCCAGCGAAGGCGGCCGTTTGAAGTCGATCACCTGCGCCGTCATCCCGTTGCGACGGGCGGCTTGCGCCACCATGTCGGCGTCGTGCGCGGCGGCGCGGCCCCAGCCGAAGGCTTGCTTGTTGAACTCGACCGACAAGGCGTTCAGTTCGATGGCCTTGAGAAGCGCGCCTTCCGACAGCGGCACCCAGCCGCGTTGCCATGCATAACCGAGCATGAACATGTTGGTCGCGATGGCGTCGCCCATCAGTGCGGTGGCGATGTTGCCGGCGTCGATCAGGGCCACGCGTTCCGTGCCGCAGGCGCTCTGGATGCTGCCCTCGGCTGACTCCGCCGGGAACTGCCAGTCCGGATTGCGCACGAAAGCCGCGGTCGGCATGCGGGTGGAATTGACGGCCGCGTGCGTGCGTCCCTCGCCCATGCGCGACAAGGCGTCGCGGCTGGCGGTGACGATGACGTCGCAGCCGATCACCAGATCCGCCGCACCGGTGCCCACGCGCGTCGAATACAAATCGTCGGGACGTTCGGACAGACGCACGTGCGACATCACCGGTCCGCCCTTTTGCGCCAGGCCGCTCATGTCGAGCACCGAGCAGGCCTTGCCTTCGACGTGCGCCGCCATCGCCAGGATCTGGCCGATGGTGATCACGCCGGTGCCGCCGATGCCGGTGACGACGATGCCGTAGGTGTCGCCCATGGAGGGCAATTGCGGTTCGGGCAGGGATGGTCCCTGCGCTGCGGCTTCGGTCTTTTCAACCGCCACGCGTTTGGCCTTTTTGAGCTTGCCGCCTTCCACCGTGACGAAGCTCGGGCAGAAGCCGTTCACGCAGGAATAGTCCTTGTTGCACGACGATTGATTGATCTGGCGCTTGCGGCCGAATTCGGTTTCCAGCGGCTCCACCGACAGGCAGTTGGATTGCACGCTGCAATCGCCGCAGCCTTCGCACACGGCTTCGTTGATCACGGCGCGCTTGGCCGGATCGGGATAGGCGTCGCGTTTGCGGCGGCGGCGCTTTTCCGAGGCGCAGGTCTGGTCGTAGATCATGGCGGACACGCCCTGCACTTCGCGCAATTCGCGCTGCACGGCGTCGAGTTCGCTGCGATGACGGACAGTCACCCCTTCGGCCCACGGCGTGCCGGCGGGATACTTATCCGGCTCGTCGGTGACGACGATGATCGGACGCACGTTCTCGGCGGCCAGCTGGCGCGAGATCATGGCCGGATCGAGCGGGCCGTCGAACTCCTGTCCGCCGGTCATGGCGACCGCATCGTTGTACAGAATCTTGTAAGTCATGTTGACCTTGCCCGCCACCGCAGCGCGCACGGCCAGCAAACCCGAATGGAAATAGGTGCCGTCGCCGAGGTTGGAGAAGACGTGTTTCTCGCTGGTGAACGGCGCCTGGCCGACCCAGGTCACGCCCTCGCCGCCCATGTGCGAAAAGATGGTCGATTCGCGATCCATCCAGGTCACCATGTAATGGCAGCCGATGCCGGCCAGCGCGCGGCTGCCGTCGGGCAGCTTGGTCGAGGTGTTGTGCGGGCAACCCGAACAGAAATGCGGGATGCGGTCCTTGTTCGGATCGGGCTTGGTGCTGACGTTGAGCGTGGCTTCCTTGGCTTCGAGGAAAGCGATGCGCGCCTTGACGCGCTGCTCGATCGGATGACCGGCGTAGTACTTGGAAATGCGCGTAGCGATGGCGCGTGCGATCTGCGCCGGGCTCAGTTCGTAAGTTGCAGGCAGTAGCCAGTTGCCGTGGCCTTCGCGCGGCGAGCCGCTCCATTCGCCGGTGTCGTCGAACTTGCCGACCACACGCGGACGCACGTCGTCGCGCCAGTTGTAGAGCTCTTCCTTGATCTGGTATTCGAGGATCTGGCGCTTCTCTTCGACCACCAGGATCTCATCGAGGCCTTGCGCGAACTCGCGCACGCCTTCGGCTTCCAGCGGCCAGGTCATGCCGATCTTGTAGAGGCGGATGCCGATGTCGCGCGCGACTTGCTCGTCGATGCCGAGATCGTAGAGCGCCTGGCGCGTGTCGAGATAGGACTTGCCGGCGGTGACGATGCCGATGCGCGCCTGCGGACTGTCCCAGATGATCTGGTTGAGCTTGTTGACGCGGGCATAGGCCAATGCGGCGTACCACTTGTAGACGTTCATGCGCGTCTCTTGCTCAAGCACGGTGTCGGGCTGGCGGATATTGAGGCCGCCCAACGGCAATTCGAAATCGGTGGGAATGATCGGCTGCACGCGCTGCGGATCGATCTCCACCGACATGCCGGATTCGACAATGTCGGTCACGCACTTGAGCGACACCCACAGGCCGGTGTAGCGGCTCATGGCCCAGCCGTGCAGGCCGTAGTCGAGGTATTCCTGCACCGACGACGGATACAGCACCGGGATGCCGCAAGCCTTGAGGATGTGTTCGCTCTGGTGCGCGGTGGTGGACGACTTGGCGGCGTGGTCGTCGCCGGCGATCACCAGCACGCCGCCGTGCTGCGAGGTGCCGGCCATGTTGGCGTGCTTGAAGACGTCGCCGCAGCGATCCACGCCGGGGCCTTTGCCGTACCACAGCGAAAACACGCCGTCGTATTGCGCGCCCGGGAACAGGTTGACCTGCTGCGTCCCCCACACGGCGGTGGCGGCCAGGTCTTCGTTCATGCCGGGGTGGAATTTGACGTGGGCGGCGTCGAGATATTTCTTGGCCTTGGCGGCGGTCTGGTCGACCGTACCCAAAGGCGAGCCGCGATAGCCGGTGACGTAACCGGCGGTGTTCAATCCGGCCTGGAGGTCGTGCTGTCGCTGCAGCATCGGCAGCCGTATCAGCGCCTGGATGCCGGTCATGAAAACGCGACCGCGCTCCAGCGAATATTTGTCGTCCAGGGAAATGTCATCCAGCAACAGGCGTTCACTGGAAGGTAGGGGTGCGTTCATGCATTGTCTCCGTGCCAAAAATCGTGTCTTTGTTTGCACATGGATCTGTTCGAGATCCTGCTTAAAACTCGTCCGCCTTGTGGGCGAATGGTTCTGTTCTTTTGATGCGGCTACAGTAGCACAAGCGGCGTATTGCCGCTACGCACGGCGCAGCATGGCGGACGCGGGGCTGACGATGCGCTGACAGCGAAAAAAAAGCCCCTGCGGGAAGGCAGGGGCGGCGTTCGGTTGCTGCGGATCAGGTTATGGGCAGGTTTTGCTCGCCCGGCAACAGGGTGCTGGCCGGCAGGGCGTCCTGCGCCTTCAGTTGCTCGTACAGCGCGGTGAAGTCGGGCGCGGTATCGTCGAACAATTGCTGGAAGTCGCGGATGACGAAATAGGTTTCCTGGTAGGAGTCGATCTTGTACAGCGTGCGCATGACGCGTTCGACCTGGAACGGGATGCGGTTCGGCTGCTGATCCTGTGAACCGCGCAGAGCGTAATCGACCTCGCCGCCCGACGACAGGATGCCGGCGCCGTAGATGCGCAAGCCTTCCGGACTCTGGATCAGGCCGAACTCGATCGTGTACCAATACAAGCGCGCCAGGAAGGCCAGGCCGTCGAGCTTGAGTGCTTTCAGGCCGCCCTTGCCGTATTCCTGCAGATGATCGGCAAACACCGGATTGAACAGCAGCGGCACATGACCGAAGAAATCGTGGAACACGTCCGGTTCGACGATGTAGTCGAACTCGCTCTCTTCGCGCAGCCACACGGTGACCGGGAAGCGACGGTTGGCAAGATGCTCGAAGAAAGTATGGTCCGGCACCAGCCCGGGCACGGCGACCAGTTGCCAACCGGTGGCCTTGTACAGCGCCTCGGTGGTGCGGTTGAATTGCGGAATGCCTTGCGAGACGTCGAGCGCCTTGATGCTGTCGAGGAAGACGTCGCAGGCGCGGTCCGGAATCAGTTTTGCCTGGCGCTCGTACAGGCGTCGCCACAGCGCGTGTTGGGCGGGCGTGTAAGCGGCCCAGTTCTGGTCTACGACGAAGTTCTTGTCGGCGTTGCTGTAGTCGCCGCGCAAGGCGCCGCTGTCCGACTTGGCGGCCACGCTGGCAAAGAAGTCGTCGGTGCTGGCGGAGTTGTTCATGTGTTCTGCTGGAAAATGCCTGTAAGCCGCCATTATCGCCGATTTCGCTCCGGCGGCCGCATGCTTGCGCGGTTGGCGGGCGGGCTCAGGCGCTGTTCAGGCCTTCGGCTTGCCGATGCCGAAGACCCTGCTGATCCATTTGAACAGCGCGCGCATGTTGGCCTTGATGATGTAGTCGAGCATGGCGACCTGCTCTTCCATGGCTTCCTGGAACAACGTGACCGGATTGGCCGGCTGCAGCTTCAGGTAGGCGTCCGCTTCACCGTAGTCTCGATGGATTTCCATGCCGGCTTTCTTGGCGATGTGCATCATGACCTTGTTGGACGACAGGCAATGCATGTACAGCGTGTCGACGTCGGCGTTGCGGCAACGGATCGCGGCGCGCACGAACAGCTTGGTGCCGACGCCCATGCCGCGCGCTGCCGCCGAGACGGACACGCCGAACTCGGCGACGCGCGCCTTGAGCGTGGCGCCGCTGACGGGGGATGTCTCGCGCGGCGCGAAAGCCAGGTGACCGGCCCCCAGCAGGCGCAGCTTGCGATCGTAGACGCCGAAAATCGTGTCGCGGGAGAAATCGATGTTTTCGACATAGCGCGTGACCAGCTCATCGGACAGCTTGCTGCCGAAACGCAGCAGCCGGTCTTTTTCTTCCAGCGCCAGGAAATGCCGCAGCAGATGCCGACGCGCGCGCGGCGACAGCTCCTTGACCAGGATCATCGGCTTTTCCGATGCCTCGGCGAGGGCGCTGAGTGTGTGCTTCAGGCGGTCCAGCCTGGCGCGCAGTTGCGTGATGAAGGGTGACATGGGCGGGGCGGCTTAACTCGCGTTGGTGGCGGCATATTCCGCCACCGCTTCCGTGCGCGCGGCCATGATTGCCTCCGGGATGCGTTGCGGCTGCTCCTTGAACTTTGCGGCGATGGCGCCGGCATCCACACCCTGGGCCGCCTTGAGAGCGCCCATGAGGTAATCCAGCTGCGGAAACGCGACGTCTTCAAAACCGGTGCGGCCGCGCCGGTCGCACTCTGACGCCTGCAGCATGTCGTGAAAACGCCCCGGCTTGCGGAAGCCGTCGCAGCGCGCCAGCAGATTGACGATGGTGGCCGGGCGCAGTTCGAAGGCGCGGCCGACGTTGCCATGTTCGCGCGCGGTGATCACGGCCACGTCGCGGCAATCGTTGGGCACCTTGAGGCGGTCACAGATGCCTTGCACCAGCTCGACGCTGCGGCCTTCATGGCCGTGATGGCTGGGCCACAGATCGGGCGGCGTGGTGCCCTTGCCGAGATCGTGCATGAGCGCGGCGAAGCGCACGCCCAGCGAATACCCGCGGCCGGCGGCATAGTCGAGCACCATCATGACGTGCACGCCGGTGTCGATTTCGGGATGGTATTTGGCCGGTTGCGGCACGCCCCATAGCGCGTCCAGTTCGGGCAGGATGCGCGCCAGGGCGCCGCAGTCGCGCAGCACGGCGAACATGCGCGAGGGAGTCTGTTCCATCATGCCGCGCGCCAATTCCTGCCACACGCGTTCAGGCACCAGCGCGTCGACCTCGCCGGCGGCGACCATCTTCTGCATCAGCGCATTGGTTTCCGGCGCAACCGTGAAATCAGGAAAGCGCGCCGCGAAACGCGCCAGGCGCAGGATGCGCACCGGGTCTTCGACGAACGCGTCGGAGACGTGCCGGAACACGCGTCGGCGGATATCTTCCTGGCCGTGATAGGGATCGACCAGCACGCCGTCTTCGCCCTTGGCGATGGCATTGATGGTGAGGTCGCGCCGCGCCAGGTCCTGCTCGAGCGTGACAGCGCTGTCGGTATGGAACACGAATCCCTTGTAGCCCGGGGCCGTCTTGCGTTCGGTGCGCGCCAGCGCGTATTCCTCCTGGGTGTCGGGATGCAGGAACACCGGGAAGTCCTTCCCGACCGGACGGAACCCCTGTGCGAGCATGTCTTCGGGCGTGGCGCCGACGACCACGTAGTCGTGATCCTGCACCGGCAAGCCGAGCAGTTCATCGCGCACCGCGCCGCCGACGACGTAGATCTTCATCAGCGGCTCAATGGTCGGGCAAGACTTCTTTTTCGACCAGCGCTTCGGCGATCCACTTGGCCACGGCGGGATGTTCCACCACGCGGTCAACGTAAGCTTGCAGCGCCGGCGCCAGCGACACGTGGTAGCTGCGGAAGCGCATCACCACGGGTGCATAGAAGGCATCGGCGATCGAAAAGTCGCCGAACAGGAATTCGTGATGGCCGAACTGCGCCAGGCAGTCTTCCCAGATTTCGCAGATGCGGCCGATGTCGCCCTGCGCTTCGGCCGTGCGGCCCTTGCCCGGATAGCTGCCGCGGATGTCCATGCTCATGGCGCTGCGCAGGCCGGTGAAGCCGGAATGCATTTCGGCCGTGATGCTGCGCGCGACGGCGCGCGCAGCGGTCTCTTGCGGCCAGAGCTTGCGGTCCGGGAATTGTTCGGCCAGGTATTCGCAGATGGCCAGCGAGTCCCAGATATGGGTCTGGCCGTCGAGCAGCACCGGCACGCGGCCGGCGGCGGAATATTCGGCGATCTTGCTGGCGGTGTCGGGCTGGTCGAGGCAGATGCGGATTTCGCGGAACGGAATGTCGAATGCCGTCAGCACCACCCATGGGCGCATCGACCAGGAGGAATAATTTTTGTTGCCGATGACCAGCGTGATGGCGTTCTTGCCGGCCTTTTCCAACGTCGCCGACAGGGTCGGATCAAGTTCGGTGTTCTGCATGGCTATCCTTAAAAATGGTTGGCTTCAGCGCCGTGCGCCGCGACGATGGGCGTCCATCTGCTGCTGCATGTGCACGCCGGCAAGGTAACGCGGTGCAATCGCTTCCAGTGCGGTCGGCATGATGTGCAACTCGGGCGCCATCGGCGCGCTCGCCACATTGTCCACCTGCATGGAAGCCAGATTATCGCGACTCATCATGCGTCCTGGCAAATGTTCCAGCAAAAAAGCTTGCAAAGACGCCAACGCCGGCGGCAATCCGAACACCGGACGCGGATGGCCGGAACACAATCCGGCCAGCTGCACCAACTGGCGCAGCGTGTAGACCTGCGGCCCGGCCAGCTCGTAGCTCCTGCCTTGCGTGGCATCATTCTGCAAGGCACTGACGAAAGCCTGCGCCACGTCGCCCACGTATACCGGCTGGAAGCGCGCCTCGGCGCCGCCCAGCGGCATGACGGGGAAACGCTTTTGCAGCGCGGCGAACAGGTTGAGGAAATTGTCGTGTTCGCCGAACACCACCGAAGGCCGGAACACCGTGGTCGCGACAGCGGCGTCCGAGAAGGCCGCAACTTCGCCCGCCGCCTTGGAGCGCTGATACATCGACGGCGCCTGCGCCGACGCGCCCAGTGCACTCATGTGCAGGTAACGTCGCACGCCATGCCTGGCGCAGGCGGCCACGATCTTGCGCGGCAATTCGACGTGGGCGCGTTCGAAATCGGGACCCCAGGCGCTACCGCGCGGTCCGCTGCGCGAATGCAGGATGCCGACCAGATTGATGACGACATCGGCCTGAGACACGAGGCGATCCAGTGCGGCATCGTCGTGCACGTCGGCGATCGTGGTGCGCACCGTCGGCATCACCAGCAAATGCTTGCTGCGCTCGTAGCGCCGGGTCGGCACCGTGATTCTGGCCGCCGTGCTGCGCGCCAACTGGGCGACCAGCTGGCTGCCGATGAATCCGGAGCCGCCGATGATCAAGATGTTTTTGTACGCCATGGCCGTCATCGCTTTCTTTGCTTCTGGGCCGCCACGCGGTATCAAGGCAGGTCGGTCGGGGTATTGGTGCGCGGCGCCACCGTGCCGAGACGCTGCTTGAGCGACTGCGGCTTGTTCTCGAACAGGGCGGCGTAATAAGTAGCATTGGACATCACGTTCTTGACGTAGCCGCGCGTCTCGTTGAATGGGATTGATTCAGCGAAAATCGCACCTTCAACACTGCGGTTTAGCGTCGAGCGCCACGTACGCGGACGTCCGGGACCGGCGTTGTAGGCAGCGGTCGCCAAGGCCTGCGAACCGTCGAGGTTGTTGAGCACCATGTTCAGGTAGCTGGTGCCCAGCAGCAGGTTGGTGTTGATGTCGTTGATCTGGTCCTGCGAAAACTCGGTCAGGCCGATTTTCTTGGCGACGTATTTCGCAGTCGACGGCATCAGCTGCATCAGGCCGGAAGCACCGACATAGGATTTGGCGTTCTTGATGAAGCGCGATTCCTGGCGGATCAGGCCATAGACCCAGGCATTTTCCAGGCCGAGCGGACGCGTGTTGGCGGTCATTTCGCTCAGGTGCGGCGCCGGGAAGCGCTGGGTGAAATCCATTTCCTGCTTGGTGCGGTCGGAGGTGTTCACCATGCGGTCGAGCACATCGCTCTGACGTGCGAACTCGGCGGCGGCGAGCAACTGGCGGTCGCTCATGCGGCGCAACTCCCAGTTCCATTCACGGATGCCTTCGTAGCGCATGTTGAGGTCATAGAACTTGAGCGCGCGCTTGAAGCCGCTGTTCTGCGCCATCGGTGCGATCTCGGCCGGCGTCGGCGGCGTCGGACCGGCAGGGATCACGATTTTCTGGCCCAGTTCTTCGGTGGCCAGCTGGCCGTAGAAGCTGACGTTCGAGGCGATCGACTGGAACAGGCGCTGGGCCGATTCGGTCTGGCCGTCTTCCTTTTGCGCGCGCGCCAGCCAGTAAGTCCAGGTGATGTCGCTGCGCAGCGAAGCCGGCATGGCGTCGATGGTGGACTTCACCAGCTTCCAGTCGCCGGCGCGCAGGGCGATGCGTACTTTCCACTGATACGCTTCGTAGGACAGCGGCGCGTCCTTGGTCTTGCGCCAGTAGTCGATCGCTTCCGGCATCAGCTTCATCGACGCCGGCAAGGCTATCTGGGCCCAGGCGATGGCTTGTTCCTGCGCGGTCAGGCCGGAGGCGCCACTCAGGAACGCGGCGGCCTGCTGCGGGTTGTTCTTGGCGGCCCGGCCGATGGCGATGATGTACAGCTCGTGCGCGGTGCGGCCCTGACCCGGCCCGCGCGCCAGCAACGGCGCCGGCTTGTCGATTACCTGCTGCAGGGTGACGTCGCCGTTGTCGGTAAAGATCGCGGCGCGGCGCGCCACCATGATGCTGCCGGCTTCAACCGCCTGGCGGATCTGCGCCCAGATGTCGCTTTCGCCGAATTGATGGTTTTGCGCCAGCGTACCAATCAGGTCACTGCAGCCCTGGCCGTAATCCTTGGGACTGGTGAGCAAGGCGCGCGCTTCATCGGCGACGTTCTGTCCCTTGAGCGCGCGCGAATTCAACGCGAAGCATTTGACCTGTACGTCATCGTTCAGCACGAACAACGGGTATTGCTCATCAAAGGTAGTCCAGTCGCCGGTCTTGCCCAGCGCCAACAGCCAGTCGTTGCGCAGGCGATCGCCGATCGCGGTGCCATCGTAGCGCGCCAGGAAATCGCGGATTTCCGACACTGGCGCGGTGAAGTCGCGCACGCGTGGTTTCAGCCGATAATAGTCAACGTAGGAAGGAATGACATAATCGGGCAAACGCGCCGCCAGATTGAGCGCCGTGGCCGAGTCGTCGACCCGTGAGGCGTCGCGCAGCGCAAGGAAAACGTCATCCTGCGACGCAGCGGCGGAGGGCCGTTTCTGCGCCTGGGCCGGCAGAGAAAAACTCATTGCCGCCGCAGCAGCGCATGTGATCACGACCACGCATTTCTTTAATTGCATTCTTATACAACCTTCGATTGAAACAAATGACGACTTCAAGGATAGCACGCGGTTCTGCGCACATTGACGCTGTCGGGCGCACGCCGCAAATAGCGGCAACAGCGGCAACAGCGGCAACAACAGCCGCCGCGTCGGAAAAATCGGTCCTGCGCACGCGTTTGCTCGCCGCCCGCAGAGCCATGACGCCGGCCGCCAGGGCCGCGGCTGAAGCGATGATCTGCAGCCGTCTGCTGGACTGGCTGCAAAAGAATCCGGTCGCCAGCCTCGGGGTGTACCACCCGATCCGCCAGGAACCGGACCTGCATCCGGCTTATAACGCGCTGGCGGCCCAAGGCGTGCACCTGTCCTTGCCGATAATTCGCGGAAAAGATGCGCCGCTGGAATTCGTCCGCTGGACGCCGGGCGAACCATTGGTGAAAGATGCCATGGGCACCTCGGCGCCTGAGGGAGGCGAGACCGTGCGCCCGCAGGCGCTGCTGATCCCGTGCCTGGGCTTCAATGCGGCGCGCCTGCGGCTGGGCTATGGCGGCGGCTTTTACGACCGTACGCTGGCGCAGGCTCCGCGGCCGCTGGCCATCGGCGTCGCCTATGCCGGGGCGCTGGCGGAATTCGGAGGGCAGCCGCATGACATTGCGCTGGATGTGATTCTTACCGATGCGTGAAAGGGCAGCGCAATAAAAAAGCCGGCTCGAAGCCGGCTTTTTTATTGCTTGCAGCTGTATCAATCCACCAGTCGTTGCCAGATTGCCATTGTCGCGGCAGGCTGGTTCAGCGTGTAAAAATGCAGACCCGGCGCACCGCCTTCCAGCAATTGTTCGCACAGCTGCGTCACCACGTCGAGGCCGAAGGCCCGGATCGAATCGGCATCGTCGCCGTAGCTGGCCAGCTTGAGCCGGATCCAGCGCGGGATTTCAGTGCCGCACATATCCGAGAAACGCATCAGTTGGGTGTAGTTCGTGATCGGCATGATGCCCGGCACGATGGGCACGTTGACGCCCAGCCTTTGCGCCTCGTCGACGAAGTTGAAGTAAGCGTCGGGATTGTAGAAATACTGCGTGATGGCGGCATCGGCGCCAGCCTTGATCTTGCGCGCAAAGTTCTGCACGTCGTCCTGCGGCGATTTGGCCTGGGGATGCATTTCCGGATAGGCGCCGACTTCGATGTGGAACCAATCGCCGGTTTCGGCGCGGATGAACTCGACCAGCTCGTTGGCATAGCGGAATTCGCCGGACGAAAAATCAGCGGCGCCGAAGCCGCTCGGTAAATCGCCCCGCAAGGCGACCAGCTTCTTGATGCCGTGCGACTTGTACTCGGTCAGAATAGCGCGCAAGGCGTCGCGCGAGCTGCCGATGCAGGACAGATGCGGCGCGGCCACGTGGCCTTCGCTGATGATTTCCAGCACGGTGTCGAGCGTACCTTGCTGGGTCGAACCGCCGGCGCCGAAAGTGACCGAAAAATACTTCGGCTGCAGCTCGGCCAGCTTGGCGCGCGTGACGCGCAGCTTTTCCATGCCTTCAGGTGTCTTGGGCGGGAAAAACTCGATGCTGAAATTATGTTGTGTCATGAGAATTCGATCCGAAAACGATCAGGGCCTGGTCGTTGCAACTGCTGATCAGCCGCGTGTGGACTTCAGCAGCAGCGTCGACAGGGCCCACGAAACAATGCTGTACAACAGCGCGCCGCCCACTGCGGACCAGAAGCCGCCCACATGGAAACCACCCACCAGTTGCGCCACCACCCAGAACATCAGCCCGTTGATCACGAGGATGAACAAACCCAGCGTGAGCAGGGTCACCGGCAAGGTCAGCACCACCAGCACCGGACGCACCAGTGTATTGACGAAACCGAGGATCAGGGCCGCGATCAGGGCGGCGCCGAAGCTGTCGACCTGCACCGAGTGCAACAGGTAAGGCACGGCCAGCAAGGCCAGCGCATTGATCAGCCAGAGGATGAGCAGACGCATGTAATTTCCTTTCAGGCGGTGCGCCGACCGGCACCAACAATATAGTCGGCAGGCGGCGGACAAAACGACGAACAAATAGTGAACTAGCAGTGGACAAACAACCAGGCGACGGCATAGCCGCCGCCCTTAACGCTGATTAATAACGATAGTGTTCAGGCTTGTAAGGGCCATCCGCCTTCACGCCGATATAAGAAGCTTGTTCCGCAGTCAGTGTGCTCAATTGGGCATTGAGTTTCTTCAACTGCAGACGTGCAACCTTTTCGTCCAGATGCTTCGGCAGCGTGTAGACGCCGACCGGGTAGTTCTTGGTGTTCACGAACAGTTCGATCTGGGCGATGGTCTGGTTGGCGAACGACGAGCTCATCACGTAGGACGGGTGGCCGGTGCCGCAACCGAGGTTGACCAGGCGGCCTTCGGCCAGCAGGATGATGCGCTTGCCGTCAGGGAAGATGATGTGGTCGACTTGCGGCTTGATGTTTTCCCAGGTGTATTGCTTCAGTGCGGCGACTTCGATTTCGTTGTCGAAGTGGCCGATGTTGCAGACGATGGCCTGGTCTTTCATCTTCTTCATGTGGTCGTGCGTGATCACATGGTAGTTGCCGGTACATGTCACGAAGATATCACCGTGTTCAGCAGCGTAATCCATGGTAACGACGCGATAGCCTTCCATTGCCGCTTGCAGTGCGCAGATCGGATCGATTTCAGTGACCCAGACTTGTGCCGACAGCGCGCGCATGGCTTGCGCCGAGCCCTTGCCGACGTCGCCGTAACCGGCGATGACGGCGACCTTGCCGGCGATCATGACGTCGGTGGCGCGCTTGATGCCGTCGACCAGCGATTCACGGCAGCCGTACAGGTTGTCGAACTTGGACTTGGTGACGGAGTCGTTGACGTTGATCGCAGGGAAAGCCAGTTTGCCGTCCTTGAACATCTGATACAGACGATGCACGCCGGTAGTGGTTTCTTCGGTCACGCCCTTGACTTGCGCCAGACGCGTCGAATACCAGTTTGGCGAAGTCGTCAGCTTTTTCTTGATGGAGTTGAACAGGCAGATTTCTTCTTCCGAACCCGGATTGTTCAGCACCGATGCATCTTTTTCAGCGCGTGTACCCAGATGCAGCAGCAGCGTTGCATCGCCGCCATCGTCGAGGATCATGTTGGCTTGTTCGTTGTCGCCGCCTTGCCATTCGAAGATGCGGTGCGTGAACTCCCAGTACTCGTCCAGCGATTCGCCCTTGAACGCGAACACCGGCGTACCCTTGTCGGCGATTGCCGCGGCAGCATGGTCCTGAGTCGAGTAGATATTGCAGGATGCCCAACGGACCTTGGCGCCCAGTGCTTCCAGCGTCTGGATCAGCACGGCGGTCTGGATGGTCATGTGGATCGAACCGGTGATGCGCGCGCCCTTCAACGGCTGGGCCGCGGCGAACTCTTCGCGGATGGCCATCAGGCCTGGCATTTCGGTTTCAGCGATCTTGATCTCTTTATGGCCCCATTGCGCCAGGCTGATATCGGCGATCACATAATCTTTGTTGGAATTGGTAGTCATGGCTGCGGCGTTCTCACGCCCTCCTTTCGAAAAATCAGAAAAAAAGTAACGTGAGCGCAGTTGCATATTGACGGTATCAAGCCTGGCAAGATCGATGTCTTGTCGCAACGCTCCTTGATACGGAAAGGCATTGTAAATCAGTTTATGTACGAAATGCCATCGTACATCGATAAACCGGCTCACGCCGGCTTATCGGCAGGATCGCAGCAAACAGCGATCCTTGTTCTTTTTTAGAAGCCCGCAGCAGCCTTCAATGCAGCCGCCTTGTCGGTGCGTTCCCACGAGAATTCCGGCTCTTCGCGGCCGAAGTGGCCGTAAGCAGCGGTCTTCTGGTAAATCGGACGCAACAGGTCCAGCATTTGCACGATGCCCTTCGGACGCAGGTCGAAATGTTCCAGCACCAGTTCCGCCAGCTTTTCGTCGCTGATCTTGCCGGTGCCGAAGGTGGTGACCATGACCGAAGTCGGCTTGGCGATACCGATGGCGTACGACACTTGGATCTGGCAACGCGACGCCAAGCCGGCGGCCACGATGTTCTTGGCGACGTAACGGCCGGCGTAGGCTGCCGAACGGTCAACCTTGGAGGGATCCTTGCCGGAGAACGCGCCGCCGCCGTGTGGTGCTGCGCCACCGTAGGTGTCGACGATGATCTTGCGACCGGTCAGGCCGCAGTCGCCTTGCGGACCTCCGATAACGAAGCGACCGGTCGGGTTGATCAGGTAACGGGTGTTCTTGATCCACTCTGCCGGCACGACCGGGCGGATGATTTCTTCGATCGCGGCTTCTTCGATGGCCTTGTGTTCCATTTCAGGCGCATGCTGGGTCGACAGCACGATGGTGTCGATGGCGACCGGACGGCCATCGACATACTTCAGCGTCACTTGCGATTTTGCATCGGGACGCAGCCATGGCAGGCGGCCATCCTTGCGCAGTTGCGACTGGCGTTCGACGATACGGTGCGCGTAGTAGATGGCAGCAGGCATCAGTTCCGGTGTTTCATCGCAGGCGTAGCCGAACATCAGACCTTGGTCGCCCGCGCCCTGGTCGAGGTCGAGGCCCTTGCCTTCGTCAACGCCCTGGGCGATGTCCGGTGATTGCTTGTCGTAGGCGACGAGCACGGCGCAGCTCTTGTAGTCGATGCCGTAGTCGGCGTTGTCGTAACCGATGCGCTTGATGGTTTGGCGAGCGACGTCGATATAGTCAACGTTGGCGCGTGTAGTGATTTCACCGGCGAGCACGACCAGGCCTGTGTTGCACAGGGTTTCGGCGGCGACGCGGGAGAGGGGATCTTGTGCAAAGATGGCATCCAGAATCGCATCGGAAATCTGGTCGGCTACTTTGTCTGGGTGACCTTCCGAGACGGATTCGGAAGTAAAGAGATACTCGTTGGACATCACAGGCTCCTGCATATAGAGATTTAACCGGTGTCGCGGCCTATCTCCAGCCTGCGACGCTTTAGCGAAATTTATATCCCGTCTCGCAAGTTGTCATTAACTCGACGGCTTTCATGCTATTTTACGCGTCTTGCAAAAATTCGCAATTTCACAGCATTATTCACGGTAACGGCAAGTATGCTTTTTTCTTTATTCCGCCTGTTGTCATTTCTTCCGCTACCCTTGTTGCACCTCATCGGGATCGCGATGGGATGGCTTGTTTACCTGGCATCGCCTTCCTATCGGAAGCGCCTCAAAAGCAACCTGACGCGTGCCGGCCATGGACAGCATTTGTTGTCCGCTGTCAACGAAGCGGGCAAGGGCATCTTCGAATTGCCGTTCATCTGGTGTGCCGACCCCAAGCGCGTCTTGCGCACCGCCCGCATCGAAAATTGGGACCTGGCCCAACAGGCGCTGGACGCAAAAACCGGCGTGGTGTTCCTGACCCCTCATCTCGGCTGCTTCGAAATCATCGCCCAGGCCATTGCTGAGAAAACCTCGCTGACCGCGCTCTATCGTCCGCCGCGCAAGGCCGCGCTGAAGCCCCTGATTGAAGGCGCGCGCTCACGTCCCAACCTCCATCTGGCGCCAGCCAATCTGTCGGGCGTTCGTGTTTTGCTCAAGGCGCTCAAGAAGGGACTAGCGATCGGCCTCCTGCCGGACCAGGTGCCGCAGCACGGCGAAGGCGTCTGGGCCGACTTCTTCGGCAAACCGGCATACACCATGACGCTGTCGGCCAAGATGCACCAGATGAGCGGCGCGCCGATCATCCTGTCCTATGCCGAGCGCCTGTCATGGGGACGTGGCTTCGTCATCCGCTTCGTGGCGTTTGAAGAGACCTTGGGCGAAACGCCTGAACAACAGGCGCGCGCGATCAACGCGGCAATGGAAAAACTGATCGCACGCTGTCCGGCACAATATATCTGGAGCTACAACCGCTACAAGACGCCGCCCGGCGTGACCGCTCCCGGAGCGCAATCGTGAGGGCGCTGATTGCGTTGATGTGGCTGCTGCACTGGTTGCCGTTGCCCATCCTCGGCCGTCTTGGAGAAGCACTCGGTTCGCTGCTGTTCATTATCATGAAGCCGCGCCGACACATCACACTGACCAATCTCCGCCTGTGCTTCCCCGAGAAAACAGAAGCCGAACAAGAGACTCTTGCCCGTCAACACTTCCAGGCATACGCACGCAGCGCGCTGGAACGCGGCATCCTTTGGTGGGCTTCGGAGGCACGCCTGAAACGGTTGATCCAGGTCGAACCGAGGGTACCGGTGGAGGTCATCAAATCCGGCCCGACCATCCTGCTTTGCCCGCATTTCGTTTGCCTGGAGATCCCCGGTATTGCATTGGTGCTCAATTCCGACCTGTCGATTTGCACCATTTACTCCAAACAACAAAATGAAGTCGTCGACCAGGCGCTGCTCAAAGGTCGCTCGCGCTTTCGCCCGGTAACCCTTCTGTCCCGCGAAAAAGGCGTCAAGCCCATCATCCGCGCCATGCGCGACGGCTTGCCGTTCATCATGCTGCCGGATATGGACTTCGGCCTGCGCGATGCTGAATTCATCCCCTTCTTCGGCGTGCCTGCCGCAACGCTGACGGCCACCGCGCGCATTGCCGCGGCGACGCACGCCAACGTGGTGCCGATGATCACGACCTTCCTTCCCAATTACAAAGGCTGGAAAACCACGTTCTATCCCGCCTGGGAAAACTATCCCGGCGACGATATCGTCGAGGCGACCCGCCGCATGAATGCCTTTATCGAAGAGCGCGTGCGGGAGGCGCCGGCAGAATATTTTTGGGCGCACAAACGCTTTAAAACACACCCTCCGGGCACACCTAATGTATACGGCCACGATTAGTGCGGCCGTCTATAATTAATGCCATGAAAATCAAATTCACCAAAATGCACGGCGCCGGCAACGACTTCGTTGTCGTCGACGCCATTCACCAGGACATCGCGCTGACGCCTGCGCAATGGAAGTTCATTGCCGACCGGCGCTTCGGCATCGGTGCCGATCAGATGCTGGTGGTGGAAAAGACGGCGTCCGAGGGCATCGATTTTCGTTACCGCATCTATAACGCCGATGGCGGCGAAGTCGAACAGTGCGGCAACGGCGCGCGCGCATTTGCACGCTTCGTCAGCGACAAGGGCCTCACGACCAAGCGCGTTATCCGTGTGGAAACAATGTCCGGCGTCATCGAACCCACGCTGGAAGACGACGGTCGCGTCACCGTTGACATGGGAGCGCCCGTACTGGCCCCGGAACAGGTGCCGTTCGATCCATCGGGCCTTGGCAGCAAGACCGAAGGAGATGACACGCTATGGCCGCTCGACGTTGACGGCAAGACGACCTGGATTTCGGTGGTGTCGATGGGCAACCCTCACGCAGTACAGATCGTTGCCGATACTGAGGCGGCGCCGGTATTGACTGACGGCCCGCTGATCGAGCGCCATGCGCGCTTCCCCAGGCGCGTCAACGCCGGCTTCATGCAGGTGGTGGACCGCCACAACGTCAACCTGCGCGTGTTCGAACGCGGCGTCGGCGAAACCCTGGCGTGCGGCACCGGAGCATGTGCGGCCGTGGTCGCCGGCATCCGTCGCGGCCTGTTGGATACACCGGTGGCGGTGCAAACCCACGGCGGCGAACTGGTGATCGCCTGGGCGGGACCGGGCAAGCCAGTCATGATGACCGGGCCGGCGGTGTCGGTGTTCGAAGGCGAAATTGACATCTGAACATCGCAGACAAGGATGCACAAATAAAAAAAGAGATGGCTTCGGCCATCTCTTTTTATTTTGCCTGGCGGGAATCCGACCTAAGACTCTTCAGCCAGGTCACCCTCTTCTTCCTGCTCATCGTCATCCAGCGGCAACGCGGTCTTCAGCCGGTACAACCGCTGCCGGTAGTTGCCTTCCGGACCGCTCAGGCTGCAATCGACGTCCTCGAACAGGCGGCCGATGCGATTAAGCACCTGCCGCTCGTCGCCGGTCTCTATTAATATCAGGCGCCGCTTGCTACGTGCATAGTAGTCGCGGATGTCCACCACCAGGCAATGGCCGCAGTCAGCCTGTTTCAGATCGATCAACAAGGCTTCGGGCCGGGTCAGTCCGAACAGGATCGCCAGCTCCAGCCGCGCCGCCAGGAACGGATAGGCGCTCAGGAAATCGCGCGTCATTTGGCTGCGGGCCTCCACAGCCCAGGCAGCAGCGGCCGGACGATCGGCAATCTTGGCCAGCAAGTCCCGCGCATCGGCATTGTCTTGCGCTGCCGCCTTTTGCAGCCAGTACACTGCGCGCACATCGTTGGCGGGATCTTCCCTGCGGTTGCGCCATGCGCTGCTGCCGCATTCCAGCTGCCCCAACACATGCCCCATTTCGGCTGCGCGCTCCAGGTAATGCTGCGCATCGGCAAGATTGCGCTGGGAAAACTCCGGCTTCAGATAAATACGCGACAAGGCATACCACGCTGCTGCGAGGCCCCGTTCGCCGGCCAGGGTCAACCAGCGAATCGCCTTCTTATAATTAGCAGAACCAAAACCGGGGAAGGCGCGCCCGCCATTCTCCTTCATGCGCGCAAAGAACAACCCCAGCGACAGCTGCGCCGACTTGTCGTCGGCATAGGCCGCCAGCTCCAGCATTAATTGCGCTTCGTCAGCATCAACCTCGTTGATTTCGGCAAGTACTTGCGCAAGCCGCGACAACAAGACGATGTTTCCCTCACCCAGATGCCGGGCCAGTCCTTCGGAGGGTGCGTTCAGCTGCGGCAAATCCGCACCGTATTGCGCCAGCAGGGAACGCGCCAGCGGCAAGGCGCGCCGAATGAAGTCCGCACGATCCAAGCGCAGCCAGGCGGCATCGGCCAGCGCCAGTTGCGCCTGACCGATGCCGGCGTCGGCAGCTTTCTGCGCCCATTGGGTTGCAGTGACCTGCTCTGCCGCGCGTTGTTCGCCGGTGGCGGTAGCGACGTCGGCCGGCTTTCGCCCGCCCTGTTGCTGCGACAGCAACCATTGCGCTTCAGCCGTACCGGCATTGGCCTCCGATTCCAGCGCCTTGACGGCCTTGCCCAGCATTGCCTGCGCCTCGGGTTGTGCCTGATGCGCCAGCACCAGCCGCGCGAAACTCAGCCCGGCCAGCTTGCGACCAGCCTCGAAAGCGCGCTCATACCAGAGCACATATTCAAGCGGCTTCGGCGCCTGCGCCACCACCTCATAGGGTATGTGCTCGCCAATCAGCGTCCAGGCATCCGGCACCCCCTGACGTGCCGCGCGGTCAAGCCAGTGCAGCGCCGTGGCGAAGCTTTGCGGCAATCCGTTGCCGCCGAATAAGTAGCGCCGGCCCAGCGCCAGTTGCGCCTCTGCCTGTCCGGCACGCGCCGCGCGAATAATTGCCAAATCTTCCCGACTCGCCATAAATCAATCCAAGCACTCTTTCGAAGGAAAAAATTATCCCCTATAAATCATGATATTTTTTTAATCCAATCTTTAAGAGATCAAATTGGAGCTTTAAAACAACAATTCAAGTCTTTAATACGTCATTTGTTATCACAAAAACAATCGAATCTCCGGAGGCCCTTGGGAACCCCGGAAAATCCTCATTGTGGGAGACTCACCTCGAAAGCGTTAGAAAAAAACAACAGTCGTGTAGGAGTTTCGGAATTTCAACCAAAACTTCGTCCGCCAAACGACCAATCTGAGGCCAGCGCTAATGAGAACCCTTAATGTCTCACCATCCGACTAGATGTACGGATCCTCAAGACTATTTTTATAGAAGGATGTCAAATGAAAAAATCTCTGCTTGCACTGGCCGTTCTCGGCGCGTTTGCAGGTGCTGCACAAGCACAAAGCTCCGTCACTATCTACGGTATCGTTGATACCGGCGTTACTTACACAAGCAAGGCTCAAACTCCAGCTGGCGGCACTAACACCGGTAGCAAGTTTGCAGTCAACTCCGGCGTTGTTCAAGGTTCGCGCATCGGCTTCAAGGGCGTTGAAGATCTGGGCGGCGGTCTGAGCGCAGTGTTCAACCTGGAAACTGGTTTCACCAACGACAACGGCGGCCTGCAAGGTTCTGACGCTGTTACCGGTTCGAACCTGTTCCGCCGTAAATCGGTTGTCGGTCTGGCCGGCGGCTTCGGTTCGGTTCTGGTCGGTCGTCAAACTGACTGGGCTGACACAATCAGCGCCTACACTGCGGTTGCAGATTTCGGTGGCGTTACCCAGAACTCCGGTTCGAACCTGAACCGTCTGCAAGGTGTTCGCACCAACAACTCGGTCAGCTACACCACCAACAACCTGGGTGGCTTCACTGGTAACCTGATGTACGGTTTCGGCGAAACAGCTGGCAAGACTTCGGCTGGTCAATCGTTCGGTCTGGGTGCCAAGTACGACAACGGCCCACTGGGTCTGGGTATCAACTACTACCAATCGAAGCAAGGTGCAACTCCTAGCGATACATCGTTGATCCAGGGTGTCGCTCCTACTGCTGCCGCTTCGGCTGCAGCAGTGACTGCCTACAACAATGCAACTGCACTGAACGCAGCTAATGCTGGTAACACAGCAGCTAAAGTCTTGAACGTTGTCGCCAGCTATCAGTTCGGTCCTGCACGCGTGTACGGTAACTACTCGCGCGTCAAGCAAGATCTGAACACTGCTGCAGTTACTGGTCTGTCGAACGCAACACGCCTGACTGCCGCTACTCTGGGCCTGTCGCAAAAGGCTGACATGTACGAAATCGGTACTGCTTACTCCCTGACTCCTTCGTTGAAGCTGCTGGGTAGCGTTCAGTACACTCGTGCAGACTTCGCTAACGTTGACGGCAAGGGCAAGCTGACCCAAATCAACTTGGGTACTGACTACTGGCTGTCGAAGCGTACTGACCTGTACGCATTCGTGTCGAATCTGCGTGCTAAAGACATGAAGAACCCAGGCGTGGTTGGTGACACAACTGGTAACGACGCTAGCCAAACAGCAGTTACTGTTGGTATCCGTCACAAGTTCTAATTTAAGTCTCTGAACCTCTGGCGTGCAAACGTCAGAATCAGAAACTTAGCTTGAACGATTCGGGCTTACATGAGCAATCATGTAAGCCCGTTTTTATTGGCGATGCCAAGCCTTCTCGGCCTGATTAAAAAGTTGTCAGCACTACCGATAGCGTAGATAATCTCGCGATATTGCGGTAATGCAATCCGGCGCGCCCGCGCGACTTTCCGGAACAACCAAACTCAAAAAACGCACATGACCTCCCACCTGGATTCCGATTCGATCGCCGACTATCTGCTCGACCACCCTCACTTCTTCGAGGAACACGCCGAATTGCTTGGCCGGATCAAGCTGACCAGCCCTTTGCTCGGTCGGGCCATCTCCTTGCAGGAGCGCCAGATGGAAATCCTGCGTGAAAAGATCAAGGTGCAGGAATTGCACATGGCCGACCTGATGCGCATCGCCCAGGAAAACGACGAGATCACCGGAAAATTCCAGGCCTGGACACGCGCCCTGCTGCTGGCGCGCAATGACGGCGACCTGCCGCAGGCGCTGACCCGCAACCTGCAGGAAATCTTCAACGTCCCGCAGGTCACCTTGCGCCTGTGGAACGTCACCGAAAGCCGCAACGACAACTGGTACACCGCGACCGTATCGGAAGATGCGCGCATTTTTGCCAATGGCCTGACGACGCCGTTCTGCGGCGCCAACAACGATTTCGAAGCCGCCAGCTGGCTGGAAGATGCAGCTTCCGTGAAGTCGCTGGCGATGCTGCCGCTACGCGTCGGCGCCGCGCCGGAAGCCTTTGGTTTGCTGGTGCTTGGCTCGCCCGACCCCAGCCGCTTCAGCGCCGACATGGCCACTGATTTCCTCAGCCGCATCAGTGAAACCGCCAGCGCAGCGCTGGCCTGCCTGCTACACTGATTTATCCCGACTTCCCTCCCGACCGTGTGAGCGCCGACGCCAACCAAGCCGAAATCGACCGTTATCTCGACACCCTGCTGAGCCAGCGCATGCTGTCGCCGCATACGGTGAGCAATTACGGCCGCGACCTGGCCGAGTTATCCGAGCTGGCGCAAGCCGCCGGCGCGGAGTTGGATGCAGTTTCCCATTTCCAGATACGCAAGTTCGCCGCGCAATTGCACGGCCGCGGCCTCAATGCGCGCTCCATCGCGCGCAAACTGTCGGCCTGGCGCGGCTTCTACGACTGGCTGTCCGAACAGGGCCGGCTGAAATCGAATCCCGTCGACGGCGTCAAAGCGCCCAAGAAAGCCAAGCCGCTGCCCAAGGCGCTGGCCGCCGATGACGCCGTTCATCTGGTGTCGCAGCCCAATCCGCTCAAGGACGCCGCCGCACCTGCCCAGCTATGCAATCGCGCCATGTTCGAGTTGCTGTACTCCAGCGGCTTGCGGATTTCCGAACTGGTGGGTCTGGATGTGCAATATCGCCAGGAAGCCGGTTATGTATCGGCCGGATGGATTGATATGGACAGCAATGAAGTGACCGTCACCGGCAAAGGCAACAAGATGCGCAGCGTGCCGGTCGGCAAACCGGCCATGGAAGCGCTGAAAGCCTGGCTGACGGCACGCGAGACCGTCATCGCGGGGCATGCCGACGCCGAGCGGCGTGCGCTGTTCCTGAGCGAGCGCGGTGCGCGCATGTCGCCGCGGGTGGCGCAATTGCGGCTCAAGGCGCACGGCCAGGCGCTGGGTTTGGCCACCAACGTCCATCCGCACGTGTTGCGTCATTCCTTCGCCTCCCACGTCTTGCAAGGCTCGGGCGACCTGCGCGCGGTGCAGGAGATGCTGGGCCACGCCTCGATCACGGCGACTCAGGTCTACACCTCGCTCGATTTCCAGCGCCTGGCGCAAGTCTATGACGCCGCCCATCCGCGCGCCAAGAAGATTGCCGGTAAATAAGCCTTGCCTTGGGCCCTGACAAAGCCGCCATCGGCGAATTGCGGCATAATTCGGGTAGGTCTTTGACCGGGCGCCGCATCGGCGGGCCGCCCTCACACCAGCCGCACCAGTCACATTAGCGATATGCCATGAAATCCAAAGCCGACATCACCGCCAACGCTTTGCCCCACGACCCCGCCGCTGCGCAGGCTCTGGCCGAGCTGCAATTGCGCGACGCGTCGGTGCGCGTCACGCAGGCGCGCGTGAGCGTCATGGCGGCGCTGCTCAGCGCACGCAGCGCGGTGTCGCATCAGGATATCCAGGACAAGCTGGTCGACATGGATCGCGTCACGCTGTATCGCGCGCTCGATTGTCTGACCGAGGCCGGGCTGGCGCACAAGATCGCCAGCGACGACCGCATCTTCCGTTATAACGCCGGCACCGGCGCCGAACATCACGATCACGGCAGCCATGGCGGCCATCAACACGCACACGGCCATGCCCAGCATCAGCACGGCCATTTCAAATGCACGCGCTGCGCCCGGGTGTTTTGCCTGGATGGCAGCGGCGAAGCAGGCTTTCTTGAGAGTGTGCTGCCCTCATCGGGCAAGCGCCAGACCACCGCGGCGCAGTTGCAGACCGCCCTGCAAAAATCCCTCGGCAAAGGCTTTCGCAGTCATGAAATCGAACTGACCATCAAGGGTTGGTGCGCTGATTGCGCGGACGACTGAGTCCCGACTGAATAGACGGCTAATTCCCGCCTACGCGCCGGCCAGGCGACGCAGATGGCTGGTCAGCTGGCGTACCGAACGCACCTTCACATCGACATAAGACGGATGCATGGTCTGCATCCTGCGCACGCCGGCCGCTGAAAAATGCGGATTGCCGGCCAGGTATTGGGTAATCCACGCCGTACGCACACCCAGCTCTTTGGCCGACTTCAGATTGACCACGGTATCTTCCACCAGAATGCAACGATGCGCCGGGACACGTTCACGCGCGAGTAACTGTTGCAACATCTGCCGCGACGGTTTCGGTTTGAGCTTGCCGTGCACGCGCATCGATTCGATGGAGATGTGCTTGTCGAAATGGCGATGCAGGCCCAGATGTCGCACCACGTCGCGCGAGTAGCGCAACGGCGCATTGGTCAGCAGGATCTTGCGTCCCGGCAAGCGCTCCAGCAGATTCAGCAGGCCGCGCTCGGCGCGGATCATGCCAAACAGATCGGCGAAATCGTGCGCGTCGCGCAGGAAATCTTCCGGCCGCACGTGATGATGTTGCACCATTCCCAGCAAGGTTGCACCGTACAGGCGCCAATAGCGCTGCCGCATCGCGTTGACGGCGTCCTGATCGGCCGGCAATCCCTGCTCCCTGAGTACGCGCTCCATGAACGTATTCATGTTGGCGTTGATCGCCGGAAAAATCGCGTGCGACGCGTTGTGCAGCGTGTTGTCGAGATCGAAAAGCCAGAGCGGTGTAGTATTCGGCACGGTAAATAATGATGAAAGCGCAACGATGCGACGCCTGATTATAGTGACATTCAGCTGGCTGTTCTGCCTTTATCTGCCGCTGGCAAATGCAGCAGAAACCACGTCGGCACCTGCCCGCACGGAACACCGCGGCGCCTTGTTCAAGGTGCAGGACGCGCATCACACGCTGTATTTGTTCGGCACCATCCACGTCGGCGCCGCCAACTTCTATCCGCTTGAACCACGCGTGATGCAAGCGCTGGAACAGGCCCCGGCAATCGCCCTCGAAATCGATCCGAAGAAGACACCCGCCATGCAGGCGGCCGTGCTGCGCTACGGCTTCTATCCCGAAGGCCAGAGCTACCAGACCGACCTCAGCCCGCAACTGCAGCAGCAGGTGCAGGCCGCGCTGAAAAAATACAATGTCCCACCCGAGGCAGTCGTACGCTTTCGCCCCTGGATGATCGCCAGCCTGCTCACCGTGCAGGAGTTCGGCAGCAAAGGCTATCGCGCCGACCTCGCGGTCGACAGCCACCTGGCCGACTTCGTCGCCAAGCGCAACAAGCCCGTGATCGAACTGGAAGGCGCCGAAACCCAGCTGGCACTGTTCGGCGCGCTGAGCCGGCAACAGCAAAGCCTGCTGCTCGAAGACACTCTCAAGGAACTCGACGATCCCGACAGCGCGGTCCGTGTCGTGGAGCTGGCCGAATTCTGGCGCACGGCCAACCTGTCCGGCCTGCAAGGCCTGCTCGATGAGATGGCCGGCGACGGCAGCTTCGTCGGCCGCTTCACCAGGGAGGTCTTGCTGGACCAGCGCAACCCAGCCCTGGCAGAACGCATCGGTGGTCTGCTCAAGAGCCGCGACCGTATCTTCGCCGCCATCGGCATCCTGCATCTGGTCGGCCCGACGGGCGTGCCTGCCTTGCTGCAACAGCGCGGCTTCAAGGTCGAACGGATTTACTGAACGTCCTCATATACGTATATACGCTTCAATAAAAAAGGCGCCACCGATTTCCCGGGGCGCCTTTTTTGCGCAATACGCTAGCGATGTTCAGTGCGAGCGGATCATGGTGCCGAATGCCTGTTCGGTCAGCACTTCCAGCAACAGCGAATGTTCGATGCGGCCGTCGATGATGTGAACGGTATTCACGCCCGACTTGGCGGCGTCCAGCGCCGACGAAATCTTTGGCAGCATGCCGCCGGAAATGGTGCCGTCTTCGAACATTTCGTCGATCTCGCGCGCCGACAGATCGGTCAACAGATTGCCCTTCTTGTCTTGCACGCCGGCAATGTTGGTCATCATGATCAGCTTTTCCGCATGCAGGATCTCGGCGATCTTGCCGGCCACGACGTCGGCATTGATGTTATAGGCCTGGCCGTCGTCGCCGAAGCCGATCGGCGAAATGATAGGGATGAAGGCGTCATCCTGCAGCGCCTTGACCACCGCCGGGTTGATCGCCTCGATTTCACCGACGAAACCGATATCGAGGAATTGACCCGGGTTTTCCTTGTCCGGCATCTGCATCTTGCGCGCCCGGATCAGGCCACCATCCTTGCCGGTCAGGCCGACTGCCTGGCCGCCGTAGTGGTTGATCAGCATCACGATATCCTGCTGCACTTCGCCGCCCAGCACCCACTCCACCACTTCCATGGTTTCTTCATCGGTGATGCGCATACCCTGCACGAAGGTGCCTTGCTTGCCGATTTTCTTGAGTGCGTTGTCGATTTGCGGACCGCCGCCGTGCACCACCACCGGATTCATGCCGACCAGTTTCAACAGGATCACATCACGAGCGAAGCCGTGCTTGAGACGCTCTTCGGTCATCGCATTGCCGCCGTATTTGACGACGATGGTCTTGCCGTGGAACTTGCGGATATACGGCAACGCCTCGGCCAGGATTTCAGCCTTGATGATAGGGTCAACGTCGGTCAGGTCGGTCAAATCGGTCATGTGCAATTCCTGGGCAGGAGAGATATTCGGAATGTCCGCGATTTTACATGGAAAGCGCGTTTCGATTGCGGCGGAGTTGACGTTTTATCGCCCCTATGCAAAATCGGCCTGTGCCCGCCAAGCCGCACCGGCCATGCATGGGCGAGGCTCAACTCGGGCAGCTGCGCATTTCCTGATTGGGGAATTTGGCCTTGAGGCCGTCCAGCGCCGTCTTGCTTGCCGCATCGACATTGCGCCATTGATAAGCCTGCTTGTTCGACGTGACGTTGCGCGCCATGATGCGAGCGCTGCGCACCCCTTGCGGGATCAAGCGGCCGATGTAAGCCTTGGCGGCCTCTTCGGTCTTGAATACGCCCAGCGAAATGGCCCAGCGCAACGCCGGATTGGCTTGCGACTCCGGCATCACGTAGAAGTCCTGGATGCCGAGGCGGCGCAGTTCAGCGGCCTTGCGGTCGGCGCCGTCCTTGCCGTCCTGCGTGGGGATATAGACCATGTGGCTGGCGGCTTCCTGCACGCTGCGCGTGGTCGGCTTGACGGTCAGGTTGAGACTGCTCAGCTGGGCGTCGAACTTGCGCACCTCGACGGCGTTGAAATTGCCGATTTCGGTGCAGGCGACGACCGGAGCGGCAGCAACAGCAGGGACAGGATCAGCGGCGGGCGCCTTGACCTCCGGCGGTGTCGCATCCGGCTTGCCTTGTTTCGCGTCCTTGGCGGCATCGGCCGTCGTGACCGCGGCAACCGTACCTGCCGGCGCATCGGCCTTGGCCGGTGCCACCAGTTTTTCGCTGTTGGCCGGCAGGATGGTCAATGTTTCGGGATGTAGCTGCTGCGCCAGGCGCTTGGGCTCGTGGCGCTCGGAGGCGGTCGCGCCGAGATAGCCCCGCTGCATGGCGAACAGGGCCGTATTGCCGATCAACAGTAGCCAAAAAAACAATTTCAGCATGATGAACCGTCAGTTCGATTTATTGAAGTCATCGCCTTCATTCTGCGGCCGCTGCATGCAGGCCGATCAACACCAGATTATCGACTTTTTCGCAGGGCGTTGACAAATAAGGCGCCAACACAGGCCCGGCGCCGCCCGCCAGCACGCACAGGACTTCTTCATGGGCTTGCTGGTGCGCCGCGACGGCGCGCTCGATGGCGCCAGTCTGCGCTGAAATGCAGCCGGCGATGATGGCGTCCGTGGTGTTGTCGGCGAACGGCGTGGCGACTGCACTGATGCTTTGTATCTGTGGCAATTGCGCGGTATTGAGCGCCAGCGACGTCGCCATTACACCCAGCCCCGGCAAGATCATGCCACCCAGGAAATCGCCGTCCGGCGTGACTGCATCAACCGTGGTGGCGGTGCCGCAAGTAGCCACGATCAGCGCACGCTGCGGAAACAGCGCATGCGCGCCGATGGCCGAAGCGAAGCGGTCGCAGCCTAGCTGGCCGGGATTCTTGTAGCGATTGCGCACGCCCGCCAGTTGCGGCTGCGATGCGAACCAGTCGATGCGCAGGTCGCCTCCGAAGGCCGCCTGCAGCACCGCCTGCAAAGCCTCCCTGACGACCGGACCCGCGACGTTTGAAACCAGCACGCGTACCACCGGCAAACCCTGCCAGGCCTGTGTCAATGCAGCGACCTCACCGCGCGCCACTGCGCCGACGTGACGCCAGCTGCCCGCACCGGTAACGGAGAAAATTTGTTCCGCCGGAACACCCCATTTGATCAGCGTATTGCCAACATCAATCAGTAGCAACATGGCGCTACTCCTGCAAACGCAAGGACACGTCGCCGGCGGTGACTGCCACGCGCCCGTTCACGGTATCCATCAGGAAACAGCCCTGCTCGTCGACCCCGACGGCAACGCCCTCGTGCAGCACGCGGCCATCGTCGAGGATGCGCACGGTACGGCCGGCGTAGGCGTGCAAACGATTCCAGCGCGCCACGAAATACCTGAATCCGCGCGCATCGAAATCGGCCAGCGCATCCGACAAGGCGCTCAGCAAAATCGCCAACAGGCGCTCGCGATCTTGGGTCAATAGTTCAGACACGTCGGCCACGGCGCGGCCGATGCGTTGCTGCAGATCCGGCGGCATGGTCAGGTTGACGCCAATGCCGATGACGGTCCAGGTTCCGGTCGCGCCCGTGCCTTTGTCTTGCGCCGTCTCGATCAGGATGCCGGCCAGCTTGGCGCCGTCTCGCAGGACGTCGTTGGGCCATTTCAATTCGACATCAATACCGAAAATCCCGAGCGCCTCGGCCAGCGCAACGCCGACGGCCAGCGGCAATCCGATCAGCGCATGCAGCGGACGATTGAATCTCCACGCCAGCGAAAACGTCAGCGCCGACGTCTTGGTGGTCTGCCACGGCCGTCCCGCGCGCCCGCGCCCGGCGGTCTGCGACTCGGCCACCAGCAGCACCGGCGCCACCAGCCTGTCGCCATCGGCAGCGGTGACGCGCGCCAGCAGATCGGCATTGGTCGAGCCGGTTTCGGCAACCACTTCGACCGCGACGGTCTTGGCGTTATCGTTGCTGGAACTGGCGATCAATGCGGCGATGCGCTGGGCGGAAATCGTCGTGGCGAGTGAAGTTTCGGTGGCGTGCATGGCGCACATTGTAACGGTTGTCCAAGGTGCAAGCGAAGGAGAAATCGGTTACCCTCGCTGGCATGGACGCGCCTTACCGACCGCCACAATCGCCCGCACCAGCCGCCCCGCCTGCCCCTGCCTCCGCCTCCATCGCAACCGCAGTCGCCAGGCCGGCGGCTTCCTCCTTTGCACGCGTCAGTTTACTGATCTACACGCTGCTGATCGTGTATGCCAGCTGGTACCCGTTTTCGGGCTGGCGCGACATGGGATTGCTGCCCTACGATTACCTGTGGGCGCGGCTGCCGTATTACTGGACCGGTTTCGACCTCTGGACCAACGTGGTCGGCTACGCGCCGTTCGGTGCGCTGGTGGTGTATGCGCTGTATCCGCGCGTGCGCTCGCTGTGGGCGGTGCTGCTCAGCGCGCTGGCCGGCGTCGCGCTGTCGGCCGTCATGGAAGCAGTGCAGACTTACCTGCCCACGCGCATTCCCTCCAACCTCGACCTCATCACCAACAGTTGCGGCACCTTGCTGGGCGCGCTGATCGGCGCCTGGACCAGCCGCTACTTCCTGCGCCAGAGCCGCTTGCTGGAAGTGCGGCGCAGCTGGTTCTCGCGCGAAGCCAGCCGCGGCCTGGTGGTGGTCGGACTGTGGCCGCTGGCGCTGATCTATCCGCAGAACCATCTGTTCGGCCTTGGCCACGTGGTGCCACCGCTATCGAGCCTGCTGTCGGACCTGCTCGATACGCCGATCGACCTCGCCACCTGGTGGACCAACAGCGCCCAGCTCAGCGCCGAACAATACTGGCTGGCCGAAATCATCGTCACCGCCTGTGGCCTCACCGGCGCCGTGCTGACCATGCTCCTGCTGCTGCGCAAGGCGGCGCCGCGCAACATGCTGATGGCGGTCTACCTGCTCGGCGCGGTGTTCATCAAGTCGCTGTCCTGCGCGCTGTTTTTCGCGCCTGACAACGCCTTCGCCTGGTTCACGCCAGGCGCCGCCGGCGGCATGATCGTCGGCGGCCTGATGCTGGCCGGCCTGTCGTTCGCGCCATTGGTGGCGCAGCGGCGCATCGCCGGACTGGCGCTGATCTTCAGCCTGCTGGCGACCAATGCGGTGCCCGCCAATCCGTATTTCGTCTCGACGCTGCAGACCTGGGTGCAGGGAAAATTCCTCAATTTCGACGGCGCCGCGCAATTCCTCTCGGTGCTATGGCCTTTCCTGGCGCTGTGGTTCCTGTATCACCCGGTGCATCGCCGGGCCGGCGGCCCGGGCGCGCCTAAATGACGAGGTGTATCATGACGCCTTTGATCCACTCGGAACCTCGCCATGGCAGATACTCCTGACACCGCCGACAAGCCGTTCTACGAACATCACGTCTTCTTCTGCCTGAACCAGCGCAAGCCGGGCGAGCGTACCTGCTGCGCCGACAAGGGTGCGCAAGCCGCACAGGAACACGCCAAGAAACGCATCAAGCAACTCGGCCTGGCAGGCGAAGGCAAGGTCCGCATCAACAAGGCCGGTTGCCTGGAACGCTGCGAGGAAGGCCCGGTCGTGGTCATCTATCCGCAAGGCACCTGGTACACCTACGTCGACAACGAAGACATCGATGAAATCATCGACTCGCACATCGTCGACGGCAAGATCGTCGACCGCCTCAAAATCTGAATACGCCCCCTAGACGCTTAAACGCATGAACGCACAAACACAAGCCTTTCTGATCCCCGGCGCCGTCGGCCAGCTGGAATGCGCACTGGACCTGCCCGATCCCGAGCAGTTCGCCGCGCCGCGCGGCCTCGCACTGGTGGCCCATCCACATCCGTTGTATGGCGGCACCATGGACAACAAGGTTGCACAGACGCTGGCGCGCTCGTTCCTGGCGCTGGGTTACGCCACGGTGCGCATGAATTTCCGCGGCGTCGGCAAGTCCGAAGGCGTGCATGACCACGGCAATGGCGAAACCGACGACATGGCGCTGCTGCTGGCGCACATGCGCACGCAATATCCCGATCTGCCGCTGGCGCTGGGCGGTTTCTCGTTCGGCACTTTCGTGCAGGCGCAGTTGCAGCAGCGTCTGATCGCAGCAGGCACACCGGCCGAGCGGCTGGCCCTGGTCGGCACCGCCGCCGGCAAGTGGCCGATGCCGCCGGTCCCGGCCGACACCATCCTGATCCACGGCGAGCTGGATGACACGATTCCGCTCACGGCGGTGCTGGACTGGGCGCGCCCGCAAGAGCTGCCCGTCATCGTGATTCCCGGCGCGGATCACTTTTTTCACCGCAAGTTGCAACATATCAAGAACCTGATAGTCCAACTCTGGCATCGCTGATTCCAGCCCCATGGTCCTACCGCGAGGTCGTCAGCCGGCCTCTCGCTACGGACCATGAGACCGGAATACTCTGCAAGCCGACGCCGCACAGCCTTGTTGTCAGGCTCGGCGTTTATAATCCCGGTGCGATGTTCACTCATCTCTTTTCAAACGACAGTCCCGCATGCAGTCCGGCGGGACACATTTTTTACACCCGAAGATGAAAAAACTACTCGCGGCCATTGCCGCAACCGTCCTGAGCTTCTCGGCAGCCGCCCAGAGCCTTCCACCTCCTAGCGTCGCCGCCAAATCGTGGCTGTTGCTGGATGCGTCGAGCAACCAGATCATCGCGTCGCAGGAAGCCGACACGCGCGTCGAACCGGCGTCGCTGGTCAAGCTGATGACTGCTTACCTGGCGTTCGCCGCCGTGCGCGACAAGCGCCTCGACCTGAACCAGGAAATCAGCGTCTCGGTCAACGCCTGGAAAGTCGATCCGAGCAGCTCCAAGATGTTCATCGAGCCGAACAAGCCGGTCTCGGTCAACAACCTGCTGTACGGCCTGATCTCGGTCTCCGGCAATGACGCCGCCGTGGCGCTGTCCGAAGCCGTCTCCGGCACCACCGACGCCTTCGTCGTGCTGATGAACCGCGAAGCGCAACGCCAAGGTCTGACCGGCACTCACTTCAGCAACCCGCACGGTTTGCCGAGCCCGGATACGTACACGACCGCGCGCGACCTGGCGATCCTGTGCCGCAACCTGATCAACGACTTCCCCGACTTCTACAAAACCTATTACTCGGTCAAGAAGTTCACCTATAACAACATCACCCAGCCCAACCGCAACCGCCTGCTGTGGCTCGACCCGACCGTCGACGGCATGAAGACCGGCCACACCGACAGCGCCGGCTATTCGCTGATCACCTCGGCCAAGCGTCCGGTCGCCAACGGCGAGCGCCGCCTGATTTCGGTGGTCATCGGCACCGTGTCCGACCAGGTCCGCACGCAGGAAAGCCAGAAGCTGCTGAACTGGGGCTTCCAGAATTTCGACGCCGTGAAGCTGTACAGCAAGGGCCAGGCCGTCGATACGCCTGACGTCTGGAAGGGTTCGCAAGGCAAGATCAAGATCGGCTTCATGCGCGACGTCTACGTGACCGTGCCGAAGGGCACCGCCGACAAGATCAAGCCGCGCGTTGAACGCAACGATCCGCTGATCGCGCCGATTTCGGAAAACGCCAAGGTCGGTACATTGAAGATCATGATCGACGACAAGGCCGTCACCGAATTGCCGCTGGTGGCGCTGGAATCGGTGGGTCCGGCCGGCATCTTCGGCCGCGCTTGGGATTCGCTGCGTTTGCTGTTCAAGTGAACATTCGGCCGGGCGTGACCTGCGGGTTGCGTCCATAAAAAAAAGCCACCGCGAGGTGGCTTTTTTTACGGCCGTCCGCCGAAGGGGCGACGGATGACCGGCTTGCAACTACTGATTTTCAACTGATTGATTACGCTGTCACTGCTTCCTTGGCGGCGACCGGTGCTTCTTCCGGCGCCGAGCTGCGGATCAGGTGATCGAAGGCGCTCAATGCCGCCTTGGAACCTTCACCGACCGCGATCACGATCTGCTTGTACGGCACGGTGGTCACGTCGCCGGCAGCAAACACGCCGGGAATCGATGTCTGGCCCTTGGCGTCGATTTCGATTTCGCCATGCTTGGACAGTGCCACTGTACCCTTCAGCCATTCGGTGTTCGGCACCAGGCCGATCTGGACGAAGACGCCTTCCAGCTCGATGTGCTTCACTTCACCGCTGACACGCTCCTTGTAGCTGATGCCGTTGACCTTCTTGCCGTCGCCGGTGATTTCGCTGGTTTGCGCCGAAGTGATGACGGTAACGTTGGGCAGGCTCTTGAGCTTGCGCACCAGCACGGCATCGGCCTTCAGTTCCGCGGCGAATTCCAGCAGCGTGACATGGCTGACGATGCCGGCCAGGTCGATTGCGGCTTCGACGCCGGAATTGCCGCCGCCGATCACCGACACGCGCTTGCCCTTGAACAGCGGACCGTCGCAGTGCGGGCAGTACGCCACACCGTGGTTGCGATATTCGTCCTCGCCCGGCACGTTGACTTGCCTCCAGCGTGCGCCGGTCGACAAGATCACAGTCTTGCCCTTCAGCACGCCGCCGTTGGCCAGCCTGACTTCGATCAGGCCATTGCCCGGCACGAGTGCTTCGGCGCGTTGCGTGTTCATGATGTCGACGTCGTAGCTGCGCACGTGTTGTTCCAGCGCGGTGGCGAATTGCGGACCTTCGGTTTCCTTGACGGAGACGAAGTTTTCAATCGCCAGCGTATCCAGCACCTGGCCGCCGAAACGTTCGGCGACAACGCCGGTGCGGATGCCCTTGCGCGCTGCATAGATCGCCGCTGCGGCGCCGGCAGGACCGCCGCCGACGATCAGCACGTCATAAGCTTCTTTCGCGCTCAGTTCCTCTCCCTTGCGGGCGGCGGCGCCGGTGTCGAGCTTGGCGAGGATTTCTTCCACGCCGGTACGGCCCTGGCCGAACACTTCACCATTCATGTAGACGGTCGGCACGGCCATGATCTGGCGTTTTTCGACTTCGTCCTGGAACAGTGCGCCGTCCACCGTCACCGAGCGGATGCGCGGATTGATGATCGACATCACGTTGAGCGCCTGCACGACTTCCGGGCAGTTCTGGCAGGTCAGCGAGATATAGGTTTCAAAGCTGTAATCGCCATCCAGGTTGCGGATCTGTTCGATCACTTTGTCGTCGAGCTTGATGGGGTGGCCGCCGACTTGCAGCAGCGCCAGCACCAGCGACGTAAATTCGTGGCCCATCGGGATACCGGCGAATTGCACGCTGATATCGGTACCGGGGCGATTCAATGAAAAGGATGGCTTGCGCGCGGCGTGATCGTTGCGTTCAACGAGCGTGATGCGCTCGGACAGCGTAACGATTTCCTGCAGCAGCTCCTGCAACTCACGGGACTTGGCGCCATCATCCAGCGACGCGACGATCTCGATAGGCTGCGTGACCTTTTCCAGGTAGGCTTTCAATTGGGCTTTGAGATTGGCATCCAACATGATGATTTCCACTTTCCTCTGATGTGAGACTTCAATATTGTCCGGACTCCGCCGCTCGGCCTCGTGAGCTCTGCGGCGTTGCTTGCGCCGAATCCGGACGGGTGCTTCAGTTTTTGTTTCTGTACTTCTTGATCACTGCATGATCACTGCATTAAATCGCGCTGCGATTTAATTAGATCTTGCCGACCAGGTCGAGCGATGGCTTGAGGGTCTCAGCGCCTTCAGTCCACTTTGCTGGGCAAACTTCACCTGGGTGCGAAGCAACGTATTGCGCTGCCTTGACCTTGCGCAGCAGTTCGGAAGCGTCGCGGCCGAT
Source organism: Herbaspirillum sp. NPDC101397 (assembly GCF_044767325.1). Taxonomy (NCBI): domain Bacteria; kingdom Pseudomonadati; phylum Pseudomonadota; class Betaproteobacteria; order Burkholderiales; family Oxalobacteraceae; genus Herbaspirillum; species Herbaspirillum sp. NPDC101397. Next base: position 162,016 of record NZ_JBIWNS010000006.1, read on the forward strand.
ACCGTTGTCATGGATTTCCAGGATCTTGATCTGGCCTTCCGGATTGATCACGAAAGTACCGCGCAGCGCCAGACCTTCTTCTTCGATCAGGACTTCGAAGTTGCGAGCCAGTGTTGTGGTTGGGTCGCCGACCAGTGGGTATTGGACTTTCTTGATGGCTTCCGAAGTGTCGTGCCATGCCTTGTGCGCGAAATGGGTGTCGGTCGACACGCCGTAGATTTCCACGCCCAGTTTCTTGAATTCAGCGTAGTTGTCGGCCAGGTCTTCCAATTCTGTCGGGCAGACGAAAGTAAAGTCAGCTGGGTAGAACACGAACACGGACCACTTGCCCTTCAGGGTTGCTTCGGAGATGTCGACGAATTTGCCGTCGTGGTAAGCAGTTGCCTTGAATGGCTTGATTGTCGTATTGATCAGGGACATTGCTATTTCCTTTACTTGGGGTTGAAAGAGAGTGAAGCCATAGTAAAGCGCCTCTATATATTAATCAAATTTATTTGTTTAATACTTTTGATTGCATTTGACTATCGGCATTCGTACAGAACGGCTTGCCGGTATGACAAGGGACAAGCTGCATATGGGCGCCAAAGCGCCGGATGCAAGCGCCGGCTTGCTGCATGGGCACTGCTGATCGCTTACACTGCCGGCTCACCGTTCGATTGAAATCAGGAGACGGGGTTCGTTCCCGCCGCAATATTACTTCAGCACGGCAACATGCGTGCGACCTGGCAAAACACCGAGGCAAAAATACGATGACCAGCAAACCGACCGCTTCCCGCCGCGCCGACTATCCTCATTTCCACCCCCTGCAGACGCGCTGGATGGACAACGATGTCTACGGCCACGTCAACAACGTCGTGTATTACAGCTGGTTTGACACGGCCGTGAATCATTTCCTGATGGCAAGCAAGGCGCTCGACATTCCCGACGGCGACGTCATCGGCCTGGTCATTGAAACCCAGTGCAATTATTTCGCCCCTGTCAGCTTCCCGGACTTGGTCCATGTCGGCGTGCGCGTGGCCAGCGTGGGCAACTCCAGCGTGCGTTACGAGGTGGGAATTTTCCGCGAGGGCGACGACACGGCCGCAGCGCAGGGACACTTCATCCACGTCTACGTCGACGCGGCGACACGACGACCGGTGACGGTGCCGGAGCACATGCGCGCGGTGCTGCACACTATCTTGCGGACATAAAAAAACGGCCATCGAAAGATGGCCGTTTTTCCTTGGCGGTGCACAACGTCACTGATTACGCCGCCAGCTTCTTCTCCAGCGCCACCTTCACTTCCACCAGCTCGCGCGGCAGATTGTGCTTGAGCTTGTCGAACAGCTCGGTGTGCAGCTCGACTTCCTTGGCCCAGGCCGCCTTGTCGATCGAGGTGATCGTGGCGAACTGTTCCGGCGTGAAATCGATGCCGTCCCATTGCAGATCTTCGTAACGCGGCGACACGCCGAAGATGTGTGGAACGCCGCCGACGCGCACGCCTTGCGGGTCTTCGATGCGTTCCAGCATCCACTTCAGCACGCGCATGTTGTCGCCGAAGCCTGGCCAGACGAACTTGCCGTCGGCGTCGGTGCGGAACCAGTTGACGCAGTAGATCTTCGGCAGTTCGGCGGGCGAAGCGGCGATCTTGCGACCGAGGTTCAGCCAGTGCTGGAAGTAGTCGCTCATGTTGTAGCCGGCGAACGGCAGCATCGCGAACGGATCGCGGCGCACCACGCCTTGCTGGCCGACCGCGGCTGCGGTGGTTTCAGAACCCATGGTCGCAGCCATGTAGACGCCTTCGACCCAGTTGCGCGCTTCGGTCACCAGCGGCACGGTGGTCGAACGGCGACCGCCGAAGATGAAGGCCGAAATCGGCACCCCGGCCGGGTCATCCCAGGCTGTGTCGATCACAGGGTTTTGTGTCGCGGCGACGGTGAAACGCGCGTTCGGGTGCGCTGCCTTGCGGCCGGTTTCCTTGGCGATTTCCGGTGTCCAGTCCTTGCCTTGCCAGTCGACCAGATGCGCAGGCGCTTCCTTGGTCATGCCTTCCCACCAGACGTCGCCGTCGTCGGTCAGCGCGACGTTGGTGAAGATGGTGTTGGCGCGCAGCGAAGCCATGCAGTTGAAGTTGGTCTTTTCATTGGTGCCTGGGGCCACGCCGAAATAACCCGCTTCCGGATTGATCGCGTACAGGCGACCGTCTTCACCCGGTTTGATCCAGGCGATGTCGTCGCCGATGGTAGTGACTTTCCAGCCGTCGAAGGACTTCGGCGGAATCAGCATGGCGAAGTTGGTCTTGCCGCAGGCCGATGGGAAAGCCGCTGCGACGTAGTGCTTTTTACCCTCAGGAGATTCGACGCCGAGGATCAGCATGTGTTCGGCCAGCCAGCCCTGGTCGCGGCCCATGGTCGACGCAATGCGCAGCGCGAAGCATTTCTTGCCCAGCAGCGCATTGCCGCCGTAGCCGGAACCGTAGGACCAGATTTCGCGAGTCTCGGGATAATGGACGATGTACTTGGTCGGGTTGCATGGCCAGGCGACGTCTTTCTGGCCGGCTTGCAATGGTGCACCAACGGTATGCACGCAAGGTACGAAATCGCCGTCGGCGCCCAGCACGTCATACACGGCCTTGCCCATGCGGGTCATGATGCGCATGTTCACCGCAACGTAAGGCGAATCGGACAGCTCGACGCCGATGTGGGCGATCGGCGAACCCAGCGGGCCCATCGAGAACGGCACCACATACAAAGTGCGGCCGCGCATGCTGCCATCGAACAAACCGTTGAGGGTCGTGCGCATTTCGGCAGGGTCGGTCCAGTTGTTGGTCGGGCCGGCGTCATCCTTGTTCTTGGAGCAGATGAAGGTGCGGTCTTCCACGCGCGCCACGTCCGACGGATCGGAACAGGCCAGATAGCTGTTCGGGCGCTTGTCCTGGTTCAGCTTCTTCATGGTGCCGGCGGCGACCATTTCAGCGCACAGGCGGTCGTACTCTTCCTGCGAACCGTCGCACCAGTAGATGCTTTCCGGCTTGGTCAGCGCGGCGATCTCGGCGACCCAGTTGATCAGTTTTTGGTGTTTGACGAAAGCGGGGGCGTTCAATGCGGCGACGCCTTCCATGACAGGTTGATTCATAAACACTACCTCCAATGCCTAAAGTTAAATCGAATTCGTTGGCACGGCAGGATCGTCGTTGCATGCAGCCGGCGAGGCGGGTGGCGCCATCAGCCGGTGGTACGGCGGTCTTGTCGAATGCTTCAGGCCTCGCCTGAAACCATCCATAAAATCAGGCGCGAAAGATTGTTCCGCAGCAGCCGACTTTATGAAAATCAGGCGGCGATTGTACACCCGTACCCTGCTTGTTTGTAGTGAAAAGTAACCGACTAATGTAGTAGGAAATACGCTTTTAACGCGATTGTGTTTTTTCATTACGAAGCAGCGCAGCAAAAGGGCTTTGCTTGCCTGAGCCTTACTGAATGGACATTTCGTGCGGGTCAAAGTGCCACAGGACAAACGGCCGACATGGCGTCAGCAATTCACCGACATTGCTGCGCAGCAGCCCCGAAAGTTGGACCTCCGGCAACAATTTTCCGCTGTAGAGATCACCTTAGAACACGCAGGCGACGAAATCGACAAAAGCCTTGATCTTGGCCGCGCGATGGTTCTTTTGCTGGACCAGCACCGAGACATCCGGCCCCGGCGCCAGCCAGTCCGGCAACAACGGCACCAGTTCGCCGCTGCGCACCGGCGGGATCAGCGACACCGACATTTGCTGGACGATGCCGCAACCGGCCTTGGCCGCTTCGATGAGCGACTCGACGTGGTCCATCGCCAGCGCGCCCTTGGGCACGTAGCTATGGCTTTCCTTGCCCTTGCTGAACTGCCAGGGCCGCACCATGCGCGATTTCGGATTGAGGAAGCCCAGGCAAGGGAAATCGGCCAGCTCCTGCGGCGTCTTCGGCACGCCATGGCGCGCGACGAATTCAGGCGAGGCGCAGCACATGTAGCTGGTCTTGAAGACGGTTTTGGCGATCAGGTTGGAATCAGGCAGGTCGCCGATGCGGATCAGCACATCCACGCCCTCTTCCACCATGTCGATCATGCGGTCGCCCACCGTGATCTTGAGTGCGATGTCGGGATACTGCGCGAGGAACTGCGGCAGCGCCGGTGCAATGTACTGGCGGCTGATCACGCTGGGCATGTCGACGCGCAGCGTGCCGGCCGGCAGCGCCTGCGATTGCATCATGCTGCCTTCCAGGTCGCTCATGCCGCCCAGCAGCAGCAAGGCCTGCTCGTAACAGCGGCGCCCCTCTTCCGTCAGCGACATGCTGCGCGTGGTGCGGTTGAGCAGCTTGGCGCGGAAATGCGTCTCCAGCGCCGACACCTGGTTGGTCACTGATGAGGTCGAAATCCCGAGCCGGTCCGCCGCACGACTGAAACCGCCGGCCTCGACGACGTTGCAAAACACTTTCAGGGCATCCAGGCGGTCCATGTTTGCTGTTCTTCTCCGGCGTATGAGGGATGACGAATGAGGATTCGTGGGTGCTGCCGATTATCCACGTTTTCACCATTCTGTATTGCCGTCTGCCCCGTTTTTCTCAGGCCTTTCCGTCTCTAGACTTGCTTCATCGCTGCAAACAAGAACGCGGCGTCACTCATCCACAGACTCAGAAAGGAAACGCCATGACCACCGCATCCTCCAATACCTCCAACGCGTCCTCCATGACCGCAGTACTGCTGCGCGCCCATGGCGCACCGCTGCAAAGCACCAGCATTGATCGCCCCGTTGCCGGCGCGGGCCAGGTGCTGGTGCGCATCCGCGCGGCCGGACTCAATCCGCTCGACGCCAAGATCCGCGCCGGCAAGGCCGGACATGCGCACGCGCAGTTGCCTGCCGTGCTCGGCATCGACATGGCCGGCGTGGTCGAAGCGATCGGTTCCGGCGTGTCCGGCTTCAACGTCGGCGACGAGGTCTACGGCATGACCGGCGGCGTCGGCAGAGTACAAGGTTCGTTGGCCCAATTCGCGGCCGTCGACGCCGCCCTGCTGGCGCACACGCCAGCCAACGTCGGCATGCGTGAAGCCGCCGCGCTGCCGCTGATCTTCATCACCGCCTGGGAAGGTCTGGTTGATCGCGCCCATGTGCGCAGCGGCCAGAAAGTATTGGTGCACGGCGGCGCCGGCGGCGTCGGCCACGTTGCGGCGCAGATCGCCAGGGCCTTCGGCGCCGACGTCTACGCCACCGGTTCGGCCGAGCAGCGCGACGTCATTACCGGCTACGGCGCCACTTTCATTGATTACCGCACCGCCACGGTGGAACAATACGTGCAGCAATACACAGCCGGCGAAGGCTTCGACATCGTCTACGACACCGTCGGCGGCGCCACGCTGGACGCCTCCTTCATCGCGGCGAAACGCTACCACGGCCACGTCGTCAGCTGTCTCGGCTGGGGCACACATGCCCTGGCGCCGCTGTCATTCCGCGCCGCGACTTACTCGGGCGTGTTCACGTTGATGCCGCTGCTGACCGGCAAGGGTCGCGCCCATCATGGCGAGATCATGGAGCAAGCCACCAAGCTGATTGAAGCCGGCAAGATCGTGGTGCAGGTCGATCCGCGTCGCTTCGGCTTCGACCAGACCGATGCCGCTTACGACGTCATCGATGCAGGCGGTGCGCGCGGCAAGCTGGTGATTGAGATTCCAGCCTGAGCATTCGCCCTTTGCAGGGAGGCGGCAAAAATCCGGCGGGCGTTTTATGATGTGGTTTTCCCCAACACCAACCGCCTTCCGGAGACCACATGAAGATCGCCATCCTCGACGACTACCAGGACAGCGTCCGCCAACTCGACTGCTTCAAGCTGCTGGACGGCCATGACGTCAAGGTATTCAACAACACCGTGCGCGGCGCCGGCCAGCTGGTCGCGCGCCTGGCGCCGTTCGACGCGCTGGTGCTGATCCGCGAACGCACCGTCTTCACCAAAGCCATCCTCGAAAAACTCCCGGCGTTGAAGCTGATTTCGCAAACCGGCAAGATCAGCGGCCACGTCGATGTCGCCGCCGCCACCGCGCAGCGCATCGCCATCGTCGAAGGCGTCGGCGACCCGACCGCGCCGGCCGAACTGACCTGGGCGCTGATCATGGCGGCCGCACGCCGCATCCCGCAATACACCGCCAACCTCAAGGCCGGCCTCTGGCAGCAAGTCTCGGCCGCGCCGGAACGCAATCCCATCGGCGTCGCCCTCAAGGGCCGCACGCTCGGCATCTGGGGTTACGGAAAAATCGGGCGCATGGTGGCCAGCTACGGCAAAGCCTTCGGCATGAAGATCGTGGTGTGGGGACGCGAGGCCAGCCTGGAGCAGGCGCAGAAAGACGGCTACACCGCCGCGGCCAGCAAGGAAGAATTTTTTTCGACGGCGGACTTCGTCTCGGTGCACCTGCGCCTCAACGACGCCACGCGCGGCATCGTCAACGCGCAAGACCTGGCGCAGATGAAGCCGAGCGCCACCTTCATCAACACCAGCCGCGCCGAACTGGTGGCGAGCGGCGCACTGGAAGCAGCGCTGCAGCAGGGCCGTCCTGGCTTCGCCGGTCTCGACGTGTTCGAAACCGAACCGCTGCCGCAGGACTCGCCGCTGCTGCGCATGGACAACGTGGTGGCCACGCCGCATCTCGGCTATGTGGAAAAAGACGGCTACGAGTTGTACTTCCGCGCGGCCTTCCAGAACATCGTCGACTTCGCCAACGGCGCGCCGAAGAACGTCCTCAATCCTGAGGCGTTGGCCTGACGCGCACCGGCGTCGGCGGCGCATACTGCAGATGCTGAGCGTGCGACACCTTCCATAGATGCAGCCAGCCGGGCGGCCATGGCAGCGGCGACCCGGCGTACGGCTCCACTCCCCTGCGCACGGCGATGACCGGCAAATGTTCCGGCATCGATCCGGCGTGATCCCATCCCATGCTATACGCATGATGCGGCAACAGCGCATCGCACACCGCCGCAAACCACGCCGTGTGATCCTCATCGCGTCCGAGCGCCTGCGCAAGTCCCTGCGGATCGAATTGCGCCAGTGCGCTGGCGAGATCCTGGGCGCTCGCGCCGGGCGTATCGCCCCAGCCGAAAATCGGATTGAAATTGTAGTCCGCGCCCGAGCCGTACCAGCCTTCGCGCCACGGCCGTTCATTCCAATGACGCGGCCCCGCGAACAAATGCCAGCGCCAGTGCAGGCCCGAAGGCTTGGGCCAGCTGTACAGATACAAGCGTTGATAACCGGCCGCGTGCAACTCGCGCACCATCGCCATCAGGCGCGCATGCGGCATGCGGTCGGGCGGCTGGCGGCGGAACATGATCGGCGTACCGTCGGCATGCTGCACTTCATCGGATGACAGATTCAAATCGAGCGTGCGCACCTCGCTGCCGAAGCGCGCAGAAATCCATCCCGTCAGCAAGTTGACGGAGACGATGACGCCATAGCCGCGATGGCGATGGAAGATGACGGTGCCGGGAGCAATCGGTTTCATGTCTCGATTTTATCCAACTATCAAAAACCTGACCGGGCAGCATTAGCGATCAGCGCGTACGCAATGAGCGATTCAGAAAAATAATTCGCCGCGCAGTTCCCGCTACGACAAAAAACGTCTTTACAATTTCCACGCGGAAATTATTGAAAGTCAATCTGCATGCGGCTTTGCGGACGATCTTGTAGACAACATGCATATCGTTTTACCAATAGAATGCGTGGCACGCAATTTGCGTAATAACAACTGAGTGCCGACATTAATTACTAAATATAAGTGCGGCGCGGACAAGTTCTTGCGGGCTTCTTCAATAAAAGGGACAACATGACTGAACACGTAGCGATTCAAACCGAAACCTTCCTGCCGTACATGCGCGACGTCACCAAATGCGAACAGTCGCTGCAGGAACTGAATCTGATGTGGCGTGTGATTGAAGCCTCGGCAAAAATGAATTGCCCCAGTGAAGCCAAGACCATCCTGCCGACCATGGCGGCAACGCGCACCGGCTTCAGCCGTCTGGAACGCGAGCTGGTGGTCAGCCTGGTCCAGGAAAAAGTCCGCAACGTGCTCACCGAAATCGGCACCAAGGCGCAGTACGTGATCGACATCGTGGTGCGCAATCTGTTCGAGCGCACCGCCGACGTCGGCTTCCTCGCCACTGATCGCGAACTGTGCAATTTTGTCGCCGGCGTCACTGACGGCCCCGACAGCGTGGAGGCGATCCGTTATCGCCTGCGCCAGTACCGCGATAAATACACCGTCTACGACGAGATCATGCTGCTTGACACCGAAGGCAACGTGCTGGTGCAGATCGATCCGGCCACACCGCTGGAACACAGCGCCGATGCGCTGATCGCCGAGACGCTCAACTCCGACACTTATGTGGAGACCTTCCGCTTCAGCGACCTGCGTCCCGGCAAGGAACGTGCACTGATTTATTCGCGTCGCATGCAGCATCCCCAAACTGGTGCGGTAGTCGGCATCCTGTGCCTGTGCTTCCATTTCGAAGAAGAAATGGCCGGCATCTTCTCGTCGCATCGTGACGCCGAAGCGCGCTCCAACATGCTGCTGCTGGACGCCGACAACCGCGTCATCGCCAGCGCCGATAAATTGTGGATCCCGGTCGGCACCGAAGTGCCGGTCAATCGCGACGGCAACGCCGCGCTGATGCTGTTCTGCGGCCGCGAATATCTGGTCCGTACGGTGTCCTCCGACGGCTATCAGGGCTATCCCGGTCCGAGCGGCTGGCAAGGTCAGGTGATGATTCCGGTCGAAGTGGCCTTCAGCGGCGTCATCAGCGACGTGCTCACCAAGCTGTCGCCCGAGATTGCCGAAGGCCTGCTGTCGCACGCGCATTCATTCTGCCCGCCGCTGTACGACATCATGACCGCCGCCAAGACCATCCAGCGCATCGTCTGGAACGGCCAGGTCATGACCGCGGGCCAACGCGGCGAAATGCTCAAGCTCAAGACCATCCTCGACCAGATCAGCGAGACCGGCAATCGCAGCAACGAGTTGTTCGCGCAATCGATTCATGACCTCTACCAAACCGTACTGGTGTCGGGCATGCGCGATGCCGAGTTCACCACCAGCCTGCTGGTAGACCTGCTCGATCGCAATCTCTACGAGCGCTCCGACGATTGCCGCTGGTGGGCGCTCACGCCGGAACTGCGCAGCGCGCTGGCGCAACCGGCGCAGGACCAGGCCACGGTCGAGAAGATGACCAATATCCTCGCCTACATCAATGGCCTGTATACCGTCTACACGCGCATCTTCGTCTACGACCGCCATGGCCGTATCATCGCCAGCACCGGCGACAACGCGGCCGACATTATTGGCAGCGACATCGACGAAGACAGCCTGCGCCAGGTGCTGTCGCTGCGCACGCAGCAGCAGTACTACGTCAGCGCCTTCACGCCGAGTGCGCTGTACGACGGCAAGGACACCTACATTTATCACGCAGCGATCCGCGATCTCGAGAACGAAGCCGTGGTGGTCGGCGGCATCGGCATCGTGTTCGACTCGATGCCGGAGTTTTCCAACATGCTCTCCAGCGGCATTACCGCCAAGAAGAATATGAAGGCTTTCTACATTGATCGCAATGCACGCATCATCTCGACCACTGACAGCGCGCGCAGCGTCGGCGAGACGCTGGACATCGATCCGGCGCTGCTGACCATCGCCAACGGCGGCCGTGCGTCGCAGGTCGCGGTGCACGACGGCGAATATGCCATCGTCGCCTGCTCGGTATCAAACGGCTATCGTGAATTCAAGGTCAGCGACGGTTACCAGGAAGACGTCATCGCGGTGGTATTCGAATCCTTCGGCGCGGTGCAAGGCGCAGGTTCGCAAACCGACGGCCGCCAATACCTGCTCGAAACCGATCCGACCATCACCGACGGCAACGAATACGCCACCTTCTTCAGCGACCACAACCTGTTCGCCATCTCTGCCGCCCACGTGGTGGAAGCGGTGCCGTTCAGCGAAGTGCTACCCACCTCGATGGGCTCGCGGCCGGAACAGATCGGCGTGCTCAACCTGCGGCGCGATGACGGCGACGGCAAGCGCAAGGAATTCGTCTGGGTGTTCGACCTTGGCCAGATGATGCGCGGCACCCGCTCCGCCGTCAGCGGCAGCAGCCAGGTGATGATCGTGCGCGAAGGCGAACACACAATCGGCTTGCTGGTCGATGAGCTGCACGCCGTGCCGCAGTTCAATCCTGCCCAGATCATGCACACGCCGTTCGCGATGCAGGGTGCATCGATGCTGGTGACCCAGGTGATCAAGGCCAACAACGGCCAGTTGCTGATCCAGGCGATCGACGTCGAGCGTTTGTTCGCGCTGTTGATCGACGGCCAGATAGCGATGCCGCCCGAGCTTGTGGAAGCTGCCGCGCAATCGGCAGCCCCGGTAGTCGCAGCTGACGGCAAACGCACGGTAGAGCTGCTGGCAGCGTAATCAAGAGTTGATTTGCACGGGCCGCCGGTAGCGTGATGTGGGGTATGATGGCTGGGACTTTTTCTGATTTTCCATGATCATGACTTTACGCATCATCGCCACCGGCGGCACCTTCGACAAGCAATACGACGAGCTCGCCGGCCAGCTTGTTTTCGCCAACAGCCACCTGCCCGAGGTCATCGCGCGTGCACGCCTGACCGTTCCCGCCACGCTGGAAGAACTGCCGCTGCTCGATTCGCTCGACATGCAGGACATCGACCGGCGCCGCGTGCTCGCCTCATGCGACCGCTCGGAAGAAAACGCCATCGTCGTCATCCACGGCACCGACACCATGCAGGACACCGCACGCGTGCTCGGCGCGGCGCAACTGGCCAAGACCATCGTACTGACCGGCGCCATGATTCCTTACGCCATCCACGGCTCGGATGCGCAATTCAATTTCGGCTTCGCCTGCGGCGTGGCGCAGCTGCTGCCGCACGGCGTGTATGTCGCGATGAACGGGCGCGTATTTGCCTGGGATAAAGTAGTGAAGAATCGCGGCGCAGGCGTGTTCGAAGAGATCGAAACGGAAGACTGAGGGCATCTCACCGGAGGAGACAATGTTCAGTCTTCTCCGCTTTCTGCCGTGCCGGCATGCGCGTAGTCCTGCAACGCCGACACGTTCTGATGGAACCATCCCCCCAATTGCTCAAGCACAGGCGTCAATGACTGCCCCGGCGGCGTCAGGCTGTACTCCACCTTGGGCGGCACCTCCGCATACACCACCCGGCGCACCAGGCCGTCGCGCTCCAGCTCGCGCAGCTGCAGCGTCAGCATGCGCTGCGTCACTTCAGGAATGCTTCTTTGCAACTGCCCGAAGCGCAAAGTCCCCGCGCTGAGGCGATACAACACCAGTGACTTCCATTTGCCGCCGACCAGATCCAGCGCCATGTCCACGGGACAACGATCAGGTGATGCAGCTTTCATGACGGCTCCAATAGGTACATTTTTGTGGGTATTGCACATGCATGTACATTCTATTCAATACCTGACCAAGCTCCTACACTGTTGACTTCTTAACCACATTTTGGAGTCAATGATGAAAGAACAAATCTATCTGGTGCTCGGCGCCACGGGCGCACAAGGCCGTGCAGTGGTGAGCGCGTTGAGGGCAAGCGGCAAGAAGGTGCGCGTGCTGCTGCGCAATGCCGACAACAAATCCTCGTTCGAGGACACCGGTGTGGAAGTCGCGATCGGTGACCTGGATTCGCCGGCACAACTGCTGGCCGCGAGCCGCGACGTCGCCGGCGTCTACTTTGCCCTGCCATTGCAGTTCAACGCCGACAAGGCAATTCGCTGGGGCAGAAATGCGATCGACGCCGCCGTCGCAGCCGAGGCGCCGCTGATGGTCTTCAATACCAGCATCGTCGGTGCAGCCGAGGCGGGTCAGGCCACCGGCAGCGTCGCAATCGATATCAAGTCCGAGCTTGAACGTTATCTGAAGCAGGCGACTATCCCCAGCATCGTATTACGTCCCACGCTGTACCTGGGCAACCTGACCGCGCCGTTCGCGACGCCGTCGATCGTCAACGACGGCGTGCTGGCCTACCCTGTTCCCGCCGGCCAGAAAGTATCCTGGATCAGTTGGGAAGAAACCGCCGCCTATGTCGTCGCCGCCCTGCAACGTCCCGATCTGGCGGCAAGACGACCGACATTCGACATCGGCGGCGCGCAAGCGATCACGGGCAATGAACTGGCCGCCGCCATCGGCAAGGCCGTGGGTCGCAACGTGTTCTATTTCCCGCTGCCGATCGAGCAATTCGAAGCCGGACTGTCCGCCGCCTTCGGCGCCGAGACCGGCGGCGCTCTCGCCAATCTGTATCGCTACATGACCAATCCCGCGCATGCCGACATCCTTAACGTCGACCTGCGCGCGGCAAGGGCTGAATTTGCCGTGCCGCAAGCTTCGATTGACAGCTGGGCCGCGCAGATTCCCTGGAAAGACCTCGCCCAGAACGCCATGGCGCAAGCCTGAACAACTTTGCCGCCGCCCATCCGCATCGGCGAACTTCCAATTTTCAACGAAAAAATACATGAACACCACACCATCCGAAAAAATGCAGATCGAGATCTGGAGCGACATCATGTGTCCCTTCTGCTTCATCGGCAAACGCCTCTTTGACAAGGCACTCGACGCCTTCGCGCACAAGGGGCAGATTCAGGTTGTCTGGAAAAGCTATCGTCTTTTCCCCGACGTCCGGTACCAGGAAGGAAGTGACGCCTGCACGGTCCTCGCCAAGACCAAGGGCCTGGCGAGATCGTCCATGCAACAGGCGATCGCGCATGTGACTGCATTGGGCCGCGACGTCGACATTCGATTCGATTTCGACCGTCTGCAGATGGTCGACACATTCGACGCACTGAGAATGGTGCACTGGGCCGCGATGCACGATCTTGGAAACGATCTGGGAAGCAAAATGAAGGAGCGCCTGTTCCAGGCATTCTTTGAAGAAGGCTTGAACCTGGAGGACCGCCGGGTCCTGGCGCAACTGGGGGACGAGCTCGGAATGGATGCGTCGGCGACGGAAATCATGTTGTCGTCGCGCGCCTATGCTGCTGAAGTCGAGGAAGATGTGGCGCAGGCAAGTCAGATCGGCGTGCGCGGCATCCCCTTCTTCGTACTGGATCGAAAGCAGGCGCTGTCGGGAGCGCAATCGGCGGCCGCCTTCAGCACGCTATTGCACACCGCGTTCGACGGATGGCAGCAAAAAACCGTGCCCCCTGCCGAAGTTGCGATGTCGGGAGAAAGTTGCTCCCTGAATGGTCAATGCTGAGCTGTTGTGATCGCCGGCACCTGCATCGCACCGGCGCCACAACGCTCATCCTGCTTCTTGATGCCCAAGCGGCTCAGAAACGGTGCTGCATGCCCAGGGTGACGCCAACCTGGCTGTTGCCGAAGCCGACGTCGTCACGCGACAGGCCGACCAGCTGGTTGTTCTTCGCCTTGGCGTAAGCGCCGCTGGCATACAAATCGGTGCGCTTGGACAAGGCGTATTTCAGACGCAGCGAATACATGATCGGATCGGCATCGGTGACCAGGTTCTTCTGGTTCTGATAGTAGATCGTGCCGATCAGGCTCAAGGCCGGTGTGAATTTGTATGTTGCACCGCCCCAGTAGAAATCGCTGCGCAGGTCGGTCGCACCGGACGCCAGGCTCTTCTTGAAGTAACGGTAGCCGAGGTTGAACTTCAGCGATTCCATGACCTGATAGCCGCCGGCCAGATGCACCGTGGTGGTCTTGTCGAATGACCCGCCCGGCACTGCGGCGGTGCCGTTGACGCGATCGTAGGTGGTCGCCAGCGAGAACGGACCGTTGCCGTATCCCAGGCCGAGGCCATATTTGGATGAGTCATTGACGCTGCCGGCCACTTCGCCGAAACCGTACATCGCACCCAGCTTGAAACCGCCGAAGTCGCCCTGGTACTTGACCAGGTTGGACACGCCGGTCGGCATGCCGTCCTTGCGCCCGCCGGTGGCGCCGGCCGACGTCACCCACGAATATTGCGCCGAGTAACCCATCGGATCGAACGGCAAAATGAAGTCGTAGGTGGTGCTGAACGAACGGCCGGCGACGATGCGACCGAAGCTGCCTTCGAGGCCGACGTTGGACTGGCGGTTGAACAGCTGGCCGGCGTCGCCGTCAAAGGCGCCGTTGTCGAGCTTGAAACCGTTTTCCAGCTGGAAGATCGCCTTCAGGCCCCCGCCAAGATCTTCGGTGCCGCGAAAGCCGATGCGCGAGGTATTCATCGCGCCGGAACTCATGCGTGTGACGCTGCCGCCTGTGGCGCCTGCATTATTGAGGTATTCGATGCCGGTGTCGATAAGGCCGTACACAGTGACGTTGCTCTGCGCCGCCGCCGCGCCGCTCAGGGTCGACAGGATGGCAGCTGCCAATAATTTTTTTTGCACTCTGGTTTCTCCTTGGTAAAAATCGTTTTTATGGTTGTGGTGTTGCGGTGTTGTTACGTTGAAATCAAAAAGCCCACAAAGCTTGTTCCGGCAATGTGAGCCAGTACTCGCCCTGCGCCAGCTTGTGCGGCGCGTAGGCGCGCAAGCCGACCGTCGTGCTGTCCGCGCTCTTGGCTTTGAACAGGCACTCCCACCTGTCTCCCAGGTACATGCACGTGGAAAGCGGCAGGCGAATGGCGTTGTCGGTCTGGTGGTCTGAGATGCGAACCTGTTCGAGGCGGATGATGCCTGTGGCCTCATTGCCGATATTGCCGCCGCGCGCGCTGGCGACTACCGTGCCGCCCTCGACCTGCAAGGTGACGCGCTGGCCGTCGCGCTGCAGCACCTTGCCCTTGAGACGATTGTTGCTACCCATGAACTCCGCAGTGAACAACGTGTCGGGAGTCTGGTACATGCTTTGCGGCGTACCCTGCTGTTCGATCTTGCCGTTGTTGAGCAGCAGGATGCGATCCGAAATCGCCATCGCTTCGCCCTGGTCATGCGTGACCATCAGCGCCGACAGGCCGAGTCGCACGATCAGTTCGCGCAGGAAAGCGCGCGCCTCTTCACGCAGCTTGGCGTCGAGATTGGACAGCGGTTCGTCGAGCAGGATGACCTGCGGGTTATAGACCAGCGCGCGTGCGATCGCGACGCGTTGCTGCTGGCCGCCGGACAGTTGATGCGGAAAGCGCTCGCCCAGGTGGCCGAGGCCGAGTTGCGAGAGTACGGCCTTGACGCGCTCTGCAATCTCAGTGCCGCCCATCTTGCGCAGCTTGAGGCCGTAGGCGACGTTGTCGAACACCGTCTTGTGCGGCCACAGCGCGTACGACTGGAACACCAGACCAAGGTTGCGTTCTTCGGCCGGCATTTCATAGTTGCGCGCGCCGTCGAACACACGGCGCTCGGCGATATCGATGGTGCCGGCCTTGGGCGACTCCAGCCCGGCGACGGCGCGCAGCAGCGTGGTCTTGCCGCTGCCCGACGGGCCCAGCAAGGCGACCACTTCGCCGCGCTGCAATTGCATGGAGACGCCCTTGAGGATTGGATTGGCGCCGGCGCCGCTGCCGTAGTCGAGATGCAGATCGTTGACGGAGAGTTCTGACATGATGATTCCTTTGATTGCAGGCTGCGGCGATCACGCCGCAGTCTCGTATGTTGAGTAAGTTAATCGTGCAATTTGATGCCGAAGCGCAGGGCGATTCCGAGACCGATGGCGACCAGCGTGATGTTGATGAAGGACAGCGCCGCCACCAGTTCCACCGCGCCTGCGGCCCACATTGAGACGATCATCGAACCGATCACTTCGGTGCCCGGAGACAGCAGGTAGACGCCGGTCGAGTATTCGCGCTCGAAGATCAGGAACACCATCAGCCACGCGCCCAGCAGGCCGTACTTCACCAGCGGCAGAGTGACGTCGCGCGTGACCTGGCCGCGTTGTGCACCGACCGCACGCGCCGCCTCCTCAAGCTCGGGGCCGACCTGCAGCAAGGCGGTGGTGATCAGGCGCAGGCCATAGGCCATCCACACCACCGAATACGCCAGCCACACCGAGAAGATCGTCGAACGCAACGAGCGCAATTGCGGAATGAAACTGTCCGACAGCCAGCGCGCGATGTCGTTGTCGAAGCCCTTGAGGAAGTTGTCCAGCAGCGAAGGCACGAACAGGAACACCCACAGGAAGGACAGGCCGGCCAGCAAACCCGGTACCGCGCGCGGCACCAGTACGCTGTAGTCGAGGAAGCGCGTGATGCCGTCGTTCTTGCGATGCATGGCCAGCGCAATCGCGCTGTAGCACACCACCGCGAACGCACCTCCGATGACGCCGATCAGCACCGTATTGATGATGCCGCGCACCAGCGAAGGCTGGCTCCAGACGTCGCGGAAGTTTTGCAGCGTCAGCACCTCCATCAGCTTGACGCCGTCGCCCCAGTGCGAAACGAAAGTACGCAGAGCAATGCCCGACAGCGGCACGATCACCGTGAACAGCAGCCAGAAGGCGATCAGGGCAAACGCGATCCAGCGCCACTTGCCGAGCGGCAGCGCCTTCTGGCGTGCACCCTTGCCCTTGATCGAGACGTACTTGTTTGCTGACTTCAGCAACCAGCGCTGCAGCATCACCAGCGGCATCGTCACCGCCACCAGGCAAACCGCGACCGCCGCCATCAGATGATACGAGGGCGTCCCAAGTTTGTTGGTCAGCTTGTAGAGATAGGTCGCCAGCACCAGATGGCCCTCCGGATCACCGAGCACCAGCACCAGGCCGAACACTTCGAAGCCGAGGAAGAACACCAGCACGCCCGAATAGGCCAGCGCCGGCATGATCATCGGCAGCGACACGTTGAGCGCCACCTGCAGGGGCGAGGCGCCGGCCACCCGCGCGGCTTCTTCGACATCCGAGCCCAGGCTCTTGAGTGCCGCCGACGCGTACAGATAGACATGCGGCACGTGCGTCAGGCCGGCAATGATGACGATGGACGGGAAGGAATACACGTTCCACGGATCACCTTCAAAACCGACCACCGACAGCAGGTTGCGCACCCACACGGTATAGAACCCGACCGGTCCCATCGAGACCACGTAACCGAAGGCAATCACCATCGGCGAGACGAAGATCGGCACCAGCAGCATCGGGGCAATCCAGGCGCGCCCCGGCAAGTCGGTACGCACCATCAGGAAGGCCAGCATGCCGCCCAGCGGCACCGCGATCAGGGCAAGTCCGGAGGCGAGATAGAAGCCGTTGACGAAGGCCTGGCGAAAATCGGAGTCGTCAAAAATGAAACGATACGAATCCAGCGTCAGCGTCTTGACCGGTGCGAAGAACGGTGCCGACAGGAAGCTTTGATAGAAAATCAGCAGCAGCGGCACGAAAATGGCCAGCGCCGCCAGCGCGACCACGACGCCGCGCGGCCAGTTCAGGCGGAAGCGGGCGCGCCGTATCGGCAAGGCGCCGGTGGTGGAAGAAAGTGTTTGCATGAGAACCTGCCGTTTCTGGTGATGAAGCAGCCCGCGTCTCCGGCATCTCGACAATTCAGACAAGCCGGGGGCCTGGAGGCGCAACAGCTGCGTCCCCAAGACGGGTACTACGAGATGAATGTCGCTACAAGGCAGTCCGGCCGTGCGCCGGACTTATCGCTGCCGGCGCTTACTTCTTGCCGGCCGCATCCTTCCATTGCTTGAGGAAAGCCAGGCGCTTGGTCTGGTCCAGGTATTCCAGCAAGTCGGTGTTGACCGGCATCGGCTTCAGGGCCGCGCCGAGTTGTTTGGTCAGCTCGGCCGAGGTGGTGGCGCCGGCAACGTCGCCGCGGATGGCAAACAATTGCGCATCATTGGCGATGATGGTCTGGCCGCGCTTGGACAGGATGTAATCCAGCCACAGCTTGCCGGCGTTGATGTTCTTGGCTGACTTGTTGATGAAGATCACGCGCGACAGCACCAGGTTGTAGTCCTTGGTGAAGGCGATGCCGATCGACGGATCCTTCTTGGCGCGCGTCAATGCGTACGGACCAAGAATGTTGTAGCCGATCAGGTTCTCGCCCGACGAGATGCGTTCGAGCATGGTGCCGGTGGACGACTGCACCCGCACCGCCACGCCGCCGAGCGCTTTGGCGAAGTCCCAGAACTGCGGATTGAGTTTCAGGTCGTGCGTGATCAGGCTGAAGCCGACGCCGGACTTCTCGATGTCGTAGGTGGTGACCTTGTTCTTGTACTTGTCGAGCCTGGTGGTCAGCAGCCTGGTGAAGTCGGCGTGCGTGGCCGGTACTTCGGCTTCCGGCACCAGGCGCTTGTTATAGACGATGGCGGTCGGCTCGAACGTCGTGCCGTAAGCGGTGTCCTTCCAGTTGGCCCAGGCCGGGACGGCGGCCGCTTCCGGCGACTTGTAGGCCAGGCCGTAGCCCTCCGACGCCAGCTTCATCTGCAGGTCCATCGACGACGACCACATCACATCGGCGGTAGCGCCGCCGGCGGCGGCTTCGGAGATGAAGCGGTTATAGACTTCAGTGGAGTTCATGTCGTTGTACTCCACCTTCACGGCCGGATACAGGGTGCTGAAATCGCGGATCAGCGCTTCCGCCGCCTTGGAATCGGTGGTGCTGTAGACCACGACCTTGCCTTCCTTCTTCGCCGCTTCGACTACCTTGGCGTAGTCCGCGGGATAGCCCGCCGGGCTCTGCGCCAGCGTGTGTGCGGACAAACCGGCCAGCGCCAGTACGATCATGATGCGGCGTTTTACGAACATGCGAAATCTCCTCTTCAGTTATTCAGGAGCAGGATGCCGGGTCATCTGACCAGCCCCAGTTCCTGCGATTGCTTGCGATATTGCTCGACTACCTTGTGGATGTAGTCGGTCAGCGGCGCGCCGGTCATGGCGAACGGATAGAGTCCGCCGGCCACGCGCTGGCGCTTGAATTCTTCGGTTGCCATGGTGCGGTCGAACACCGCCACCCAGCGCTCATAGTCGGCGTCGCTGACCTTGGCGCTCATGTAGAAGCCGCGGATGATCGGCCACACGACGTCAAAGCCCTGTTCGCGCGCGGTCGGGACGTCGGCCAGGGAACCCGGCAGGCGCTGCTCGGACAGCACCGCGAGCACGCGGGATTTTCCGTCCTTGACGGACGCTGCCGCTTCCGAGGCGTCGCCCGAAATCACCTGCACGTGATTGGCCTGCAACGCGGTGAATGAATCGCCGCCGCCCTCCAGGGCGACAAAGCGGAAGTTGCGCGGATCGATACCGGCGCGGCGCGCGATCATTGCCACCTTCAGCCAGTCCTGGCTGCCGACCGTGCCGCTGACGCCGATGGTAATCTTGCCCGGCTCGCTGCGCATGGCGTCGATGAGTTCACGCAAGTTCTTGTACGGCGCATCGCTGCGCACCGCGATCATGCCGTAGTCGACGCCGACGCCAGCCAGCCAGCGCACGTCAGACACCGCGGCCTTGCCGTATTTTCCCTGCGCCAGATTGAGCAATGAACCGCCCGAGAACGTCACCAGCGTGTCCGCGCCGCCGCGACGCTGCGACACCACTGAACTCCACGCCACCGCGCCGATACCGCCAGGCAGGTAACTGATCTTCACCGGCGCGCCCTCTGCACTCAAAGGCAAGGCCTTGCGGATCATCTTGCAAGCGCCGTCCATGCCGCCGCCAGGTTTGGCCGGCACGATGCATTCCACCGCCTGCGCCGAGGGTGCGTGCAGTGCGGCCGCGCCGACCAGCAAGGCGCACGCCGTCAACAGATGACGCCGAATGAACGGATTCATGACAGCCGTCAGACGTTGCGCAAGATAACGGGTACGTCGTAAAACGAATACGGGAAAATACGTATGCAAGTACCTAAGCTGGTACGCAAACAGGTGCGATGGCTCATGCCGTGTCTCCAAGTTATGGTTGTTATTATTTTTGATTTGATTATGTGAGCGGATGCTACGCGGCCAAACTTTCATTCGGCTTTCAGTGTTGCGAAAGCGTTGGCCGCCGTGCCGCAAAGCCGCTATTGCAAAGGCTGCGCTTCTGTTAGCATCCGCAACTATTCGTCGCATTGCAGCGCCGGTCGGTCTGATTTTTTTCATGCTGTTCTCCTTGTTGCAGTGCATTTCGACGTTCCGTATTTCCGTCACGTCGCTTCTCATTCATGGCACCGGCATCATGCGCATTCTATTGGTTGAAGATCATGTCGAACTTTCCCGCTGGCTGTCCAAGGCGCTGCAGGATGCACACCTGACCGTCGAATGCGCCAGCAACGGCGACGATGCGGACAGCCTGTTGCTGACGCAGGAGTATGCGCTGGTCATCCTCGACCTGACGTTGCCGAAGATGGATGGCCTCGATGTCCTCAAGCGCCTGCGTGCACGCGGCAGCCGCACACCGGTGCTGATCCTGACCGCGCGCGGCGGACTCAATGACCGCGTCAACGGCCTCAATCTCGGCGCCGACGACTACCTCTCCAAACCCTTCGAGCTGGTGGAACTGGAAGCGCGCGTGAAGGCGCTGCTGCGACGGGCACAAGGCAATGAAGCAGTCACCATCCAGTGCGGCGCGCTGAGCTTCGACACGGTGTCGCGGATGTTCACCTACGGCGATGCGATGCTGGCGTTGACGCCGCGCGAACATGCGGTGCTGGAGACGCTGATCACGCGCGCCGGCCGCACCGTCGCCAAGGAAAAGCTGTTCCAGGAAGTGTTCTCGCTCGATGACAACGCCAACGTCGACGCCATCGAAATCTATATCCATCGCGTGCGCAAGAAACTCGACGCCGTGGAGCAAGGCCGTGTCTCCATCACCACCTTGCGCGGTCTTGGCTACCTGCTGCAAGCCGCCGGATGATACGCAAACCGATCGCTACCGGACTCGGCAGTCTGCGCAGCCAGCTGATGCGTTGGCTGCTGGTGCCGCTGCTGATCCTGGTCGCGCTCGACGCGGTCTCGGTGTATTACAACGCGCTGGAAGTGGCCGACATCGCCTATGACCGTTCGCTGCTGGCATCGACGCGTGCACTGGCGGAGCGCGTATCCGTCGTCAACGGCCAGGTGGTAGCGGACGTGCCTTATGTGGCGCTCGATAGTTTCGAAACCGATACATTAGGCCGTATCTACTACAAGGTGACCGGCGTCAACGGCGAGTTCGTGTCCGGCTACGATGACTTGCCGCCGCTGCCGGCCAATGTCAAACGCTCGGAAGCGTATCCCGCGCTGGTGCGTTTTTACCAGGCCGACTACCACAATCAACCGGTGCGCATCGCCGCACTGTACCAGCCGGTCTACGACGATACGATGCGCGGCATTGCGCTGATCCAGGTCGGCGAAACCATGGACGCACGCCGCGGCATGACGCGCAAGATCCTGTTCGACACCATGTGGCGCCAAGGCGTGCTGGTGACGGTGGCTGCTCTGCTGGTGTGGTTCGCCGTGCGCTTCGTGCTGCGCCCGCTGATGCAATTGCGCAGCGAAGTCGAGTCGCGCGCGCCGACCGATTTATCCGATTTTGATCCTGCGCGCGTGCATAAGGAAGTGCGACCGCTGGTGCTGGCCATGAACGGCTACATGGAGCGACTGCAAACCCTGATCACGGGGCAGCGGCGCTTTATCGCCGACGCCTCGCATCAGTTGCGCACACCGCTGACGGTATTGAAGACACAGGCCGAACTGGCGCTGCGTGAGTTCGATCGCACGCCCAATGATCCACGCGCCTTGCGCGAACTGGTCGAGAGCATCGCCGGCACCACCGACTCCACCGTGCATCTGGCCAATCGCCTGTTGACGCTGGCACGCGCCGAACATGGCGCAGTCGAAGGCGGCATCGTCCCGGTCTCCCTTGCCGATGCCGCACGCCAGGTCGCGCTCGAACTGGCGCAAAACGCCGTGGCCAAACATATCGATCTGTCCTTCGACACCGCCGGCGAAGTGCTGATCTACGGCAGCCCGTTGCTGCTGCGCGAACTTGTAGTCAACCTTCTTGATAATGCGATCCGCTACACGCCGGTCAACGGCCGCATCGCGGTGCGCGTGGGATATCAGCAGATCGGTGCGGATACCTGCCCGCTGCTGGAGGTGGAGGATACCGGCGCCGGCATCCCGGCCTCGGATCGCGAACGCGTCTTTGCGCCGTTTTACCGTGCGCCGTCGGCGCAACTCGCCAATCCGCATGGCGCCGGCCTGGGCATGTCGATCGTGCGCGACATCGCGTCGGCGCATGGCGCCGAAATCATCCTGGCCGACGGCGCTGAAAATACCGGCTTGCTGGTGAAGGTGCGCTTCCCGGCATCGAAGCGCGCCTGAATTCTCAGTCCTGGCGCTGCTCGTGCCGCACCGCCCAGTCACGGCAAAAATCCAGCAACGAGGCCAGCCGGACCGACAGCACGCGATGCTTGTTGCGCACCATGTAGAAATGGCGGCGCAAAGGCGGCAGCGGCGTCGCCAGTTCGATCAACCGCCCCGACTCCAGCAGATCCTCGACCACCGCGCGCGACAGGCAGCTGATGCCCATGCCTTCCGCGGTGGCGCGCTTGATCGCTTCCGAATTGCCGAACTCGCAGGCCGAAGGCAAATGATGCAGGTAAGGCAGCAAGGCGTGCTCGACCGCCTCGCGCGTGCCGGAGCCCTCTTCGCGCAACAGCCAGTCGGCTTCGCTCAAGGCCTTCAGCGTCAGCTCCTTGCCCTGCGCCGCCAGCGCATGGCGCGGCGAGGCGACCACGATCAGTTCATCGGTCATCCACGGCTCGACGTCGACATCATTCGCATGGCATGGGCCTTCGATCAACGCGGCATCGACTTCAAAATTGCTGACGGCGTTGACGATGTCGGCGGTATTGGCCACCAGCGCGCGCACGCGTAACTGCGGATGCGCGCGCCGATAGGCCGCCACCATTTGCGGCAGCATGTAACTGCCGATGGTCGTGCTGGCGCCGATGTGCAATTCGGCGCCGACCTGATCCGGCGTCAGGAATTGCTGCTCGATGGTGTTGGCGGCGTCGAGCAGGTGCTGCGCCTGCGGCAACAGCAGGCGGCCGTTGTCGTTGAGCATGAGGCGCTTGCCGACGCGATCGAACAGCTGCACGGCGAGCGTGTTCTCGAGTTCATTGAGCGCAGCGCTGGCGGCCGACTGCGACAGCGCGACCAGATCGGCGGCGGCGGTCGTGCTGCCGGATTGCGCCACGGCCAGGAATATCTGTAATTGCCGAAGGGTAATTTTCATCTCGGATCGCTTGATGATTCATTAATCTACTTGTTATTCAGGTAGATATTAACAAGATAACGCGTTTTTCTTTTAAATAACAGAGCGCTAAAGTGCCTTCATTGCTCAGTCCTCAATGTCAGGCACATCATGAACACCCCGCCGCTTACCGTCGTCGCCACCCCGTCAGCCCCTCCGGCGCAGTTGAACCGCGTTCTCCCCGGCCTGGCCCTGAGCGCCGCGCTGGCGCTGATCTCGATTGAAGCCGGCCGCCTTGCCTGGTTGCAGGCGCATGGCTTCAGCGCGCTGACGATTGCGATCGTGCTCGGCATGCTGGTTGGAAATACCGTCTATCCGCGCGTGGCCGCTGGCTGCAGCAACGGCGTGGCGTTCTCCAAACAGAATCTGTTACGCCTGGGCATCGTGCTGTACGGCCTGCGCCTGACCTTCCAGGACATCGCCCACGTCGGCGTGAGCGGCGTGGTGATTGACGCCTGCATGCTGATGTCGACGTTCGCGATCGCTTATTTTCTTGGCGTGAAGGTATTCAAGCTGGATCGCAATGCCGTGATGCTGATCGGCGCCGGCAGCTCGATCTGCGGCGCGGCGGCGGTGATGGCGACCGAGCCGGTGCTGCGCGCGCGCAGCGAACAGGTGACTGTAGCGGTGTCGACAGTGGTGGTGTTCGGCTCGGCGGCGATCTTCCTGTACCCGCTGCTGCACAGCCTGGACTTTCTGCGGGGCCACGCCGACTTCGGCGTCTATATCGGCTCGACCGTCCATGAAGTAGCGCAAGTGGTGGCGGCGGCGCGCTCGATTGACGATCACACCGCTAACACCGCAGTGATCGCGAAGATGGTGCGCGTAATGATGCTGGCGCCGTTCCTGCTGATCCTGTCGGCTTACATGCAGCGCGGCCGTTCGGCGACCGCCGCTGAAGGTCGCTCAAATGCCTCGCGCCTGGCCGGCGTCCCGTGGTTCGCGTTCGCCTTCATCGGCGTGGTGGCGCTGAACTCGTTGCTGCCGATACCGGCAACCGTGACCAACGCCCTGCTCGACGCCGACACCTTCCTGCTGGCGATGGCGATGGCGGCTCTGGGCCTGACCACCCATCTGTCATCCGTGCGCCGTGCGGGTGTTCGTCCGCTGCTGTTGGGTGGATTGCTGTTTGTCTGGCTGATTGCGGGTGGTGGCGCCATCAACGCCGCCGTGACCTTCTTAATGCACTGATCCTTTGACGATCAGTTCGCGAATGATGCGGATGGTGTCGATGTCCGCCGCTTCATAAGCCGAACGGCGGAACTGGTCGTAAAAGGCTTTTTCAGTGCCGGCTTCTTCTTCCGGCGCGCCGTCGTCATATTCGAAACGCACGAACAGCGCCTCTTCCTCGGGCTCCTCAATCGTCATGCTCAGGCTGGACGTCGGGATCTCGCCCTGCGCCGGCACGTGGTAGTGCACGCGCTGCAGCGCTTCGTACGTCACAACATCATGGATACGCAATTCGCCATAGCGCAGCATGCGCTTGACCGCCGCGTCCGTCTTGTCGGACAGCACGCATTCGTCGAGATGCTCCATGAACAATTGCGGCGCTTCGGCGCGCATGACGAGGCCGCGCCACAGCTGTTCGCGGGTCAGATTGTCGATCAGCGGGTTGAGCGGATCGTTGATTTGAATCAAGTGATTGAATTTCATGCTTTTGAACCTGTTTCGGGATGCCGTTATTGTCCCACAGAAGGCCCGGCCGGGCAGGGCCGGCCTGCTACAATGGCGTGTTATCCCTCATCCCCTTCCAATCGATCCCTGCATGTCTTCCGCCCCCGCATTTGGTCTCAACGCCCCGCAAAGCGAAGCCGTTTTGTACATGAACGGCCCTTGCCTGGTGCTGGCCGGCGCCGGCTCGGGCAAGACGCGCGTCATCACGCAGAAGATCGCCCACCTGATCGAGAATTGCGGCTACGAATCGCGCCACATCGCCGCGCTGACTTTCACCAACAAAGCCGCGCTGGAAATGCAGGAGCGCATCGCCAAGCTGCTCAAGGAACCGAAACAGGCCAAGCATCTGACGGTGTCGACCTTCCATTCGCTGGGTGTAAAAATTTTGCGCCAGGAAGCCAAACACCTGGGGTTGAAGGATCGCTTTTCGATCATGGACAGCGACGATTGTTTCTCGCTGGTGCAGGATCTGGCGGTAACGACCGACAAGCAATTGATCCGCCGCATCCAGAATGCGATGTCGCTGTGGAAAAACGGCCTGATCGATCCCGAGCTTGCGCTCAGGAATGCGGTCGATGAAGAAGAAGCCGTGGCCGCGCGCATCTATCGCAGCTATGTCGCCACGCTCTCGGCGTATCAGGCGGTCGACTTTGACGATCTGATCCGCCTGCCGGTGGAGCTGTTTCGGGGTAATGAAGAAGTGCGCGACCGCTGGCAGCGGCGCCTGCGCTATCTGCTGGTGGATGAATATCAGGACACCAACACCTGCCAGTACGAGCTGGTCAAGCTGCTGGTCAGCGGCATCGGCAAGAAGCCGATGTTTACCGCCGTGGGCGACGACGACCAGGCGATCTACGCCTGGCGCGGCGCCACCATCGAGAATCTGAAGACGCTGCAGATCGATTTCCCCAATCTGCACCTGATCAAGCTGGAGCAGAATTACCGCTCCAGCACGCGCATCCTGCAAGCCGCCAACTCGGTGATTTCCAACAATCCCAAGCTGTTTGAAAAAGCGCTCTGGTCGGAACACGGGCTGGGCGACCCGGTCAAGGTCATGGCGATGGACGACGACGAGGCCGAGGCCGACCAAGTCGCCATCATGCTGTCGGCGCATCGCTTCGAGCGCCGTGCCAAATTCTCCGACTACGCGATCCTGTACCGCGGCAACCACCAGGCGCGCATCTTCGAAAAAGCCCTGCGGCGCGAACGCATTCCTTACGTGATGTCGGGCGGCCAGAGTTACTTCGATCGCGCCGAAATCAAGGACATCATCAGCTACCTGCGCCTGATCGCCAACCAGGACGACGATCCTGCCTTCATCCGCGCCGTCACCACGCCGCGCCGCGGCATCGGCCAGGCTACGCTGGAAGTGCTCGGCACGGTTGCCGGCCAGTGGCAGTGCTCGCTGTTTGAAGCCGTGTACAAGGGCGCGCTGGAAGACAAGCTGCCCGACAAGCAATTATTGCCGCTGCGCCAGTTCTGCGATTTCATCAACAACCTCGAATCGCGCGCCAGCCGCCCGGGTCCGTCCGGCAGCGGCGAGAACGCCGCGCAGGTACTCGACGACATGATGGAAGCGATCAACTACGAAGGCTACTGCTACGACGCCTTCGACGAACGCCAGGCGCAAAGCAAGTGGCAGAACGTGGTCGACTTCACCAGCTGGCTCAAGGAGCGCGGCTGCGGCGGCAAGGACGGCGAAGGCGAAGAAAAGAACTTGCTGGAGCTGACCCAGATGGTCGCACTCATGACCATGCTCGAAGGCAAGGATGAAGAACAGGACGCCGTGCGCATGTCGACCTTGCACGCCTCCAAGGGCCTGGAATATCCGCACGTGTTCCTGATCGGCGTGGAGGAAGGCATCTTGCCGCACAAGGGCGATCCCGACGCGCCGGCCGAGACCATCGCCGCACGGATCGAAGAAGAACGCCGTCTGATGTACGTCGGCATCACGCGCGCCCAGCGCAGCCTGCAGATCACCTGGTGCAAACGGCGCAAGCGCGCACGTGAATTCACCGCTTGCGACCCGTCGCGCTTCATCAAGGAAATGAACCTCGATGTCGGCGACGCCGTACCCAAGGAAGAGGAAAAAATCACGCCGCAGAACCGGCTGGCCAACCTGAAGGCCTTGCTGCAACAGCCGCGCAGCACGCCGACGCCGTCCAACGACTGACCCACCTGCACCGCGTATAATTTTCTGCGGGGCAATGCCCCGGCTGTGAGATGACATCCAGGCATCCGCAGTCTCCGACAACAATAAGGAGGAGAAGACATGCTGTCCATTTTCAGGAAACCGCTTGCCCGGTCATATCGTTCACTACTTGCGCTGCTGACCATGCTGTTGCTGGCATCTGCCGGCGCACAGGCGAGCAGCATCACCAACGTCGAATTCCAGTCGCCCGCATTGGGACGCGCATGGAACTACAACGTCTACCTGCCGACCGGCTATGAAACATCCAACCTGCGTTACCCGGTGCTGTATCTGCTGCACGGCAATGACGGCCATCGCAATGACTGGCCGGTCAAGGGACGCATTCAGGCCACTGCCGACGCGCTGATTGCCTCCGGCGATATTCCCCCGGCTATCATCATCATGCCGGACGCCGGCACCACCTGGTTCGTTGACCTCAAGGAAAAAGTCGAGACCGCCTTTTTTGCCGATCTGATTCCACAAGTGCAGAAACGCTTTCGCACCCTGACCGGACGCGACGGTCGCCTGGTCGGCGGGCTGTCGATGGGCGGTTATGGCGCCATGCGTTTTGCGCTCAAGTATCCGGAAAAATTCCAGGCCGCCGCGCTGCTGAGCCCGGCCATCTATAATCCGGAGCCGCCTGCCACCTCATCGGCGCGCTTCGTCAAGGTGTTCGGCTCACCCGACTTCGATCCGGCCATCTGGAAGGCGCACAATTATCCGGCGCTGTGGGACGAATTCCTGAAGAAGAACATCAAAGTGCCGATGTACATCAACTCCGGCGACGATGACGACTTCATGATCGAGAGCGAAGCCACCCAGTTCTATGCGCTGCTGCGCAAGAACAAGCAACCGGCCGAACTGCGCATCGTCAACGGCGCCCATGCCTGGCCGGTGTGGGAATCGACCATCGGCGATGCCCTCAAATACATTTTCCAGACCGTCCGACGCCCTGAGCAATAGGCTGCCGGCTTTAGCTGTCCGCCCCTGTACGGCGGACAGGCCCTCGCCCTCCCACATTTGTTGCACATTTTTCAATATCCGCGCATCGAAAACGCGATTGCACCTTATTTTGCGCTGCAAATGGCGTTGAACCGGACCGTAAACGTTTACAATCCTCCCCTTTCCGACACCCCGATGCGCTTGCGCGGCGGCGGCCTACCCGGGCCCTGTTTTCATCTGCTGTTCTTATTTTTACAAGGTTGGTCATGAACAAGTACTTCAAGCAATTCGCTCCTGCACTGGCGCTGGTCGCCGCTGTCGCCGCACTGTCCGCTTGCGGCAAGAAAGACGAAGCAGCGCAAGCGCCCGCCGCCGCTGCCGCCAAGGTCTACCTGGTCGGCGTGGAATCGGCTTATGCGCCGTTCTCGGCAGAGAATGAAAAGAAGGAAGTGGTCGGCTTCGATATCGACGTGATGAAGGCGCTGGCGCAAAAGATCGGCATCGAAGTGAAGTTCGTGCCGACGCCGTTCGAAGGCTTCTTCAACTTCCTGGCGCAGGGCGATCGCGACCTGCTGATCTCGGCCATCACCATCACCGACGAGCGCAAGCAGACCGTCGACTTCTCCGAGCCGTATTTCGAAGCAAGCCAGCTGATCGCAGTGCCGGCAGCCGACGCCAAGGTGCAGAAGTTCGACGACCTCAAGAACCTCAAGGTCGGCGTGCAGAGCGCGACCTCGGGCGACGAGATCGTGCAGCAATTGCTGGGCAAGAACAATCCCAACATCAAGCGCCTCGACTCCACCCCGCTGGCATTGAAGGAACTGGAAACCGGCGGTGTTGACGCCGTGGTCGCCGACGACGCCGTGGTCAAGAACTACATCACCAACAATCCGTCGAGCAAGCTGCGCACCGTGTCGGACGCCAACTTCCCTAAAGAGTATTACGGCATCGCCGTGCGCAAAGGCAACACCGAGCTGCTCAACAAGGTCAACAAGGGCATGGCCGACCTGAAGGCCGACGGCACTTTCGACAAGATCAGCACGCAGTACTTCGGCGCCAAGAAATAACATCTTTGCAGGCCGTAGTGCAGCCGCCGCAATCACAGTGCGGCTGCGGCGCTACGGTATAATCTCGACAAATGCGCAGTCCGCCGGATTGCGCATTTTTCATGTCCACCATACAATTTTCCGCCATGGATTTCCGCTGGAGCATCATCGAAGGCTACGCGCCGCTGTTCATCAAGGGCTTCTTCATGACGCTCGAAGTGGCCGTGATCAGCATTGTCGCGGGCACCGTGATGGGCCTCCTGCTGGGCATGCTGCGGCTGGCCGACGTGCAGCACGGCGTGTGGAAATACATCCTGCGCGTCACCAAGTGGATCGCCGGCTTCTACGTTGCGTTCTTCCGCGGCACGCCGCTGTTCGTGCAGATCCTGCTGATCCATTTCGCCGTGATGCCGGTGCTGATCCACCAGGACAACGGCCTGCTGATTTCCGGCGAACTGGCGCGCACCATCAAGCAGGATTACGGCGCATTCGTGTCGGGCATCGTGGCCTTGTCGCTCAATGCTGCGGCATACATCTCCGAAATCTTCCGCGCCGGCATCCAGTCGATCGACCGCGGCCAGAGCTATGCGGCATCGAGTCTTGGCATGGGCTATCGCCTGCGCATGCGCTACATCATTTTGCCGCAGGCGTTCCGCCGCATGCTGCCGCCGCTGGGCAATGAAGCCATCACGCTGCTCAAGGATTCCTCACTGGTGTCGACCATCGGCCTGGCAGAACTGGCCTACGCCGCGCGCACCGTGGCAGGCAGTTATTCGCGCTACTGGGAGCCGTACATCACGATTTCGGTGGTGTATTTCAGCATGACGATTTGCTTGGCCATGCTGGTGGCCAGACTGGAAAAGAAATACAGTGCCCCATCCCGCCACTGACCCCGC
Organism: Herbaspirillum sp. NPDC101397; assembly: GCF_044767325.1. Classification (NCBI taxonomy): domain Bacteria; kingdom Pseudomonadati; phylum Pseudomonadota; class Betaproteobacteria; order Burkholderiales; family Oxalobacteraceae; genus Herbaspirillum; species Herbaspirillum sp. NPDC101397. The sequence goes on from NZ_JBIWNS010000006.1 coordinate 191,908, forward strand.
ACGCACCGCCCCGGTCGCCGTCATCGGCGGTGGTCCGGCCGGCCTGATGGCCGCCGAAGTACTGGCGCTGGCCGGCGTGCAGGTCGACCTCTACGACGCCATGCCTTCGGTGGGACGCAAGTTCCTGCTGGCCGGCAAGGGCGGCATGAACATCACCCATTCGGAAGACCTCGACGGCTTCCTCTCGCGCTACGGCGCGCGCCGCAATGAAGTTGCCGCATTGCTCAAGGATTTCACGCCCGAAGATTTGCGCACGTGGATACACGGACTCGGAATCGACACCTTCGTGGGCAGTTCCGGACGTGTTTTCCCGACCGACATGAAGGCCGCGCCGCTGTTGCGCGCCTGGCTGCATCGGCTGCGCGAAGCAGGCGTGCGTTTCCACATGCGGCATCGCTGGCAAGGTTGGGATGCGGATGGCAAGTTGCGCTTCGCCACCCCCGACGGTGACATTTCCTCGGCCGCATCGACTACCATTCTTGCGCTCGGCGGCGGCAGCTGGAAGCGCCTCGGTTCGGACGGCGCGTGGATGCCGCTGCTGGCCGAACGCGGCGTCGATCTGGCGCCCCTGCGGCCGTCGAACTGCGGCTTCGACGTCGACTGGAGCGAACACTTCCGCAGCCGCGCCGCCGGCGAACCGCTCAAAACCGTCGCCGCCACCGTCATCCTCGGCGACGGCACACCGCTGCGCCGCCAGGGCGAATGCATCATCACCGATACCGGCATCGAAGGCGGCCTGATCTATGCCCTTTCTGCGCCTTTGCGCGACGCCATCACGCCGTCCGCGCCAGCCACGCTATATCTCGATCTGCTTCCGGACTGGTTACCCGCGCGCGTACTGAGCGAGCTGCAACATCCGCGCGGCGCACGCTCGATGTCCAGCCATCTGCAGAGCCGGCTCAAACTCAAGGGTGCGAAGGCGGCGCTGCTGCGCGAATGCACCAGCGCGGAAGATTTCCAGGATATGCACAAGCTGGCGCAGGCGATCAAGGAATTGCCGGTCAAACTGCGCGCGCCACGGCCGATAGACGAAGCCATCAGCAGTGCCGGCGGTGTACCATTCGAGGCGATGCAGGACGCGGATGAACATCACCTGATGCTGCGTCAGTCGCCGGGCGTATTCTGCGCCGGCGAAATGCTGGATTGGGAAGCGCCGACCGGCGGTTACCTGCTGACCGCCTGCTTCGCCAGCGGTCGCAAGGCCGCACAAGGCGCATTACGTTGGCTCGGCGACACGCCGGCCGCACAGGAGAACACACCATGATCGACGAAGAACGTCTGGTCGACATCGAACTGAAACTGACGCATCAGGAAGATACCGTTGATACACTCAACAAGATTGTCTACGAGCAGCAAAAGAAAATCGACGAGCTCGAAAAGCTGCTGACCGCGCTGGCGCGGCAGGTGAAGGACGCCGCCAACAGTGCAAGCGAGCCGCGCAGCATCGAGAATGAAAGACCACCGCATTATTGATGCGGCGTACGGCAATGCGCCGTGCTCAAGTTATCCCAACCGAACTTCATGACCGCCAACGCCCGCCGCATTGCGCACCTCGACATGGATGCGTTCTATGCATCGGTGGAGTTGCTGCGCTATCCGGAATTGCGCGGCCGGGCCGTGGTCATCGGCGGTCGTTCGGTGCACCAGCCGGTCATGCGCGACGACGGCACGCGCGAATTTGCCATCCTGCGCGACTACGTCGGGCGTGGTGTCATCACTACCTCCACCTATGAAGCGCGCGCTCTCGGCGTGTTTTCCGCCATGGGCATGATGAAGGCGGCGCAGCTGGCGCCCGACGCCGTCCTGCTGCCGGTGGATTTCGATTCTTATCGTCACTATTCCCGGCTGTTCAAGAAGGCCGTTGCGAGTATCGCCCCGCTGATCGAGGATCGCGGGATTGATGAAATCTACATCGACCTCAGCGAACACGACGAAGAAACGCGCGCACTGGCCACGCGCATCAAGAACGCCGTCAACGAAACCACCGGTCTGTCGTGCTCGATCGGAATCGCCCCCAACAAGCTGCTCGCCAAAATCTGCTCAGACCTGGAAAAACCTAATGGCCTGACCATCCTGACCATGGCCGACGTGCCCACGCGCATCTGGCCGCTGCCGGCGCGCAAGATCAACGGCATCGGTCCCAAGGCGGCCGAGAAGCTGACCGCGCTCGGCATCCTCACCATCGGCGACCTGGCGCGCACCGACGCCGGCCTGTTGCAGGATCATTTCGGCCGCAGCTATTCGGCCTGGCTCGGCAATGTTGCGCAAGGCATCGATGACCGGCCGGTCACGACCAGCTCGGAGCCGAAGTCGATCAGCCGCGAAACCACCTTCGAGCGCGACCTGCATGCGCGTCATGACCGCGACAAGCTGTCCGAAATTTTCACCGCGCTGTGCACGCGCGTGTCGGAAGACCTGCACCGCAAGGGTTATCTTGGACGCACCATCGGCATCAAGCTGCGCTACGCCGATTTCTCTACGGTGACGCGCGATGTCACCTTGCCGGCATCCGTGAACGACCCCGCCGCGATCCGGCGCGCCGCCGGCGAATGCCTGCGGCGGGTGCCGCTGGAGCAGCGCATCCGGCTGCTGGGCGTGCGCGTGGGAGCCCTGTCGAAGAACGACGGCGCGCCCGAACGCGAGGATTTTTCGCAAGGCGAACTCGGGTTCGAATAGCCGAATCAGGCTGCATGCGGCCTGCGCCCGCGCACGCAGATAAAGTCGGCGGGAATATCGGAGGCCCCTCAAGCTGCGTGTAAAATGGACGCTTTTGCCCGAACGCCATGTGGTTTAAGAACCTTCAGATTTATCGCCTTCCGGCCCCTTGGGCCATCAGCGCCGACCAGCTCGAATCCAATCTCGCTCCGCAGGCCTTTGCCGCCTGCTCCAGCCTGGAAATGCAGTCGCAGGGCTGGGTTTCGCCGCGCGGCAACGAACGCCTGGTGCATGTCGTCAATCGTCAGTTCCTGCTCAAGCTGGACACTGAAAAGAAACTGCTGCCGAGCACCGTGATCAATCAGGTGACCAAGGCGCGCGCCGCCGAGTTGGAAGAACAACAAGGTTTCGCGCCGGGCCGCAAGCAGACCAAGGAATTGAAAGAGCAGGTCACCGATGAGTTGCTGCCGCGCGCCTTCAGCATCGTGCGCAGCACCTGGACCTGGATCGACCCGGTCAACGGCTGGCTGATCGTCGATGCCGGCAGCCCCGGCAAGGCTGAAGAAGTGTTGAAGCTGCTGCTCAAGGCGATCCCGAAGTTCCCGCTGGAAACGCTGCGCACGGTGCGCTCACCCTTGTCGTCGATGACCGACTGGCTGGCCTCGGACGAAGCGCCGAGCGGCTTCACCGTCGATCAGGACACCGAACTGCGTGCCAGCGGCGACAGCAAGGCGACCGTACGCTTCGTGCGCCACACGCTGGAGCCGGAAGATGTGCAGCGCCACATCGAATCGGGCAAGCAATGCACGCGCCTGGCGCTGACCTGGAACGACCGCGTGTCGTTCGTGCTGACCGAAAACCTGAGCGTGAAGAAGATCACGCCGCTGGACGTGTTGAAGGAAGACAGCGACGTCACATCAAAGAACGACGACGAGCGTTTTGACGGCGATTTCATGTTGATGACCGGGGAAGTCAGCAAGATGCTGGCCGACCTGATCGAAGCGCTGGGTGGACAATTGCGCGAGAACGACGGCTCTGCGGCACTGGCTGCTGCGGCCTGATTGGCCTCTTCCAATTCCGCCAACGAACGACGCCGGGCGATCGCAAGATCGGCCCGGCGTTTTTGATGGCGCTGCGGAATTCTGCTGTCTATTGCACTGTGCGCTTTTTCTTCGGCGTAACCAGCACCGCATCGAGCGCCTTCATGGCGTGACAGATGGTGCCGGCCAGACGCTCGCAGCTGACGCCGTCGCGCGCGCTCAGCGACAGGCCGTGCAGGACGGCGGTGTAAAAATCGGCCAGGCCGTCGATGTCGGCGTCGGCGCTCACTTCATTCTGCTCCTGCGCCTTGCGGAAACGCTTGACCAGCTCCTGCCGCTTCTTCTGGCGGCGCACCGTCATTTCTTCGGCATGGGCGGCATTTTCGGGGGCGCAATTGATGGCCGAGACGACCACCATGCAGCCCTTGCCGTTGGCCGGGTCGGCATACAACGCGACGCTGGTTTGCAACATGTTGTGCAAATCCTCGCGCATGCCCTTGCCCTCTTTCAAGGCGTTGATCGGCCCGATGGCGGTGGTTGCCGAATAGAAATCGATGGCTTCGCGGAACAGCGCATTCTTGTCGCCGAACGCGGCGTACAGGCTCGGCGCCTTGACGCCGATGGCGGCCGTCAGGTCGGCCATGGTGGTGCCTTCGTAACCCTTGTTCCAAAAAACCTGCATTGCCAGGCGTAGCGCTTCGTCTCGGTCGAAACTGCGCGGCCGCCCTCTTGTTTGCTGCATGGGAATTCTCCTTTTTTACAACGACTGCATGGGATATCAACGCCCAGTGTAGCTTAATATAACTTGAATTACAAAAATACCTTGACAAGATTTTCAGTGAAAACCTATTATGTAACACGCATTACATAAATACAAACTATGATGATGCGCAGGCTTCCGGTCTTGCTGTTGTCTTGCAGGAAAGAAAGCCGCCAGAAGAACCTGGGAAGAATTGCAGTTCGGACTTTCAGCGCCGATCAGCCAGTACGGCGGACAGCATAGGATGCAAAAATATGCGCATAATGTGACTCCGCCGCGATTGCTTTCTGCCGGTTCCATCCAACGATGCAACGAAAAGGAAAATGTCATGACACGCAAGACCCGTATAGAACATTACCGGAACATTGGTATCAGTGCGCACATCGATGCCGGTAAAACCACCACCACCGAGCGCATCCTGTTTTATACCGGCGTCAATCACAAGATTGGCGAAGTGCATGACGGCGCTGCGACCATGGACTGGATGGAGCAGGAGCAGGAACGCGGCATCACCATCACCTCCGCGGCCACCACCGCCTTCTGGAAAGGCATGGCCGGCAATTATCCGGAACACCGCATCAACATCATCGACACGCCGGGCCACGTCGACTTCACCATCGAAGTCGAACGCTCGATGCGCGTGCTCGACGGCGCGGTCATGGTCTACGACTCGGTCGGCGGCGTGCAGCCGCAATCCGAAACCGTGTGGCGCCAGGCGAACAAATATGGCGTCCCGCGCATGGCCTTCGTCAACAAGATGGACCGTATCGGCGCGGACTTTTTCCGCGTGCAGAAACAGATCGGCGACCGCCTGAAAGGCAATGCCGTGCCGATCCAGATTCCGATCGGTGCGGAAGACCATTTCCAGGGCGTGATCGATCTGGTCAAGATGAAAGCGATCATCTGGGATGAAGCCAGCCAGGGCGTGAAGTTCGAATACCAGCCGATTCCGGTCGAGCTGGAAGAGACTGCGCGCGAGTGGCACGACAAGATGATCGAACAGGCCGCCGAAGCCAATGAACAGCTGCTGGAAAAATACCTCAGCGGCACGCCGCTGACCGAAGAAGACGTCAAGCACGGCCTGCGCCTGCGCACCATCGCCGGCGAGATCGTGCCGATGCTGGCCGGCAGCGCTTTCAAGAACAAGGGCGTGCAAGCCATGCTCGACGCCGTGATCGATTACCTGCCGTCGCCGATCGACGTGCCGGCGATCAAGGGTCACGATGAAGACGACAATGAGATTGAACGCCACCCGTCCGATGACGAAAAATTCTCGGCGCTCGCGTTCAAGATCATGACCGACCCGTTCGTCGGCCAGTTGGTTTTCTTCCGTGCGTATTCGGGCATGGTCAATTCCGGCGACACCGTCTACAACCCGATCAAGGGCAAGAAGGAACGCCTCGGCCGCATCCTGCAAATGCATGCGAATGAGCGCAAGGAAATCAAGGAAGTGTATGCGGGCGACATCGCGGCTGCGGTCGGGCTGAAGGATGTCACCACCGGCGACACGCTGACCGATCCGGATCACGTGATCATCCTGGAACGCATGGTCTTCCCTGAGCCGGTGATTTCGCAGGCAGTGGAACCGAAGACCAAGGCCGACCAGGAAAAGATGGGCATCGCCCTGAATCGCCTCGCGCAGGAAGATCCATCGTTCCGCGTGCGTACCGATGAGGAATCGGGCCAGACCATCATTTCCGGCATGGGCGAGCTGCATCTGGAAATCCTGGTCGATCGCATGAAGCGCGAGTTCAACGTCGAAGCCACCGTCGGCAAGCCGCAGGTGGCCTACCGCGAAGCGATTCGCAAGACGATTGAAGATGTCGAAGGCAAATTCGTCAAGCAATCCGGCGGACGCGGCCAGTACGGCCACGTGGTGCTGAAGCTGGAACCGCTGCCGCCTGGTACAGGCTACGAGTTTGTTGACGCCATCAAGGGCGGCGTGGTGCCGCGCGAGTTCATTCCGGCGGTCGACAAGGGCATCCAGGAAACGCTGGGCAGCGGCGTGCTGGCCGGTTATCCCGTGGTCGACATCCGTGCGACGCTGACCTTCGGTTCTTACCATGACGTCGACTCGAACGAAAATGCTTTCCGCATGGCCGGTTCGATGGCGTTCAAGGAAGGCATGCGCCGGGCCAGTCCGGTGCTGCTGGAGCCGATGATGGCGGTCGAGGTGGAAACGCCGGAAGACTACGCCGGCAGCGTCATGGGCGATTTGTCGTCACGACGCGGCATGGTGCAGGGCATGGATGAAATTGCCGGTGGCGGCGGCAAGATCATCAAGGCCGAAGTGCCGCTGTCGGAGATGTTCGGGTACTCGACTTCCTTGCGTTCGGCGACGCAGGGGCGCGCTACTTATACGATGGAGTTCAAGCATTATGCCGAGGCGCCGCGGCATGTGATTGAGCAGTTGAGTACGGAGAGGAAGGGGAAGTAAACTCGACTAAACTCTTTGACTCTTGTACGACGTAAAAGCCCCGCTTAGTTTGCACTAAGCGGGGCTTTTACTTTTGCGGGGCATTGGGGCTCGCCTACGTTCCGCAGGCCGCCGATTCGCTTGCAAGCGAATCCCTTCGAGCCCCGCCGAGAGCCGCGCAGGCGGCTCTCTCCGCTCCGCATAATGCATGCCCTTCGGGCATGAATATGAAAATACAAACAAAAACGCCTGCTTAGTTTGCACTAAGCAGGCGTTTGTGTTTTGGCGGAGCGGACGGGGCTCGAACCCGCGACCCCCGGCGTGACAGGCCGGTATTCTAACCAACTGAACTACCACTCCAGATCTGGTTTTCAGTCTCGCTGAAAGACCGCAATTATAGCCGAGCTTTTCCAGGAATTCCAGTACTTTTCTACAAATTAACCCTGAAATTTACCTTCAAACGCCAATTTGCTCAGCGGCTCGCGCGGAGACGGCAGTTCGCGGGCTTGCAGGCCTTCCGGAAGGATCGATTTGTCGCCGATTTTACCGATCGCAACTGCAGCTTCAATGGCGAAGTCGGCGGGAATGCCCAGTTCGGTTCGGGTTTTTTCCTTGTCGAAACCTGCCATGCCGTGTGCATGCCAACCCGACAGGCTCGCTTGCAGCGCCAGGTAGGCCCAAGCCGAACCGGCGTCGAAGGAATGCGTCGGCGCAGGTCCCGGCGCAGCGGCACCCGGCGGCGTGAAGGTGGTCTTGGACAGCACGATGATCAGCACCGAGGCCTTGTCCGCCCAGCTGCGGTTGAAGTCGTTGAGCAAGCCCAGCAGGCTGTCCCATTGTGGCGTGCCGCGACGCGCGTAGACGAAGCGCCATGGCTGCGAATTGTAGGACGACGGCGCCCAGCGTGCGGCTTCGAGGAAACTCAGCACGGTTTCTTCGGAGATGTCGGCGCCGGTGTAGGCGCGCGGCGACCAGCGATTCAGGAATTGTGGATCGATGGGATGATCGGCAACGCGTGGGTTGGTTTGCGACATGAAGACTCCTAAAAATGGGAAAGATGCTGCTCTGCGGCATCGGGCAGAGGGGCATCTTAGCAGTTGTTTTCCGGCTCTGCAGAGGACGCAAAAAAGTGCATCGGCATAGCGCCGGTTTGCGTTTTTTCACAGATAAACCGGGTGCAAAAGCAGGCCTGGACATGCGCAGCAGGACACGATGAGTGTCGCAAAACCGCCACCGTCTTGCGCCGGAAAACCACCGTGCTACCATTCCCTCACAAAAATGAGATGGAGACAAACATGAACATACTCAGAGAAGCCGAGCGCGAAGTCTGGGTCGACGGCACGATTTACCAGTTCAAATCGAAAGTGGAAGCCAGCGGCTTCGAAGACATGTGCCGCGCCATCGGCAAGCTGCACAACGCGCTGCAGTTATATCCGCCGGCCGCCATCCTGCAGACCGCGCCGCACGATCGCTCCGAAGAAGTCTAAGGCAACGCTCATACCGTTCGTCCGATTGGCGTCGCCCAGAAAAAAACCCGCGGCCTTGCGGCGCGCGGGTTAAATCCAATCCTCAGGGGGGTGATGAATTGGAGGGGAGGGAGTGCTCAAGATAACGTCCCCTTCCCTGTCCACCTATGGTTTTTACACCCTGTAACATCCGTTACAGGATTGTGTTCGCATACTTCCCCGCAGGTCGACCACCTTATTTCCCAATACAGAAGCGCGAGAAAATCACGCCCAGCAAATCGTCCGGCGTGAACTTACCGGTGATGCTGCTCAGGCGCTCCTGCGCCAGGCGCAGCTCTTCCGCAAACAAGTCCAGAGACTTGTCGCTGGCCTGGTTGTCGACCGAAGCGTGGGCAGCAGCGCTTTCCAGATAGTCGCGCGCGGCCTTCAGGGCGATCAGATGGCGTTCGCGCGCGAGGTAGCGCGATTCCACCGTCTGCTGCCAGCCGGCGATGCGCAGCAATTCGCCGCGCAGCAAGTCGATGCCGACCTGGTCGGTGGCGGACAGGTAAATATGCGTGGCGTCCGACATCTTGTCGACCGCGGGCTTGTGGCCGGAGCGGTCGATCTTGTTCCAGATGCGGATGACCGGCACACCGTCGGGGAAACGCTCGGTGATCTTTTCATCTTCCAGTGTCGGACCGCGGTCGGCGTCGAGCATGTGCAGGATGACATCGGCCTTGGCGACTTCGCCCCAGGTGCGTTCGATGCCGATGCGCTCAACTTCGTCGGGGCCGCTGCCATCTTCATCGGCTTCGCGTATACCGGCGGTATCGATGATGTTGAGCGGCATGCCTTCGATCTGGATGGTCTCAGTCACTTTGTCGCGCGTGGTGCCGGCAATCGGTGTAACGATGGCGACGTCGGAGCCGGCCAGCACGTTCAGCAGCGAGGACTTGCCGACGTTGGGCTTGCCGGCCAGCACGACGTTGAGGCCGTCGCGCAACAGCGCGCCTTGCGAGGCATGCATGAAGACGTCGTCGAGCGTGGCGCGGATGGCGGCGAGCTGGCCGCGGGCGTCGGATTGCTCAAGGAAGTCGATTTCTTCCTCGGGGAAATCCAAGGTTGCCTCGACCAGCATACGCAGATTGGTAACCTTGCTCACCAGATCGTGAATGACCTTGGAGAACGCGCCTGACAGCGATTCCGAAGCCGACTTGGCGGCTGCTTCGGTGGACGCTTCGATCAGGTCGGCGACCGCTTCGGCCTGCGCCAGATCAAGCTTGTCGTTGAGGAAGGCGCGTTGGGTGAACTCACCCGGCTCGGCCAGGCGCAGGCCGATGTCGACACCGGCTTCGAGGCAGCGCGCCAGCAGCATCTGCATGACCACCGGGCCGCCATGGCCTTGCAGTTCGAGCACGTCTTCGCCGGTATAGGAATGCGGCGCCTTGAAGTAGATCGCCAAGCCCTGGTCGATCAGGCTGCCGTCGGCGCGCCTGAACGGCAGATAGCTGGCGTGGCGCGGCGCCAACGAACTTTCATCCTTGCCGCAGATGGCCTGCACCACCGGCCACAGGTTCTTGCCCGAGAGACGGACCACGCCGATGCCGCCGCGTCCGGGGGCGGTGGCGATGGCGGCGATGGGAGAAATGTCGAGAGTCATGATGCGCACTGCTTTTCAAAAAATAGGAAAACGGGGGCGAAAAAAAAGCCCGTGAAAATCATGCCACGGGCTTTTTCGACTAACAAGTGAATCACAAGCAGGTCGTCAAGCCTTGCCTGCCTGCAGCTTTCGGGTGATGACCCATTGCTGCGTGATCGACAGGACGTTGTTCACAACCCAGTACAGCACGAGGCCGGACGGGAAGAAGAAGAACATGAACGAGAACACGATAGGCATGAACATCATGACCTTGGCCTGCACCGGATCCGGAGGAGTCGGGTTGAGCTTGGTCTGGATGAACATCGAGATCGCCATCAGGATCGGCAGGATGCCGATTGGCATGTTGATGAACGGAATCGTGAATAGCGTATCCGGCGCGGTCAGGTCGTGGACCCAGCCCAGCCACGGCGCACCGCGCATTTCCACGCTGGCCAGCAGCACGGAGTAAAGCGCGATGAAGACAGGGATCTGAATCACGATCGGCAGACAGCCGCCCAGCGGATTGATCTTTTCGGTCTTGTACAACGACATCATTTCGCGATTCATCGCCTGCGGATCGCCCTTGTGACGCTCGCGGATCGCGGTCATCTTCGGGGTGACGGCCTTCATCTTGGCCATGCTGCGGTAGCTGGCTGCCGACAACGGGAAGAACACCAGTTTGATCAGCACGGTCAGCAGGATGATGGTCCAGCCCCAGTTGCCGACCAGGGCGTGGATGTGGATCATCAGCCAGAAAATCGGCTGGCCGAGCAAAGCGCCCAGATGGCCGTAGTCGCGCACCAGCTCAAGTCCGGGCGCAATGCTTTCCAGGGTCTTGGAGTCGGTCGGACCGGAATACAGGCGCGCATCCATGGTCGTCGACGCACCCGGTGCGATCGTACCCAGCGGCAAGATGCTGCCAACCGCATAGACATTCCCGTCGATCTTCTTTGCGAAGATGTCACGCTGGGCTGTTTCCGGTGGAATAAAGGCGGAAACAAAATAATGCTGCACCATCGCCACCCAACCGTTGTCGGCCTTGGTCGCGTGCGTTTGCTTGCCGCTTTCGATTTTTTCAAAATCCAGCTTTTCGAATTTCTCGGCATTGGTGTAGACCGCAGGACCGGTGAAGGTGCTGTAGAAATGCGATTCGCCGCCCGGCTTGTTGCTGTCGCGCAGCAGTTGCAGGTACAGCGAAGGCGTGATCGCGGCGGCGCTGTCGTTGGTGACGGTGTGCTTCAGGTCGATCAGGTAACTGTCGCGCTTGAAGGTATAGGTCTTGGTCAGCTTGACGCCGTTCTCCTGCGCTTCCAGCACCAGTTGGACTTCGTTGCCGTTGTCCAGCGCGCGTGCGCCCGGCTTGGCGGTGAAGATCGACTTGTGGGTCGGGAAGGCGCCGCCGATCAGGCCGGATTCAGCCAGATAGGTGTGGCCGGCGCTGGAATCGAACAGGACCAGGTTCTTGGTCGGGTCGACGGTGTCGCGGTGCTTCAGCAGTTCCAGACGCTTGAGCTCGCCGCCGATGGTGTCGATATCGGCCTTGACGACGTCGGTCGTGATGGTGATGGTCTCACCCTTGGCGGCAGGCAGGCCGCCCGCCACGTCGGCTGCACCGGCGGTCTTGCCGGCGGCGCCGGCCGCTTGCGGCACGGAAGATTTGGACGGGTCAGCGCCGGCAGCGGCCGGAGTCGCCTCTTGGGTCGTCGTCGGGAAAAACATCGACGGCTTGCCGTTATGACGTTGCCAGCCATCCCAGAGCAGCAGCAGGGAAAACGAGAAGACAACCCACAGGACGGTACGTTTGATATCCATAAGAGTATTGACCAATAAATCAGGAGTGGCTGCAGCCGCCAGCGGCTACAGTGGGAGAGGAGGAATCTGATGTGGTGGACTCAGGTACCGGATCGAGTCCGCCGGGATGCCAGGGATGGCATTTGCACAGGCGTTTGCCGGCCAGCATGCTGCCCTTCCAGGCGCCATGGAGACGGATGGCTTCGGCGGCGTAGTCGGAACAGCTGGGATAAAAACGGCAATTCTGCCCGAGATACGGGCTGACTCCCAGCTTGTAGGCGCGTAACAGCAGGAGCAAAGGCGTTTTCATCACGTATTTTCCGGCTTCCTGGCAAACGCGGTCGCGTTCAGCAAAAATGCAAACAACTGTGACAACTCGTCGCGCAATTCCGCTTTGAGTCTGGCGTTGGTCGCCGGTCCGCTCTTGCTGTTGACCGGTTTCGACAAACGCACGATGCAATCTATCTGGGGCAATGCCAATGCCGTTTGCCGGAACAATTCGCGGGTGACGCGTTTGATCGTGTTCCGGGTGACCGCGCGCGGCGCCATGCGTTTGGCGGCGACGACACCCAGACGCGCTAGCGGCAAGTCGTTGTTGCGCGCGTACAGGACGAAATGGGCAGTCCGATACACCGGTCGCAAACGAAAAACGGATGAAAACTCATCCGTTTTAACGATTCTCTGATCGCGTGAGTAGAGATAGGAACGATCGCCTGTCACACGAACAGCAGCGCACTGATTCTGGCTATTGCCCGGATCAAACAGCTGCCAGGCGCTTGCGGCCCTTGGCGCGGCGTGCGTTGATGACAGCGCGGCCACCACGGGTTGCCATGCGTGCGCGGAAACCATGGGTACGCTTGCGGCGCACGACGGAAGGTTGGTAGGTACGTTTCATGTTGGACTCGCTTACTTAATCAATAATCGGCAAAAATACTTCGGAATCTCCGCGGAATTTCTGTTTTTTTGCGCGTGCCTCTTCCTGTAGATCAGAGAGGCATTTGAGAGCCGAAACCGCAAGGCCACAGCACGAACGCAATTCAACGGATGGTGAACCCTGAATTAGACTGCATTTTTCACTTGTTTGTCAATGACTTATCTACGCCGGGCTTTCTCTGCGGATCGCTTGCGAACGCGCTGGGGAGAGGGCCGGAGCCGTTTTCCCAGTATGTTCATCGAGGCCATCTATCAAAAATATTGCAAAGCTTGCTGGAAAGCTATCGAATTAGCCGTTGTGAAGCGGTCACATGGTAAAAAAGCAACGTTTCAGGCATGCAATTGAAAAAAGATTTCGGCGTCATTTTGGCCGATACCAGTTCGTTCCTATCTCCATCCTGTCGATGGGATATTTCCCGGCATCAAACTTGCATTGCCTCTTGCGACGGTTTTCGATAACGAAAAATGTGCGCCGCGCGATGTCCGCCGACCTCGTCCGACCAGCGCGCAAAGCCTGCCCCGATTCGCTTGCAAGGCCGCACGCCTGAATTACGTAACAAGGTCAACCGCAGATGACGCTCAACCATTTAATGAACAGGGGAATAGCAAAAACTGCGGCGCACAATTTCGACGCTTTTGCATATCGAAAAGCTGGCTCCGAAAACGACAGTTGTTTTCGACTACGAGAAAATCATTTAGCAGTACGCTGAAACAAAAGCAGCACAATGACTTCAGAAAAAAAGGAATAGAATAAAAACGAAAATTTTGTTTTCCGGTCCAAGTTCATAAGCGCGCACGCATCGTCAGCGCACTGAAAAAAGCATTGGGAATTCCAATGCAGCGCACGATAGTGAAACTGCTGGAGCTGGTCAGGAGCTGATGCTCAGGGAACCGCGGTCGATAAATCTAAAAACATAACGCACGTATTCAATTTGTTGTCTCATTGAAGTTACGGAGGTGGTATGGATATCTACAGCAGCTTTGCGAGTCGCTTTGACAAAACCAGAGAAGAAGAATTTTCGCTTGAAGAGTATCTGAGTCTTTGCAAGAACGATCCGGCTGTGTACGCATCGGCCGCAGAACGCATGCTGATGGCGATCGGCGAACCTGAGAAAGTCGACACGCGCGAAGACCCCCGCTTGTCGCGCTTGTTCGCCAACAAGGTGATCAAGGTCTATCCCGCCTTCAAGGAATTTTACGGCGCGGAAGAAGTGATCGAACAAGTGGTCGCCTATTTCCGCCATGCCTCGCAAGGCCTGGAAGAAAAGAAGCAGATCCTGTATCTGCTGGGCCCGGTCGGCGGCGGCAAGTCGTCCATCGCCGAACGCCTCAAACAACTCATGGAGCACATCCCGTTCTATTCGATCAAAGGCTCGCCGGTCAATGAATCGCCGTTCGGCCTGTTCGACTACGAAGAAGATGGACAGATCCTCGAAGAGCAGTTCGGCATCCCGCGCCGCTACCTCAAATCCATCCTGAGCCCGTGGGCCGTCAAGCGCCTGCATGAATTCAACGGTGACATCCGCCAGTTCCGCGTGGTCAAGCGCTATCCGTCGATCCTGCGCCAGATCGCGATTTCCAAGACCGAGCCGGGCGACGAAAACAATCAGGACATTTCCACGCTGGTCGGCAAGGTCGACATCCGCAAGCTCGAGCAATACTCGCAGGACGACGCCGACGCCTATAGTTATTCCGGCGGCCTGTGCCTGTCGAACCAGGGCCTGCTGGAGTTCGTCGAAATGTTCAAGGCGCCGATCAAGGTGCTGCATCCGCTGTTGACCGCAACCCAGGAAGGCAACTTCAAGGGCACCGAAGGCTTCGGCGCGATTCCTTTCGACGGCGTCATCCTGGCCCACTCCAACGAATCGGAGTGGAAGGCCTTCCGCAACAACAAGAACAACGAAGCGCTGCTTGATCGTATCTATATCGTCAAGGTGCCGTACTGCCTGCGCGTATCGGAAGAAATCCGGATCTACGAAAAACTGCTGCGCACCTCCTCGCTGGCCAAGGCCGTCTGCGCACCTGGCACGCTGAAGATGATGGCGCAGTTCTCGATTCTGACGCGTCTGGGCGAGCCGGAGAACTCCAGCCTGATCTCCAAGATGCAGGTGTATGACGGCGAAAACCTGAAAGACACCGACCCCAAGGCCAAGTCGTATCAGGAATACCGCGACTACGCCGGCGTAGACGAAGGCATGACCGGCATCTCGACGCGGTTCGCGTTCAAGATCCTGTCGCGCGTATTCAACTTCGACACCACCGAGATCGCGGCCAATCCGGTGCACCTGATGTACATATTGGAGCAGCAGATCGAGCGCGAGCAGTTTCCGCCCGAGCAGGAGCAAAAATACCTGTCCTTCGTCAAGGATACGCTGGCCTCGCGCTATGCAGAGTTCATCGGCAAGGAAATCCAGACTGCGTACCTGGAGTCTTACTCGGAATACGGTCAGAACGTGTTCGACCGCTATGTCACCTATGCCGACTTCTGGATCCAGGATCAGGAATTCCGCGATCACGACACGGGCGAGAGCTTCGACCGTGCCTCCCTGAACGCAGAACTGGAAAAGATCGAGAAGCCGGCCGGCATCAGCAATCCGAAAGACTTCCGCAACGAGATCGTCAACTTCGTGCTGCGTGCCCGCGTCAACAACGGCGGCAAGAACCCGCTGTGGACCAGTTACGAAAAGCTGCGCGTGGTGATCGAGAAGAAGATGTTCTCCAACACCGAGGATCTGCTGCCGGTGATCTCCTTCAACGCCAAGGGTTCGACCGAAGAAATGCAAAAGCACGAAGACTTCGTCAATCGCATGGTCAGCAAGGGTTACACGCCGAAGCAGGTGCGCTTGCTGTGCGAATGGTATTTGCGCGTACGCAAATCCTCTTGAACCAGGAACGCGGGTTGCCAATGACAGAACGCGTCAGCTGAAAGCAACCCGCCTTTGGACCTGTTTTCGATCCAAGCGCGAGACCGTCAGCCGGTGTCGGATCAAGGGCTCGCAGCGAGATCCAAAGCAGGTCCCCACTAGCGGGAGAAGCACTTGCTCCACCAGATCATCGACCGTAGGCTAGCTGGCAAGAATAAAAGCATCGCCAACCGGGAGCGTTTCCTCAGGCGCTTTCGCAGCGATATCCGGCGTTCCGTTACCGAAGCGGTACGCGACCGCAGCATCAAGGACATCGAAAGCTCGAAAAGCATCACCATTCCACGCAAGGATATTTCCGAACCGGCCTTCCACCACGGCCGCGGCGGCAAGCGCGAGATTGTGCATCCCGGCAACCAGGATTATCTGCAGGGCGACCGCATTCCGCGCCGCAGCGGCGGCTCGGGCGATGGCGGCAGCACCGCCAGCAATGAAGGCGAGAGCCAGGACGAGTTCACCTTCGAGCTGTCGCGCGAAGAATTCATGCAGTACTTCTTCGAAGACCTGGAGCTGCCGCGCCTGATCCAGACCAACCTGATGTCGATCCCCAACTGGAAGAACATGCGCGCCGGCTACTCGGTCGACGGTTCGCCCGCCAACATCGACATCGTGCGTTCGCTGCGCAGCTCGCTGGGTCGCCGCATTGCGCTGGGCGGACCGCTGGTGGCCAAGCTGCGCGAGCTGGAAGAACAATTGTGCGAGCTCCAGAAGGATCCCGACGACCGGCGTCCGGAAATCCTGCTGCTGGAAGAAGAAATCCATCATCTCAAGGGCCGCATCTGGCGCATCCCTTTCATCGATCCGTTCGACCTGCGTTACGTCAACCGCGTGCGCCAGCCGCAGCCGTCGAGCCGCGCCGTAATGTTCTGCGTGATGGACGTGTCGGGGTCGATGGACGAACAGCGCAAGGATTTGTCGAAACGCTTCTTCATCCTCTTGTATCTATTTTTGACGCGCAATTACGAACACATCGAGGTGGTATTCATCCGCCATCACACGCGCGCCGATGAAGTCGATGAGGAGACCTTCTTCCACTCGCAAGAAAGCGGTGGCACGGTGGTTTCCAGCGCGCTGGAACTGATGCAGGACATCATCAGGACGCGCTATCCATCGAGCGAATGGAACATCTACGGCGCCCAGGCCTCCGACGGCGACAACTGGAACGACGACTCGCCGAAATGCCGCAGCATCCTGGAGGAAACGATCCTGCCAATGTGCCGTTACTTCGCCTATATCCAGGTGGCCGAGCCGGAACAGAACCTGTGGACGGAATACACGCAGTTGTTGCACGAGCATCCGCACTTTGCGATGAAGAAGGTGCAGTCCTCGTCCGAGATCTATCCGGTCTTCCGCGAACTTTTTGAAAAGCAGGTCCATGCATGAATACGCGACTGAACACGCCGCCTGTGCCGCCGACTGCGCCGCCCAAACATGATCCCCTGCCCTGCCCGTCGGATTGGAGCTTCGAGCTGATCGAACGCTACAACGAGGAAATCGCCAAGGTGGCGGCGAGCTACAAGCTGGATATTTATCCGATTCAGCTGGAAATCATTTCCGCCGAACAGATGATGGACGCCTATGCCTCCTCGGGCATGCCGGTCAATTACCGCCACTGGTCGTTCGGCAAGCATTTCCTCGCTACCGAGCGCGACTACAAGCGCGGCCAGATGGGCCTCGCGTACGAGATCGTCATCAATTCCAATCCCTGCATCGCGTATCTGATGGAAGAGAACACCATGACCATGCAGGCGCTGGTGGTGGCGCACGCGGCGTATGGACATAACTCCTTCTTCAAGGGGAATTACCTGTTCCAGCTGTGGACCGACGCCAGCGCCATCATCGACTATCTGGTCTACGCCAAAGGTTACATCGCCGAATGTGAAGAGCGCTACGGCTTCGATCGTGTGGAAGAGCTGCTCGATTCCTGCCACGCGCTGATGAACTACGGCGTTGATCGCTACAAACGCCCGCAGCGCATGTCGCTGGCGCAAGAACGCGCACAGCAGAGTGAACGCGAAGCCTATGCGCAATCCCAGGTCAACGAATTGTGGCGCACCCTGCCGGCGAAAAAGGAAACTGCAGCGGCACAAGTGGACGAGCGCTTCCCACCGGAGCCACAAGAAAACCTGCTGTATTTCGCCGAAAAGAATGCGCCGCTGCTGGAGTCGTGGGAACGCGAAGTCATTCGCATCGTACGCAAGGTCGGCCAGTATTTTTATCCGCAGCGGCAGACTCAGGTGATGAACGAAGGCTGGGCCACGTTCTGGCATTACACGCTGCTCAACACCATGTACGACCAGGGCAAGCTGACTGACAGCTTCATGATGGAATTCCTGCACTCGCACAGCAACGTGGTGTTCCAGCCGCCGATCACCAAGCCGTATTACAACGGCATCAATCCGTACGCGCTGGGATTCTCCATGATGAGCGATATCCGCCGCATCTGCGAAAACCCGACCGCCGAAGACAAGCAGTGGTTTCCCGACATGGCCGGCAGCAACTGGCTGGACACGCTGCACTATGTGATGCGCAACTTCAAGGACGAGAGCTTCGTCGCGCAATACCTGTCGCCGAAACTGATGCGCGACATGCGCATGTTCGCCGTGCTCGACGATGAGAGCCGCAGCGAGCTGGAAGTCTCGGCGATCCACAACGACAGCGGCTATCAGTACGTACGCCAGGCCTTGTCACGTCAGTACGACATCAACCACCGCGAACCCAATATCCAGGTGTGGTCGGTCAACACGCGCGGCAACCGCAGCCTGACCCTGCGCCATTTCCGCAGCGACGGCCGCTCGCTGGGCGACAGCACCAACGAAGTCCTGCGCCACATGGCGCGGCTGTGGCAATTCGACGTCTACCTGGAGAGCGTCGACGACAACGGCTACATCGTGCAGCGCTATGAATGCATCAGCGACAATCGTTATGTTTTGCGCACATAGAGCGGCGCTCTTAGGAAATTACAAAGCATCACCTCACTATATGGAAACCATCCCGCTTTTCCCGCTAGGCTCGGCGCTGTTTCCGGACGGCCGGCTGCCGTTGCAGATCTTCGAAGTCCGCTACCTGGACATGATCAACAAATGCATCGCCAACGGCACTTCGTTCGGCGTGGTCGCGCTGACGGCCGGCAACGAAGTCCGCAAACCCGGCCTGGTCGAGAGCTTCGTGCCGGTTGGCACGCTGGCGCATATCAAGGAGTGGTCGGCGCCGGTGCAGGGCTTGCTGCGCATTTCCTGCAACGGGACGTCGCGCTTCCGCATCGCCGCCAAGGAGCAGTTGAAACACGGTCTGTGGATGGCGCAGGTGGAGCCGCTGGAGAACGATCAGAGCGTTGCGATTCCCGAGGAGCTGCAGAACACCGTCACCGCACTGATGAATTTGCTGGCGTCGCTGAAGAACCACTCCATTCCGGAGAGCGATATCCCGGTGGCGGCGCCGTATCGTCTCGATGATTGCGGCTGGGTCGCCAACCGCTGGAGCGAAATGCTGCCGATGAGCGTGGAACAGAAGCAAGGCTTGCTGGCGCTCGACAACCCCGTGCTGCGCCTGGAACTGGTGCAGGACCTGCTCGGCGAGCGCGGGCTGCTCCATTGAAAATTTCTACGGCGGCAGCATCCCCGTCTCCACCAGCAAACCGGTGAATCCCGACCAGAAAATCTGGATGCCGATGCACAGCAGGATGAATGCCGACAGCCGCAACACCACCATGGTGCCGAGACGGCCTAGCAGGCTGACGATTTTGTTGGCCGAGCGATAGCATAAGTAGATCACCAGCACCGTCAGCGCCGAGCCGAGCGCCGCGCTGCCGATCGACATGACCCAATCCACCAGCCGCGCCGGCGTGTTCGCGCCGAGCGTGATCGATGCGGCAATCGTGCCGGGGCCGACCGTCAGCGGAAAGCTGATCGGATAGAAGCTGCGCGCCTTCAATTCTTCGTTCGACTCGTCGTCGTAGGCCTTGGCAACCTGCTTGGGAATCGCCGCGTCGTTGCCGCCGTCGCTGAGCAATTTCCAGCCCGACACCGCGACCAGGATGCCGCCGCCAATACGCACGATCGGCAGGGATATCCCGAAGAACGCCAACACGTGTGAGCCGATGAAAATCGCGCCTACCAGCAGGAACCAGCAATTGATCGCCACCTGACGCGCGACGCGGTTTTCGATCTGGCGCGGCACGTCGCCCAACAGGTTAGCGAATACCGGGGCAATGCCGAGCGGATTGAGGATGGGCAACAGGGTCACCGGAATCAGCAGCACGGCTTTGAGGAAAATGATCAGCATCTGGGGCCCAGGGAAGCAAGGAAACCGCAGGCGGTCGCCTGCATTCCCGTAGCGTAATGCAGGAGCGCCGCCAAATCAAACCGGCCGTGCACTTTGCTGCTACGCGCCTGCAGTCTGCAAACCGCCGCTGCCGCCGCCCTTCTTGCTGCGCAGGGTGCGTCGCAGCAAGAACATGCAGATGCTGAAGTTGAGCAGGTTCCACAGGATGCCGTTGATGAAGGCGGCGTGATACGAGCCGGTCAGGTCGAAGATCTGGCCCGACATCCAGCCGCCCAGCGCCATCCCGAGCATGGTGCACATGATGACGGCGCCGACCCGGCCGCCGGCCTCGGAGGCGGGGAAGTATTCACGCACGATGATGGCGTAGGACGGCACGATGCCGCCTTGGAACAACCCGAACAAGGCCGAGATCACGTACAGCGACACCAGTCCGTCGAACGGCAGGAACAGCAGCAAGGCAATCCCCTGCAGCGCCGAACCGAGCAGCAGCGTGCGCAAGCCGCCGATGCGATCGCAGATCAATCCGGAAATCAGCCGGCTCACGACACCGCACGCCAGCATCAGCGACAGCATCTGCGCGCCGCGCGCGGCGCCGTAGCCGAGGTCGCCGCAGTAAGCGACGATGTGCACCTGAGGCATCGCCATCGCCACGCAACAGGCGATGCCGGCCACGCACAGCAGCAATTGCGCCTTGCCCATCGGCAGGCCGAACGGACGCTCCGAAGTCAGGCTGACGCCATTGCGCGCAGCGGCAGCAACCGCCACGGGCGGACGACGGCGCATCAGCAGCGCCAGCCCGCCCATGACGATGAAGCACACCACGCCGAGGCCAAAATACGTCTGACGCCAGCCCACCGTGTCGACGAAATGCTGCACGATCGGCGGCCAGATCGCGCCGCCCAGGTAATTGCCGCTGGCACATACCGCCACCGCGATGCCGCGCCGGCGCACGAACCACAGCGAGGTATCGGCAATCAGCGGCGAGAAGGTCGCCGAACTGCCGCACAGGCCGATCAACAAGCCGTGTGCGAGTGTGAAAACGATGATGTTGGGGGCCATGCCGGCCAGGATGAAACCAAGGCCCAGGCATACCGCGCCGACCAGCAAGGGAATCATCACGCCGAACCGGTCGGCCAGCTTGCCCATCAGCATGCCGCCGATGCCGAAGCCGATCATTGACAAGGTGTAAGGCATCGACGCCACGCCGCGCGCCACGCCGAATTCGGCCTGCACCGCAGGCAACACGACGGCCACCACATACATGCCGCTGGCGCCGATCACCATCAGCACCAGCGTGATCAGCAGGCGTACAACGGCATAGGATGAGTCGGCGCCGGAATCGCTGTCGGGATTGTCCTTGGAAGGGGGATGTGCTGCTGGGGTGGAAGTCACGCGCGGGTTCTCCGTCTCGTTCAGTTATTTTGTCTCCCGCTATCGAATCGCGACGGCATGATCAATACAACAACGCTATCGTCGATTTAACAGCGGTGGACAGCCTAACACGAGACGCCGGGGCATGCAGGCGAGGCCAAAAAGCGATGCCGCAAAAACAAGCGGAGAGAAAAATCTCTCCGCTCTTCAAACTACCGACGCCTCGCCGAAGACAGCGTCAGATCAGGCGATAGCCGCCCTTTTCCTTCTTCTGCGCGATCTTCTGGATCAACTTGAAGCCGGCTTCCTGGTCGTTGACCACGGTCACACGGCCGCCGCCGCGCGCCTGCGGTTTGCCGGTCCAGCATTGCGTGACGATCCAGTCGCCCAGCAAATCCTGGGTCAGGTCGGCGACGAACAGCCGCGCCGCATCGGGCTGGTCGGTGAAGAAGTTCAGGCGCAACGGCCCGGTGACGGGCAACATGTGGGTGACGTTGTCGGCGGAATCGATCATGGCGCGAGAATAAAAAACGGGATGGACAAAGGGTAAGTGAAAACCGCGATCAGGACAAGTTCGGCGCCAGCCAGCGTTCGACGTCTTCCTTGGCGACGCCGCGGCGCACGGCCATGTCAGTGACCTGATCGTCGCCGATCTTGCCAACCACGAAGTACTTCGATTCCGGATGCGCGAAGTAGAAGCCCGACACCGATGCGCCCGGGAACATCGCGTACGACTCGGTGACTGTCATGCCGATTTCGTCGCATTGCATGACCCTGAACGCCTCGGCCTTGACAGTGTGTTCCGGGCAGGCCGGATAACCGGCGGCGGGACGGATGCCGACGTACTTTTCCTTGATCAGTTCTTCGGTGCTCAGGGACTCTTGCGACACGTAGCCCCACAGATCGGTGCGCACGCGCTCGTGCAGATACTCGGCGAAGGCTTCGGCCAGACGGTCGGCCAGCGCCTTGAGCATGATCGAGGAATAGTCGTCGTGCGCGTCTTCAAAGCGCTTCTCGTACTTCTCTATGCCGAGACCGGAGGTCACGGCGAACATGCCGATGTAGTCGGCGATGCCGGATGCCTTGGGCGCGATGAAATCGGCCAGGCATTGGTTGGGACGCGCCACGCCGTCGATCACCGGCTTTTCGGTCTGCTGGCGCACACCGTAGTAGGTCAGCGCCACCTGAGTGCGCGTGTCGTCGGTATAGATCTCGATGTCGTCGTCGTTGACGGTGTTGGCCGGCAGCAGCGAGACAACGCCATTGGCGGTCAGCCAGCGGCCGTCGATCACTTTCTTGAGCAAGGCCTGGGCTTCCTCGAATACCTTGGTGGCAGCTTCGCCAACCACTTCGTCCTTCAGGATCGCGGGATACGGACCGGCCAGGTCCCAGGTCTGGAAGAACGGCCCCCAGTCGATGTATTTCGCCAACGTCGCCAGGTCGACGTTCTTGAACACGCGGCGGCCGATGAATTTCGGTTTGACCGGCGCAAATTCCAGTTGCATCTTGTTGTCGCGCGCAGCGGCGATCGGCACCAGCGGCACCGCCTTCTTGTTGGCGTGCTGCTCGCGGATACGTTCGTAGTCGGTCGCGATGTCGGCGATGTACTGGTCCTTCTGCTCGGGCGTGAGCAGCGACTGCGCCACCGAGACGGCGCGCGAGGCATCCGGCACGTAGACTACGGGACCGGAGTAATTCGGCGCGATCTTGACGGCGGTATGCGCGCGCGAAGTGGTGGCGCCGCCGATCAGCAGCGGCATCTTGACGCCGCTGAAGTAGCTGTCGCGCTGCATTTCCTTGGCGACGTAGGCCATCTCTTCCAGCGACGGCGTGATCAGGCCCGACAGGCCGATGATGTCGGCGTTCTCTTCCTTGGCCTTGGCCAGGATCTGCGAACACGGCACCATCACGCCCATGTTGACGACTTCGAAATTGTTGCATTGCAGGACCACCGAGACGATGTTCTTGCCGATGTCGTGGACGTCGCCCTTGACGGTGGCGATGACGATCTTGCCCTTGGGCTTGGCGACGACGCCGGTCTCCTGCTCGATCAGGCGTTTCTCTTCTTCGATGAAGGGAATCAGGTGCGCCACGGCCTGCTTCATCACGCGCGCCGATTTCACTACTTGCGGCAGGAACATCTTGCCCTGGCCGAACAGATCGCCGACCACGTTCATGCCGTCCATCAGCGGGCCTTCGATCACGTGGATCGGACGGCCGCCGCTCTTCAACAGATTCTGGCGCGCCTCCTCGGTGTCCTCGACGATCCATTGGGTGATGCCGAGCACCAGCGCATGCGCGAGGCGCTTTTCGACCGGCTCGCTGCGCCATTCCAGCGTGGCTTCTTCCTTCTTGTCGCCGGCCTTCAGGGTCGCGGCGATGTCGATCATGCGTTCGGTGGCGTCCGGACGGCGGTTCAGCACCACATCTTCGACGGCTTCGCGCAATTCGGCAGGGAGGTCGTCATAGACGCCGATCATGCCGGCGTTGACGATGCCCATGGTCATGCCGGCCTTGACGGCGTGGTACAGGAACACGGTGTGGATCGCCTCACGCGCCGGATCGTTGCCGCGGAAGCTGAAGCTGACGTTGGAGACGCCGCCGCTGATCTTGGCGTAAGGCAGGTTCTGGTGAATCCAGCGGGTCGCCTCGATGAAATCGACGGCGTAGTTGTTGTGCTCTTCGATGCCGGTGGCAACCGCGAAGATGTTCGGGTCGAAGATGATGTCTTCCGGCGGGAAGCCGACCTTGTCGACCAGCAGGCGATAGGCGCGTTCGCAGATTTCGATCTTGCGCTCGTAGGTATCGGCCTGGCCGACTTCATCGAAGGCCATGACGATCACGGCGGCGCCGTAGCGACGGCACAGCTTGGCTTCGTGCAGGAATTTCTCTTCGCCTTCCTTCATCGAGATGGAGTTGACGATGGACTTGCCCTGCACGCACTTGAGCCCGGCTTCGATGACCGACCATTTGGACGAGTCGATCATGATCGGCACGCGCGCGATGTCCGGCTCGGAAGCGATCAGGTTGAGGAAACGCGTCATGGCCGCCTGCGAATCGAGCATCGCTTCGTCCATGTTGATGTCGATGATCTGGGCGCCGTTCTCAACCTGCTGGCGCGCCACCGCCAGCGCCTCGTCGTATTGCTCGTTGAGGATCAGTCGCGCGAACGCCTTGGAGCCGGTGACGTTGGTGCGCTCGCCGACGTTCACGTACAGCGAGTCGTCGTTGATGATGAACGGTTCCAGCCCCGACAGCAGCATCTCGTGCTTGCCTTCCGGAACCTTGCGCGGTGCAATCGTCGCCACCGTGTCGGCGATCGCCTTGATATGCGCGGGCGTGGTGCCGCAGCAGCCGCCGGCGACGTTGACGAAGCCGCTTTCGGCGAAATCTTTGAGCAGCGACGAAGTGACGTCGGGCGTTTCATCGAAACCGGTGTCGCTCATCGGATTGGGCAAACCCGCGTTGGGATAAATGCAGACGAAGGTGTCGGCGATCTTGGACAACTCGTCGGCATACGGACGCATCAATGCTGCGCCCAGTGCGCAGTTCAGGCCGACGGTCAGCGGCCGCGCATGGCGGATCGAATGCCAGAAGGCCGGCACGGTCTGGCCGGACAGGATGCGGCCCGAAGCATCGGTGACGGTGCCCGAGATCATGATCGGCAAACGCTTGCCGGACTCCTCGAAGAACACGTCGATCGCAAACAGCGCGGCCTTGCAGTTGAGCGTATCGAAGATGGTTTCGACCAGCAGCACGTCGGCGCCGCCTTCGACCAGTGCGCGCGTTTGCTCCAGATAGGACGCCACCAGTTGATCGAAGGTGACGTTACGCGCCGCAGGATCGTTGACGTCCGGCGAAATCGAGGCCGTCTTCGGCGTCGGACCGAGCGCGCCGGCGACGAAGCGCGGCTTGTCGGGCGTCGAATACTTGTCGCAGGCGGCGCGCGCCAGTTTGGCCGACTGCACGTTCATCTCGTACACCAGATGCGCCATGTGATAGTCGTCCTGCGCCACGCCGGTGGCGCCGAAGGTGTTGGTCTCGACCAGGTCGGCGCCGGCAGCCAGGTATTGCTCGTGGATTTCCTGGATGATGTGCGGCTGGGTCAGGCTCAGCAACTCGTTGTTGCCCTTGACGAACAACTCCTTGCCCGGCACGCTGAAGTCCTTGAAGCGCTCGCCGCGATAATCTTCTTCCGTCAGCTTGTACTGCTGGATCATGGTGCCCATGGCGCCGTCCAGAATCAGGATGCGCTGCGACATCAGGTCGCGCAACAGCAGTTCGGTTTGGCACAGATCGTTTGGCTTCATGGCGAGATTCTTCAATGTGGAACAGTTCGGATAATGCCTGTGGAATAATGCAAGCCGAATGCAAAAACCCGGTCACGCAACATGCCGGGTTCATCAAATCGGTTAAGACTTGAAATTATACGTGAAACGCCCGCCAAACCCTTGTCCGACAGCCGGGCTTCCCTCTCAAACAACGGATATCGATAACCTGCAATGACACAGAAAATCCTGGTGCTAACCGCCCTTGCCTCCGAACTCAACGCCGCAGCCGCTCCAGCCGGTGTGGACGTAATCTATACCGGCGTGGGCAAAGTCAACGCCGCCTCGACCGCCACAGCGGCGATTCTGCAGCATCGACCGCAGCTGGTGATCAATTTTGGTACGGCGGGCAAGATCAATCCGGACCGCGACGGCCTGCTCGACATCGCCAGCGTCATCCAGCGCGACATGCTGGCCATCCCACTGGCCGTGCGCGGCGTGACGCCCTTGTCGGACGAACCCAGCTCTTACGCATCAGGCCATGGAGACGCCTGCTGCGGCACCGGCGACAGCTTCGTCACCGCCGCCGATCCCTGGCTGGTCGAACAGAGCGTGGATGTTGTCGATATGGAACTGTTCGCCATCGCCCACACCTGCCATCGATATGGTGTCCCCTGGCGGGCATTCAAGTTCATCACGGATGCTGCCGACGACAATGCAGCCGACCACTGGAATGACAACGTGCACCGCGGCGCTGATCTTTTCTGGGAACGCTTGCGCGTGATGCTGGCAACATAGATTTTTTCGGACGTCCGAACCGCATCTCGAGGTTCTTTGGATATGTGCAAATTCCGCACATATCTTGTGACGCCGCGCTACTGTTGGCGCGGCGCGCGTTCGCCTACTCTTCGTCCTGTCGCTTTCAACCCAGGAGAAGAACATGTCCCATCCCACCATCCGCACCATCGCCGGCGTTGCTGCACCGGTTGCACTGCAAGCCGCCGGCACCGCGCTGCTGGTCATTGATTTCCAGAACGAATACTTCAGCGGCACGATGCCGATCCCTGACGGCATGGCGGCGCTGAACAATGCCAAACGCCTGATTGCCTTTGCCGATCGCCACGACATGCCGGTGTTCCACGTCCAGCACGTGACGCCGTCCGGCACACCGATCTTTGCGGTGGACGGCGATACCGTCGCCATCCACAAGGATATCCAGCCGGCCGCCCACCATCGCGTGGTGCAGAAGAGCTCGGTCAGCGTGTTCCCGACTACCGACATCGATGTCCAACTGAAAGCGGCCGGCGTCAAGACGCTGATCATCGCCGGTCTGATGACGCATGCCTGCGTGGCCGGCGCCGCGCGCGATGCGGTCCCTGCGGGTTACGACGTGATCGTCGCTGCCGACGCTTCGGCCACGCGCGACCTTGATGCGCCTGGCGGCGGTGTGATCACGCACGACGTCTTGCATCGCGGTGCGTTGACGACCATCGCCGACACGTTCGGCGATGTGCTCGATACGAGCGCCATTCTTGAACTGCAAGTGCAATAACTCCCCTCACATTAAAGGAACACCATGAAACGCATCGCAATCGCCTTGCTGTTGCTGGTCGCCGCCGGCGCCAGCTTCGCAGACAACAACATCAAAGCCGGCAAGCCCGCCGTCCAGTCGCTGGTTTCCTTCCCGGCCGCCGACCTGAAGTGGCGCGAACTTCCCGGCACCGGCGGCATCAAGGTGGCCGACGTGCGGGGTAGCATCACCGGCAAGGGTCCCTACGACGCCTTCGTGATTTTTCCCGCGGGCAAGGACAATCCTTACCACCTGCACACGCAGAACCTGCCGACGGTGGTCCTGAAAGGCACTTTCTACGCCGTCATCGACGGCAAGCGCATCGACTATCCCGCCGGTTCGTTCTACAACCTGCCGGCCAACATGCCGCACTACAGCGGCTGCGCCAAGGGCGACGACTGCCTGTTGTTCCAGTACCAGGCCGATCACTTTGACCTGGTGCCGGTCGAGAAGAATTAATCGATGAAGAGTAAATTCGCTGCATGAATGAAAAAAGGCTGCACCTTTGCGGGTGCAGCCTTTTTGGTCTGGGCGTCTGCCTATACGGGCCAGCGCGGCGTGGCGTAATAGTCCGCCAGGAAATCGACGAAAGCGCGCACCTTGGGCGAGAGATGATGGTTCTGCGGATACAGCACATACAGGTCGCGCGACTGCAGGCGGTATTCAGGCAGCACTTCCACCAGCGCGCCGCGCCGCAGATCCTCGTGCACGACGAAGGTGGCCGACGCCGTGATGCCCATGCCGGCGCGTGCGGCGGCGCAGACGATCAGGCCGGTGTTGGCCTGGACATTGCCGCTCAGGCTGACCAGCTGCTCGTGGCCGTCGGGACCGGTGAACACCAGCTCGGTGGTTTGCAGCGCGAGCGAATACGCCAGGAAATTGTGCTGCTGCAGATCCTTGGGCTCACGCGGGGTGCCGTGCTTTTCCAGATAGGCAGGCGTCGCCACCAGCGCCATGTCGCTGACCGTCAGCCGCTTGGCCACCAGCGTCGAATCGGGCAAAGCGCGCGTGATGCGCAGGCCGACGTCGAACTCTTCGCTGATGAGGTCGACGAAGCGGTCGTTGCAGACTACGTCGACTTTCAGTTCGGGATACGCCTGCATGAATTGCGGCAGCCAGTTGGGCATTTCCAGCGTGCCGAACACCATCGGCGCGTTGATGCGCAATACCCCTGCCGGACGCGCATGATGGTGCGAGACCACGCGCGCGGCGTCTTCGACCTGGTCGATGATGTCGATGCAGCGCTGGTAGTAAAGCTGACCTACTTCCGTCAGCGAAAATCGCCGCGTGGTGCGGTTGAGCAATTGCGCGCCGAGCAGCTCCTCGAGCTGGCGCACCTGACGCGACACCACCGTGTGCGAGATGTCGAGCGCATCGGCGGCGGCCGAGAAACCACCGCTTTCCACCACGCGCCTGAAGATGCGCATTGCCGCCAGTTGATCCATTGCTCCTCCGCGACAAACTGCCTTATTGGAACCTGCCGTCCGCCAGTGCAAAACCCTTGAGGAATTCTGCCACCGGCAGACGCTTGCCGCCAGGTTTTTGCAATTCCGTGATGAGCAATACGCCGTCGCCGCAGGCAACCTTGACGCCGTCGTGTGCATTGGCGGCGAGGATGCTGCCGGGTGTCGCTGCCGTCGTTTCAGCGAGCGCCTGCGCCTGCCACAGCTTGACGGTAACGTCGCCCGAAGGCGTTGCAAATTGCGCCGACGCGCCCGGGAAAGGATTGAACGCCCGGATCTTGCGTGCCAGCACGGCGGCCGGCTGCGTGAAATCCAGCGCAGCCTCTTCCTTGCCGACCTTGGCGGCATAGTTGGCACCTTCATCCGGTTGCGGCGTGGCCGGCAACTCCCCCAGTTCCAGCTTGCGCACCGCCTCGACGATCATCTTGCCGCCCAGCGCCGCCAGCTTGTCGTGCAGGCTGGCGGTGGTGTCATCGGCGGCGATCGGCAGCGACTCGATCAGCAGCATCGGACCGGTGTCCAGGCCTTCTTCCATCTGCATGATCGTGATGCCGGTTTCGCTGTCGCCGGCTTCGATGGCGCGATGGATGGGCGCGGCGCCGCGCCAGCGCGGCAGCAGCGAACCGTGGATGTTGATGCAGCCCAGGCGTGGAATGTCCAGCACGCTGCGCGGCAGGATCAGGCCGTAGGCGGCGACGATCATGAGGTCGTGCGGCGTGTTGCGCAGCAGCTCGTGCGCCTCGCGCGCGACGTCCGGATATTTTCCGTCCAGCCGCAGCGACACCGGCTGCGCCACGGGCGTGCCGTGTGCCAGCGCGCATTGCTTCACCGGCGAGGCATGCAACTGCATGCCGCGGCCGGCGGGACGATCGGGCTGGGTCAGCACCAGCGTGATGTCGTGGCCCGCGGCGTACAGCGCTTCCAGCGCGACGGCGGCGAATTCGGGGGTTCCGGCGTAAATGATTTTCATGGTCTTGCTCGTTCAGGGATGTCGTTTCTTGTGCGGCGCTTTGGAAAACGCAAAGTCGTACACACTGTTGGGCAACAGGCGCAACAGTTTGGCGACCACGCCCATCTGCCACGGGATCACGCGGTAGCTGTCGCCGGCGGCGATTGCCGCCAATGCGCGCGCCGCGAATTTCTGTACCGGCATCAGGAAGGGCATGCGGTAGTGATTGACCTGCGTCATCGGCGTATCGATATAGCCGGGCGCAATCGTCACCACCTTGATGCCGCTGGCGCGCAGCTCGATGCGCAGTGATTCGCAATAGCTGATGACCGCTGCCTTGGATGCACTATACGCCTCGGCGCCGGGCAGGCCGCGAATACCAGCCACGCTGCCGATGCCGACCAGCCGGCAGTCCTGCGGTCGCGGCTGGCGCTTCATGGCAGCGATGAACGGATGGAAGGTGGCGACCGTGGCCGTGACGTTGGTGGCGATGATGCGCTCGAACACCGGGATATCCTCGGCGAATTCGGTCAGCGTGCCTTGCGAAATGCCGGCGTTGGCGATCACCACGTCGATGCCGCCGGTCGCGGCGAGGAAATCTTGCGCGGCCTGCTGCAAGGCGGCGTGGTCGGTGACATCGAGCACATACAGGTGATGGCGCTCGGGATGGGCGAGCCCTGCGCGCAATTGCTCGAGCTTGTCGCGGCGGCGTGCAACCAGGCCCAGCACGGCGCCCTGCTGCGCGCAGACGGCGGCCAGTGCGGCGCCGATGCCGCTTGATGCGCCGGTGATGAAGACTCGCTGCATAGCATCCCTTCCGTTCAAATTGTTATCGATGCGCGCCAATAAAAACGGTCCGTCCTCTCGCGAGCGACGGACCGTGTTCGGTGCGGTGAAGCTTATTTCTTCTTGGCCGGCTTGG
Source organism: Herbaspirillum sp. NPDC101397 (assembly GCF_044767325.1). Taxonomy (NCBI): domain Bacteria; kingdom Pseudomonadati; phylum Pseudomonadota; class Betaproteobacteria; order Burkholderiales; family Oxalobacteraceae; genus Herbaspirillum; species Herbaspirillum sp. NPDC101397. The sequence goes on from NZ_JBIWNS010000006.1 coordinate 222,338, forward strand.
CTGCTTCGGCAGGCTTTTCAGCACCTTTTTCCGCCGCCAGCTTGGTCAGCAGATGATCCATCACTTGCAGCGATGCGGCTTGCTGCATGGACTCGGGCTGGTTGGCCATGGAGGCGCCGGCAATCGATGGCGAGGTCAGGTAACGGCCGTCGATGGCAATGGTCGGCACGCCGTCGATCTTGTACTGTTCCTGCAGCTGCGAGGCGCGACGCACCTTGGTCTGGACGCCGAAGGAATTGTACAGGTCGAGGAATTTCTGCTTGTCGATGCCTTGCTTCTCGATGAATTCCAGGATGGTCTTGTCGGTGTCGACGCGCTGACGGTCAACATGGATGGCCTGGAAAATCTTCGGATTCATCTCCGCCGTCTTGCCCATCGCTTCGAGCGCGTAGTACAGCTTTTGCTGAGGGATGAACGATTCGCGGAAAGCGACCGGCACTTGCTTGAAGACAATCTTGTCGCCCTGTTTCTTGACCCACGCCGTCAGCGCCGGATCAAAGGCTGCGCAATGCGGGCAGCTGTACCAGAAAAATTCGGTGACTTCGATCTTCTTGCCGGACTCGGTCGGCTGGGCTTGCTCCAGCGTACGGTAATCGGTGCCGTTCTGTGGATTGGCGGGTGATGCGCCGGCCGAGATGGCCAGCAAACCCAGGCTGATGGCAGCGAGAGCATGACGGAACAAACGCATAATTCTTAACCCCTTCTCAAGGTATTCGACAATAAATATGATGGCGGACCGCCATGCCGCGCATTTGATTCGCGGCAAAAACGGTCCTTATTTTGGTATGCGGACGATGGCGGCATCGACGCCGTTATCAGACAACTTGCTGCGCATGCGGTTCACTGTCTCTTGCTGTCCGATCGGGCCGATCCGTACACGGTACAAGGTGCCGTTATCGGAAGGCCGTTCGCTGACCTTGGCTTCGAAGCCGAGCAGCGCCAGCTTGGCGCGCGCGTTTTCGGCGTCGGCCTGTTCACGGAAGGCGCCGGTCTGCAGGAAATAAGTCCACTTGTCGTCGACCGCGCTATCGGACTTGTCGGCCTTGGGCGACTGCTCCTTGGTGATCGCGGCCAGCTTGTCCTTGTCCTTCGGCACGTCGACCTTCGGCGCCGGCGGCGTGTCGGGCTTCTTGGCGTCCGGCGCAGGCTTGTCCTGGTCGGGAGCCTTCGGCGCCGGCGGGGCTTCCTTGGCGACGTCCTTGTTGCCGTACAACGGCTTGTTCGGATCGGAGGACTGGCCCGGCGACAGCTCGGTGCGTTCCTGCTTGGTGACCTTGTTGACGAATGGAATCGGCGACTTGGTGATCATCAGGGCGACGACCACGGCAATGCCGAGACCGACGATGAGACCGAGGATCAGGCCCAGGAAAGTACCGCCGGCCTGCTTGCGTAAAATCGGATGGTGTTGTTTCACTTGTGTCTTCATTACAGGTTTACATTCTTGTCGGGGCGGAGACGCCGATCAATGCCAGGCCGTTGCGCAGCACCTGGCGGGTCGCACTCATGAGCGCCAGGCGCGCCATCTTGGTAGGGACGTCGTCAACCAGCACGCGTTCTGCATTGTAGTAGCTATGCAATTCGCCTGCCAGGTCACGCAGGTAGAAAGCCACCTGATGCGGTCCGAGCTCCTGCAATGCATGGGCCAGCGCTTCCGGATATTCGGCCAGCTTGGCCAGCAGGCTGACTTCGCGAGGGGCGGTCAGCGGCGCCAGATCCTGCACTTGATCCAGCGTCGCTTCGTCCCCGCCCCACTGGCTCAGCACCGAGCAGATGCGCGCGTGGGCGTACTGGACGTAATAGACCGGGTTTTCGTCGTTGCGGGTCAGCGCGACGTCGACGTCGAAGACGAATTCGCTGTCGGCCTTGCGCGAGATCAGGAAGAAACGCACGGCGTCGCGGCCGCGCGTCAAATCGTCCGCGTCCGCTTCGGTACCGTTGGACCATTCGATCAGATCGCGCAGCGTAACGTAAGAACCGGCCCGCTTGGAGATCTTTACCTCTTCGCCGTTCTTCATCACAGTGACCATCTTGTGCAGCACGTAGTCGGGGTAGCCTTGCGGTATGCCGACATTGGCCGCCTGCAGGCCGGCGCGCACGCGCGCGATGGTGCCGTGGTGGTCACTGCCCTGGATATTGATGACCTTGCCGAAACCGCGCTGCCACTTGGTGATGTGATAGGCGACGTCGGGCACGAAGTAGGTGTAGGTGCCGTCGCCCTTCTTCATGACGCGGTCCTTGTCGTCGCCGTAGTCGGTGGTCTTGAGCCACAGTGCGCCGTCCAGCTCGTAGGTCTTGCCGGCCTTGATCAATGCGTCGACCGCGGCGGCAACCTTGCCTTCGGTGTACAGCGAAGATTCCAGGTAGTAGTTGTCGAACCTGACGCCGAAGGCCTGCAAGTCCAGATCCTGCTCGCGGCGCAGATAAGCCACGGCGAAGCGGCGGATCGATTCGATGTCGTCGACGTCGCCGCTGGCGGTGGCCGGTTCGCCGTCGCTGGCGGACACCGTCTTTTTCGCCTTGAAATCGTCGGCGATGTCGGCGATGTAATCGCCGTTATAGGCCGACTCGGGCCAGCCGGCGTCGCCCGGCTTGAGGCCCTTGGCGCGCGCCTGCACCGAAGTGGCCAGCGTGGCGATCTGGACGCCGGCGTCGTTGTAGTAAAACTCGCGCGTGACGTCGTAACCCTGCGATTGCAGCAACGCCGACATGGCATCGCCGAGCGCGCCCTGGCGGCCGTGGCCGACATGCAGCGGACCGGTCGGATTGGCGGAAACGAACTCGACCAGCACTTTCTTGCCGGCGCCGGCGCTGCTCTTGCCGTATTGCGCGCCTTCGGCCAGCACGACCTTCACCACGGCCTGCTTGGCGGCGTCGGCCACGCGCAGGTTGATGAAGCCGGGGCCGGCGATGTCGGCGGAGGAAATCAGTTCTTCGCGCCCGGGCTGGGACAGCACGCCGTCAACCAGCGCCTGGGCCAGTTCGCGCGGGTTCTTTTTGAGCGGTTTGGCCAGTTGCATGGCCAGGTTGCAGGCGATGTCGCCATGCGACGGGTCCCGCGGACGCTCCAGCGTGATCGTCGGCGTCAGGCCGGAGCCCTCGATCAGCGGCGCCATGGCGGCCTGGAATAATTCGGTGATGCGTTGTTTTTGTTGGGCGAGCATGGGAACAGAAGGGGTCGGCGGCCGCGCTGACAACGCCAGCCGCACATTGATGAATATATAAACCCCGGATTATACCGGCTTGCCGTGCTCGGATTGAAGCCGATCTTGTAAGCACTCGTGAGTATTGCTCCAGCCTCAGGCGGCCGCTTGCGCTGCCGGTGACTGCGCCTGGCGATAAAGATGCACGATGCGCAACAAACGACCGACCGGTACCCCCATGAACAGGCCGTACAGCAGGCTGACCGCCAGCGTGAACACGGCGCCCCGGGCGTGGCCGGAGTGCATTGCCTGTAACACGGCCACGGTATATTTGACCGCAAACACGCTGATCATCATCAACAAGGGCAACCAGCTGCCCCGCAACCAGACCGTTCCGTGCGCGGGATGCGGCGCAATGCCGCCCCGGCCGGCCGCCGTCCAACTCAGGAAGCCGCTGCCCAACGCCGTCAACGCGGCTGCCGTCAGAGCCAGCGCATCGGCATGCGATTGTGCATACAGACCATGCAGCGACAAGGCCAGCAACAGCAGCGGAACCAACGCGACCTTGAACAGCGGTGTTTCGCGATCAGCGCTGGCGGCCCAGCCGCGATAGACCAGGAAGGCCAGCATGGCCCAGACCCACAGCGGCGTATGAATGATGATTTGTTGCAACATGGCGACTCCTGAAATGAAGAAGGAAGAGGAATGCCGCCATGTTAGGCAGGCCCCGCGCGCGATCCCAGCGCCATGCGACGAACGGCGCGAAGACGGCGGTCTGCGGGGGTTTTGACGTGACGAACGGGTACGCCGGATTGGCGCAAAACGTTCGGACGCTCAGATATCGACCGGATCGACTTCCAGCGACCATTTGGCGCGCGTCTTCATCTGGCGCAAGACGTCCATCCAGTCGCGCAGGAAGGCCTGCAGGGCCGGTCGCGACGGGCATTCGATCAATAACTGGGCGCGTTCGACATTGGCCACGCGCGTCATGGTCATCGGAATGGGATCGTTGATGGTGATGCCGGCGTGTTCCAGACAGCCGGCCGCGTCCTGCAGGAAAGCCAGCGCGATATCGAGTTCAGCCGCTTCGGCGCGCAGCAGCGCCTGGTACAGGAACGGCGGCAAGGCCGCCTGCTGGCGCTCTTCGAGCAACTGCGTGGCGAAGCCGTCGTAATCGTGCGCGGCCACCGCGCCGTACAAGGGATGATGCGGATAACGGCTCTGGATCAGTACTTCGCTGGGTGAACCGCCCTCCTTCTGGCCGGCCCGCCCGGCACGACCCGCAACCTGCATCAGCTGTGCAAACAGACGCTCGCTGGCGCGGTAGTCATGCGAAAACAGCGCGGTGTCGGGATTCATCACGCCCACCAGCGTCAGGCGCTTGAAGTCATGCCCCTTGGCGACCATCTGTGTGCCGATCAGGATGTCGACGTCGCCGCGGTGCACGCTGTCGAAGGCGTTCTGGGCCGAACCCTTGAGACGTGTGGAATCGGCGTCGATGCGCAGGATGCGCGCTTCCGGAAACATTGCCTGCAGGCCTTCTTCCACGCGCTGGGTGCCGCGGCCCAGCGGCTGCAGGTCGACGTTGCCGCAGGTCGGGCAGGCTTTGGGGATGTACAGCTCCAGGCTGCAATGGTGGCAACGCAGGCGTCGCTCGGGCTTGTGCAGCACCATGAACGAGGTGCAGCGCATGCAGTTGCTGATCCAGCCGCAGGCGTCGCAATTGAGCACCGGTGCATAGCCGCGCCGGTTGAGGAACAGCAGCGATTGCTCGCCGCGCTCCAGGCGCAGCTTGAGCGCCGCCACCAGCGTCGAAGTCAGGCCGTCGTTGGGACGGTCGCGCTCCATGTCGATCATCTTGACCTTGGGCAGCACGGCGTCGCGCACCGCGCGCTCACGCAGTTGCAGCTTGCGGTAACGGCCGGCCTGGGCGTGCTGCCAGGTTTCCAGCGAGGGCGTGGCCGAACCCAGCACCACCGGAATCGCCAGCTGATGGGCGCGCCAGACCGCGAGGTCGCGCGCCGAATAACGCAGGCCTTCCTGCTGCTTGTAGGACGGATCGTGCTCTTCGTCGATCACGATCAGTTTGAGGTGCGGCAGCGACGACAGGATCGCCAGCCGCGTGCCGAGCACGATGCGCGCCTGGCCCTGATGTGCCGCCAGCCAGCTGAGCGTGCGCTCGCCCTCTGCCAGGCCGCTGTGCAGGCTGACCACATGCACGCCGGGAAAACGCGCGCGGATGTTCGATTCTAGCTGCGGCGTCAGGTTGATTTCAGGCACCAGAACCAGCACCTGCGCGATGTCGCCGACCGCTTCGTGCTGCGCCAGGATGCGCGCCGCCGCCTGCAGGTAGACCTCGGTCTTGCCGCTGCCGGTCACGCCGTACAGCAGCAGCGGCGCAAAACCCTGCGCACCGGCGATGGCGTCGACGGCGTCCTGTTGTTCAGGCTTCAACTGCGGCGTGTTGACGGGACTGCCGTCATGGCCGGCATCGAGCTTGGCCAGCTTCTTGAGCGCGCGGTCAAGCGCGGTCGTGGTCAGCGTGCGCAAGTTCTTCGGCAAGCCCGGCAACGCCACCTCGCCCAGCGGACGCTGGTAATAGTCGGCCGCGAAACCGCACAGCGCCAGCCATTGCGGCGGCAGCGGCGCCAGTTGGCTGCGCACTGCCAGCACGTCCTTGAGCTTGCCTGCCGGTACGTCGGTCTGTTCGGCCAGGCCGACGATCAGGCCCGCGACCTCGCGACGGCCGAACGGCACGATCGCCAGTTGGCCGATTTGCGGCAGCGCCTCGTCGCCGTTTCGGATCCAGCGGTAATCGAAGGTCCTGTCAAGCGGGGTGTCGAGAACGATCTGAAGGATGCGTTGTTCCACGAACTTAATGTGATTCCTGAAAAGATGACCTAAGTAACGGTTTCGTAACTACTTTTTAGGCTATCCACAAAACCTGTGGATAACTTTGTGCATAACTCGGGCTTGACAGCGTTTTTCCCAGTCTGGATGCGGGTTTCAATAAATTGCCCAAATCAAAAGCAAAATTTAAACTTATAAAAATCAATGACTTGCGAATCACACCACTACCCATGAAATTTATTTTTAAATTTTTATTATTGCTTCGCACAAAAGCTTTTTTGTGCATAAGTCTGCTTTTTCGCACCGAAAAGGTATCGCCGCGAGATTGTTCGCACTACTTTCTGTCAAGCAAATTTTGTCGGGATGCCTCTGACAGGAACGTAGGATTCCGCCCCGGTTTCTAAAGTAAAACGTTAAAAAAGCATGTAACTCACGGTTTCATAAGTGCTTTTTCAACTATCCACAATTCCTGTGGATAACTTTGTGGGTAACTCCCTCTTGACAGCCCCGAAACCCATGTTTCATGCGGGTCTCGATAGTTTGCACAAATCCCGCGCACGAAGCAAAATCCTTAAAAATCAATAACTTGCAAAATTCAAGAATCCATCGCTTTACAAATATGGATATGAATGATTCCCACTAAGGAAAGCCCCGTTCGTGTGCATAACTGCGCATGCGTACGGGCACAATGTGCACCGCATCGCATGCTGAAGAGTATGTGTTTGTTTTCAGCGGCTTAACGATTCAAGCCGCGCTCAGGATCAGCCGCGCAGTTCCCGGCTGATGCCGTGGACCGCCTCCACCAGCACCGTGACCGACTCAGGCGGAGTGAACTGGGAAATGCCGTGACCGAGGTTGAACACGTGACCTGCGCCGGCTTCGGGCTTGCCGAAGGATTCCAGCAATTTGCGCACTTCAGCCTCGATCTGCGCCGGACCGGCAAACAGCACATTGGGATCAAGGTTGCCCTGCAGCGCCACCTTGTCGCCGACACGGCGACGCGCATCGGCCAGGTTGACGGTCCAGTCCAGCCCGACAGCGTCGGCGCCGATGTCGGCGATCTGTTCCAGCCACAATCCGCCGCCCTTGGTGAAGACGATTGCGGGAATCTTGACGCCGTCCTTGTCGCGCTTGAGCTGGCGCATGACTTCGCGCATGTAGTGCAGCGAAAACGCCTGGTACACGCCATCGGCCAGCGCACCGCCCCAGGTATCGAAAATCATCACGGCCTGGGCGCCGGCGTCGATCTGTGCATTCAGGTAAGCGGCGACAGCGGCGGCATTGGTCCTGAGGATGTGGTGCATCAGGTCGGGACGGTCGTACAGCATGGTCTTGACGGTGCGGAAGTCGTCGGAGCCGCCGCCTTCCACCATGTAGCAGGCCAGCGTCCACGGGCTGCCCGAGAAGCCGATCAGCGGCACGCGGCCGTCCAGCTCGGTGCGGATCTGGGTGACGGCGTCGAACACGTATTGCAGGCTGTCCAGTTGCGGTGCCTGCAGTGCCAGCACGGCTTTTTCGTCGCGCAGCGGGCGCTCGAACTTCGGTCCCTCGCCGTCGGCGAAGAACAGGCCCAGGCCCATCGCATCCGGCACGGTCAGGATGTCGGAGAACAGGATTGCGGCGTCCAGCGGATAGCGCTCGAGCGGCTGCAGCGTGACTTCAGTGGCGTAATCGGGATTCTTGGCCAGGCCCAGGAAGGAACCGGCGCGCGCGCGCGTGGCGCGGTATTCGGGCAGGTAGCGACCAGCCTGGCGCATCAGCCACAACGGCGTGTAATCGGTCGGCTGGCGCAGCAAGGCGCGCAGGAAGGTGTCGTTCTTGAGCGGAGCAAATTGAGATTTGGACAATTGAGACATGTGGCGATCTGGAGCAATGGGACTTCATGTTGGCCGCATCGGCAATCTTCTATTATCTCATCCAAACCGCAAAACAACCGCGCGCGATTGATGCCCGGGGCTGCTGGTGATATCGTCTTTGCTTCACAAAAATAATCCGGAGACGATATGACGAAATACCTCAAAAAATACCTCAAAAAATACCTCAAAACGTGGCTGTTGCCGCTCTCGCTACTCTGCGCCGGCTTGGCAATGCAGACCGCCGGCGCCGCCGAAAGCAGCCGCCTGGACGAGGTGATCCAGTCCGGCAAGTTGCGCGTGTGCATGACCGGCGACTACAAGCCGTTTACCTATTTCAAGACCGACAACACCTTTGAAGGCATGGACGTCGACCTGGCGCAATCGCTGGCCAAGTCGTTGGGCGTCGAAGTGCAGCTGGTCAAGACCACCTGGACCAACCTGATGACCGACTTCCTGGCCAAATGCGACATCGCCATGGGCGGCGTCTCCGTGACGCTGGATCGCCAAAAGAAAGCAGCGTTTGCGGTCTCGCACATGGTCGACGGCAAATCGCCGATCGTGCGCTGCGCCGACGTCGCCAAGTTCCAGACGCTGGACATGATCGACCAGCCGACCACGCGCGCCATCTTCAATCCGGGCGGCACCAATGAGCGCTTTGCGCGCGCCAATTACAAGCGGGCACAGCTGATCCTGCATCCGGACAACGTCACGATCTTCCAGCAGATCATCGACGGCAAGGCCGACATCATGGTCACCGACGCCAGCGAAACCCTGTGGCAGGCCAAGCAGCATCCGGAGTTGTGCCCGGTGCATCCGGACCAGCCTTTGCAATTCTCGGAAAAGGCCTTCATGCTCCCGCGCGCAGATGTCGCCTTCAAGGAATACGTGGATGCCTGGATGCATTTGCAGAAAGCCACCGGCGACTACGACCGCGTGCTCAACAAGTGGCTGCATTGATGCGTTGAGAAGTTTTCGCCGTACGACGCCCGCCGATGATGCGGGCGTTTTTATTTCAGTCCGCGCAAGCCTTCGACGGCGGCGTGCGCCAGTTGCTGCGCCCAGACACGCGCACCGGCAGCGGATGGATGATAGCCGTCATGCGCCATCAGGCTGCGTTCGCGGGCATCGCTGCGCACCGGCACGTAAATCGCTTGCGGCAACTCCGTTGCCAATTGCTGCGCGGCGCGGCTGAGTGCCGCGGCCTTCATGCCGAGCACATGGCGCAAGGGTTGCGGCAGAGCGGGAAACAGATGCAGCGGCGGTGCGCCGGAAATCAGCAGCAAGGTCGGCGACAGTTGCTGCTGCAATGCGCGCGCCAACGCAGCTAGATCGCGGTGGTAACGGCTGCTGCTGTGGAAGGCGGTGCTGTCGTTGACGCCGAAGGCGATCAGCACGATACGCATTTCGCCGGCCTGCGGCATCGGCAATTGTTGGAGCTGCGGCAGGACTTCATGACAGGCATCCGCGACTGTGGCGCCATTCTTGCCGAAGGCGCGCCACCGGACCGGCCGCTTCAGCGCAACGGCCAGCTCCTGCGCAAACTGCGCGGTAATGGCTTCTTCCTGATGCTCTACGCCCACCCCGGCTACCGGCGACTCACCGATGGCAATGAGAACGACCGGAACGGCGCTGCTGACGTCGGGCGGCGTGCATAAACCTTCACGCGCCCCATCCGCTTCAGGAAGGCGCGGTGTGATGCGGCGCGTGCGCTTGCCTTGCACCAGCAGCCAGGGCAACAGCGGCAAGGCGAGCAGTTCTGGCAGCCAGCGCCGCATTTATTTCACCTTGAGGCCGGCGAGTTCCTTCTTGGCCGGCGGGAAGGCCAGTTTCATCGCCTGCAAGGTCTCCAGCACCACGCCCGCAATGGCCAGGTTGCGATGCGTCTTGGAGTCGGACGGGATCACGTACCACGGCGCATGATCGGCATCGGTGGCCTGGATCGCCTGGCTGTAGACCTTCTGGTAGTCATCCCAGCTCTTGCGCTCCTCCAGATCCTGCAGCTCGAACTTCCAATGCTTGGTCGGATCGTCTACGCGCTCCTGCAGGCGCGCACGCTGTTCGTCCTTCGAGATGTGCAGAAAGAACTTGAGCACCACCGTTCCGGTTTCCGCGAGCATGCGCTCAAAGTCGTTGATCTGGGTGTAGCGGCGCTTGCACTCGGCCGCGTCGATCCACTCGTGTACGCGCGTGATCAATACGTCTTCGTAGTGGCTGCGATTGAAGATGGCCAGTTCACCTTTTGCCGGCACCTGCTGATGGATGCGCCACAGATAGTCGCGCTGCAGCTCGGGTTGGCTCGGCGCCTTGTAGCTGACGATGCGCAGGCCTTGCGGATTGACGCCACCGAATACACCGGCCACGGTGCCGTCCTTGCCGCTGGTGTCCATGCCTTGCAGCACCACCAGTACTTTGCGCTCATGCTGCGCGAACAGCATTGCCTGTTGCTCGGCGATCTGCGCCGCCAGTGTCTGGACCTGCAATTTGTCGGCGGCCTTGTCACCGCTTGAGAGCGGTTTGGCGCCGGCGTTTTCGTCCTTGATTTCCTGCTTTTTGGTGGCGCGGAATTGTTCGCGTATACCTATACCCATCGTGACGATCTCCTGTGTGCCTTCCGGCGCAATGAAAGCGATTGGACTACAGCACGCCGTGGGTAATTCCCATGGCGTGATCGACCTTGATGCAGCGATCCATGATGACTTTCAGGCCGGCGGCTTCGGCCTTGGCTGCGGCCACATCATTGACGATACCCTGCTGCATCCAGACACAGGTGGCACCGATGGCGATGGCTTCGTCAACCACAGGTGGGATATCCGCCGACTTGCGGAAGCAATCCACTATGTCGATCCTGACCTGGCCGTCCAGCGCCTGCGCGGCGTCGGTCAGGCTGGCATAGCAATGCTCGCCGAGTATCTGCTCACCGGCGTACATGGGATTGACGGCGACGATGCGATAGCCCTGGCGTTGCATGTAGGCGGTGACATCGTAGCTGGGACGGTCGGGGCGATTGGACAGGCCGACGACGGCGATGACTGGCTTGGCGCTCATAAGGCAAACTCCTGTATCAAAGAACTGCCGACGCCTGCCCGAGGCGACGTCGGCGACTATTCACGAACGTTCACTTTAACCGATCGGGTGTCAGGGCGTCGCGTGCCGACATCGCAGCAGCATCCTGAACACCGCCACCGCCAAGATCGCAGGCAATAAAAAAGGCAGCCGAAGCTGCCTTTTTTAATGATGCTGATGACGCCGTTGCTGCAGAGCGCGGGTAATTAACGCTTCTGACGCAGTTTCGCGATCGCGGCCAATTGCGCCACTGCCGTCGCCAGTTCGGCTTGTGCAGCTGCGTAATCGATTTGGGAGTCACGATTCGCCAGGGCTTCTTCCGCGAGTTTCTTCGCGGTGCTGGCCTTGGCTTCGTCCAGATCCGAGCCGCGGATCGCGGTGTCGGCCAGAACGGTCACGGTGTCTGGCTGCACTTCCAGCAAACCACCGGCGACGAATACGAACTCTTCTTGCGCCTGGCCAGGAATCTTGATGCGTACTGCACCTGGCTTGATGCGCGTGATCAAGGGAGTGTGGCGAGGATAAATCCCCAGCTCACCCGATTCACCCGGCAACACGACGAATTCCGCCTCGCCGGAGAAAATTTCTTCTTCGGCGGAGACTACGTCAACGTGAATAGTATGTGCCATATCGTTTCCTATCCGGTCAGCCGTCTTGCCCGGACTTCAGGCAATAACGGCTTCGCGAGAATCAAGAGATCTTAGTTGATCTTCTTGGCCTTTTCGATTGCTTCTTCGATCGTGCCAACCATGTAGAACGCTTGTTCCGGCAGGTGATCGAGTTCGCCGCTCGCGATCATCTTGAAACCCTTGATCGTGTCTTTCAGCGAAACGTATTTACCTGGCGAACCGGTAAACACTTCAGCAACGTGGAACGGTTGCGACAGGAAACGCTGCATCTTACGTGCGCGAGCAACGAGGAGCTTGTCTTCCGGAGCCAGTTCGTCCATACCCAGAATCGCGATGATGTCGCGCAATTCCTTGTAGCGTTGCAGGATGCCTTGAACAGCGCGGGCTGTTTCGTAGTGCTCCTGGCCGACGACTTGCGGGTCCAGCTGGCGCGATGTCGAGTCCAGTGGATCGACCGCAGGGTAGATACCCAGCGAAGCGATGTCACGCGACAGAACGACGGTCGAGTCCAAGTGGGCAAACGTGGTTGCAGGCGACGGGTCGGTCAAGTCATCCGCTGGAACGTAGACGGCCTGGATCGATGTGATCGAACCAGTCTTGGTCGAAGTAATACGCTCTTGCAGTTGGCCCATTTCCGAAGCCAGCGTAGGCTGGTAACCCACGGCGGAAGGCATACGGCCCAACAGCGCGGAAACTTCAGTACCGGCCAGTGTGTAACGGTAGATATTGTCGACGAAGAACAGCACGTCCTTGCCTTCGTCACGGAAGCCTTCAGCGATCGTCAGACCGGTCAGCGCCACGCGCAGACGGTTGCCCGGCGGTTCGTTCATCTGACCGTAGACCATGGCGACCTTGGAGTTCTCCGGAGTTTCCAGATCCACAACCTTGGCGTCGGCCATTTCGTGGTAGAAGTCGTTACCTTCACGGGTACGCTCACCAACACCGGCGAACACGGACAAGCCGCTGTGCGCCTTGGCGATGTTGTTGATCAGTTCCATCATGTTCACGGTCTTGCCCACACCCGCGCCGCCGAACAGACCGACTTTACCGCCCTTGGCAAACGGGCACACCAGGTCGATAACCTTGATGCCGGTTTCCAGCAGTTCTTGCGACGGCGACAGTTCGTCGTACGCAGGAGCCTTGCGGTGAATCGAGGCCGTCGTTGCGTGGCTCACCGGACCGCATTCATCGATCGGGTTGCCCAGCACGTCCATGATACGACCCAGTGTTGCTTTACCGGTCGGCACCATGATTGGCTGGCCTGTGTTCTTGATTGCCATGCCGCGGCGCAAACCGTCGGATGTACCCAGCGCAATGGTACGGACTACGCCGTCGCCCAGCTGTTGTTGTACTTCCAGCGTCAGTTCCGAGCCATCCATCTTCAAGGCGTCGTAAATCTTAGGCATCGCGTCACGTGGGAATTCAACGTCCACCACAGCGCCGATACACTGAACGATTTTGCCATCAGCCATTTTCGTTCCTTCAATAATATAAAATTAAGTTCTGTTAAGCGCAGTTTGCGCGTTACACCGCAGCCGCACCGGCAACGATTTCCGAGAGTTCTTTGGTAATCGCAGCTTGACGAGTCTTGTTGTAAACCAGTTTCAATTCGCCGATCACGTTACCTGCGTTGTCGCTAGCCGACTTCATCGCCACCATCCGCGCCGATTGCTCGGACGCCATGTTTTCTGCGACAGCCTGATAAATCAGCGCTTCCACATAACGCACCAGCAATTCATCGATGACGCTTTGCACATCCGGCTCGTAAATATAGTCCCAGGAATGCGAACCTGCTGCATCAGCAGCTTTACGATCAGCCTCAAGACGATCAGCTGACAACGGCAGCAATTGCTGCAGCATCGGCTCTTGCTTCATCGTGTTGATGAACTTGGTGTACACCAGATAAACGGCGTCGAGGCGACCTTCCTGGTAAGCATCGAGCAGTACTTTCACTGGCCCGATCAGCTTGTCCAGATGTGGCGTGTCACCCATTTGCACGGCATGCGCAACGACGTTGGCGCCGATCCGGTTGAGGAAACCCAGACCCTTGTTGCCGATCGCTACTGCCTGAACCTTGTTTCCTTGTCCTTCCAGCTCACGCAGTTTCGCGGTCAGCAAACGCAAGGAGTTGGTATTCATGCCGCCACACAGACCTTTGTCTGTGGTGACGACGATGAAACCAACGTTCTTGGAGTTGTCCTGCTTAACCATGAACGGGTGCGTGTACTCTGGATTGGCTTGCGACAAGTTAGACGCGATATTACGAATCTTTTCACTGTAGGGACGTGCCGCACGCATCCGGTCCTGCGCTTTGCGCATTTTGGAGGCAGCAACCATTTCCATCGCCTTGGTGATCTTCTTCGTATTTTCTACGCTCTTGATCTTGCTGCGTATCTCTTTACCTGTAGCCATTCCGTGCTCCAGTTAAATTAAGCTACGAACGATTTTTTGAAATCAGCAACGGCAGCAGACAATGCAGCTTCACCATCTTTGTCGATTTGCTTGGTTTCTTCGATCTTTTGCAGCAAAGGCGCGTGGCTGGTCTTCATGAAATTGTGCAGACCGCTTTCGAACGGCAGTACCTGCTTGACTTCGATGCTGTCCAGGAAACCCTTGTTGACGGCGAACAACGTCACAGCCATCAGCGAGATCGACAACGGCGAGTATTGCGCTTGCTTCAACAGTTCGGTAACGCGTGCGCCGCGGTCCAGTTGCTTGCGGGTCGCTTCGTCGAGGTCGGAAGCAAACTGCGCGAACGCAGCCAGTTCACGATACTGCGCCAAGTCGGTACGGATACCGCCGGACAGGCTCTTGATGACCTTGGTCTGAGCAGCACCACCGACGCGCGACACCGAAATACCGGCGTTGATCGCAGGACGGATACCAGCGTTGAACAACGATGTTTCCAGGAAGATCTGACCGTCGGTGATCGAAATCACGTTGGTCGGAACGAAGGCGGAAACGTCGCCTGCTTGCGTTTCAATGATAGGCAGTGCAGTCAGCGAACCGGTCTTGCCCTTGACTTCACCCTTGGTGAAATCTTCGACGTACTTTTCGTTCACGCGTGCTGCGCGCTCCAGCAAACGGCTGTGGAGGTAGAACACGTCGCCAGGATAAGCTTCACGGCCTGGTGGGCGGCGCAGCAGCAGGGATACCTGACGGTATGCAACAGCTTGCTTGGACAGATCGTCATACACGATCAGCGCATCTTGACCACGGTCACGGAAGTATTCGCCCATTGCGCAGCCGGAGTAGGCCGACAGGTATTGCATCGAAGCCGACTCGGAAGCCGATGCGGTAACAACGATGGTGTACTCCATGGCGCCGTGTGTTTCCAGCGAGCGCACGATGTTCTTGATCGACGATGCTTTTTGACCGATCGCGACATAGATACATGTCACGTCCTGGCCCTTTTGATTGATGATCGCATCAATCGCAACAGCAGTCTTGCCGGTTTGACGGTCGCCGATGATCAGTTCGCGTTGACCGCGGCCGATCGGCACCATCGCGTCGATCGACTTGATGCCGGTCTGCATTGGCTGCGAAACGGATTGGCGGGCAATAACGCCTGGCGCGATCTTTTCAATCGGGGCTGTCAGCTTGGTGTTGACCGGACCCTTGCCATCGATAGGCTGGCCCAGTGCATTGACTACACGGCCGCGCAGTTCCGGACCAATCGGCACTTCCAGGATACGGCCGGTACATTTGACTGTATCGCCTTCGGAAATGTGTTCGAAGTCACCCAGAATAACGGCGCCAACGGAATCGCGCTCGAGATTCAGCGCCAGGCCGAAAGTGTTGCCCGGGAATTCCAGCATCTCACCTTGCATCACGTCAGACAGACCATGGATACGGCAGATACCGTCGGACACGGAAATAACCGTGCCTTGATTGCGAATCTCAGCGGTATCGCCAAGGCCTTGAATCCGGCTCTTGATCAGCTCGCTGATTTCAGATGCGTTGAGTTGCATACTAACTCCTAAAAATTTTTCTATCGCTTAGGCTCTTACGCCAAGGCCCAGGTTTTATGCAGCCAAGGCAACATGTAACTGTTGCAGCTTCGCGCGCACCGAGGTATCGAACACTTCGTCACCGACAACCACACGCACGCCGCCGATCAAAGCATTGTCCACCTTGACGGTTGGCGTCAGCTTGCGACCGAATTTCTTTTCCAGCGTGGCGACCACATCCTTCAACTGCGCATCGGACAATTCGAACGCGCTGGTGATTTCGGCATCAGCGGCGCCTTCCTGTGCGTTTTTCAGCGTATGGAATTGGGCGGCAATTTCAGGCAACAGCGTCAGACGGCCGTTCTGCACCAGCGTACTGACGAAGTTCTTCGCTTCGACGCTCAATGGTGTTTTCAGAACGGACGAAAACGTGGAGACGACTTGCTCATCCGTCAGTGCCGGATTTTGAGCCATGTCTTTCACATCATGGTGCGCTGCAGCTTGCGCCATCTCGGAAACAAGATCAGCCCAAGCCGACAAACTGCCGGCTTTGGCTACACGAAACAGGGCTTCTGCGTAAGGGCGAGCGATCGTTGCGAGTTCGGCCATATTACAGCTCTGTCTTCAGTTGGGTCAGCAAGTCGGCATGCGCCGCTGCATTGACTTCACGCTTCAGAATCTGTTCGGCGCCCTTGACCGCGAGGGTCGCTACTTCGCCACGCAGATCTTCACGCGCTTTGGTCACTTGCTGCTCTGCATCCGCCTTGGCGTTGGCGATGATGCGCGCTGCTTCTTCGGAAGCGGTTTTCTTCGCTTCTTCGATAATCAGCTGAGCACGCTTTTCAGCGTCGCCAATACGCTTCTGGCCTTCGTCGCGTGCTGTCGACAGTTCTGCCTGAACGCGCTTTTCAGCAGCCGCCAGGTCAGCCTTGCCGCGGTCAGCCGCAGCCAAGCCGTCCGCAATCTTCTTCGCACGCTCGTCGAGCGCCTTGATCAACGGCGGCCAAACGAATTTCATCGTAAAGCCGGCGAGGATGAAGAAGACCACGAACTGCGCAAACAATGTTGCATTTAAGTTCACGGTAATTTCCTTCTCAGAATATCGTGTGCCGGATCAGTCAATCCGGCAAAAGTGAGAATCGGCTATGCCGCCCGAATTACTTCGCGATGAACGGATTTGCAAATGCGAACAACATGGCGATACCAACACCGATCAGGAACGCAGCGTCGATCAGACCGGCCAGCAGGAACATCTTGGTTTGCAGTGTGTTCATCAGTTCTGGCTGACGTGCAGATGCTTCGAGGTACTTACCGCCCATGATTGCGATACCGATACAAGCACCGATAGCACCCAGGCCAATGATCAAACCGCAAGCCAAAGCAACGAAAGAGACATCAGTCATGACAATTCCTTAGAAAGTTAAAGTTAATACGAAAATCAAAAAACAAACCAAAAAGCTAAAACCGTACAGCAGCCTTGTTAGTGCGCCTCATGCGCCTGGCCGAGGTAAACCAGTGTCAACATCATGAAAATGAATGCTTGCAGCAACACGATCAGGATGTGGAAAATTGCCCAGATCGAACCTGCGATGACGTGGCCGACAAAGCCGAACGCCGTAGCAGCCGAACCCAGCAATGCGATCAGCAAGAACAACAGCTCACCCGCATACATGTT
Source organism: Herbaspirillum sp. NPDC101397 (assembly GCF_044767325.1). Classification (NCBI taxonomy): domain Bacteria; kingdom Pseudomonadati; phylum Pseudomonadota; class Betaproteobacteria; order Burkholderiales; family Oxalobacteraceae; genus Herbaspirillum; species Herbaspirillum sp. NPDC101397. The sequence goes on from NZ_JBIWNS010000006.1 coordinate 239,501, forward strand.
GCCGAACAACCGCATGCCCAGCGACACGGTCTTTGCAGCAAATTCAATGATATTCAACAGCAGATTGAAAGGCGCCAGCCAGATGCCGAACGGCGCCGCAAACAGTTCATGGATGAAGCCGCCCGCGCCCTTGATCTTGAAGCTGTAGTACAGCATCAGCGCCAGCACGCCCAGGGCGATGCCCAGTGTGCCGTTCAGGTCGGCGGTAGGAACGATGCGGTGATGGATTTCTTCCAGGCCGGCCAGGCGCATGATGCCCGACACCAGATCGACAGGCAGGAAGTCCAGCGAGTTCATCAAGGCGACCCAGACGAACACGGTCAGCGCCAGCGGTGCGATGAAAGTACGATCGCCGTGGACGATGGCCTTCGATTGGTCTTCGACCATTTCGACCACCATTTCGACGAACGCCTGGAAACGGCCCGGCACGCCCGAAGTGGCCTTGCGCGCTGCCAGGTACATGAACAGGCAGCCGACCACGCCACAGAACACCGACCAGAAGATGGTATCCATGTTGATGATCGAGAAATCGACGATCTTGTCTTGGTGTTGCGAAGAGAAATGTCCGAGATGGTGGACGATGTATTCTGAAGCAGTAGGTGCGTGCGCAGCAGCAGTCATGGTCGATGTCTAAACAGTAAAATTAAGTAACTTTTAAGCACCACGATGAAGCTCAGCACAAATGCGAGCCAGTTCACACCGCGATACAACCAAACAACTGCGCCCATGAGCGCAAGAGTCGTAGCAATCTTGATAAATTCCCCGAACAAAAACGTCATCGGGTCAGCCCCACCGGGCTTGCGAGTACTTGTATAGAGACGGAGGGCGAACAGGCCGTTGGGAATGAAGCAACACATCCCGCCCAGCAATGCAGACCACAACGCAGATACCCCGCCCAGCAAACCAGCAATACATGCAGCGACGACCATGGCCACAAGCTGCAAAAGGATGATGCGCAGCATATATATCCAATATCGTGCAGGCCGCACTCATTATGAGCAGACGGCGGTTTAGAAGCCCGGCGATTATAAAGGCTTGCGTCCGAATCCGTCAAACTTTTAACGCACGATTACAGTGTTATATCGTCAAGTTGCAGGTCAGTTGTCGGCTTTAACATACAGCTGCATTGTGAGCCAAAATCGGGCGATCGGCGATTACCTGCAAGGTAATGCAAACTACAACCAAACAAACTTCGGGAATGCTGTCACCGCACTGACAAAAACGCGATCCGGATGGGCAAAAATGCACAAAAACCACGGCGGGACTGGGATGAATCGAGGAACGGCAAATATGGTGCGGCTGGCGGGGATCGAACCCACGACCCTTGGCTTCGGAGGCCAATACTCTATCCACTGAGCTACAGCCGCTTTGGGACGAACGTCGAAGAGGGATGAAGGATACAGTTTTTCCCCCGTCCCGTCCACGGCGGGCAACTATTTTCCGTTCCCAATGAATTACATTGTGTCTATAATCTAAGGTTGGGCGAGACAGCGCTTCTCTAAACAGTAATAAACACCGATTTTTCAAAAAATCGGGTCAACGCTTTCGAAGAATATTGCACTGAGGGAACTATGAGCGACGCACATAACGAACACCACGAATCCGCAATCAAAACGCCGAAACAGTTGATTGCCGCTGTATTGGCAGGCTTTATTATCCCCATCATCTGTATCGTGCTGCTGGTAGAGTACGTCACCAACGGCCAGACCACCGGCGCCGGTTCCGCCGGCCAGACCCCTGAAATGATCGCCGCGCGCATCAAGCCGGTTGCCTCCGAAGGCTTTACCTTCCGTGATTCCAACGCACCCAAGCAATTGCTGAGTGGCGAAGAAGTCTTCAAGTCCACCTGCGCAGCCTGCCACGGCGCCGGCATCGCCGGTGCACCGAAGGTGGGCGATCCTGCCGCCTGGAAAGCACGCATCGGCGAAGGCTACGACAAACTGCTGGCGCACGCCATCAACGGCCTGAACGCCATGCCTCCGAAAGGTGGCAATCCTGATCTGGACGACGTGGAAATCGCCCGCACCGTGGTCTACATGGCCAACCAGTCCGGCGCCAAGTTCAAGGAACCGGAAGTGAAGGCTCCTGCGGCTGCACCTGCTGCACCGGCCGACGCCGCTGCTCCGGCTGCTGCCGCCCCGGCAGAAAAGAAGTAATCAATCTGGGACTGGCGTCGCCGGTATCGAGAATATCCGGCAACGCCCGCCCATAAAAAAGCCCCGCATCGCGGGGCTTTTTTATTGCCACGACAAATCCGGATCAGCGCTGCTGCGGCTCCGCCACGAAGATTTCAACGCGACGGTTTCTGGCGCGATTCGCTTCAGTGTTGTTGTCCACCAGCGGCTCATGCGAACCACGGCCGTCGATGTGGAAACGGCCCGGCGAAACGCCGCGCGCGGTCAGGTAATCGCGTGTCCGGGCTGCGCGCTCCATCGACAGCGGATTGTTGACGGCGTCGCTGCCGGTGCTGTCGGTATGGCCGATGATGTTCACCGTGGTAGCCTGGTTTTCGTTGAGCGTGGCGGCGAATTTATCCAGCACGGCACGGAAGTTCGGCTGGATATCGGCGCGGCCGGTATTGAAGGAGATATCGCTCGGAATCTCGAGCTTCAACCGGTTATCCTGAGTCTGCGTGACTTGCACGCCGGTGCCTTGGGTAGCCTGCTCCATGGCGCGCTTCTGGTTTTCCATGCGATTCGACCAGACATTGCCGATGACTGCACCGAGGCCTGCGCCGATCGCTGCACCGGCGGCCGTACGGCCACCACCGCCACCGCCCGTTGCAGCACCGAGAATACCGCCCACGCCTGCGCCGACGCCGGCGCCCGTAGCCGTGCCGCGTTGGGTCGCGGTCATGTCTGCACAGCCGGTTGCTGCCAGAGTCAGCGCCAGCGCGCCGAGAGTTAATTTACGCATGATGATTTCCTTTATTCGTGTGATTCCAATGCACCGCTGAACAGCGGGCATGGTGTTGGATCCGACTGCGGCGCTATTCGCCGTCAGGCGTGGAGGCTTCGTCAGCGTCAACGCCCGCATCGACGCTCTGTTGGCGATCCTTGCGGCGCGTCAGGTAATACGCGAAAGCTCCACCCGCGCTGATCACCGCACCGTACAGCAGCGGCTTGCGCAAGTAGCGCTTGGACAGCAGCGAGATGCCACCGATCAGCAGCGGCGACAGCGACTGCAGATTGCTGTTCCCTTTGCCCGACAAGGCGCCGCTGAAGGTGGAAGACACCGCGCCGACGATGCGGTTGAAAGCACCCTTGGCCAGCGATTCGGCGTTCAGGTTGGCGCGCACGGTGCCGCGCGACTGCATGATGCCGATGCGGAACAGCGCGCCTTCCGCCAGCAGCTTGCGCTTGCGTTCTTCCAGCGGGACGTCCGGTTTCCAGTCTGTTTGAGGCATGATTTTCCCGTTTCCCGAGGTCAGAGCAGCGCGTCGCGGTCTTTGCGAAGCTCCGCCATGGTGGCGGGCAAAGCCAGCTTGCCATTGCGCAGCAGCGCGAAGGCGTACCAGCCGATCGCCGCCGCAGCGACGGTGAAGAACGCGCCGAGCACGATGAGGATCTTCCAGCCCCAGGAATCCCAGGCAAGGAACACCAGCAGTACCGTCCAGAACGCGATGGCGAACCAGACCGCAATTGCCGCCAGCGTGAACAGCACCAGGAATTTCACCAGGTTGCCGCCGATTTCCGACAGCTCCAGTGAAGCCAGCTCGATGCGATTGATGATCAGCCCGAGCAGATTCCTCGCGATGCCCAGCAATCCGGCGGTTAGGCCGGGATTGGCCGGCTCCGCCTGCGCGTGTTTATGCTCCATTGTGTCGGCGCGCCCGATTACTTGCTGCGACCGATGACCAGGCCGACCAGCAGGCCGACACCGGCCGAAATCGCCACGGCGCGCCATGGGTTTTCATGCACGTAGTCATCGGTGGCGGCAGCGACTTCCTTGCCTTTTTCGATGGCCACCGCTTGCGCATTTTGCGCCGCCTCGACCGCTGCTTCCAGCATGGTCAGGCCCTTGCTGCGCAGTTCGTCGGCTTTGTCGCCGGTGGCCGCAGCTGCTTCACGGAACAATTCTTGCGCATCTTTGACGAGGGTTTTCATATCGTTTCTCACTGTTTTAAGGGCGGACTTTGTCATGGAGATTCTCCTATTGATTAAATGCTCAAGCGAACGAAAGCGATTAAATGGGCGGGAGCCTGAGCATTGGCGCCGTTGTCAGCACGCCGTTGCCTATCATTCCGGGCCATAGGCAGTCCGGAAAAGATCTGCAATGCAGGCTCATTTTGATAGCTTTCTTCTATATAAGTTTCAGCAACGGCAAAAACGTTCAAAACCGCGTTTCGCGCGCCGTCCGCAGGAAACTGTCCAGAATAGGCATGCAATCGAGCAACTCCGGCCCGCCGGCGCGGTGGAACTCCGGATGCCACTGCAAACCCATCACGAACGGTGCCTTCCGATAACGGATCGCCTCGACGATGTTGTCGGTGCCGGACACCGCTTCGATCGACAGATCGCGCCCCAGGTCCTTCACGGCCTGGTGATGGATGGAGTTCACCACCGCGTTCTGGGTGTTGACCAGCGATGCCAAGGTCGATCCGGGCGGGAACTTGAGCTCGTGATAGTTGCTGTCGTACAGGTCGTTGACGTGGGCGATCGCGGCCGGAACGTCGGTGGCGATGTCCTGGTACAGCGAGCCGCCAAAGGCGACGTTGATCAGCTGACAACCGCGGCAGATGCCCAGCACCGGTTTGCCGGCCTCAATGAATTCGTGCAGCAATTCCAGCTCGTACATGTCGCGCACCCGATCGCCATTCCATTCGGGCCGCGTGGCGGCCTCCGCGTAACTCTGCGGAGAAACGTCGGCGCCGCCCTGCAGCACCAGGCCGTCGAGATGCTTGGCGTAGTCGCGCAGACGGATGTTGCTGGGATGGACCAGCCCGTTGGTGTTGACGGTCGGGATCATGAACACCAGCACGTCGCGCGACATGATCCATTGCGCGATCGACTCTTCCAGGTATTGCAGCGTCTTGCCGCGCAAGCCCTTGGCACCGGTTTCCGGATGGAAGATGCGCGCCGAGATGCCGATCTTGAGCGTGCGCTGCATGATGCGGCGACCGGCCTTGTCGGACATGGCCTTGAAGCGCGCACCCAGCAACCGCCAGGTCTGCGCCCAGGGCGTATCCAGCGGCGGCGGCGAATAGGCCGGATGCGGCGCCTGCGGCTGCTGAGGTGGTTGCTGTGATGCTTGCTGCGGCTGCTGTTGCCCCGTTGCAGGCGCCTGTGCCGGCGTCGCCGCAGCAGGTGCATCGGGACGAGGCGGTCGTGGGGAACTTGGTTGATTGGCTTCGGAATCGCTAATATCGGACATGGCGGCTATGTTAGGTTGTTATCAATGGCTGTGACCAGGTGCTGCGTCCGCGAACAGGATTGCCAAAGTATAAGCGCATTGAATTGCTTTGGGCAGTTGCTCACGAAACAGCGAGGCACAACACGGCAAGGGATGGGGACGCGGCAGCCGGATCCCGCCCGTGGCATCGTCCATTCAAGCATGTCAGGTGTTTTCTCGTCCCTTTTCAATAATCCAGACAACAAACCGACGATATATGTTCCAATCCTTTCTGACTTCTTTCCTGCTTATTGCCTCGCTCAGGCATGCTCCTACATGACCACTTCACGCATTCTTATCCTCTATGCGCATCCGGCCCACGAACGCTCGCGCGCCAACCGCGCCATGATCGACGCGGCCCGCACGCTACCCAACGTGCGCATCCATGACCTGTACGAGTGCTATCCCGATTTCCACATCGATGTCGAATACGAACAGACGCAGCTGCATGAAGCCGACCTGATCGTATTTCATCACCCCATCCACTGGTACAGCATGCCGGCGTTGCAAAAGGAATGGACCGACCTGGTGCTCGAGCGCGGCTGGGCCTTCGGTCCCGGCGGCGATGCCTTGCGCGGCAAGGATTTCTGGCTGGTCGCCAGCACCGGTGGCGACGAGACTTCGTACCAGCCGGGTGCGCGCCACGGCCATCCCTTCGATGATTTCCTGCCGCCGTACCAGCAGACCGCGCGACTGTGCGGCATGCACTGGAAAGCGCCCTACCTGTTGCACGGCGCGCATCAGGTCGACAACGCCGCCATGACCATGCACGCGGCCAATTACCGCGCCCTGCTCGACAGCTATCCGGACTGGCCGGACTCCGCCTCCGCCGCCCTTCCGTCCGTCTCCCTTCCACGTTAACGCCGGGACCACAAGAACACCATGGAACAAACTCTGCTGCATCCGCTGATTTACCTGCTGGCCGCGGTCGTCGCCGTACCCATCGCCAAGAAACTGGGCCTGGGCGCCGTGCTCGGCTACCTGCTGGCCGGCATCGCCATCGGTCCCTGGGGCCTGGGACTGATCAGCGAGGTCGAGGACATCCTGCACTTCTCCGAATTCGGCGTCGTGCTGCTGCTGTTCCTGATCGGCCTCGAGCTCGATCCGAAACGGCTGTGGTCGCTGCGCCGTCACATCTTCGGCTGGGGCAGCGCGCAAGTCGGACTGGTCAGCCTCGGCCTGTTCGGCGCGGCGCTGGCGGTCGGCATCGACTGGCGCGTGGCGCTGATCGGCGCGCTCGGCATGTCGCTCTCGTCCACCGCGATTGCGCTGGCGACGCTGGGCGAGCGCAAGCTGACGGCGACGCCGGCCGGCTCTGCGGGATTCGCCATCCTGCTGTTCCAGGACATCGCCGCGATCCCGATGATGGCGGCGGTTCCGCTACTGGGCGTAGCGGTGGCGCAAGGCAGCGGCCAGGGCTGGCTGCACACGCTGCAGGTGGTCGCCGTGATTGCGCTGCTGATCTTCGGCGGCCGCTACCTGATCCGCCCGATCCTGCGGATCATCGCCAAAACCGACATGCGCGAAATCTTCACTGCCTTCTCGCTGCTGCTCGTGATCGCAACTTGCCTGCTGATGCAATCGGTGGGCATGTCAATGGCGCTGGGCACCTTCCTCGCCGGCGTGCTGCTGGCCGATTCGGAATACCGCCACGCGCTCGAAAGCGACCTTGAGCCGTTCAAGGGATTGCTGCTCGGTCTGTTCTTCATCGCCGTCGGCATGTCGGTCGACTTCGGCATCTTCCTCGAACAGCCGTGGCTGATCCTCGGCATGGTGCTGAGCTTCCTGGTGATCAAGACTGCGGTGCTGTACGGACTGGCCAAATGCTTCCGCATCCCGCGCGACCAGCAGATCTTCTTTGCCTTCCTGCTGTCGCAAGGTGGCGAGTTCGCTTTCGTGGTGTTCGGCGCCGCAGCGACCGCGCAAGTGCTGACGCCGCGCATCTCGTCGATCCTGGTGGTGGTGGTGGCGCTGTCGATGGTGATCACCCCGCTGCTGCTACTGCTGCACGATCGCGTGATATTGCCACGCCTGCAGGCGCGCGGCAGGCAACCGGAGGATGACATCGAGCCACAGGACAATCCGGTGATCATCGCCGGCTTCGGCCGCTTCGGCCAGATCGTCGGCCGCCTGCTGCACGCCAACGGCATCGGGCTGACCATCCTCGACCACGATCCGGATCAGGTCGAATCGCTGCGCAAGTTCGGCTTCAAGGTGTTTTATGGCGACGCCACGCGCATCGACCTGCTGCGCACCGCCGGCGCCGACAAGGCGCGCCTGATCGTGATCGCCATCGACGATGCGCCGGCCAGCCTGAAGCTGGTGGAAGCCGTGCAACGCGCCTTCCCGCACCTGAAGATCGCCGCCCGCGCGCGCAACGTCACGCACCTGTACGACCTGATGGACCGCGGCGTCACGGTGCTTGAGCGCGAGACCTTCGAGAGCGCGCTGCAAATGGGCCGCCAGGTGCTGCGCCAGCTGGATTTCGGTTCATATCGCGCACACCGCGCCGCGATGAAATTCCGCGCCCACAACATCGAGACGCTGCACAAGCTCTATCCGCATTACAAGGATCAGCAGCAGATGGTGTCGATGGCGGTGCAGGCGCGCGAAGAACTGGAGGCCATGTTCGCCAGCGACAACGACGCCATCACCGACGGCGACAAGCATCGCTGGGATTGAATTTTCCTGCGCATGAAAAAAGGCCGGACGCTATTGCGATCCGGCCTTTTCTTATTACATCAATCGATTTAATTCAAATACACCGGCACGAAGATCTTGTCGTCGCCGCGCTCCACCAGCAGCGCTACGCTCTTGCCGGCCTTGCCCACCAGGCTGCGCAGTTGCTCCACGCTGGTCACCGCATTGCCGTTCAAGGACAGGATCACGTCGCCGCTCTGGATGCCCGCCACCGCCGCCGGACCGTTGACGTCTTCCACCAGCAGCCCGCCATGCACGCCGATCTGCTGCTGTTCGTTCTTGTCCAGCGGACGCACTGCCAGCCCCAGCCGACCCTGCGGCTCGTTGCGGCTGGCCACTGCTTCCTTGGTCGGCTTCAGCTCGCCGACCGTGATGGTGAGCGACTTGAGCGCACCGTTGCGCATCACGTCGATCTTCTGCGTGGTGCCGGGCGCGGTGTCGGCCACCAGCGTCGGCAAGTCCACCGAGTGATCGATGGCCTGGCCGTTGAAGCGCAGGATCACGTCACCCGGCTGCACGCCCGCCTTCTCGGCCGGACTGGCCTTCTCGACCGAACTGACCAGCGCGCCTTCCGACTTCTTCAGGCCGAAGGATTCCGCCAGCGCCTGATTGACTTCCTGCACCGACACGCCGAGACGGCCGCGCGTCACCTTGCCGTGCTGGACCAGTTGCTGTTCGACCTTCATCGCGACATCGATCGGGATCGAGAACGACAGGCCCTGATAGCCGCCGGTCTGGCTGTAGATCTGCGAGTTGATGCCAACCACCTGGCCTTTCAGGTTGAACAGCGGGCCGCCCGAATTGCCGGGATTGACGGCGACGTCGGTCTGGATGAACGGCACGTAATTGTCGTCCGGCAGGGCGCGCGACTTGGCGCTGACAATGCCGGCCGTGGCGGTGTTGTCGAAGCCGTAGGGCGAGCCGATCGCCAGCACCGGCTCGCCGACCTTCATCAGCGCCGGATTGCCGATCTGCACGGTCGGCAGATCCTTGGCAGCGATACGGATCACGGCGATATCGCTCTGCTTGTCGGCGCCCAGCACCTTGGCCTTGAACTCGCGGCGGTCGGTCAGCTTGACGGTGACTTCCTGGGCGCCGTCGACGACGTGGGCATTGGTCAGGATCAGGCCATCCGGGCTGATGATGAAGCCCGAGCCGAGGCCGCGCATGATTTGCGGCGTGCGTGGCTGTTGCTGGAATTGCGGGCCGAAGCGCTTGAAGAATTCAGAAAACGGATCGTTGGGATCGGCGTCGTCGGAAGCATCGTCGGATACCCGTTTCGCCTTGCCGGTGACGCTGATGTTGACCACCGCCGGGCCGGCGCGCTCGACGATGCCGGAGAAATCGGTCGGCGTCGCCAATCCGGATACGGCAGTGGAAGCGCCAGCGGTAGCAGCCACAGCAGCCACCGGCGCCGGCAGGATCGCGGCCTGCGCCGCTGGCAGTTCAGCGCCGCGGAAGTACACGTAGCTGCCGCCGACGACGGCGGCCAGTGCGATGGCGAGCGTATTGCGAACGAAAACGGTACGGCGATTCATGGTGCACTCCTTGCGAAAGAGGTGGTTTCTCCACCCGATGGAATGCAGCGTAAGTCGCGAAAATTAAGACAGACTTAAGGAAACAAACTGTTACACCTTGGCTTTGGCGAAACGGGCCTCGGCACGCAAGCCCGTGCCGGTATTCTCCAGACGGACAAGCGCACCATGCAAATCGGCGATCTGGCGCACGATGGCCAGGCCGAGGCCGCTGCCCGGTTGCGACGGCAGTACGTTGGCAGCGCGGTGGAAGCGATCGAACACGCGCTCCAGATCCTGTTCGGGAATGCCAGGGCCGCGATCTTCCACGGTGACCACCAACCCATCGCCGTCGGTCCGCATGGCGACATCAACGGCGCTGTCGGACGGGCTGTACTGCAGCGCGTTCGACAACAAGTTGCCGAACAGGATGCGCAAGGCGTCGGTATTGGCATTGACTGCGCCAGCCACCTGCGCGGTCATGCCGAGATCGATGCCCTTGTGTTCAGCCAGCGGCGCGTAGTCCTGCACCACGCTACGCAGCAGCGGCGCCAGCTCCAGCGGCGCCATTTCCTGCACGCCCGGCTCCTGGCGCGCCAGCGTCAGCAACTGATGCACCAGATGCGTGGCGCGCTCGAGACCGTGACGCAGATCGTTGAACGCAGCGCGACGCTCTTCGTCGTCGCCGGCGCGCTCGGCCAGTTGTGCCTGCAAACGCAAGGCCGTCAGCGGCGTGCGCAATTCATGCGCAGCGTCGGCGACGAAAGCGCGCTGCGTCTGCATGGCCTGGCGCAGACGTTCGAGCAGATCATTGAAAGCATGTGTCAGCGGCCGGATTTCCTGCGGCAGGCCGTGGTCGGCCACCGGCGCCAACGTATGCATGTCGCGCGACTGGACGTCGGCGGCGGCGCGCCGCACCGGCGCCAGCGCATGGCCGACCGCGATCCAGATCAGCGCGCCGAGGAAAGGAAACAGCAACAGCAAGGGCATCACCGTCTTCACCGCCGCCTGCGCCGCCACCTGCTTGCGTGCGCTCTGCGGCTGCGACACCTGCGCCACGGTATTGCCGATCTGTGCGCTGTAGACCCGCCACATGCCGCCCGGTCCGGGGACGTCGGCGAAACCGAGTTCGGCCTGCTGCGGCATGACGCTGCGCGAGTGCGAGTGGTAGATCACGGTGCCGGTGCTGTCCCAGATCTGCATCATGATTTCGTCATCGAGGCCGGGCGCATCCTGGCCCGGTGCGATCGGCGCAAAGGCCTGCCGCGGCAACGAAGCGGCGATCTGGCGCATCTGATAATCGAAGATTTCATTGGCCTCGCCGCGCGCCTGGAAATACAGCGCGATGCCGGCCAGCAGGATGCCCGCGCTCAAGCCGAGTGCCAGCCACAGCAATAATTGTCTTCTGATGGAATTCATTTGGGCACCAGGTAGCCGATTCCGCGCACGTTCTTGATGAAGTCGCTGCCGAGCTTCTTGCGCAAGGCGTGGATGTGAACTTCGATCGCGTTGCTGTCGACGCTGTCGTCCCAGCCGTAGAGTTTTTCTTCCAGCTGGGCGCGCGACAGCACCACGCCCGGACGATCCAGGAAAGCCTGCAACAAGGTGAATTCGCGCGCAGATAACGTCACCGGCCGGCCTTGCAGCAAGACTTCGCGCGTGGCCGGATTCAGGCTGACGTCGCGCACATGGATGAGGGTGTCGGCGCGGCCCGCCTGGCGGCGCAGCAAGGCGCGCATGCGGGCCGAGAGTTCTTCGAGGTCGTAAGGTTTGATCAGGTAGTCATCGGCGCCGGCATCCAGCCCGGCCACGCGATCAGCGACGGCGTCGCGCGCAGTCGCGATCAACACCGGCACCTTGTTGCCGGCCGCGCGCAATTCCTGCAGCACGGCCAGGCCGTTCTTTTGCGGCAGCCCGAGGTCGAGCAGCACCAGCGCGTAATCTTCCTGGCGCAATGCCAGCGCCGCCGCAGCGCCGTCCTGCACCCAGTCAACAGCGAAACCGTCCTGGCGCAAACCCTTGCGCGCCGCTTCACCCACCATCAGATCGTCTTCGACCAGCAGGATGCGCATGGCGGTCTCCTACAGGAAGCGCGCCAGCAAGAACACCACCGCCGAAATCAGGATGGTCGATGCAAACGGCAGCGAAAACACGCGACCGAACAATTTGAAGCGCAAGTCGCCCGGAAGGCGGCCGATACCAAGCTTTTCCAGCCATGGCAACAAGCTGGAAAACACGATCACGGCGATGAAGATGACGACGACCCAACGAATCATATGAACTTTCAGGTTAAAGGCGGTGGGTGCGGTCGTGCGCCAGTAAACGCTCGGGCCAGTCGACGTTCTTGCCCACGGCAAGCACCTTGAACAACTCGCCCATTTCAGCCGGCGAAATCAGCTTTTGCACGGCATTGGACTGCGGCAGGTATTGTGCGCTTTGTTCCGGCGACGTGCGCAGCAACAGTTCGCCGATGCCGGCGCTGAGCAGGAATCCCGCCTGGCTGGCGTAGCCCAGCACGTCCAGGCCGCCTTCGATCGCCGCACGCGCCATTGCCGTGAAGTCGACGTGGGCGGTGACATCCTGCAAGCCCGGCAAGTAAAACGGATCGGCGTGCGCATGGTGGCGGTAGTGGCACATCAGCGTGCCCTGGGCACGTCCGGGGAAATAGTACTCCGCCGCCGGGAAGCCGTAATCGATCAGCAGCGCCGCAGCATTCCCGTGCTGCAACATTGTCGCCAGCGATTGCATGAACGCGGCGCCGATGGGGTGGACTTCGCTCAGGTAACCGACCGGCAGCGCGTCGCCGTCGGGGATCTGCGCCGCCAGAGCGGCGTCGCCGGCGCGGTCGGCGAACGTGAAGGCGCCCGCATCATCGAGCGCCACACCGCGCTCCAGCCATCCCTGCTCGCTACGCACCACCAGTTGCACGGGCATGGCGTCGAGCACCTCGTTGCCGATCACCACGCCGGAAAAGGTCGGCGGCAGGCTGTCCAGCCATTGCACCTGCGGGAAGTCGCGCAGCTTTTCCTGTTGCCGCGCGCGCAGCTGCGACGAGATTTCAACGATGTAATAGTGCTCCGGCAACCTGCCGGCGGCGCGCAGCTCGCTCAGGATATCGAAGGCCAGTTTGCCGGTGCCGGCACCGAACTCCATGATGGCGGCGCCGGTCTGCGGAAACAATTCTGTCGCCAAATGCGCCAAAGTAGCGCCGAAAAGCGGCGAAATTTCCGGTGCGGTTGTAAAATCACCGTCTTTGCCCAATTTGGCCGCACCGCCGCTGTAATAGCCCAGCGCGGGTGCATACAGCACCAGCTCCATATAGCGTGCAAACGAAATCCAGCCGCCATTGCGCCGGATATCGTCGGCGATCAGGAGCTGGAGAGAGCGGGAAGCGGCAAGCGCGTCGGCGGAAGGTTCGGGTAGTTGCAGTTGCATGATGGGGCGTATTGTATTTGAATCCGCCCCTGCCTTCGCAATTGGCTCCTGTCGCCATGCAGCGCTGCGCCCCATGGGCATCCACCACGAAATGAACATCATGATTCCGTCCCGACAACAAGTTGCCCTCGTCACCGGCGCCGCCAAACGTATCGGCCGCTCGATTGCGCTCGCGCTGGCGCGCGACGGCTGGGACATTGCCGTGCATTACGGCAAATCGGCAGCCGAGGCGCAGGCGCTGGTGGCGGAAATCGCTGCGCTGGGCCGCCGCGCCATCGCGCTGCAATGCGAACTGGCCGACGAAGCCGGCGTGCGCACGCTGGTGCGCCAGGCCGGCCGGCTCGGCCCGGTGGCCTGCGTGGTCAACAACGCCTCGCTATTTCGCGAAGACCGCGCCGAAAGTTTTTCGATGGATTCACTGGACGCCCACATGCGCGCCAACGTCGGCGCCCCCGTGCTGCTGGCGCAAGCCCTGTATGACGCCACGCCCGCAGGCCGCCAGGCCGTGGTGATCAACCTGCTCGACCAGAAGCTGTACAATCCCAATCCCGATTTCCTGTCTTACACGCTGTCCAAGGCCGCGCTGCAAAGCGCCACCACCTTGCTGGCGCAGGCGCTGGCGCCGCGCGTGCGGGTGGTCGGCGTGGCGCCGGGCATCACCCTGGTCTCGGCCGACCAGAGCGAGGCCGGGTTCCAGAAGGCCCATCGCGTGACGCCGCTGGGCAAGAGCAGCACGCCGGACGATGTCGCCGCCGCAGTCTGTTTCGTCGCCACCGCGCAGGCGATCACTGGCACGACGATCCTGGTCGACGGCGGCCAGCACCTGGTGCCGCTGCAACGCGACGTGATGTTCCTCGCCAAATAGGCGTTTCGTTTTTATTCATTTATCTCTTGTCTGGATTCCATGTTTTCTCTTTCTCATCCCGAACTGAACGATTGCCGCCGCTTGTTCCTGCGCAACTATGAAGTGCTGATCAACATCGGCGTGCACGAATTCGAGAAGAAGGGCGAGCAGCGCATCCTGATCAACGTCGACCTGTTCATCCCGCTGGCCATGTCGACCCCGGAACACGACCAGTTGCAGGAAGTGGTCGACTATGACTTCATCCGCAGCACCATCGCCAAGCGCATGGCGCAGGGCCACATCCATTTGCAGGAAACCTTGTGCGACGACGTGGTCAAGGCCATGCTGGCGCATCCAAAAGTGCGCGCCGTGCGCGTCTCCACCGAAAAACCGGACGTCTATCCCGATTGTGATTCCGTCGGCGTGGAAGTCTTCCGCGTCAAAGAAGTGCTCTGAAAAGCGCTCTGAACCCTCTATTTGCAGGACCCAAGATGAACGATCTGCTCGAACACGCCAAACTCGCCGCCAGCGCCGCTGCCGCCACCACCGACCTTGCCGAGGCCACGACTTCGGTCAAGCAGGCGGAAAAAATCGCCTACGAGAACAACAAGCTGCACAAGCGCCTGTGCCGCCTGACCGGGCAGGCCATCGGCGACTACAACATGATCGAGGACGGCGACAAGGTCATGGTTTGCCTGTCCGGCGGCAAGGACAGTTACGCACTGCTCGACATCCTGCTGACGTTGCGCGAGCGCGCGCCGATCCACTTCGACATCATCGCGGTGAACCTGGACCAGAAGCAGCCGAACTTTCCGGCCGACATCCTGCCTGCCTATCTGGAAAAACTGGGCGTGGCGTACCACATCGAAAACCAGGACACCTACAGCATCGTCAAGCGCGTGGTCCCGGAAGGCAAAACCACCTGTGCGCTGTGTTCGCGTTTGCGCCGCGGCATCCTGTACCGCGTTGCAACAGAACTGGGCGCCACAAAAATTGCCTTAGGGCATCATCGCGACGACATCCTTGAGACCTTTTTCCTGAACATGTTCTTCGGCGGCAAACTCAAGGGCATGCCGCCCAAGCTGCAGTCCGACGACGGCAAGCAGATCGTCATCCGTCCGCTCGCGTATGTGAAGGAAGCCGATCTCACGCGTTACGCCGAGGTCAAGGAATTCCCGATCATTCCGTGCGACCTGTGCGGCAGCCAGGAAAACCTGCAACGCAAGCAGATCAAAGGCCTCATGCGCGAATGGGAAAAGAAATACCCGGGACGCGTCGACAACATCTTTGCCTCATTCTCGACGGTCGCCCCGTCGCATCTGATGGACCGCAACCTGTTCGACTTCGCCAACCTCAAGGCCACCGGCGAAGCCGACGCCAACGGCGACATCGCGTTCGATGAAGATCCGTGCTCGACCGGCGCACCTGCCGGGCAGAATGTGATCTCCCTCCATCTCGGCGATTAACTTGCAAAGTAAATATCGGTTAAGCATAACGACGCACTTTGCGCGCCGTTATGCGTAAAAAATTATTTACAAACCGCATATTTGCACGGATTGGATGCCAAATACCCTCCTGATCATCGCTTGAAGCCGTTGCCCCCCATGATTTAATTTGACCGTCATCTGCGTAATTTCCAATACTCTCGGGCAATTCGCAGAAGGGCCACAATATCAATCAAATCAAGAAAGTCGCGACAGCCGCAGGGGGCCTCAGAAAGGAAGTTGGTGATCAACCCTTCCGCCACCGTGATGGAACCACCATCCGCACCTCTGCCCATGCCGACACTGCTTATTTCGTGCATGAGGAAGTTTGATGGCAGCACAATTCTGGCGCGACAAGCGCGTATTCATCACCGGCCATACCGGCTTCAAGGGTAGCTGGCTGACCTTGTGGTTGCACCGTTGGGGCGCCAAGGTCTACGGCTATTCGTTGCCCGCGCCGACCAATCCGAGCCTGTTCCATCTGGCGCGTCTCCAGAATTGCGTCCAGACCACCACCGGCGACGTGCGTGACCTCAAGCATCTGAGCGACACCATGGCCGCGGTGCAGCCGGACGTGGTGTTTCACCTGGCGGCGCAACCGCTGGTGCGCGACTCCTACAACACGCCGATCGACACTTTCGCCGTCAACGTGATGGGCACCGCCCACGTGCTGGAGGCAGTGCGCCATACGCCGAGCGTGCGCTCGGTGATCGTGGTGACCAGCGACAAATGCTATGAAAACCGCGAATGGCTGTGGGGCTACCGCGAAGACGACCCGATGGGCGGCCACGATCCGTACAGCAGCAGCAAAGGCGCGGCGGAACTGGTGACCTCGGCGTATCGCCGTTCCTACTTCCAGCAGGGCGGCGACACCCAAGCGGGGATCGCCACCGTGCGCGCCGGCAACGTCATCGGCGGCGGCGATTTCGCCAACGATCGCCTGATCCCGGACTTCATCCGCGCACTGGAAAAGGAAGAAGCCGTCAGCATTCGCAATCCGCACGCGATCCGTCCGTGGCAATTCGTGCTGGAGCCCTTGTCGGGTTACCTGCAAGTGGCGCAAAAACTGTATGAGTCGGGCCAGCAATTCGCCGAGGGCTGGAACTTCGGTCCGGCTGATACCGATCTGCAAACAGTCAGCCAGCTCTGCGCGACGTTCAACCATTCGCTGCAAAAGAACGAAGTGCCGCCGGTCGAAGTGCGCCTCGAAAGCCAGGCCGGCGCACCGCACGAAGCAGCGTTTCTGCGTCTCGACATTTCCAAGGCACGCCAGCGGCTGGACTGGATCCCGAAGATGGAACTGTATACCGCGCTGGAATTGACGGCGCAATGGTATGGCGGTTACATCAACAACGAGGACTTGCGCACACTGAGCGAAAGCCAGATTGAGTTCTACCAGAATCTGACATAATTCTCGGCTATACAAATCATGTCGGAATTCAGATGAATATTCTCGTCACAGGCGGTGCAGGCTATATTGGTTCCCACACTTGCGTGGAATTGCTCAAGGCAGGACATCAGGTCGTCGTTTTCGATAATTTTTGCAACAGCTTTCCCGAATCGGTGCGGCGTGTCGAAAAAATTACCGGTAAACCGCTGGCCCTGGTGGAGGGAGACATTCGCGACCGCGGGGCTTTGGAAAAGGCATTGCGCGGCCATCAATGTGACGCAGTCATTCATTTTGCAGGTCTGAAAGCAGTCGGCGAATCCGTTGCCAAACCCCTGGAGTACTACGACAACAACGTCGTCGGCACTGTCCGCCTCCTTGAAGCGATGCAAGCGGCAAACGTCAAAACCCTGGTGTTCAGCTCCTCTGCAACCGTCTACGGTGACCCGCAATATCTCCCGCTGACCGAATCACATCCGCTGTCGGCCAGCAATCCCTATGGTCGCAGCAAGATCATGATCGAGGACATGCTGCGAGATTTTTACATTGCGCATCCCGACTGGCGCATCGCCTTGCTGCGCTACTTCAATCCGGTCGGCGCACATGAAAGCGGTCTGATCGGCGAAGATCCGCAAGGCATTCCCAACAATCTGATGCCGTTCGTGGCCCAGGTCGCCATCGGGAAACTCGACAAACTCAATATCTGGGGCGGCGACTACGATACGCCGGACGGCACCGGCGTGCGCGACTTCATCCATGTCGTCGATCTGGCCGTCGGCCATCTCAACGCGCTTGAGTATCTTGAAAAGCCGCAATGCTTTGCCGTCAACCTCGGCACAGGCATCGGCTACAGCGTATTGGACGTCGTCAAGGCATTCGAACGGGCTTGCGGCAAAAACCTGCCGTTTCAGATTGCGGCGCGCCGGCCGGGCGACATCGCATCGTGCTACGCCGACACGGCGCTCGCGAAATCTGCCCTCGGCTGGGAAGCGACGCGCTCGCTGGACACCATGTGTGCCGACAGCTGGCGCTGGCAGCAGGGAAATCCGAACGGCTTTCGAATCTAAGCACTGAGAACACTGAGACAGATCATGATTTTCGTCACGGGCGGCGCCGGCTTCATCGGCAGCAATTTCATCCTCGACTATCTGTCGCGCAATGATGAGCACGTGCTCAACATCGACAAGCTGACCTATGCCGGTAATCCGTACAACCTGAGCAGCCTGGACGACGATCCGCGCTATCACTTCGTGCAGGCCGACATCGCCGATCGTGCCACGATCGACGCCTTGTTTGAACAACACCAGCCGCGCGCGATGTTGCATTTCGCCGCAGAAAGCCACGTCGACCGCTCCATCCACAGTCCCGGCGAGTTCATTCACACCAACGTCAACGGCACGTTCACCTTGCTGGAAGCGGCACGGGCATACTGGTCTGCGCTTCCTGCGGGCATCAAGGAAGATTTCCGCTTCCTGCACGTCTCCACCGATGAAGTGTACGGAACGCTAGGCCCGGACGACGCGCCGTTCAGCGAGACCACGCCGTATGCGCCAAACAGCCCCTACTCTGCGTCCAAGGCGGCATCCGACCATCTGGTGCGCGCCTACCATCACACCTACGGCCTGCCGACGCTGACCACCAATTGCTCCAACAATTACGGCCCCTATCATTTCCCCGAAAAACTGATTCCGCTGGTCATCCTCAACGCGCTCGACGGCAAGCCGCTGCCAATCTATGGCGATGGCCAGCAGATACGCGACTGGCTGTTCGTCGGCGACCATTGCACCGCGATCCGCGAAGTGCTGGCGCGCGGCGTGCCGGGCGAAACCTACAACATCGGCGGCTGGAACGAGAAAGCCAACCTCGACGTCGTCCATACGCTGTGCGACATCCTCGATGAACTCCGGCCCAAGGTCGCAGGCAGCTATCGCGACCAGATCACCTTCGTGCAGGACCGCCCCGGCCACGATCGCCGCTACGCTATCGACGCCCGCAAACTCGAGCGCGAACTCGAATGGAAGCCGGCCGACACCTTCGAAACCGGCATCGCCAAAACCGTGCGCTGGTACCTCGACAATCCGCAATGGGTCGCCAACGTGTGCTCGGGCGGCTATCTGAAATGGGTGGAGCCGCGTTACGGCGCCAAAGAGTTGAATGCATGAGCACCAGTCATCCGATAATGCTGAAACGCAAGGACGTCATTCTCACAGCCTCAACACATCCAATCCTTGGTGAAACGGTTGGGCAACAGTCCGCAATCACGACTCAATATCAGCCAAACCGTGTGATCTTCTACTCGCAAACTCCCAGGACATGAACATTATTCATACCAACCTCCCTGAGGTTATGATTTTCGAGCCGACCGTGTTCGGAGATGCGCGAGGTTTTTTCTTCGAGAGTTTCAATACCCGCCGCTTTGCCGAATTAACCGGCATTACGGTCAACTTCGTCCAGGACAACCACTCGCGCTCGGTACACAACGTCCTGCGTGGTTTGCACTATCAGATCCGACATCCGCAAGGCAAGCTGATACGCGTCATTGCCGGCGAGGTGCTCGACATCGCCGTCGATATCCGCAAGAAATCACCAACTTTCGGACAGTGGGCTGGAACGGTGCTGTCGGCCGAAAACAAACGCCAGATGTGGATTCCGCCTGGTTTCGCGCATGGCTTTCTGGTACGCAGCGAGTATGCGGAATGCCTCTACAAAACCACCGACTACTGGATGCCTGAGCATGAACGCTGCATCCTGTGGAGCGACCCTGCGATTGACATTGACTGGGGCATTACATCCGCGCCGCTACTGTCATCCAAAGATGACGAGGGCAAGTTGCTGGCCGATGCCGATGTCTTCGGATGAAACGCGCTCATCGGGAAAAGCTGCCGGCTTTCCAGTCTTGCCTGGGCAGCGTTGAAAAAATGCTGCGCTCCCCCGACATGTCGTCCTCATGGGCTCCCGACGGGCCTTGCGAATCAACAAACTGAAGTCTAAAAAACGGCCTGCTCTTCGCTTGCTCCGCCCGGCTTTATCAATAAAATTGCTTAAAAGACAAGTTTCTCGCTCACTCCGTTTGACTGTATTGGTGCACTTTTCCCTTACACGCAATTCGTTGCGCTGAATCTCAGGGAAAACGCATCGATCTTGAATATCGAGAGGGGTATTGAGCGATGGCTTCCGTTTTTATCATCAGTTTAGATAATGCAGTTGCTCGCAGGAGCAGTTTTTCGGCGCACAACCGCCATCTGGATTACGAATTCATCAGCGCCTTCAGAGGCGAGTCGGTGGCGCCGGAGGTCCTGTCCGATCCCAATCTTTTTGCGTCCAATCTGTCATATACCAAAGGGGCGTATGGTTGTGCACTGTCTCATCTGGCGGTCTGGTTTGCCGCAATGGACAACAATGAAATCGTGACGGTCGCAGAAGACGATGCGATATTCCGGTACGATTTTCAGTCCATACACCAGCAGGTGCTGAACAATCTTCCGGATGACTGGGACATCGTGATGTGGGGCTGGAATTTCGATTCCATCCTGTCGTTGAATTCCATGCCTGGTATCTCCCCGACTGTTCTTTTTTTCGATCAATTCCAACTGCGAAATAACATTTACGGATTTCAGGCAGCGACTCAGCAGCCGAACCCGCTGCCTCTCGATAAATGTTTCGGCACGCCTGCCTACAGCATCAGTCCCAAAGGAGCGAAGAAATTCATACAAGGCTGCTTTCCCTTGCAACATTTTCTCCTGTATTTTCAGGGTCTGAACAAAGAACTACCCAATAACGGCATCGACATAGCGATGAACAGAATATATGCTTCGACGAATTCATTCGCCTGCTTCCCTCCTCTCGTGATCACAAAGAACGAACATGAAATTTCCAGCGTTCAGACCAACAGATGATATTAAGAGCATGCCATGATCAGCCTGAATTCCACCATCGACTGCGACAGCCAATCCGTGCCACGGCTACCTGCCGAGAACGTCAACGGAAAATCGCCGGCCGACGCCGGAGCTTTCCGATGAAAATCCTGCTGACCGGACAAACCGGCCAGATCGGCCATGAACTAGCCCAAAGCTTGCAAGGATTGGGCGAAATCATCTCAGTCTCCCGTCAACAGATGAATCTGGCAGACCTGGACCAGATACGCGACGTCATCCGTACAACGCGCCCCAATCTGATCGTCAATCCCGCGGCCTATACCACCGTCGACAAGGCAGAAAGCGAACCCGAGCTGGCCAAGCGCATCAACGCCGAAGCGCCCGGCGTCATCGCAGCTGAAGCACAGCGCCTCGGCGCACCACTGGTTCACTATTCGACTGATTATGTATTCGACGGCAAACAAGACTTGCCCTACGAAGAGACCGCACAAACACACCCAATCAATGTCTACGGACGCAGCAAACGCGCCGGCGAGGAAGCCATTGCACGTCATTGCGAAGCCTACTGGATCCTGCGCACGAGCTGGGTCTATGGCGCAGGCGGCGGCAACTTCCTGAAAACAGTGATCCGCTTGGCGCAGGAGCAGGAAAAACTCATCATGGTCGACGACCAGTTCGGTGCGCCGACCTGGTCGAAAACCATTAGCGACGTGACGCGCCGCCTGCTGCTGAATGGGCAAGCAGCCGCCGGCACGCGGGTCGACCCCGATCATCTGCGCCGCACCAGCGGCATCTATCACATCACCGCCGCCGGCGAGACGTCTTGGCATGGCTATGCGTCTTTTATCGTGGACCGGCTGCGCGCCATGAATGTGCCGGTCAAGATCTGCGGCAGCGACATGATCGCACCGGTGCCGTCGAGCACCTATCCGACGTTGGCACATCGGCCCAGGAATTCACGGTTGTCGGGACGTAAATTAACGTCCACATTCGGCGTTACGATGCCGGCATGGCAAACCGATGTCGCCACCTTCCTTGAGGAGCTTGTTAGCGAATACGGCTTGCCGAACAAGCCATCGAAATGATTGCACAACGCAAAGAGATCGCAAGATGCCGTCACACGAAATGATCGCGCATGTGCAGATACAAGCGAGAATGTCCCGCTGGTCGGGATGCGATGAATTGTTTCATTTGACGGACGGTGATGAAAACGACGCTCGATTCGTCCACGACTCTGCCTGGCAGCCACACATAGAAGAATGTCGCATGCTCCGTCAAAGTGGCAGGGGGGGGCGACGCACTATCATCACGGTCGATTCTTTCGAATTGCATCATGGTAGTATTCCGCAAAAGACGTACCGTATTGCAGTGCAGTCCGATCGATTGATCCAGCGGGTGCGCATGTTCTCCGAGCCGCCCCCGTCAAATGAAGCGCAAGCAGGATTTCCTTCCACATTAGGGGCACCACTTTTCATGACCACGAATACATTGCCATGACTCAATCTTCCGTTTCGTTGGGACTGCCCTGGAAGCTGCCATATTATCGACCACTCAATGGCTTTCATCCGTTAGTAGAATCATTCATCAAAAACAATCCGTCTTCCAAAATCCACGTCGTCAACCGAGCACTCAATCCTGACGACTCAATTGCTGCCTCCACCGTTTTCAGGCTATCGGAGCAAACGCGATCCCTCAATCCCGAACAGGCGCTGAATTACGTCAACCATCTGAACATATTCGATCAGCTATGTATCGAAGCGCAATCTGAACAATTCGAAATGCTGTTCCAACATACGGCGCCAATGTATTGCGGCGCCAAACCCTGGATCTTTCATTTCGAAAGCCTACCTAGTATTTTCATGCCGTTTATAAGGACGGGGAAAACGTCCGGCATCACATTGCGCGACAAAGATTACTTCAAAAAAATCAAAGCTGAATTCGCCTCTGATCAGTGCCTCGCCATTTTTACGCACATCGCAGAAAGCCGAGCAATCTTCGAGCGCGTGTTCGATACGCCCCGCATCACCGACAAGCTTCACTACATTCCGCTTGGCATCGACATCATCGCCCCGGAAAAGGCACTCGATAAATTTCAGTCGCCTAAGGCCTTGCGCATCCTTTTTACCAATTCTCTGCACCAGGATCCCACATCGTTTTATATCCGAGGCGGGCATCACTTGTTGAAGGCATTCCGGCTCATCAGGCGCGATCATCCTCAAGTGGAATTAACCATCTTGTCCTCCGTACCGCAGGATATCGAAAAATGGTTTACTGCCGATGATCTGGTTGGCGTCACCTGGATACAAGACCGCGTTGATGATCTGACTCTGGAGAATTTATACCTGACGCATCATATCTTCGCACTGCCGACGGCCGGCCTGCACTCTTTCAGCATTCTTCGCGCCTTGGCAAGCGGCTGCATCCCGCTGATATCCGATGCACCCGGTTATGAAGAATACGCACACAATCTTCCGGACTCCATCCTGAGAATTCACGGCGTGCGCGAACAGGTCTATCACGATCATGCGGAAGGATGGCTACAGGACAATTATCTGCCGTTTATCGAAGCCCCTTCGGCCCACTACATTACCCAGATTCATCAGCAAATATTGCAAAACAGCAATTTTGACCTGCTGCGCGTAATGGCGATGCGTAATTTGCTGCACTGCAAAATGTCTCTCGCGCCGACGGCATCCCACAACGCGTTCAATAAAATGTTGGAAACGTTGAGTTGAACGCCTATGCCCGATCGTCAAAATTGCAGCTCACAGCGATAATTGCAGAAAGTAAGTGGTTATTTCCCCTGTAATCAACACTATTCATGACAGTGAGTGTCGGTACACTTCGGTCCATATATAGAACTCCATCTCTGATTGATCGAAGCAGCATGCACACATGTGCTTTGTTCAGGCGCTCCGCCTCCCAGATGGACCAATCGTTGAAATGGTAATGTCTCAAGGAGTCGGACCTGTGGCTGCAGCTAAGCAAATCGATGTCGTGTTGGTCAATCCGGGCAGCAGGCAGGCCGTATATCAGGAACTGGGCAACGAATTCTCCGCAATCGAACCGCCGTCATTGGCCGGCCTGATTGCGACCTATCTCATCCGCAAAGGTCTGAGCACGGCAATCGTCGATGCTCCGGCCAACAACCTGAGTCCGCAAGGCGCGGCGCAATTCATTGCTGACAATTACGCGCCGACATTGGTGGTGATGGTGGTGTATGGCTTCCAGCCGTCCGCATCGACGCAAAACATGCCGGCCGCGGGCGAAACCAGCGCCGCTCTGAAAGCATTGTTGCCGGACTGCAAAATAATGATGACCGGCACGCATCCCGCCGCGCTGCCCGAGCGTACGCTGCGCGAAGAAAAAATCGACTTCGTCTGCGACCGCGAAGGTCCGGAAACCATATTGGGCACGGTGCAGGCCTTGCAAGCTGGAGGCACTTCATTTTCAGGCATTCCAAGTCTCTGGTATCGCCGCAGCGGCATCATCATGTCCAATCCTGCCGGCGAACTGATGGAAGACCTCGACGGCGAAATGCCGGGCGTTGCCTGGGACTTGCTGCCGATGGACAAGTACCGTGCGCATAACTGGCATTGCTTCGATCATATCTTCGATCGCCAGCCTTACGTGTCAATGCACACCAGCCTCGGCTGCCCCTACAAGTGTTCGTTCTGCTGCATCAATGCGCCGTTCGGCAAACCGTCCTATCGCATGTGGTCGCCGGATTCGGTCATCAAGGAAATCGATATCCTTGTGACCAAATATGGCGTCAAGAACATCAAGTTTGTTGATGAAATGTTCGTGCTCAATCCCCGTCACGTGCTGGGCATCTGCGATCACATCATTGAGCGCGGCTATGACCTCAACATCTGGGCCTATGCCCGCGTCGACACGGTCAAGGATGCTTTCCTCGAGAAATTGCAGCGCGCCGGTTTCCGCTGGCTGGCGCTCGGTATCGAGTCGGGCAGCAAGATGGTGCGCGACGGCGTCGAAAAAGGACGTTTCGGCTCAATCGACATTATCCAGACCGTACGCAAGATTCAGGATGCCGGCATCAATGTCATCGGCAATTACATCTTCGGCTTGCCTGATGACACGCATGAATCCATGCAGGAGACACTGGAACTGGCACTCGAAGCCAATTGCGAATTCGCCAATTTTTATTGCGCGATGGCCTATCCCGGTTCCAAGCTGTACACCATGGCCTTGGAAAAACAATGGCCTTTGCCAGAAACCTGGATCGGCTATTCACAGCACAGCTACGAATGCCTGCCGCTGAGAACCGAGACACTCACAGCGGCCGAAGTACTGAAATTCCGTGACGAGGCATTCAATCGCTACTTCTCGGATCCGAAGTACCTTGAATTGGTGCAGAAAAAATTCGGCTCAGATGTCGTGGCACATTTACGCGACATGACAAAAATAAAACTGAAACGAAAAATTCTAGGCGACTGAATCAGCTATCGATCCCGCGGTATGCGAGCTCAGGGCCGACATGCGCCCCATCCGCACTACATAGAGTTGGCCCAATATGATCATTACACGCACCCCATTTCGCATGTCGTTCTTTGGCGGCGGCACGGACTATCCCGCCTGGTACGCCGAGCATGGGGGTGCCGTCCTGGCAACCAGCATCAACAAATATTGCTACATCACTTGTCGCTATCTGCCGCCGTTCTTCGAGCACAAGCATCGGATCGTGCATTCGCTGATTGAGAACGTTCAACGTATCGACGAAATCAAGCATCCGGCTGTCCGTGCAATCCTCGGCTGGGCCGGTTGTGAACGCGGCTTGGAAATTCATCACGATGGCGATCTGCCGGCGCGTTCCGGCCTCGGCTCCAGTTCGTCGTTCACGGTCGGAATGGTGCACGCGCTGGCCACCATGGAGGGGCGCTACGCGTCGAAGGAAGCATTGGCCAAAGACGCCATCCATATCGAACAACACGTCATTGGCGAGAACGTCGGCTCGCAAGATCAGGTTTCCGCTGCCTATGGCGGCTTCAACCGCATCGACTTCCACCGCAACGGCAGCTTCAGCACGGCGCCGGTGATATTGCGCCCGGAACGGCTGGCCGACTTCCAGAATCATTTGATGCTGTTCTTCACCGGATTTTCACGCATTGCTTCCGAAGTCGCAAAATCGCAAATCGAAAATTTCTCGAAACGCGAAAATCAGCTCAAACGTATGCGAGAAATGGTGGAGGAAGCCATTCTGACGCTGCAGGATGAACGCCTGCCGATCACTGAAATCGGCAAACTGATGCATGAAGGATGGCTGTGCAAACGCAGCCTGTCCGATAAGGTATCTACAGAGGCGATCGATTTCCTCTATGAAGAAGCGCTGCGGGCAGGCGCCAGCGGCGGCAAGATCATGGGCGCCGGCGGTGGCGGCTTCCTGTTGCTGGTCGTCAAACCAGAACTTCAGGCGCAAGTTCGCGAACGCCTCAGCCACCTGATCCATGTGCCATTTCAGTTCGAAGACTCCGGCAGCAAGGTCGTCCTTTACCAACCGAATGGATTGTCCTGATGAGCTTGCCGCCTAAAGACGCAAAGATTTTTGTTGCCGGCCATGCCGGCCTGATCGGCTCAGCGCTGGTGCGCTGCCTGAACAAAGCGGGCTATACCAACCTCGTCATCCGCAGCCGGCAACAACTGGAACTGCAAAATGCCGATCAGGTCACCGCATTTTTCGAAGCGGAAAAGCCGCAGTACGTGCTGCTGGCCGCCGGTCGCGTAGGCGGCATTCTCGAAAACCAGACCTTGCCGGCGGATTTCATCAATGAAAACCTGGCGATCGCCCTCAATGTCCTGCGCGCCGCGCACCAGGCCGATGTCAAGCGCCTGATCCTGTTCGGCTCGTCCTGCATGTATCCCAAGGAAACCGCGCAACCGATGCCGGAAGAAGCATTGCTGAGCGGTCATCCCGAACCGACCAGCCTGCCCTATGCGATCGCCAAGCTGGCGGGGGTGCATCTCTGCCTGGCCTACAATCGTCAATATGGCGAACAACGATTCATTCCGGTCATTCCGAATAGCGCCTACGGTCCCAACGACAATTTCGATCCCAAATCAGGCCATGTCTTGTCCGCGCTGATGGCGCGATTCCATCAGGCCAAACTGGACGGCGCCGATACTGTGACCTTATGGGGCAGTGGTACGCCACGGCGCGAGTTCATCCATGCTGACGATATCGCTGCTGCCTGCCTGATGCTGTTGCGAAACGACTTGCCGCAACTGTCGTTGCCGTTGAACCTCGGCTCGGGCGCCGATATTTCCATTCGTGAACTCGCCGAAACCATGAAACGTGTCGTGGGTTATGAAGGCGAATTGGATTGGGACAGCACTAAACCCGACGGTGCGCTACGCAAGCTGCTGGACAGTTCGCGCTTGCGCCAGTTAGGCTGGCAGTCTCAGATAAGTTTTGAAGATGGCTTGCGTGATACCTATGATTGGTATCGGCAGCAATGACCGGGGACAAGCACATGACCAAATTTCCCGCTGCAACGACTATTCCAACCGACGTCCGGAACGACGTCCCTCAACATGTGGTGAAACCATGACAAAAGATGAGCTGATCGCATTTGAAGATGAGATTGCGGCCACATTCAACGCCGGCAAGATCCGAGCCCCGGTGCATCTGTATTCGGGCAACGAAGAACAGATCATCGCGGCGTTCAAGAACATTCGCCCGCAGGATTGGATTTTCTGCTCCTGGCGCTCGCACTATCAATGTCTGCTCAAAGGCGTGCCGCCCGAGCAGGTGCGTGACGAAATCCTCGCCGGCCGCTCCATTTCGCTGTGCTTCCCCGAGCAGCGCATTTACTCCTCGGCGATCGTCGGCGGGGTGTTACCAATTGCAGTGGGCGCCGCCATGGCGATCCAGCGCAGCGGCGAAGATGCGCGCGTGTACTGCTTCATGGGCGAGATGACTTCCGAAACCGGCATCGCCCACGAGTCGATCAAGTACAGCCGCAATCACAAACTGCCTATCCATTTCATCGTAGAAGACAACGAAAAATCAGTCTGTACCGATACCCGTGAAGCCTGGAATCAGCCTCAGCTGACCTACGAAAATGCCAACGATGAATACGTTTCCTATTACCGTTATCAAACAAAGTACCCACATGCCGGCGCCGGCATGCGCGTACAGTTCTGAGGATCTGCGATGAAATATTTCGACGAACTGAAGCGTTCAATGGATTTCCTGGCGCAGGATCCACGTACCGTGTTCATGGGCCAGGCTGTAGCCGTCGCCGGCACGGCGATGACCAACACCTTGAAGGATGTGCCGCGCGAACGCCTGCTGGAATTACCCGTTGCTGAAGAAATGCAGATGGGCATGACCACCGGCATGGCACTTGCCGGCATGGTGCCGGTCAGCATTTTCCCGCGCTGGAATTTTCTGTTGTGCGGCATGAGCCAGTTGATCAATCACCTGGACAAGATCGATGTCATGTCCACCGGTGGTTACAAAGCCAAGGCCATCGTCCGTACCGGCATCGGCTCGCAACGGCCGCTCCATCCTCAGCACCAGCATATCGGCGACTATACCGAGGCGCTGCGTTCCATGTGCACCACGATTGAAATCATTCGCCTGGAGGAGCCGGAGGATGTGTTCCCCGCCTACGAGCGTGCGCTGCTTCGTGATGACGGCCGCAGTACCATCATCGTGGAATACGGTGATTATTACGGCGAAAAATAAGCAACGCGACTGACTCCATGAACAGCCATGGATAGCCACAGCGTACCGAGAACAAACCTGGACAAAGCACCATGAAATTCCCGTTGATGAGAAACAATATCCTGCGTGAGGACCTGGACGCAGTCATCGCCCATTTGCAACAAGATGACCCCATCCTGACGCACGGCGCCAACGTACGCGCATTCGAAAGCGAATGGTCTGAATGGCTGGGCGTGAAATACAGCGTCTTCGTCAACTCCGGCGCCTCGGCGAACTTGCTGAGCATGGCCATCCTCAAGCTGCGCCATCCGGAAGGCGGCGAAGTGCTGGTGCCGCCGCTGACCTGGATTTCGGATATCGCCACAGTTTTACAAAACGGTTTCACACCGGTATTCGTCGATATCTGCCCGCGCAGTCTGGCAATGGATCCTCAACAAATACTGAGCAAGATCACTGAGCGCACGCGCGCGGTATTCCTCACGCATGTACAGGGCTTCGACGGCCTGACCGACGAACTGCTGGCTGAACTGGAACGCCGCAATATTCCGTTGATCGAAGACGTCTGCGAGTCACATGGCGCCACCCACAACGGCAAGCGTCTGGGCAGCTTCGGCTGGATGTCGAATTTCTCGTTCTATTACGCCCATCACATGAGCACGATCGAAGGCGGCATGGTCTGCACCAACGATCCCGAGGTGTATCAGCAAGCACGCATGCTGCGCTCGCATGGCATGGTCCGCGAATCCAACGACGACAACGTCAAGCGCACATACCGCGAGGACAATCCCGAGCTGAATCCGGATTTCATCTTTGCCTATCCTGCCTACAATCTTCGCAATACCGAAATCGGCGGCATCATGGGCCGCAGCCAGCTCAAACGCCTGGATGCCAACGTGCAACGCCGGACCGACAACCTTCTGCGTTTCCTGAGGCAGATTGACAGCAGCCGCTATCGTACTGACTTCAAACTTGAAGGTTCCAGCAACTATGCCTTCAACCTGATTCTCAAGGAAGCTGACGATGAGCTGGTCGAACGCCTGATGACCGCCATGCGCGCAGCCGGCATCGAGTTCCGACGCGGCAGCGCCGGCGGTGGAAACCAGGTGCGACAGCCTTATCTGAAAGGCATCGTACCGGCGAATCATCATCTGGACTTCCCGGAAACCGAGCACGTTCATTTCTACGGCTTCTACATCGGCAATTTCCCTGATCTGAAAGACGCCGAGGTCGATGAACTGTGCCGCTTGCTGAATGCGGTCTGACATGGCCGTCCGGTCCGCAATCATTCTTGCCGGTGGTCTGGGTACGCGGCTGCGCAGCGCCGTGCCTGATCTGCCCAAGCCAATGGCGCCGATTGAGGGAAGGCCCTTTCTCGAGTACCAGCTGGATTACTGGATAGCACAAGGCATCCGGCACTTTGTGCTCGCGGTGGGATATCGCCATGAGGCGATCAGCGGGCATTTCGGCAACGCCTATGGTGGCGCCGCGCTCGACTATGTTGTCGAAGCAAGCCCGTTGGGTACCGGTGGCGGCGTCTTGCTGGCGCTCGATAAGATAGCGCCGGAACAGCCCTTTTTGCTGCTCAATGGTGATACGTATTTTTCGGTGCGCCTGGACCGGCTCGACGAATTTGCTCGCAGTCACGACAGCGACTGGTGTTTTTCCCTGTTCCGCACGGCCGAGACGAGCCGTTACCTGGGCATGGACATTGCGGCATCAGGGCGCATCACCGGGCTTAAATCGAGCCAGGATGGCGCCGAATGCCTGGCCAACGGTGGCGTCTACTGGATCCATCCGCGCGCTCTGCACGCATTGTGCGCCGCCGATGACAAACTGGCTCCCGGCGCCGCAGCATCGTTGGAGAACGACCTTTTCCCGCGCGCTTTCGATACCGGCCAGCGCATGTACGGCCTCGAATTTCCCGGCAGCTTCATCGATATCGGCATCCCTGGCGATTATCATCGCGCCGGGTCCGTGCTCAATGCCTAGCAAGGAGTCCTCATGACACCCATCGAACGCTTGCATCGTAATCTGGAAGCATCCATCCAGGCCAAACGCGACCTCATGCAACATCAGGCCGCGCTTGCCATCTTTGCCAAAGCAGTCGACGCGACGGTGGCATGCTACCGGCAAGGCCATCGCATCTATATCGCCGGAAACGGCGGCTCGGCGGCAGATGCCCAACATCTGGCGGCGGAGTTCGTCAGCAAACTGGCCCGCGATCGAGCCCCCCTGCCCGCCGAAGCGCTGACCACGGACAGCTCGATCCTGACCGCGATCGGCAATGATTACGGCTTCGAGCATGTATTTTCGCGCCAGCTGAAAGGCAAAGCCGTAGCCGGCGACATGTTCCTCGGTATCAGCACGTCGGGCCAATCGCCCAATATTCTGAAAGCGCTGGAGCAGTGCCGTGACATGCAAGTCCCCAGCATCCTGTTTGCCGGACGGGACGGCGGTCCGGCCATGGCGTTGGCCGATTACAGCATTGTGGTGCCGGGACGAGCGACCAGCACCATCCAGGAGTTGCATATCGTATTAGCCCACACGCTTTGCGAGTGTGTGGAAGTCGCCATTTTTGGCGAATGAACCCAATAAAAGGATCTTCGACATGACCCACAATATTCTCGTCACCGGCGGCGCCGGTTATCTCGGCTCCACCATGGTTCCAGCGCTGCTGGCAGCAGGCCACAAAGTGACCGTGCTGGACAATCTGATGTACGACCAGGTCAGTTTGTCGCACGTCTGCCATCATGAAAATTTTTCTGTGGTGCGCGGCGACATCCGCCTGGAAAAAACCATGCTGCCGCTGCTCGCCAAAGCCGACGTGGTGATCCCGCTGGCGGCATATGTGGGCGCTCCTTTATGCAACAAGGATCCGATCGGCGCATCGACCGTCAACCATGACGCGGTACTGATGATGCTCAAGCATCTCAGCAAGGACCAGCGCCTGTTGATGCCGACCACCAACAGCGCCTACGGCACCGGCGACGAAAACAACTTCTGCACGGAAGAATCGCCCTTGCGTCCGATCTCTCAGTATGCAATCGAAAAACTGAAGATCGAAAATGCCGTCATGGAGCATCCCAACGCGATCAGCTTCCGTCTGGCTACCGTCTTCGGCATGTCGCCGCGCATGCGTATCGACCTGCTGGTCAATGACTTTACCTATCGCGCGGTTTACGATCGTTTTGTCGTGCTGTTCGAACCCCACTTCAAGCGCAACTACATCCACGTACGCGATGTCACACGCGCCTTCCTGCATGGCATCGAGAACTTCGACCGCATGAAAGGCCAGATTTACAACGTCGGGCTGTCCGACGCCAATGTGTCGAAGATGGAGTTGTGCCAGGCGATTGCGCGTCACGTTCCGGATTTCATCTTCCCGGAAGCCGCAATCGGCAAAGATCCGGATCAACGCAACTACATTGTTTCGAACGCCAAGATCGAAGCAACCGGCTTCAGGACGCAACATTCGCTGGACATCGGCATTGCCGAGCTGGTGAAGGGTTACACCATGATGAAGAACACCAAGTACGGCAACGTCTGACATGGCCGTGTCTTCCGTACAGACAGGGCGCGCCTGCGTGTTCATCGATCGCGACGGCACCCTGAATGTCGAAAAGAACTATCTGCACAAGTACGCAGACTGGGAGTGGATCCCGGGTTCGATGGAGATGCTCAAACTTCTCGGCGATGCAGGTTTTCTGGCGATTGTCGTGACCAATCAGGCTGGCGTGGCGCGCGGTTACTACGACGCTGCCGCCATTGAAGCGTTGCATGCGCGTGTGGACGAAGATCTCGCCGTCGCCGGCGCGCGTATCGATGCCTACTACCATTGCCCGCATCATCCTCTGCATGGCGAGCAGCGCGACTGCTTGTGCCGCAAACCGGCGCCGGGGATGCTGTTGCAGGCAGCCAAGGAATGGGACATTGACATGGCCGCATCCTGGATGATCGGCGACAAGCTGAGCGATATCGAAGCCGGCCTGGCCGCAGGCGTACGATGCATCATGGTGGAAACGGGTTACGGTCGCGCAGAAATGGAACATTGTCCGCCAGGCGTCCTGCTGGCTGCCGACTTTGCTGCGGCCGGACGGTTGATTCTGGAAGGCTCCGATGCGGTTTCTGCGTAAGCCGTTTATTTGTATGAAAAAAACCTGCCTGGGAAAATAAGATGTTGAATCGTTCTCCGACTACCGGACCGAGGATATTGGTCATCCTGCTGGACTTCCCCAACTGGCGTCTTGGGCGCAGTCTCGGCTATCCAACCCAGATAGGCGTCGAGCAAGCCTTGCGCAAGACCGGAGCGAACGTCAGCAGCATTGTCAGCATGCATGGCCTGGAATGCGATCACCCCGCCACATGGCTTTCCCGTGCCCGCGCGCTGTATGACGGCCAACAGTTCGATCAGGTGTGGATAGAATTGGTGCACACCACTTATGACGAAGCGTTCCTGCAATGGGTGTCGACACTGGCGCCGGTGCGGTTAGGCTTCGTCATGGAGTCCTTGCAATATGAACCCCACGTGTATGAAATGTCGCCGCCGCTGAAAGCGCGCAAGGAACTGGTGACAAAGCGCCTGAAGTACATGACGCACGTCTTGCTGGCCGATGAACAGGATGCCACCGACCTCAATCTGAGCGGTCAGATCAATGCCATGTGGTGGCCGCAGACAGTGCCTGCCGCAAGTATTCAGGCGCCGCCGCCGGTGAAGAATTCTCATGCGGTTTTCTACGGCGCGCTGTATGGCAACCGCGAGGGATGGCTGACACACCCGGCGTTGGCAGGTTTGCTGGTGCAACCGGGCCCTTCATTGGAGTACCAGACCCGTTATCCGGAGTTGTACGATCGCTTGCAACAACTCACCGCCGAGGCCCTCAATGAAGGTCTCCTGGTGAAGCAACACCATCTCGATCGCTACCTGTCCTTGCTGCGCCGCGTGCGTGAGGACATTTTCGGATTGTGGCTGGGCAGCTTGCAGCAAGGCTCCGCCGTCGTGAATTTACCCTCCTTCTTCCAAGGCTTCCCAGGACGCGTATACGAAGGCATGGCGGCAGGACGTCCGGTGATCTCGTGCATGGTGCCGGGCAGGCCGCGGACGAATGCATTGTTCACCGA
This sequence comes from Herbaspirillum sp. NPDC101397, assembly GCF_044767325.1. NCBI lineage: Bacteria > Pseudomonadati > Pseudomonadota > Betaproteobacteria > Burkholderiales > Oxalobacteraceae > Herbaspirillum > Herbaspirillum sp. NPDC101397. The sequence goes on from NZ_JBIWNS010000006.1 coordinate 272,936, forward strand.
CAATCAGGACATTTTGTTATACGACCCCAATTCGCCCGAGCATCTGGCGGACCAAATCCGCCGCATACAGACGGATGCAGGCCTGGTCCGGCGACTGACCAGCAACGCCAGCCACAAGCTGAAGAACGCACATACTGCGGAAATACGCGTCCGACAGATCATGGATTGGCTGGAGAGTGGCGTGGAGGCCGATTTTGCTGCTTATTGAGCTCGTCGGCTGCTACAATTCCTTAAACGGTCATACTCAACTTAAGGCTGTCCAGCCCTGTTTGCTGTGTTCAGCGCCCTCTGAGATTGGATATCCTTTCTCAAAGTCTTTTTTATAGGAACTATCGTGACTGCAGAGAGTTTTTTCATCAAACCCGGTTATCGGGCGCGCACGCAACCTGAATACTATGCCGACATCCACGACGATGGCACCATTTGGCAACCTGACGTGTACCCGCTTGCGGCGACCCTGGCGCGTCAATATGAATGCAAGTACATCATCGATATCGGCTGCGGCCGTGCTCGAAAGCTGGCGCGGCTTTATCCGGAATTTGAGATTATCGGCCTCGACTTCGGCAGCAACCTCGCCCATTGCCGCCAGGAATATCCATTCGGCAATTGGATCGAAGTGGATCTGGAAGCGGGCACCAAGGTCAATCTTCCACCGGAAGTTCTGCAACATGCAGTGATCGTCAATTCAGACGTCATCGAACATCTGGTCAATCCAACCCAGTTGCTGGATCTGATCCGGTCATTCCTGGTGCATGCCAAAGTTGCTCTGCTGTCTACCCCTGAGCGCGACCTTGAGCGTGGTGTCCACGACTTCGGTCCGCCGGCGAATCCCAGCCATATGCGCGAGTGGAATCTGGACGAACTGGAAACACTGTTGAGCAGCGCCGGCATGCGCCCTGCATTTTGCGGTTTGACGATGAGCAACGACCGCGACCGCTTGCTGAAAACCTCCCTTGCCGTCCTTCCAGGCACGCGCTTGAATGCCGGATCCGTACGTGACCTTGGTAATTTCTGCGAACAATGGCTGCAGGCTACTCCGGAACAACGCGCCGCCGGAGAAGATCGGTACACGCAAGACCTGCGTCAACTGGAACGTGAAGTCAGCATGATCCAGGCACTGCAAGGCAATGTCGCGCCACAACCTTCATTGCTGGAAACCGGCATTTTGCACATCGACGCCGCACGGTATGAAACCGCATTCGAGGTCTTGACCGAAGCGCTGCAGAAGGAGCCGGAAAATTCGGACGTGGTGTTCCAATTGGGACGATTGGCTGCGATCTGTAATATGGATGAAGATGCCAAAGAGCTGTTTTATCAAGCCTCTTTGCGCAATTCGGAGATGGTGAAAGACATCGTCGATTTTTACATTCGACAAGTCAACAACGCCCGCAAGGGAAAAAACTGAGTTGCGATCGACGGTGGAACCGCGCTTCCACCGTCGACATTACCTTGCCGTTCATGCCTCGGCGTCAGGAATTGAAACGATGCTGCTCCGTCAGTGAAAGGCCGAAATCTTCATATTCGGCCAGCATTTTCAACTCGACCTGCTCCAACACCATCATATCTCCCACCAGCTTGTCCTCGTAGTATTCGCCCTCGAACATGCCGGGGAAGCGGATCATCGAAATCACCAATTTTTCCAGTGGCCCGGGCCCCAGATAATACGCGCCGCCCTTGGCCCACTGGCGCAAGAAAGGACGACCGTAAGTCTTCCGGTTGAGGACTGGATCCTGGCATTTGTTCCAATGCCAGTTCCGGTCATGCGTAACGCCGGAAACAGGCACGCCTGCATAGACATCAAGCTGGCGCAACTGCTCCAGTATCACTTTCGCGCGTGCAGGATCGAACAGGTGCTGGTCGTCATCGACCTTGAGAACACCGACGCTGTTGCCCAGATTTTCGTACACCCATGTGCATGCGGCAATCGTCTTGCGCGGCAGACTCTCGTAGTTGTCGGGACACGCGACCTGGATGGCGCGCGGATGATCGATCGGCGGCGTATCGGAGCCACTGATGACCAGATAGTCAATCGCCGCCTCATCATATTGACGCGCCAGCTGCAGCGCCTTGTCTTCGTACTTCTTGCAGCTGATGATCAGAGCGATGTTTCGCAACGGCGACGGCTTGCTGACGAGGTTTTTGTACTCGGCAAGAATATCGCCGTTGTACGGAACTTGCGCCAATGCGTTGCGCGCGTGATGAATGGCAGCCGGCATGTCTCCGTACAACTTGCTGATCTGTGAGCGCTTATATTCAATTGCCCATAAAAATCCGGAAGGAATGTAAGCGTTGTCCAGTTCGATCTGACGACACTCTTTCAGCAAGCTCTGCGCATTGATGACATTGACCGGAATCTGCAATAGCGTAGAAATGCGTTGGTTAAAATCGAGACTCATGATTTCCCTATTTCCCTGATGGCGTCCTGGACGGACCGCTAGTACCCAAGTTTCTTGATTTCTGATTCAGTGAACACCCTGTGAATGATGCGCTCGAATTCGTCAGCCCAATCATTCGTCAGGTTTTTCAAGAGCAGGCTCTTGCCGGCCCTGGTGAGATTTTTACGAAATTTTGCGCTGGTGAGCAGGGCGCTGAGGTTGACAGACAGCATTTCAACATTGCCTACCGGATGCATCATCACATTCCGGGCATGCCGCAAGCCGATATGGCGATAAGTTTCCAGGTCGGAGAGACACACCGGCACTTCCAGTTCGAACGCTTCCCAGATCGTCAGCGGCTGCGATTCGCTGTCGCTGGCAAGCACGAACAGATCGGCCGACGCCATATAGGACAGCGCCACGTCATTGGGCAGTTCGCCCAGCATGCGATAGCGATCCGGGAAGGAGTCCACCAGTTGCTGCGCACCTTCGGGCAATTGCAGGTACTTGCCGATGAAGATGCATTCGATCTGGTTGCGCAGTTCAGCTTCCAGGCTCTCGACCGCCATGATGGTGTCGAACACGCGCTTGCGCGGCTCGATGGTGCCGATCGATACGATGCGTTTTTTACCGGCCGGCTTTGGCTCGGGCTGCAGGTTTTTCTGGCGATAGATCGCGTCATTCCAGAACGGCAGCACGTGCAACGTAGCAGGACTGTCGAACAGGAAGCTACCGTATACGATGCGCTGGAATTCGGTCTGGCACACGATGTGCGACGCACGCTTGAAACCTTCCGCCAGCTGCGGAAAGCGCAAAATCATGTCGCGGCCGATCTCGGCTTCGTGAAGCCACCAGATCACCGGGACCTTCGGCGCCGCCGCAGCGACGTGGGCGCCGGACAGCAGCGTGTTGGCGATCAACAGATCGATGGCGCCGGCCTGGATATCCTTGACAATGGGAATGCCTAGTTCTTCGAACTTCTTCTTGATCTCGCCTTCGCCTTCGATGCGTGACATTACGGATACTTCATGGTTCTGCACCAGGCGCTCGGCCAGGCGCAGCATCGCAATGCTGGCGCCGGTGGTGTAGAACTCATCGTTTAGCAAGAGAATCTTCATGCACTGCCTTTAAACCGTCTTTGTTGTTTCTATCCGTCGGCGCCCGTCCATTCTTGAGGCGCACCGGATGCGATTTGACCCAGACATCATCATAATTATCGGGCGTCAATCCAAAGGGCCGAGAACATGCAGAATTAACCCTCAGCTTTGTATTTGAGGCGATTCCGCCAATCCCGGCTCCGACATCCGCATGCTAAACTTTCGCCTTATTTTCGAACGCCACTCATGAACATCGTCATCCTCGCCGCCGGCATGGGCAAGCGCATGCAATCAGCGCTGCCGAAAGTACTCCACCCCCTCGCCGGCAAGCCATTGCTGCGCCATGTCGTCGATACCGCCAAGACGCTGGCGCCGACGAAACTGTGCGTGGTCTACGGCCATGGCGGCGACGCCGTACCTTCCAGCTTTGCTGACGATACGCTGTCCTTCGCGCTGCAGGAACCGCAGCTCGGCACCGGCCATGCGGTCGCGCAGGCGCTGCCTTTTATCGACGACAACGCGCCCACGCTAGTGCTGTACGGCGACGTACCGCTGACCACCCCGGCCACGCTGCAACGCCTGCTGGCCGCCGCCGGCAACGACAAGCTGGCGGTGCTGACCATCACCGTGGCGGACCCGACCGGCTACGGCCGCATCGTGCGTGAAAACGGCAAGATCACCCGCATCGTCGAGCAAAAGGACGCCGGCGAAGCCGAACGCGCCATCTGCGAAATCAATACCGGCATCATCGCCGCCCCGACCGCGAAGTTGCGCAGCTGGCTGGCGGCACTGTCCAACGACAACGCCCAGGGCGAGTACTACCTCACCGATGTCATCGCCGCGGCGGTTGCCGACGGCGTCGAAGTCGTCTCGGCCAACCCGGCCGACGTCGCCGAGACATTGGGAGTCAACAGTAAGGTGCAACTAGCCGAACTGGAACGCGCCTATCAGCGCCGCGTCGCCAACGCGCTGCTGGAACAGGGCGTCACGCTGCTCGATCCGGCCCGGCTGGACGTGCGCGGCTCGCTCACCTGCGGCCGCGACGTCAGCATCGACGTCAACTGTATTTTTGAAGGCAGGGTCGAGATCGAAGACGGCGCCGTCATCGGCGCCAACTGCATCGTCAAGGACGCACGCATCGGCAAGGGCGCGCAGATCAAGCCGTTCTCGCACATCGACGGCGCCGTGGTCGGCGCGTCCGCCCAGGTCGGCCCGTACGCGCGCCTGCGCCCGGGCGCCGAACTTGGCGAAGAAGTACACATCGGTAATTTCGTGGAAGTGAAGAAGAGCCGCATTGCCGCACGCAGCAAGGCCAACCACCTGGCCTACATCGGCGACGCCGTGATCGGCTCGGGCGTCAACGTCGGCGCGGGCGTGATCACCTGCAACTACGACGGCGTCAACAAGTTCGAAACCATCATCGAGGACGACGCCTTCATCGGCAGCGACAGCCAGCTGGTCGCCCCGGTGCGCGTCGGCAAAGGCGCCACCATCGGCGCCGGCACCACGCTGACCAAGGATGCTCCAGCCGGCCAGTTGACGCTGTCGCGCGCCAAACAGCTCTCGCTGCCGGGCTGGACACGCCCGGTCAAGATCAAGAAATAATCCTGGACGCACCCCGCCCGGATCGCCCCGAACCTGTTCAGACGGCGATCCGGGTCTCGAACTTGCTGCGGTGAATCGAAAAGTAACTGCGCACGTTGCGCACGTTCTGATGCGTGGCGAACAGGCGATGCGCCAGCCCGTGATACGCCGGCATGTCCGCCACCTGCACCACCAGCACGAAATCCGGCCCCGGCGACACGCGGTAGCACTGCAGCACCGCCGGCTCCGCCGCCACCAGCGCCTCAAACTCCACCTGTTGCTCATCGCCCTGCCGGTCCAGCGTGATCTCGACGATCGCGGTCAGGGCCGGCCCCAGCTTTTCCGGCGCCAGAAGCGCCACCTGGCGCGTGATCACCCCCGCCTCCACCAGCCGCTTGACCCGGCGCAGGCAGGTCGGCGGCGACGCATGCACGTGTTCGGCCAGCTGGAAATTGGTTTGAGCAGCGTCCTCCTGCAAAGCATTCAGGATGCGACGATCCAGATCATCGAGAGCAATAGTCATTAGATAAAATTATCCATTTAATTTGAAATATTATTTCATTACCGATATTGAAAGCAATAATAGACCAAATATTGACAAATTTAGAAATCTTATTTCAATCACGCTAGCCTAAGATGACGCCATTCACCCAATTCTGAAAGGCAGCATATGTGCGGTATTGTCGGCGCGGTTGCGCAAAAGGACGTCACTCCCATCCTGCTCGAAGGCCTCAAGCGCCTCGAATACCGCGGCTATGATTCCTGTGGCGTGGCAGTGCACATGGACGGCAAGCTGCAGCGCTCGCGCAGCACCGCACGCGTCGCCGAGCTGCAAAAGCAAGTCGCCGAAACCCACCTGGCCGGCTTCACCGGTATCGCCCACACGCGCTGGGCCACGCACGGCGCACCCGCCACGCACAACGCCCACCCGCATTTCTCGCGCGACCGTATCGCGCTGGTCCACAACGGCATCATCGAGAACTACGAAGAGCTGCGCAAAGAACTGCAAGGCGTCGGCTACGTGTTCGAAAGCCAGACCGACACCGAAGTCATCGCCCACCTGGTCGATCACATGTATACCGGCGACCTGTTCGAGACCGTGCAGCAAGCCGTGCGCCGCCTCACCGGCGCCTACGCCATTGCTGTCTTCTGCGTCGACGAACCGCACCGCGTGGTCGCCGCGCGCCAGGGTTCGCCGCTGATCGTCGGCGTCGGCGAAGGACAGAACTTCGTCGCCTCCGACGCCATGGCGCTGGCCGGCACCACCGACCAGATCATCTACCTGGAAGAAGGCGACGTGGTCGACCTGCAACTGCAACGCTACTGGATCGTCGACGCTGCGGGCAAAAGCGTCACGCGCGAAGTCAAGACCGTGCAGGCCTACACCAGTGCGGTCGAACTCGGCCCCTACCAGCACTACATGCAGAAGGAAATCTTCGAGCAGCCGCGCGCCATCGCCGACACGCTCGAAGGCGTCAGCGGCATCATGCCGGAGCTATTCGGCGACGGCGCCCACAAGGTGTTCAAGAGCGTCGATTCCATCCTGATCCTCGCCTGCGGCACCAGCTATTACTCCGGGCTGACCGCCAAATATTGGCTCGAGTCGATCGCCAAAATCCCGGTCAGCGTCGAGATCGCCAGCGAATATCGCTACCGCGACAGCGTGCCGAATCCAAACTCGCTGGTCGTGACGATTTCGCAAAGCGGCGAAACCGCCGACACCCTGGCCGCGCTCAAGCACGCGCGCTCGCTGGGCATGCAGCACACTTTGACCATCTGCAACGTCGCCACTAGCGCCATGGTGCGCGAATCGCAACTGGCCTACATCACGCGCGCCGGCGTCGAAGTCGGCGTCGCCTCGACCAAGGCCTTCACCACCCAACTGGCGGCGCTGTTCCTGCTGACGCTGGCGCTGGCGCAAACCCGCGGCCTGCTCAGCGACGAACAGGAAGCCGAACACCTCAAGGCCATGCGCCACCTGCCCGCCGCGCTGCAAAGCGTGCTGGCGCTGGAACCAAGCATCGCCGCCTGGGCCGAAGCCTTCGCCCGCAAGGAGAACGCCCTGTTCCTCGGCCGCGGTCTGCACTACCCGATCGCCCTCGAAGGCGCGTTGAAGCTCAAGGAAATCACCTATATCCACGCCGAAGCCTACGCCGCCGGCGAACTCAAGCACGGTCCGCTGGCGCTGGTCACGGAAGAAATGCCGGTGGTCACGGTCGCGCCGAATGACGCGCTGATCGAAAAGCTGAAGTCAAATATGCAGGAAGTGCGCGCGCGCGGCGGCCAGCTGTACGTCTTCGCCGACGCCGGCTCCAGCATCGCCTCCAGCGAAGGCGTCCACGTCATCCGCCTGCCGGAACACTACGGCCTGCTGTCACCGATCCTGCACGTGGTGCCGCTGCAATTACTGGCGTATCACACGGCGCTGGCGCGGGGGACGGATGTGGACAAGCCGCGCAATCTGGCTAAATCTGTGACGGTGGAGTGAGGTTGCACAAAATTGGTGACTACAATGAATAAAGTTGGTCGGGCCCGAATAAAGTTGGTCGGAAATTGATTCAGCTGCGCCGCTTCAAAAGTTAAAAGCCACTTGTACGAGTGGCTTTTCTTTTGCGACACTTGCAACATTCCGTCCGCAATCGGCCAGAGGCGGCCATCCTGAGAACGAGAATGAAATGAATGCAGGAATATGTTTCACCAAGATATGGTCGGATGACGATCTCCTGGAACTACGAATCGAAATCAATGAAGGCCGCTCCCGATTTCAGACTGAAGTCTATGCAGGGCACGAACAACTAGGCCAGCTTGTTTTAGCCTTGGAGGTATTCAAGGGGGAGGCTCCTGGCACCCAATATGACTTACGGTTCGGAGAGTTTGATCCGCAATTCGCTGCAGGGGCTTGTCATTTTTTGCTGAAATTCAATGCGCGGGGGGTGCTGATCATCACCGCACATTTGCAGTCGCAATTTTTCGACTTTGACGGGAAGAAAGTTGCCAACGAAGGAAAACTTCATCTGCGATCCCATCCAGCGCAACTAGATGATTTTTTACGAGGTTTGGCAGCAATTCACAATCAACATAGTGATACCGCAGTGTTGAATATCGAGTGACTGCAACCGGCCAGGAGCAGTCGTTGAACAATTTAGGCTCGTGGAAAATACGCCATTGCTGACTATCGATAATGGTGCATTTTCGCTAGTGACCACGAATAGCGCGGATTGCAGTTTGGTATTATTTGACATCTGCAGTCGGTCAAAAACAGCCCTCTCATTTAGGAAACCACACCATAGGAACATGACCGAGAGAAGTGAGCTTGGAGAATATCACTACGTCTACATTCAACGACAGACGATTTTCTCAATGAGAGACCTGTGTCACAGATAAGAAACGCCGTACTCTAGCACTGAGGTCGTTGGCGGCGCCGAAAAAATGTTCTTTGCTGCAGTCTTCGACGATTCTCCCCTCCTCCATGAAAATAATCCGATCGGCGACTTGCCGGGCGAAACCCATTTCGTGGGTCACGACCAACATCGTCATGCCCGCTGCGGCCAGTTCCGCCATCACATCCAACACCTCCTTCACCATCTCGGGATCAAGGGCAGAAGTTGGCTCGTCGAACAACATGATGTCGGGGTCCATGGTCAGCGCTCTTGCAATGGCAACGCGCTGCTGCTGCCCACCGGATAGTTGGTGCGGATATTTGGCCGCGTGAGCTGTCAGACCTACACGTGCCAGCATTGCTCTACTACGTCCCGAAGCTTCTTCATGTGAACGCCGCAGTACCTTTCGTTGAGCAAGATTGAGATTTTCCAACACACTAAGGTGACCAAACAATTCGAAGTTCTGAAATACCATCCCGACGCGTCGTCGATGCGCCGCGCTGCGCAGCATATTTGAGCTGACGGCGATTCCCTGTATCGAGATACGCCCTTGATCGAACGGTTCCAGACCGTTGATCGTCTTGATGAACGTAGACTTTCCTGAACCGGACGGTCCACAAATGACCACGACGTCGCACCTGTCGATGCGAACGGAACAGTCGCTGAGAACCTTGAAATCGCCATACCATTTCGACAGATTGTCTATTGCAAGCATGAATTTTCCTTGTAGTTAAACGCGTGCGGTCTTTTTTCGAAACAACCGGACTGCGCTTTCGGCTATCGCCACACTGATCACGAGATAAATCGCCGCGACGAACAGATACGGCTCGATCAGGCTGCCGTCGCGCTCACCGATCTTGGCAGCAGCGCCCATGAAATCCGTGACCGAAATCACATAAACCAGCGAAGTATCCTGAAAGAGGACGATGATCTGGGTCAGAAAGATCGGCAACATATTGCGCAATCCTTGCGGCAATATCACATAGCCCATCGTCTGCACCGGATTGAGACCGAGCGCGAATGCAGCAGAGCGCTGGCCTGCAGATACCGAGCGTATGCCCGAGCGAACAATCTCGCAGAAGTAAGCCGATTCAAACAGGCTGAACGTGACCATGGCCGTTTGTTTTCCATCGACCTTGACGGGCGCCCCCGCTCCCAAGAGAAACTGCAAAGCCAAAGGCATCAGGAAGAATATCCAGAACAGCACCAGAATCAGTGGAATCGACCGCATGGCGATGACGTAGGTCGAGGCACAGCGCGCAACGAGCCGCACCTTGGATTCTCGCGCCAGCGCCAGCATGAGGCCGAGCAGCATGCCGATTACTGTCGCGACCGCCGTCAGCTGCAACGTAAAGGCGAAGCCATTGGCAATGTAGGAAATATTGTCGGAAACGATCCCGAAATCCAGTGTCATATTGAATATCCTCTCTGCCTGCGCAAGCGTGCGTTACGGCAAATACAGCAGTTACGCCGTTTTTCTCGGTTCGAAACGCGCCATGACAGCATAGGCAGTCAGCGCGATGGCGATGTAGACAATGGTGGTCACAATGAACGCCTCGAAATAGGAAAATGTGGTCTCTCCGATTTCACGCGCACGAAATGTCAGTTCTGCGAAGCCGATGGTCAGTGCAATAGATGAATTCTTGATCAGGTTCATCAACTCGCTGGTCAACGGTGGAACGATCAGGCGCATCGACTGCGGCAGCAACACGTACCGATAGATCTGTACCGGATGCAATCCCAGCGCCATGCCGGCGCTACGCTGGCCACGCGACAGTGATTCAATGCCGGAGCGCACCTGCTCTGCCACCCGCGCCGAGGTAAACAAGCCCAGGCAAACTGTCACGGCGGTGAATTGCACGTACGTGGCGTCGGTTCTCACTACCACCGCCTTCACGCTGTCGAACATTTCGGGGAAGACGAAATACCAGAGGAATAGCTGGACCAGCAAGGGAACGCCGCGAAACAAGTGCACATACAGATACGCGGGCATGCGTATCCCAAAGATCAGGGAAGTGCGCGCCGCGCCGACGATCACACCCAGCACAAAGGCGATGATCCAGCTCGCGGCCGATACGGCCAGCGTGGCGGCAAAGCCTTTGACAAAAAGAATCCAGTACGCTTGGCCGGCGTCCGGCGATATCTGGAAGAAAACGTTCCAGTGCCATTGATATTCCATCGCTTATCCTTTGCCATATCCGAAGTAACGCGTACTCGTAAGCGATCATGCATCGCCTCTCGGAATATCGGGCACGAGCTGCAAGTTAAAGAAGAAATCAGGGAAGCATTGAGGCAGGCGGCAACATGGATGAAATCGCGTTGCTGATACCGCCTGCGGCGGCCTGAACCAGGCTGGCCTGTTACACGCCGTGACTGTTTGGTGCAGCCATCAGTTTTTCCAGCTCGGGCGACATGGGAATGCTGAGATTGATGTTCTTGGGAGGGATCGGCGCGTTGAACCACTTGTAGTAAGTCTTCTTGAATTCACCGTTGCCGAACATGCCGCCCAGCACGTCATTGGCAAATTTTTTGAATTCATCATCGTTGCGGCGGATCATGAGACCGTAGGGTTCTTGCGACAGCAACGGGCCAACCACCTTGGTGCCGGCAGGATTGCGCGACATCGCGCGGATGCTGTAGAGCAGAACGTCGTCTGTTGAGAACGCGCTTACCCGGCCGTTTTGCAGCATCAGGAAACTTTCCGCGTGGTCCTTGCCGTAGACAAGACTCAGATTGAGGGAGCCGGCCTGATTGGCTTGCTGGACCGCTTTTATATTGTTCGTACCGGCGGTGACCGCAATGGCTTTGTCTTTCAGGTCGGCAATGGAGGCAATGTTGCTGCTGGTCTGCACCATGATCCGCGTACCGCTGACGTAAGTCGTATTCAGAAAATCGACTGACTTTTGCCGTTCCAGCGTGTTGGTGGTGGAACCGCACTCGACATCGACAGCACCATTGACCAGCAAGGGGACCCGGTTGGATGCAGTCACGGGTTCGAATTTCACTTTCAGGGAGGGCAGGCTCAGTTTGTCGCGCACGGCGGCAGCGATCCGGTTGCAGAGGTCGATGGAGAAGCCGACCGGATTCTGATTCGCGTCGATATAGGAAAATGGAATCGCGCTTTCGCGGTAGCCAAACACGATCTCTCCGGACTGCTTAATCTTTTGCAGCGTGCCGATGGATTGGGCCATCGCCCCCGATGCTGCCAACGCACAGGTAAAAGTAAATGCTGCAAGACGAATTGAAACCATGACAGTGCTCCCCATGAAGTGAGTTTAAGACGCGACAATCTGGACGAGCCACATGAGGTACAGAGGTGGCGCGGCATTCGACAGCAATTTGCAACAGGTTCGGGGCGGGACTAGCAGGCACCAGCCATCTTGTCGAGGCTTTCTCGCAGGGCACGATCCAGAATATCCACTGCCTGATCGATCTGCTTGTGCTCTACCGTCAGCGGCGGCGCAATGCGCCACACGGATCCGCGTTCCGGACGGCGCCGGATGTTCATGCTCAGTCCCAGTTCGAAGCAACGCTGAGTGGTTAATGCACCCAATTCGTGCGCCGGATTGCGTGACTCCCTGTCGGCCACCAGTTCCACGCCCAGAAGCAAGCCTTCACCACGCACGTCGCCGATGCTTTCATAGCGCGTTTGTAGTTCCAACAGGCGAGAACGCAGATAAGAACCGGTAGACTGCGCGCGACGAATCAGATCCTCATTGCGAATCGTATTGAGCACTGCCAGGCCCACGCGCGCAGGCAACGGGTCTGAGACGTGACTGGTGTAGAAGGTGAAGCCGCGCTCATGCACAGCCTGTTCGATCTGCGCTGTCGTGACAGTCGCCGCCAGCGGCAAGCCGCCACCCATGGTCTTGGAGACAGACATGATGTCCGGAACAACGCCGAACAGGTCTGAGGCGGTGCGTTGACCGATGCGGCCGAACGCCGTTTGCGCCTCGTCGAAGATCAACAGCATGCCGCGTTCGTCCGCGGCTTTGCGTAGCGCCTGCATGTAAGACTTGGGAGGTACCAGCACGCCGCCGGCGCTGATGATGGGTTCGATGATGATCGCAGCGGGACGACCAGAGGAAGCCATGTCGAACATCTTCAACCCGATTTCCAGACAGGTCAGCGCCGACTCTTCTCCATTCATGCCCTTGATATAGGGACGATAGTCATTCGGTTCCGGCAACACATAGACACCTGGCGTCGACACGCCGTAACCTTTGCGATCGCTGGCAAACGACACGCTGCTCGATCCGCCGGTGACGCCATGCCATGAGCCGCCTACCGCCAGGACTTCATAACCACCGGTGTACATCTTTGCCATGCGCAGTGCGATCTCATTGCTTTCCGAACCGGTATTGACGAAGATGGACTTGGTCAGAGACTCCGGCATCCAGTCTTGCGCCATGGTGGTCGCCAATTCGGCGACCACCTCTGGAATCATGCCGCTGAACATGTGGAACGCTTCTTCGCCCGCCTTTTGCACCGCTGCGACGATGGCCGGATGGTTATGCCCGATGGTGGCGCACATCTGCCCCGAAGTGAAGTCAAGGATCTCGCGACCGGTATCGTCGATGACCACCGCCCCCTTGGCCGAACGAAACAGATTCGGAAACGTATCGCCGCCATAGCGCACCATGAATTCTTTCGCAGCGAAATGCAGTTCTGTCGATGTTGGCATCGCTATTCCTTTCAAAAAATGGTTTGATGAGATGAGTTCTGGTTGCACAGAATTTGCTTAAGTATTACGTTGAGAATGCAGAGCGTCCAATGCAAAGTGCAGCATCGCCGTCATGTTCAGGACGCATCGCGTGATCGCAAATTCACATGGCCGAAATCGGCGGATCTGGACGTAAGATAGGTAAGGGAGGAAGGCAATAATGGATATCAAGTGGTTCCAGGATTTTCTGACGCTGTCGGAAGTTCTCAATTTCACGCGTGCGTCCGAGATCAGAAATCTTTCTCAGGCAGCGTTCAGCAGACGCATCGGTTCTCTGGAACAGATGCTGGGCGCCAAGCTGATCGACCGCAGTTCGTACCCGACCAGGCTGACCCCGGCCGGAGAAAAATTTCGCGGCGTCGCGGCGCAGATTGTCAGCCAGATAGCCGACGCCAAGGCCGACCTGGCCGGCAACCAGTCGCGCGACAAGATCAAACTGGCCATGCCCTATGCGCTGGCGACTACCCGGCTTCCTGGATGGTGGGACAGCTGGACCAGTGGCCAACCGCTGATCTGTGCGCTGGAGACCGGCAACGTGCACGACATCGTGTCGTCGTTCATTGCCGGCAATGTCGATCTGCTCATCTGCTTTTATCATGCAGCGTCACCTATCCAGATCGATCCTCTGCTATTTGAAAGCGTCGAATTGGGTCGAGAGCGCGTACGTCCGTACGCGTCGCCCGCCTTGATTGAAAAAATCGGAATGCACGCTTCGCTTGGTAGTGCAGGCAACCCTGCACCCTTGCTGATGTACAGCTCCAGCGTGTATTTCGCGCGCGTCGTCGATCAGATCATCGAAGGATCTGAAGTCAAGCTGGAAGGCACGCCCATGTTCGAGACAGAGATGTCGGATGTGCTGGGCGACCTCGCCTCTCAGGGACTGGGAGTTGCGTGGCTGCCCGACAGCTCGTTCAGTCAGCACCGTCATTGGAGTCTTGAACCGGTCGGCGACGGGGCGTGGGATACGGAAGTCTCCATCCTCGCATTCAAACCGAAGAACAATTTACGGCCGCTGGTGGTTAGAATGTGGCGAGAGATTCTCAAGTACAAAGAAATGCAAGCCTGACCATTGCCCGGGACGGGCAACAGAATCGCCCTGCCTGGATCATCAAGGGCGCCATCGGCCAGTAGCAGCCATCCAATACAACAATATCGTGTAGCGTCGATGTGTTTTCTTACCTGGAGGGGGAAGAGAAAATGCTGAAGGTTTTTGTCATTTGGGGAACAGACCTTTAAGATCCCGTTGCTCTCCTAGTTATGCGTCGCTATGATGCCCGCAATCGCTACAAGAAGGATTTTTTCTTGGAGACTATGAGTAGAACCGCTTATCACCCCAAAATAATGACGACACAAAACACAAGCCCTCAATACTTTCAAGAATGCCGAGATGCACTCGCTACAGAGCAGGCCGCGTCCCTATCCGCAACTGACAACTGGTCCCATGTAGATAAAAATAAGGTTCATCAAGATTGGGACGTTCTATATAAAGAGTTAAGCCCACTAATTCAAGATTCTGACGCTACCTCACCGGAGGTCCAATCGTTAATAGAGCGTCACTACAAAACTCTCTCCCGTTTTTATACTCCCTCGAAGCAAGCCTATATTGGGATTAGTTTGTTTTACGAAGAGAATGAAGATATGCGGAATTTCCACAATGCATATCATCCTGCTATGGTTAGCTTTCTTGGCATAGCCATTCAACACTATTCGCATCAGTATCTCTAAGAATTAGTGCGCCCGGAACATGACTGCACGGTGTCCGCATCCGGCCAGAAGCGGTCCTTAAATCTTATGATTAGCCAACATGAAATTTGAACCAGTTAAACCTAAGCTTGAGTTTGCAGAGTTGCCAGCTGGCTTTAGTTATCCCATGAGCTTTGATGCCTACTTGGAAGCGCATCCAAAGTTTGAGGCGGAGTTGGACCCTTGGGGGGCGACAACAGATACTGAATCCAACCAGCGATATTCAGAACGATACGGATTACCTTTAGTGAAGTTTGCGCAGGCATGGCATGAAGACATGATTGCTTGTTTCGTAATAGGTACTGGGGACGACCCAAAGGTTATGGTGCTCAATCCGTGGGCGCAAACGCTCGTTGATGACGAGTGGAGAGAGACAGGCCAAGTGCTCGAAGAACTGGCGAACTTCGATGCTTGGCTGGAGTGGGCTCGTAGTAGCGAACTGGTAAGAGACTACGCTGAACACCGGGTTCAATACGGAAGGTAAATCTTAAGCCTGCTGACGCTACTCACCCGTCTCGAAGTTTCTTTAAGAATTATATTGGCGCGGTCGCGGCGAAGGTGTAACGCCATCAACAAGCCGGGACGGGAAGTCCGCTTCCGGCCAGGAGCAGACGCTGAATTTGAAAGAATGTCGCCGCTCGCCAACATGGCATCTTGTCGCTAACAGCCGCACGACATTCAACGCATCAACGTATCGTAGCGTCCCGGCGTAACACCGAAAGTGCGTCGGAACAAGGCTATGAAGGCACTCACGTTGTCATAGCCCAAGTCCAGAGCAATCGACGTCACCGGCTTACCGGCTGCCAGCAGTTCCAATGCTCGCAGCAGACGCACGCGCTGGCGCCATCCCATGAAACTGAATCCCGTCTCTGCCGTGAAACGACGTGTTAGCGTACGCGGCGCGATACCGGCCCAGTTGGCCCATTCTTCCATCCGACGTTCGTCATCGGGACGATCTGATAGTGCGCGCGCAATCTTCAGCAACCGGGCGTCCTGCGGCATGGGCAAACCCAGTGCCTCATGCGGCGAGATGCGAATCTCGTCGAGGATCACACCAGCCAGTCGCAACTGCGCCGCGTTCAGCGCCTTGTCCTTCCATGATGCAGCGCGCGCCACAGCTTCGCGCAACAAGCCGGAAACTGCCAGGATGCAGGGCTTGTCGGGTAGTTCAGCACAAGCAGGCGCCGCGACATAGATACTCCAACCAGCGAACGGCCCGTGCGAGCGCAGCCCATGCGGCACCTCCGGTGGTATCCAGACCGCGTGCGTGGCGGGCACCACCCAGCGGCTGTTACCCGCGTCGACCGATAGCAGCCCTTGTGCGGCACCGAGCAATTGTCCGCGCGCATGGCGATGGCGACGGGTCATGCGCACCGTTCCAGACTGCTGCGCCACGGCCAATAGTAGCGGCTCTCCGGTAGAAGAAGCTTGTTCGAGCGGTATCAAAGTGGCAGTCATTGTGGCCTTGAAAGACTATTGAATGTCCTTTATACCGCACATTGGTCATTGATCGCCACGTACGATGATCCCGTTACCACTACTTAAGGAGTTCCGATGAGAGCCGAAGACCTGTTACCCGATCACCAGAATAAATTCCAATTTTCAGATGGCACCATCATCCGCAAGGGTACCGTCGGTGCTTTTCTGGTCAACGCAAAGGTATGGTGCGATCCGGCGGCTGACCCTGCGCAGCGAGCAGTTGCCGAACGTGACCTCCTCGACTCCTTGCCGGCGCTGCGAGCGCTGGGATTGTTCGAGGTACTTTCGATCAGTGACGATGCTTTACGCGATTTCGTGGAGAGACATTGATGCGTTTGGAGTTGCTCACCTGCTATCGGCCAGAAGCTGACGCCGCATGAGGGGCTCGCACGATCGTGACGGACGCTTTCGCCAGACGTTGGAAGACGGATCAACTGAGGCTCGTCATTCTGCAAGCGAATCAACAGATCACGCTCCAGCGTCGCTGCTCACTCCACTTCCATTTCAGCCAACGCCTCTGCCACCGCATCGGGCATGGACGGACGGCCGTTGACGAAGCATGTCGCAACGAACGTAGCATCTGCAAAAGGCACTCCGTCAACTTTGATCTGCTGGAAAAAATTGACGCGATTGCGCTTTTCATTTCTTTGCAGCTCACACGTGACCTCCACCTTATCCCCGCTCTTCAGGCTTTTACGGAAGCGCAAAGAATATTCAAGCACCATATACAGCTTTCCTTGCTTGAATTCCTCTTCGATATCTATTCCAAGCCCTTCTTTCATGAATGCATGGCGAGTCCACTCCATGTAAAACGGGTAATAGAGGCCGTCAACCACGCCTTGAAAATCGATATGAGCAGGATCTACTTCGAAGTGCTTTGTGAACATACATTTAACCCAATCTGGCAGTGATGTTTTCAAGATAAAAATCGAAACCGCCCGACTCACTCCAGGCAGCACTTGGCAGATTATTGATGATAGAGCTTCTTTTTTTTTGACAACGCGCTGACAAGAACAAAAAAATCTGCCCCCAGCTCTTAAAATGCAAGATCCGGGGGCTTCCGATCCGCCTTCACGTCGTATCTTTCACAACGCCGGCCGGACGTATCGATGCGTCACTCTTTGCAAGCCCGACAAGTGCAAGGTGACTATTCATTGGCCGCTGCGGCGGTGTATGCAGGAGAATTCCCGACAATAAAATGAGCAACGAGCCCGTCATCCAGAGCCCTGAGTTATTGCGCCGCCTGCTTCGCGCCAAGGACCGCATGGACGCCGCCTCGCACGAAGACTGGCCGGTTGAACGGCTGGCAAGTGTCAGCCACGTATCCCAAGCGCATTTCGCACGCGCCTTCAAGGAAGCCTTCGGCACCCCGCCGCATCGCTATTTGCTGACCCGGCGCATCGAGCGGGCAGTCGCCTTGCTGCGCGACAGCGAACTTTCGATCACGGAGATCGCCTTCCAGACGGGCTGGCGCAGCCTCGGCACGTTCGGGCGCGTTTTCCGCGAAATCGCCGGCGAAAAGCCCAGCACGGTACGCATGCAGGCGCGGGCTGCCGCGCAAGAACTGAGCAGCGTTCCTGCCTGCATCGTCAGCGCCGCCCACCGTCCCGATCTCAAGACCTCAGTTTTGGAGAAGCGGCGCCAGTCGGCCGACGGTATAAAGGAGACCCAACCAAAGGAGATCGACAATGAGTGATGGTGTACAAGTAACGGGTCTGTACGTGCGGGACCAGGATGAAGCGCTGGCGTTTTACGTGGACAAGCTTGGCTTCGGCGTTCATACCGACGTCAAGAACGGCGACTATCGCTGGTTGACCGTGCAGCATCCGGAGCAGCCAGGTTTTCAGCTGGGCCTGTTTACCCCCGGGCCGCCGATGCACGATGCCGCGACTGCGCAGACGCTCAAAGCGATGGTGGCCAAAGGCGCGATGCCGCCGCTGGTGCTGAGCGTGCGCGATTGCCGGGAGACCTGCGCCAGGATGAAAGCGCAGGGCGTGGAAATCACCCAGGAGCCCGTGGAGCGTTACGGCACGGTCGACGCGGGTTTTCGCGATCCGTCGGGAAACGGCTGGAAGGTGATTCAGGAACGGCGCTGAACTGAGCCAACCAAGGCTTTCAGAAATGCGCTGCGAGCTGGGAGCGGAGCCTTGCGCAGCTCCCTCCCGATCAATCCGCGTTCATTCTTCTCAGGCAATCTGGGTCAGCTTGCGGATCTGGATCTCGGCAATCCCTCCCACCGCAGCGACAAGCTCCTGGAAATGTGGCGTCGACTCATGCTCTGTCAGCGCAGCCGCGTTCCGCCATTCTTCCAGCATCACAAAGGAATCGGGATTCCCGTTGTCGGCGTGCAAATCATAGCGATGGCATCCGGCTTCGGCCCGGCTTGGCGGCACTACCTTCTCCAACGCGGCTTTCAACGTGGCGCCATGGCCCGGCTTGGCCGTCAGCGTGGCGACAATGACTAATTTTTGATCCATTTTTCCCTCGCACAAGTAATCAAGCCACGTACGCTATCCTATTTTTGCAAACGACGTACGAGGCTTCGGCCCCAACTGGCTTGGTGCCGGAGCGCACCCTCTGGCTGGACCAAGGAAGTAATCTGATGTCAGCGGCACAGTCCCCGGTCAAGATGCGGATCTGCAATTCTTGTTATCCGCGCGATTTTGGCGCGATTTTGGCATGATTATTGGCGTGATTACTAACGCATCCCTTTGTCGATATCCGCCTTCAACGTTTTCATGCTGCTCTCTTCCTTTGCCTCCGCCGCGCGGGAAATACACTCCATCAGCGTGGACACCACGACGCTTGGTGTCGGCGTAACGCGCTGCAAAACGCCGATTTCCCTGAAGAACCCCTCCCCTTCCAGCGGCAGGACACGCACTTTCCGGATAGAGGCGCCGGCGGCAAGGTCATAGGGAATGATCGCCACGCCCAGCCCCTTCCTCACCATCTCGATAATGACCATCGGCTCATCCAGCTCCATGGTGTCATTCACCTGCAAGCGCGTGCGTTTCAGATAGCGGTCGACCAGCTGTCCGCCGTACGACCTGCGGCTGTAACGCAAAAACGGATACGACTCCAGCAAGGACTTGATCGAGGTCTCACGCGCCGAGGTGGGGGCGATGACGACATATGTTTCGCGCAGCATGGTCGTCCATTTCAAGCCCTTGGTCATTTTCAGGTTGGGCCGGATCATGACCGCCAGCGACAAGTCGTTGCTGTCGATCTGCGACATCAGTTGCACCGAGGTCCCCGGCACCACGTTCACTTCGACCAGCGGCAACTCCTTGCAGAAATCGGCCAGCACCGCAGGAAGCAATCCGAGCTGCACGGTGGAGATCGCACCGATGTCGATTTTCCCTCGCGTGGCAGCGATCTCCGTCTGCCCCTTCATGGATTCGAAGAGCCGCACGATTTCATCTGCTGTGACAAGCAACTGCTTGCCGTGCTCGCTGACAGCGACCGTCTTTCCCACGCGAGTGAAAAGCTCGCAGTTCAACTCATCTTCAAGTCGCCTGATTTGCATGCTCACCGCCGACTGCGTCAAACCGAGCCTGGCGCCCGCAGTCGAGAAGGAACCGAGCCGTGCGGCGGCGATGAATGTCTTCAGATAGCGAATCATGCTTATGAAAAATATGAATATGAAAGACGAAAATACAGAATTTTACATTATAAATTTATGTATTTAGACTGCTTCAATCCCTTGCCATTCACAGGGCCATGTGCTTCGTCCGCATGCGTTCCGCGCGCATTGCCGGGCAGTATTTACCGACATCAACAGAAGGATTGAAAATGACATCGACATCGTTGTTCCATTTGGCGTTTCCCGTGAAAGACATTGCCGAAGCACGCGCTTTCTACGGCGATTTACTGGGCTGCCCGGAAGGTCGCAGTTCGGACAAATGGGTGGATTTCAATTTTTACGGCCACCAGCTGGTGGCGCATCTGGCGCCGGAAGAGACTGGTTTCAGCGTGAGCAATTCGGTAGACGACCACGACGTGCCATCGCGTCATTTCGGCGCGATCCTGGAACTGTCTGAATGGGAAGCCCTGGCGGAAAAGTTGAAGGCTGCGAATATCAAATTCATCATCGAACCGTACATCCGCTTCAAAGGCGAAGTGGGCGAGCAAGCCACGATGTTTTTCCTGGATCCGTCCGGCAATGCACTTGAGTTCAAGTCATTCGCCAATATGGACTACATCTTTGCCAAGTAGCCGCTGAAATCTCAAGGGAAAAGAAAATGAAGAAAATCATCATGACGCTCTGCCTCGTGAGCACCCAGGCAGTACACCTTGCCAACGCCGCTCAAGATGAAGAATTGACCGGAACATTGAAGAAGATCAAGGAAAAAGGCGTGCTGGTGCTTGGCGTCCGCGATTCGACCAAACCATTTTCTTACCTGAACGACAAGCAGAGTTATGAAGGCTATGCAGTGGACCTGTGCCTGGCCATTGCCAAGAATATTCAACGCAAGCTGGGCATGTCGCAGTTGAATATTTCCATGTTGCCGGTGACCTCCTCCAGCCGCATTCCCCTGATCCAGAACGGCACCGTTGATATCGAATGCGGCAACACCACCAATACTGCAGAACGTCAGAACATCGTGGAGTTTTCGCCGACCTACTATGTGAGCGGCTCCCGCATCCTGAGCAAACGCAGCAGCAATATCACGACCCTGGCAGATCTACGTGGAAAGAAGCTGGCCATCAATAGCGGAACCACCCACATCAAGATGGTCAGCACGCTCAATGACGAGCAGAAGCTGGGTATCGACATCATTGCCTCACGTGATACGGCGGAAGGAATGTTGCTGGTGGAAACCGGCCGGGCCGCCGCATTCATCAATGACGATATCGTACTGGCGTCCTTGGCAGGCGGGAGCAAGATCAGCAACGAACTGGTGGTCGGAAAAGAAGCGCTGTCGGTCGAACCGTTCGGCTTGATTTATCGCAAGAACGATCCTGCATTCAAACAGATCGTCGACACGAGCATCAGCACTATCTTCAAGTCCGGCGACATCAACAAGATCTACGCGAAGTGGTTCCAGTCGCCGGCGCTGCCCCATGGGCAAAACCTGAACTGGCCGATGAGTCCCGAAACACAGGCGGCCATCGCCAAGATCAGCAACTCACCGAATCCGGCCGACTACGCTCCGATACCAAAAGAGCAGTTGTCGACGATCAGGAAGAAATAGGCGAATCAAACCGATGACCTGCCCGTCGCAGATCAGTCCTCGTGGCTTCACGTACAGAAACTATTGAAGCACGTGCACTACGTCAGAGGCCGCTGACTGAACACCCCCGGCCGCATCAGCAACCGGGGGAACACGACAATGCCGTGCAAGTGCAAGACGTGATGGGCCTGGTGCCTCGTGACGTGGAAAAAGGGACAGGCCAAAGCGCGAGCCGGAAACCGTTTATTTCGACGCCGGCGGCGCCCCTGCCGGCGGCAGACTCAACCAAGCCCGGCCGGCTTCAATTCTCAAACGCCGCCTGCAAGTCCTTCTTGCTGGTCTTGCCCTGATGCATCAACAGCATCAGCAGCAGGCGCGCCTTTTGCGGACTCAGGTCGCCCGCCATGACGGCGCCGGCATCGAAGGTGGTCTTGCCACCGCCGGGGAAGCCGTACACTGGCATGGTCCGGCCGTTATAGACGCGGGTCGAGATCACCACCGGGACGTTCTTGGACAGCGCATATTTCACCGCCTCGAACATCGAGACGTTCATGTTCCCCATCCCCACCGCCTGCACCACGATGCCCTTGGCGCCCTGGTCGACTGCATAGCGCAGCAGCGAGCCGTCGGCGCCGCCGAACATCGACAGGATTTCCACGCGCGGCATCTCGCCGGGGCCGATATCGATGTGCTGGCGACGCAATGCCGTGCGTGAAAACACCACCTTGTCATCCCACACTTCGCCGAGGAAACCGAAGTCGCCCGACTTGAAGGTTTCCACTGCGCCGGTGTGCGTCTTGGTCACGCTGCGGGCGGCATTGATCTGGTTGTTCATCGCCACCATCACGCCCTTGCCCTTGGCCTCTGCCGTGGTGGCGATGCGGATGGCGTTGAGCAGATTGCGCGGGCCGTCGAAGTCGGATTCGGACGCGTTACGTTGCGCGCCGATCAGTACCACGGGCTTGTCGGACTTCACGGTCAGGTCAAGCCAGTAGGCCGTCTCTTCCATCGTGTCGGTGCCTTGCGAGACGACCACGCCGGCGACTTCCGGCCGGGCCAGCGCATCGTCGACCGCCTTGGTCAGGCGCGACCACCATTTCGGCTCGACATAGTTGGCCGACATGTTGGAGAAATTATTCACCTCGATCGTGGCGAATTTGCCGGCGTCCGGCACGGTCTTCATCAAATCGTCGCCGGAAATGGCCGGCACCACGCCCTTGGTCACGGGATCGATTTTCATGGCGATGGTGCCGCCGGTGGCGATGAACTGCACCACGGGCTTCCCCTGCGCCAGCGTGGCGCCGGATACCAGGCAGCAAGCGGCGAAGGTGACAAGGGAGCGTTTCGGTTTGAGGAAGCGGAAGAATGTTGCGGCAAGATTTTCCGGCTGGCGGGGTGTGGACGAACGTGCAGATTGATTCATGCTGTCTCCTGATGTTGTATTTATAGAAATGGCGTCGGTACGGAGAGTCAGTTAAAAAACGACAATCCAGACCTGGCCTGCGAAACATGTGCAAGTATCAGGCCAATCCGGAAAACGCACCTCCCACGCTGCAAGCTGTTGATTTCACTACCTGTTTCTCATGGTCATCATCCGCCTATGGCGGAATTCCAGAATTTGGTATCGGAGACGTCCGACTTATCGCAAAATCGCAGCTTCATCAGCGTCGTCAATCTCAGCCACTTCAGCCATCTCCGCCATCACAGCCAAGCCATGAAACACGCCGACCACCAAGTCCGCCTCTTCCTCGAAATCTGCCGCTGCCCGACGCTCTCGGAAGCCGCCAATCTGCTCGGCATGAGCCAGTCCAGCCTGAGCCGCACCCTGGCCGGACTGGAGGTCGAAGTCGGCAACCAGCTGTTCGACCGCAACGGCCGCGGCATCAAGCTGACCGAAGCGGGCGTGCGTTTGCGCGATGCCGCGCGTCCCGCCTACGACGCCATCGACGACGTCGTCAAGCAGCTGCGCAACGAGCAAGGCCGGACCACCGGCAGCATCAAGGTCGCCACCATCCACACGCTGAGCTATTACTTCATGGGCAATGTGGTGGCCAGTTTCATGAGCCAGCGCCCGGCGGTGAATATTTCCGTGGTCGGCCGGAGTTCGCCGGAGGTGGTCGACCTGGTCGAGGCGGGCCAGGCCGAGATCGGCTTTGTCTACGACACGGCAGTCGCCACCGATGCGGTGGAGATCACGCCGTTGTTCGAAGAGACCATGGTGCTGGTGGTGCAGGCCGGCTCGCCGCTGGCGAACAAGCCGTCGGTTGACCTGGCGGCGCAGGAGATTCCCCTGGTGGCCTTTCCGCCGCATTACGCGTTGCGGCGCATGCTCGACCGCCATGGTTTCACGCCGAAGATTTCGGCCGAAGTCGAGACCGTCGACGCCATGCTCAAGCTGGTGTCGCTGACCTCGGCATGCTGCGTGCTGCCCGACCGCATCTCCGCCGAACTGCTGCACGACTACGGCCTGGTGCGCGTGCCGCTGGCCGGTCCTGCCCTGAAGCGGCGCATCGTCGCCATCACCAAAAAGGGGCGTGCAAAGACGGCGCTGGTCGATTTCATTCTTGAGATCGCACTGCAAAACAGCAAGTAAAAAAACGCATAGCAGCTATGCATCCGGCGTCATGGATTAAATAAAGTCCGTCACCAATACTTCCTCCCATTCCAAATCAGATGAGGAGAGTAGTGATGGAACTGCGAAGCAAGGAATATTTCGACCAGCGCGCCACGCAGGAAATGCAGCAGCACCTCGGCAAAAGCAATCGCTCCCTGCGCGAGACACTGGCCTATGCCGCCCGCATCCTGGCGATGACCGGCCAGGAAGCCGGCCTGGCGGGCCAGATCAGCGCCCGCTCCGAACGCGCCGGCGCCTACTGGACCTTGCGCTTCGGCCTCGGTTTCGACGAAGCCACGGCGGATGATTTCATCGAGGTCGACGGCGACCTCAACACCCTGTCCGGCGAGGGCATGGCCAATCCCGCGACGCGCTTCCACCTCTGGGTGTACAAGGAGCGGCCGCATTGCAACAGCATCGTTCACACCCACTCTCCCTACGTCTCGGCGCTGGCGGCCGCCAGGCAGCCGCTGGTGGTGTCGCAGATGGACATGACGCCGTTCCACAACGACTGCGCGTTCCTGGCGGAGTGGCCGGGCGTGCCGATCGCCGACCAGGAGGGCGTGATCATCTCGGAGGCAATGGGTCCCAACCGCTCGATCATCCTGGCCAGCCACGGCCAGCTGACCACCGGCAACTGCGTGGAGGAAGCCACCTATCTGGCGGTCTATCTGGAACGCGCGGCACGCATGCAGATCCGCGCGCGCGTGTTCGGCCCGACCACGCCGCTGCCCGACCATCTCGCCGCCGAGGCGCACGACTACCTGCTGAAGCCGGCCATCGTCAAAGGCACCTTCGACTACTGGTGCCGCCAGGACGACGCTTCCCGCTGACACGGATTCAATCCGGCCCGCAGCTTGCATACCTGGGGCCCGTGCCGGGACAAAAAGAGGAGAGACAACATGCAAGGAAACGCAAGAAACGTTGAGTTGGACGCGCGCGCCGTCCCGCACGAGAAGAAGGAAGGCCGCCAGCACGTGGTGGCCGGCATCGCCAGCATGCTGGGCACCACCATCGAATGGTATGACTTCTTCATCTACGGCACCGCCGCCGCATTGATCTTCAACAAGCTGTTCTTCCCGGCCTTCGATCCGCTGACGGGCACGTTGGCGTCGTTCGCGACGTACACCGTCGGCTTCCTGGCGCGGCCGCTGGGCGGCATCGTGTTCGGCCACTTCGGCGACAAGATCGGACGCAAATCAATGCTGCTGATCACGCTGCTGATGATGGGGATACCGACCATCATCATCGGCCTGATTCCGACCTATGAACAAATCGGCTACTGGGGCGCGGTGATCCTGGTGATCATGCGCATCATCCAGGGCCTGGCGGTCGGCGGCGAATGGGGCGGCGCAGTGCTGATGGCGGTGGAGCATGCGCCGAAAGGCAAGAAGGGATTCTTCGGCAGCCTGCCGCAGACCGGCGTGGCCCCGGGGCTGATCCTGTCGTCGCTGGCGATGGCTGCAGTGGCGCGCCTGCCCGAGGCGGACATGCTGGGCTGGGCGTGGCGCATTCCCTTCGTGGCCAGCGTGGCCCTGCTGATCGTCGGCTGGTTCATCCGCATCAAGGTGGCCGAGTCACCCGACTTCGAGAACATGAAGAAGCGCGGCCAGGAAGTGAAGCTGCCGGTCGTGTACGTCATCCGGCATCACTGGAAAAGCCTGCTCAAGGTCTGCGGCGCACGGCTGGCCGAAGTCACCTGGTTCTACACCGTCGCCACCTTTGCCCTGTCCTACGGCACCCTGCAGCTGGGCCTGACCAAGAGCCTGATGCTCAACGCCATCATCGTCGGCGCGCTGGTGGCACTGTTCTTCATGCCAATGACCGGGATACTTGGCGACAAGTTCGGCCATCGCAGGATCTTTGCGCTCGGCGCTGTCGGCATCTGCCTGTTCGGCTTCGTGTTCTTCAAGCTGCTGGCGTCCGGCACCGAGGCCTATATCTACCTGGCGATGGTGATTGCGATCGGCGTGATCTATTCACTGCTGTACGGCCCGGAAGGCAATCTGTTTTCGGTACAGTTTCCACCGCATGTGCGCTACAGCGGCATCTCGCTGGCGGTGCAGGTGTCCGGCGCCATCGGCGGTGGGCTGGCACCGCTGGTGGCGACCTGGCTGCTCAAGGCCAATCACGGTAATCCGCTGATGCTGGCGACTTACCTGACCTGCCTCGGCCTCATCGCCGTGGTCAGCGTGTCGCTGATGAAACCGAACGAATAGCCATCTGAATCTTGCGTCTCCTGTCTGCAAAGGCGGAGACGCAATCCACGGAGGAAATCAAGCATGAGCGAGCAACACGACAAGTCCTATGAAGAACGGCTGAGCGGCCAGCCATTGCCGACACCGGGCGGCTCGATTTACGTCTGCCCGCAGGAAATGGACTGGAAGCCATCCCAGTTCGAAGGCGTGGAAATCAAGGTGCTGTACGAAAACAAGGAAGCCGGAGAAATGACTTGCCTGCTGCGCTGGCAACCTGGCACCACGCTGCCGATGCACCGGCATGCAGACCTGGAGCAAAGCTACGTGCTGGAGGGATCTTTTTCAGACCATGACGGCATGGCCCGTGCCGGCGACTACGTCTGGCGCAAGAAGGATTCGCTGCACGAAACGCACAGCGCCGAGGGCTGCGTCATCCTGGCGATCTATCGCAAACCCAACATCTTCAAGAATAGCGCCGGCTTCGATCCGGGCGCACGCAAGCAAATAAAGACGCAGCGTGCGCCGGTCACTCCCCAGGCGAAATGAACTCTCCGGTCTGGTCCCGATGCTCCTCCAGGAAGCGGCGCAGATACGGCGCCGTCCTGCTGCTCCGGGATAGCGCAAGTTCGGCGGGCGTGCCGCTTGCGACCACCTTGCCGCCCTCTTCTCCGGCGCCCGGTCCGATGTCGATCACCCAATCGCTGGCGGCGACGACGCGCATGTTGTGTTCCACCACGATGACGGTGTTGCCGGCATCGGCCAGCGTATGCAGTTGCTTGATCAGCCGGTCGACGTCGGCCGGATGCAGGCCGGTGGTCGGTTCGTCCAGAACGTACAGCAGGTCGCCGCGCCGGGCGCGTTGCAATTCCGTGGCGAGCTTGATGCGCTGCGCTTCCCCGCCGGACAGTTCGGTCGCGGGCTGCCCCAGCCGCAGGTAGCCCAGCCCGACATCCTGCAGCATGCCCAGCGAACGCAGCACCTGCTCCTCGTCGGCAAAGAACGCCGCCGCAGCATCCACCGTCATGGCCAGCACGTCGGCGATATTGCGATCGCGGTAGCGTATGCCCAGGGTCTTCTCGTTGTAGCGCGCGCCATGGCAATCCGGACAGGGTGCGTAGACGCTCGGCAGGAACAGCAGCTCGACCATCACGGCGCCTTCTCCTTCACAGGTCGGGCAACGTCCCTTGACCACGTTGAAGGAAAAATGTCCGGCATCGTAGCCGCGCGACCGCGCCGTCTTGGTCGCCGCGAACAAACGGCGCACGTGGTCGAACAAGCCGGTGTAAGTCGCCAGGTTGGAGCGCGGCGTCCTGCCGATCGGCTTCTGGTCGACGCGGATGAGTCGCCGGATGCGCTCCAGTCCGGCGGCGATGCGACCGTGCGAGATGCCCTCTTCAAGATAGTCGTCTCCATCTTCTTCCGGCTCTTTTTCCAGCGTCTGGCCGAGCGCCGCGGTCACCAGGTCGACCAGCACCTGGCTGACCAGACTGGATTTTCCAGAACCGGATACGCCGGTCACGCTCGTCAACACGCCGAGCGGAAAATCGACATCCAGCCGGTCGAGGTTGTTGCGCGTCACCTGACGCAGTTTCAGGAAGCCGTCCAGGGTATCCGGAATGCGCAGCCGGCGCGCAGGCATGCGATCGCGCGCAAACAGGTAGCGCGCGGTTGCCGACGCCGTCACCGCTTCCAGTCCCGCCGCCGGGCCGCTATAGAGGATATGCCCGCCCTTTTCGCCGGCCGCGGGTCCGACGTCGACGATCCAGTCGGCATGGCGAATCACGTCCAGCGCATGCTCGACCACGAACAGCGAATTGCCGGAAGCCTTCAGGCGATCCAGCGCACGCAACAAGGGCTCAGTATCGGCCGGATGCAAACCCGCCGAAGGCTCGTCGAGCACATACACGACGCCGAACAGGTTGGAACGCACTTGCGTGCCCAGCCGCAGCCGCTGCAACTCGCCCGGCGACAATGTCGGCGTGCTGCGCTCCAGCGTCAGGTAACCCAGTCCCAGTTCGAGCAGGACGTCCAGACGCGCGACCAGATCGGCGGCGATGCGCTGCCTGACGATCTGCTTTTCCGGATGCGCCCTGGCGGCGGCGGTTTGCCGGCCTGATTGCCCGGCAATCATTGGCCGGAAAATCTCCGCCAGCTGCCGTAGCGACAACCGCGAGATATCGGCGATATCGTGGCCGGCGAAGGTCACCGCCAAGGACTCCGGACGCAGCCGTTTCCCCTTGCACAAGGGACATTCGTTGCTGACCATGTACTGCGCCACGCGCTTCTTCATGGACGCACTCTCGGTGTTGGCGAAGGTCTGCATCACGTACTTCTGCGCGCTGGTAAAAGTGCCCTGATAGCTCGGGTCTTCCTTGCGTTTGAGCGCCTGGCGGACTTCAGCCGGCGTGAATCCGGCATACACCGGGACTACCGGCTGCTCATCGGTGAACAGGATCCAGCGCCGGTCTTTTTTAGACATCTCGCGCCATGGCGTATCGACGTCGTAGCCCAGCGTCACCAGGATGTCGCGCAGGTTCTGGCCGTGCCATGCGGTCGGCCACGCCGCAATGGCGCGCTCGCGGATGGTCAGCGTATCGTCCGGCACCATTGACTGTTCGGTGACTTCATACACCCGACCGAGACCATGGCAGCGCGGGCATGCGCCTTCGGGTGTATTCGGCGAAAACGATTCGGCGTACAGCAGCGGCTGGCGCGCCGGATAATCGCCGGCGCGCGAATACAGCATGCGCAGGGAGTTCGACAGCGTGGTGACGCTGCCGACCGACGACCGGGTGGTCGGCGAGCCGCGTTGCTGCTGCAAGGCCACTGCCGGCGGCAAGCCGGTGATCTCGGTCACTTCCGGCACCGGCATCTGATGGAACAGCCGCCGCGCATAGGGAGACACGGATTCCAGGTAACGGCGCTGCGCTTCGGCATACAAGGTGCCGAAGGCCAGCGACGACTTTCCCGAACCGGAGACGCCGGTGAATACCACCAAGGCGTCGCGCGGGATATCCAGGTCGACGTTTTTCAGATTGTGTTCGCGGGCGCCGCGTACTTGCACAAAGCCCGGTTGCTGCGGCAGAGAAGCGTTTTTTCCTGGCATGTCAACACTCGGTAAGTTGTTGTGATAGCGGCAAGGGTAGCGATGGTAGCGACGAAGGGGGCGTCAAGACGTCCAGCCCCCGCGCATGTGCGCCGTGAGCGCCGCGCAAGCCCGCCGGTGAAAAGGTATCCGCCCGAGTATCCGCCCGCGCCGGCGCGCTGCGTAGCGGCGTCTCGGCATAACGCGCGTAAGACTCCATCCTTGGGGCGCTTTGCACCACCTGCTGCGAACCAGGGCTTGCCATCATCGAAATTTAGCATATACTCCACTTACCATCCATATGGATTCCAAATGGATTCCACGCAGATCTCGGATAGCTATTTAATTGTATTTAATTGCTTTTTATCAATAAGAAGGAGAACAGCAATGTCGGTCACAGAACTTAAGCCACGCGTAGGAGACAGCGAAAAAGTCACGATCAATCTTGGCGTGGTCGATCTGGGCCAGATCGACCTGCTGGTGCAGGAAGGGTTTTACACCAATCGCACGGACCTGATCCGCACCGCCGTCCGCAACCAGCTTGCAGTCCACTCCGATGTCGTCAAACAAACCATCGTGCGCAAGAGCCTGGTGCTGGGCTTGCAGGCTTTTTCCCGCCAGCAGCTCGAAACCAGCCGGGCCAACGGAGAAAAACTGCAGGTCCAGGTGGTCGGACTGGCCAGCATCGCCGCCGACGTTCCCCCCGAACTGGCGGCAGCGGTCATCGACTCGGTGACCGTCCTCGGCGCCTTCCATGCCAGCGCCGCCGTCAAGGCGGCGTTGGCGGGACGAATCCATTAGCTTCATTTTTCAAAGGAAATCCATGTCTCAGCTCGGCGATTTACAAGCACGCATGGCGGAAATCACCCGTCGTCTCAACTCGGACGGCGCAGGCAAGACCACGCAAGTCATCCAGGACGCGCTGGCTGCGGCGGGTCTGACGCCGCCGTCCATGTCCGCGGGCACCAAACAGAAGCTGGCGCCGCAGAACTTCGTGAGCGACTTGCTGGGCAAGCTCGGCCTTGGCGGCGCCGCAACCACGCCGCAAGCCGACACGCAAGCTCCCGACCTGAACGGCGGCAAATTTGTCGCCGGCTCCTATGCCAACACGGCAGGCAGCCGCCGCTACAAGGTGTACGTCCCGTCCGGCTACGACGGCGAGGCAATGCCGCTGGTCGTCATGCTGCACGGCTGCACCCAAGACCCCGACGACTTCGCGCGCGGCACGCAAATGAACGCGCTGGCGGAAGAGCAAGGTTTCCTGGTTGTCTATCCTGCGCAGGAAGCCTCCGACAATTCGTCAAAATGCTGGAACTGGTTCAAGGCCATGGATCAACAACGCGACCAGGGCGAACCATCGCTCATCGCCGGCATCACCAATGAAGTGATCGATCAGTACGGTCTCGACCGCAAGCAGGTGTTCGTCGCCGGCCTGTCGGCCGGCGGCGCGATGGCCATCATCATGGGCTCGACCTATCCGGATCTCTACCAGGCCGTGGGCGTGCATTCAGGCTTGCCGTATGCGTCGGCCAGCGACCTGACGTCGGCATTGAGCGCGATGCGGGGCGCCTCTGGCACCTCCCTCTCGTCTTCACGCCGGGGCGGCGCTTCCGCCAAGCTGCAGGCGATTCCTGTCATCGTTTTCCATGGCGACCGCGATGCCACGGTCAGCCCGTCCAACGGCACCGGCCTGATCGATGACTTCGTCGCCAGGTTCGAGCAAACGGCGGCATCCGAAGAGAAGATCAGCACCGTCGTGGAAGAAGGAAAAACCGAAACCGGTCATCGCTACTCGCGCACCTCGCTGCACGTCGACGGCCGTCCGGTGCTGGCCGAGCACTGGCTGATCCACGGCGCCGGTCACGCCTGGGCCGGCGGCAGCGCGCGTGGTTCTTACACCGACGCCAACGGCCCGGATGCATCGCGTGAAATGCTGCGGTTTTTCAGTACGCAGAGAGCCGACAGCGAGAGCTTGCAGGACTGAATGCGGCGAGCGTAACGGCGCCGGCAGGTGGGCGTTGACGCCGTTGATGTTGACGGTCGCCATGCGTATGGGAATATGCTTTCCGAAAAGCTGCCGCAGCAATAGCGGAAATGGACCGCAAAGTCGGAAAGTCCGCCGGCAAGCTGAGATCCAGGACGATTTCAACCGCCTCAGGCAGCGCTAAAAGCATGGTGCTATACTCGCCCAGATTTTTCAAACAGGGAGGGCCGGTAATGGCTCGGGTGTTACTGCTGGAGGACGAAGCCGGCCTGCGCAACGAGGTCGCCGACTTTCTCCAACGCGAGGGTCATGGCGTATCGGAAACCGGCAGTCTTGCCGAATTCCTGCACCGGATTGACGACGCCGACATCGCCATCATGGACATCGGCGCACCTGACGGCAACGACTTCGCCGTCCTCGAACAACTGCATCGTACCCATCCGCATATCGGCACCATCATGCTGACCGCGCGCGGCAGCATCGACGACAAGATCGAAGGCCTCAAACGCGGCGCCGACCACTACCTCATCAAGCCGGTCCGGCTCGGAGAACTGTCGGCCTACGTGTCATCGGTCTCGCGCCGCCTCCGAAAAAGCAGTTGGCGCCTGCACCTGCTGGAGCGGCGGCTGTATGCGCCGGACGGGCGCTTCCACGACATCAACGCGATGGAAATCCTGCTGCTGCAACTGCTGGCGCGCAACATGGGCCAAGTGGTGCATCGCCAGCAGATCGCCAAGGCCTTCGGCGTCGAGTGGATCGACTACGACGAACGCCGCCTGGACCAGATCATCAGCCGCCTGCGCCGCCGCTGGCAAAACCTGAGCGGCGAAAAGCTGCCGCTGCGCACCGAGCATGGTCAGGGTTACAGTTTTTGCGAGAGCATCGACATCATCGGGTGAGCTTGGCCTTCATTCATAGGCCGGGATAGCCGCCACCTTCTTCCCACCGAAGATCGCCCGGCTCAGCGCCGCCAATATCCACACACCGAAACCGCCGTACAGCATGAGCACGCCGAAGCCATGCGCCAGCGCGGCTTGCACCAAGGCGCCGGCCGCCTCTGTCCCTTGCAACTGCTGCACGCCCTGCGCCAGGTTGCCTGCCGCAATGGAAGCCGCGGCCTGATGCAACTGCGCCGATGACAGTCCCGCCACGACGTGCTGCTGCACATAGGACTGCACGCTCTCCAGCAACAACAAACCCATCACCGCAATATTGATCGCCAGCGTGATCAGGCGCGCGCTCATGTCGATGCCCGATGCCATGCCGGCGCGATTGGGCGGTACCGAACCGGTCGTGGTATTGGTCACCGGCGTGTTGGTCAGGCCCAGTCCGATGCCGGCGACCAGGCAACCCGGCAGCATGGCAAGCCAGCCGGCCTGTATCGCATTGCTGCCGGCGCTGCCCCAGTACATCAGCAGGAAACCCAGCCCGAGCAGGAACAAGCCCGCAGGAATCACCGTGCCCGGCTGGAAGCGCAAGGACAAGCGTTCGGCGAACGGCGGCACGATCAGCGTCGGCAAGGTGTACGCCAGCAACGCCAGCCCGGCGTCGACGGTGTCATAGCCGAGCACCGCCTGGAAATACAGCGGCAGGTAAATCATCAGAGGCCAGAAGCTGAAGTTCATGCCGACCGAGCCCAGCAGCGCGCCGCAAAATGCGCGGATGCGGAATACCGAGAAATCGAACATCGGATGGGCGACGGTGGTTTCCACCCACAGGAACACGGCAAAGCTCACTGCCGTCGCGCCGATCAGCACCAATCCGGCGACGCTGCCGTAACCGAAATCGGCTCCCTGCGTGATGTAGAACGTCAGCCCGAACACCGCCAGCGACAGCGTGACGATGCCGGCAACGTCGAGCCGCCCCGCATGCGGATCGCGCGACTCCGTCACGCCGCGCAGCGCCAGCAACAATGTCAGCGCAGTCAGCGGGACATGCACCAGGAACACCCATTTCCAGTCCAGCAGGGCCACGATGCCACCGCCGATCACCGGACCGAAACCGAGGCCCGCACCGAACACGATGCCGAAGGCGCCGAAAGCGCGGCTGCGTTCATGGCCGCCGCGAAACTGATGCGACAGGATCGCCAGCAGGCAGATCACCATGGCGCCGCCGCTCATGCCTTGCAGGAAGCGGCTGACGATCAGCACCGACACGCTGGTCGCCAGGCCGCACAGCAGCGAGGTGACGCCGAAGCAGCACATGGTCGCGATGAACAGGCGCTTGCGGCCGTAGCGGTCGGCCAGCGTACCGGCCGCCATCAGCACGGTGGTGCAGGCGATGGTGTAGGCGTTCATGATCCATTGCAGGTCGGCGAGGTCGCCGTGCAGCAGGCGTTCCAACGTCGGCAGGATGACCGGCACGCTGGAGATTTCCAGGCCGAACATGAGTGCGGCCAGGCAGACCGAGGCCAGGGCCAGGGAGTTTTTCGAGAAGGACATTGCAGAGACCCGGTTAGCAGTAAGCGAATTCCGGTCGCCGATTGCAGACGGCCGGAAGCAGACCCCCGATTCTGGGCAAGGATGATTTGTGATACAAACGATTTAATTTCGCAGCACTTATTAATTTCCATCATCAATAGAGAATAGAGCGACCGTCCCTCCATGAACCTCGATCCCGCGCTGCTGCGCACCTTTGTCGCCGTACTCGATACCGGCAGCTTCACGCGCGCCGCCGAGCGCCTGCACCTGACGCAGTCGGCGGTGAGCCACCAGATCCGCCGGCTGGAGGAACAACTGGGACGGCCGCTGTTCCAGCGCACCACGCGCAGCCTGACGCCGACCGAGGACGGCGAGGACCTGCGGCGCTATGCGCGGCAAATCCTGGATGCGCTGGATGCCCTGGAGTGTCGGTTCCGGCCGTCACCGATTTCGGGCGAGGTGAGGTTCGGCGCGCCGGAGAATTTTGTCGGCGATCGCCTGCCGACGCTGCTGTGCCAGTTCGCGCGCTCATTCCCGTCAGTGCGCCTGGACGTACGCGTCAACATGCAGCTCGACCTGCGCTCACTGGTGCGCAACCGCGACCTGGATCTGGCCGTCGTCATGACGACGGAAGACAGCGACGAAGGCACGCGCATCCGCCAGACGCAACTGGTGTGGGTGGCGGCGGAGTCGTTCGACCTGGCGCCGGACCGTCTGCTGCCGTTCGCCTTCTTCCCGGCGCCGTGCATCAATCGCCACGTCGGCATCAGCGCGCTGGACGACACCGGTGTGAAATGGCATACCGTGTTCACCTCGCCCAGCCAGCAAGGCATCAGCGCGGCGATCCTGTCGGGCCTGGCGATTTCGGTATTGCCGCAGGAAGACGTCGAGCCGGGCATGCGCATCGTCGACGGCGCCTATGGCTTGCCGCCGCTGCCCAAGGCCAATTTCACCTTGATCTGCAGCGGCGAAGGAAAGACACCGGCGGTGCAGGCCTTCGGTCAGTTGATTCTGGATTTGTCGCAAGAGATTGCGACGAGGCGGAAGCCGACAAGAAAAAAGCAACGGTGACCCGTTGCTTTGCGCGAAATTTCGGCCGACGAAGCCGCCGGTTGCCTCAGCGTGAACCGTCTTTCGGCTGGTCCCATTCCTTAGCGTTGGCGGCGCCGCCGCCCGCCACCGAATACAGCGCGCCGGGGGCATTGCGGGTCTGTTGAAAATCGGCCAGCGACTGCCCGCGCATGGCGGCGTAGATATGCAGGTTGGAAACACCGACCACCGCACCCATTTTTTCCAGCAGGAAGAAAATCACACCGTAGCGAATCAGCGCCTGCCAGTCGCGACGATCAATCATGTCGCGCTCTTCCGGCGTCAGTCCGGCTTCGTCGTACGTTGCCGCAGCGTCGTTCCGGAAACGCTCGCGGAAAGCCGGCTGCGCCAGCTGATGCAGGTAACGGTTGATACGGTAATTGCGCACGCTGGTCTGGAGGGTGAACGGATAGGTGCCGGGCAGCGTTTCGATGCCTTGCAACTGGCGCGCCATGTGCGCGCGATGTTCCGCCGCACGGCGCTCCAGCAAGGCGGCGTCGGCCGTTCCAGCCGCAGCGGCGCCTTCATACACGGCGACGGCGATGCCGGTCATCGACGGCAGGTAGTACTCGCGATGCAGGCATTGCAATGACGCCGGCATGGCGCCGCGCATCACCAGCCACATGATGACTTCGGCGCTTTCCATGCCGCCCAGCCGCGCAAAATCGGCGTGGGTCATGTCGAGCAGCACTTCCGGATCTTTTTCAAACAGGTCGAGGAACTGGTGGTCCCATGACGTGTTGTTGAAACCGGCGCGCTCGCCGTGGACCTGGTGCGACAGGCCGCCGGTGGCGACCAGCACCACGTTCAGGTCTTCCGGATAACTTTCGATGGCGCGGCGCAGGCCCTGGCCCAGCTTGAAGCAACGACGCGCCGAAGGAATCGGAAACTGCAGCACGCCGACTTGCAGCGGGATGATCTTGCCGGGCCAGCCGTCGGCGTGCTCCCACAGGATCGACAGCGGCGAGAAGCAACCGTGATCGAGCGCCTTGCCCTGGAAGAACGACATGTCGAATTCATCGGCCATGAGCGAGCTGCCGATGTGTTGCGCCAGCGCTGCGTGGCCGCCGATGGCC
The DNA here is from genome assembly GCF_044767325.1 of Herbaspirillum sp. NPDC101397. Classification (NCBI taxonomy): domain Bacteria; kingdom Pseudomonadati; phylum Pseudomonadota; class Betaproteobacteria; order Burkholderiales; family Oxalobacteraceae; genus Herbaspirillum; species Herbaspirillum sp. NPDC101397. Next base: position 308,957 of record NZ_JBIWNS010000006.1, read on the forward strand.
GGCAGGTCGCGCGGGCCGCCGCCTTCATCGGCCACCTTGTACTCGTTGCCGACACCCAAGGTGAACGCCGAGTAGTGATCGAAGAAGAACGACGTCACGTGATCGTTGTAGACCATCAGCAGGACGTCCGGCTTCTTCTCGGCCAGCCACTTTCGCACCGGCTCGTAGGCCTTGAAGATCGGCGCCCAGACCGCATCCTGCTGCTTGCCGGCATCGAGTGCGAAGCCGATGGTGGGAGTGTGCGACGACGCGATCGCGCCTACGATATTTGCCATGACGATATTCCTATGCTGCTGCGGTACGCTGACCGAGTTGGATGAAAATGATGATGAGCGCCGCCAATGCCGCCGGTACGGCGAGGATCGCGATCACCGACGCAAAACCCCAACCCATCGACAGCAGCACGCCGCCGGCGAACGAACCGAGGATGCTGCCGAAACGTCCCACGCCCAGCATCCAGCTCACGCCAGTGGCGCGCACCACGGTCGGATAGCAGGATGGAGCGAAGGCGTTCATGCCGGTTTGTGCGCCGCTCATGCAAAAACCCGCCAGCAACACATACGCTGCAAACATGCCCGACTGCACGCTGCCCGAGGCCAGCAGCAGGATGAACACCGCGCCCGAAACATAGGCGACCGCTATCGCCTTGCTCGGTGCCCAGCGATCCATGAAATAGCCTACCACCAGTGCGCCGACGGTGCCGCCGAGCTGGAACAGCGCGGTGATGCTGGCTGCCTTTTCGATCGGCAGGCCGGCGTCCTTGATCAGCGTCGGCAACCAGCCGCTCAACAGATAAATCACCAGCAGGCCCATGAAATAAGTGCCCCAGAGCGACAGCGTGGTCTTGCGATAGGCCGCCGACAACAACACCTTGCCCGGCGTCGAACCGCTGACGGCAGGCTCGCTGACGGCGAAGGTCTGGCCCGGTGCAAAATCGCCGCCACAGACTTTGGCCAGCGTGCGGGCGATCCGGTCAGCAGGATAATTGCGCACGACCATGAAACGCGCCGATTCCGGCACCAGCCAGATATAGATCGGCAGGCACACCAGCGGGATGGCGCCGCCGGCCACCAATACCGCGCGCCAGCCGTATTCCGGCAACAGCGCTGCGGCAACGAAGCCGATCAATGCGGAACCGAGGTTAAAGCCGGTAAACATGATCGCCAGCAAGGTGCTGCGCGAACGCTCAGGCACATATTCCGACAGCAGCGTGGTGGCGTTGGGCATGGCTGCGCCAAGACCGAGGCCGGTCAGGAAGCGCAATGCTGACAGCGTGAACACATCGTGTGCGGCCGCCGAGAGCAGACTGAACACGCCGAACCAGCCAACCGCCAGCATCAGCAGTTTCTTGCGTCCGTAACGATCAGACAACGGTCCCACCAGCAGCGCGCCGATGGCAAGGCCGATCGGCGCTGCGCTCATCACCGCACCGAAGGCGGCGCGCGAGATGCCCCACTCCTTGGTGATGCCCGGCGCCAGGAAACCCATGATCGCCACGTCCATACCGTCGGTCGCCACGATCAGGAAACAGAGGATCAGTAAAAGCCATTGATAGCCGGACATCTTGCGCCCATTGATATGGGCGCGCACATCCAGCGATTGTGCTGTATTCATTAAGTCTCCAATATAGGTATTAGTTGGTATGGGCCGCCGCCGCTCCTCTGCGCGCTGGGAGAGCCGGCTTGCCGAAGTGCAAAGAAGCGGCCCCGACATGGCAAGCAGTGTACGTTTCCGCACGCCGTCGAGTATTGCTTTCGGCTACCTGAGCGTTCCAATTTTCTAATCACGGTGGATTCTTTGAAATCTGCGGCGGCGGTCCTGGCCGGCAAGTTCAGGCATTCTTTTCAGCGCCGGCCACTGCCGGCGGCGCTGCATGCCTGCTTCATTTCCAGTCCGGTGCAACCGCTTCGATTTCACGCGCCAGCGCCGCCGCACCCGGCGAAAGATGCGCACCCTTGCGTTGCGTGATGCCGATCTTGCGTTCCATGCCCACCATGGCGAACGGCAATTTGATCAGCTGGCCTGCGGCAATTTCGTGATGCAACTGGTAAGCGGAAATCACCGTCAGCATGTCACTCGATATCAACACGCCGCGCAGCAATGCGAGATCGCCGGTTTCCACGGCGGCACGCGGAATCGGCCGACCGTCGTCATGAAAGAACTGTTCTATCGATTCGCGCAGCGGCGTACCGGCGCGCGACAACACCCAGGGGTAACCCTCGAGATCGGCGTAGGAGATCTTTTTCTTGTTCGCCAGCGGATGGCCGCTACGTGCAATCAGCGCCGCGCTGTCCGCAAACAGCGGCCGTGAATCGAAGGTGTCGGTACTGAAGGCACGCATCGCGCCGACGATGAAGTCGATGCGGCCGCTCATCAATCCTGCCGCCAGTTCTTCATAGGGACTTTCGAGCGAGCGGATTTGCAGACGCGGATGTTTCTCGAGGACGCGCGCCACGGCGGCCGGCAGCAACAGCGAACGGGCCAGCGGCAATGCACCGACCGTGACAGTGCCCTGCACGATGCCGTCCAGCGCGGCGATGTCTGCAGGAATGTGGCGCAACTCGGCCAGCGCACGCTCGAATCGTTCGCTCCAGCGCCGGCCGGCATCGGTCGGCAGCATGCCGTGGGCGGTGCGGAAAAACAGCGACTGCCCGAGTATGCCTTCCAGCAAGGAAATGGACTGGCTGACTGCTGACGGCGATACGTTCATCAGGCGCGCCACGCTGGGCATGTGATGCGTATCGGCCAGCAGCACGGCGGCCTGCAGGCGCCTTTCGTTGAACAACGCATCCAGGCTGGCGACCTGGCTGCCGGTACGTTCACGCAGGCGCAGCGCATCGTCGCGCACTTCACGCAGTTCGCCTTCGATGCGATCGACCCGCAACCGGACCGCTTCGCCGGCGCCGGTCAGCAGCATGCCGCGCCCCTTGCGCTCGAACAGCTGCGTGTTCAGGGCCTGTTCCAGCGCGGCTACTGAGCGCGCCACCGCCGATGACGCGCGCAGCAGCGTGTCGGATGAACGACGCACGCCGCCGGTCGCGGCGACCACATTGAATACATGCAAGTGACGGAGATTGAGCAGGTCCATGGCGTTTCCGAAAAATTTAAAAACCACCTCGATAAGAAAATTAGAACAGAGGAAGGGTTACAACGCAACCATGCTCACGATACGCTCACGCATACTTGCCCGGTCAATTTTCATTTGTAAAGATCGTGGACACTACTCAGAATCCGGACCTGCTCGCCGACTTGCGCTCCATTCCCAGCACCTTGATGCGGGGCGGCACGTCGCGCGGACCGTTCTTCGTGGCGTCCGATCTGCCGGCCGATCCGGGCGTGCGCGACCGGGTCTTGCTGGCCGCGATGGGTTCGCCCGACAAGCGCCAGATCGACGGCCTGGGCGGAGCACATCCGCTCACCAGCAAGATCGGCATCGTGTCGCGCAGCGGCAGCGCAGGAGTCGACCTGGATTTTCTGTTTGCCCAGTTGCAGCCGGAGTCAGACAAGGTCGACCTGACGCCCAACTGCGGCAACATGCTGGCGGCGGTGCTGCCGTTTGCACTGGAGCGCGGCCTGATCGGCATCCGCGACGGCGTCACCACGGCACGCATCCGCACGCTCAACACCGGCATGCAATGCAATGTCACGGTGCAGACGCCGGGCGGCCGCCTGCACTACAGCGGCGACGCCCGCATCGACGGCGTACCGGGTACAGCCGCGCCGGTCAAGATCAATTTCCTGGACACGGCCGGTTCGGTCTGCCCGGCGATGCTGCCCACCGGCAAGGTGCTTGACCGGATTCGCTTCCACACACCCGATGGCGCCCTGCACGAAGTCGCGGCCACGCTGATCGACAACGGCATGCCGATGGTGCTGGTGCGCGCGGTGGACTTCGGCATCAGCGGCTACGAAAGCGCCGCCGAACTCAATGCCGACCAGTCGCTGCGCGCGCGGCTGGAAGCGCTGCGCCTGGCCGTCGGCGAACCGATGGGGCTGGGCGACATCCGCGCCCGCAACTATCCGAAGATGTGCTTGGTCGCGGCGCCCCGCGCCGGCGGCGCCATCACCACGCGCTGCTTCATTCCACACGTCTGCCACGACGCCATCGGCGTGCTGGCGGCCGTCACCGTCGCGACGGCCTGCGTGCTGGCAGGCACCGTCGCAGATGAATTGGCGAACGCCGGCACCGGACTGCAGAGCAGCGTGTCGGTAGAACACCCAAGCGGCGAATTCACCGTCGAGCTCGAACTCGATGCAAGTGATCCGCAAAAAATCGTCAGCGCCGCCCTGCTCCGCACGGCACGTCCCATCATGCGCGGGGACGTACTCATTCCCGCCGACCTCTGGAAAGAAACAACGGAATGAGAAATCCCCTGATCATCGATTGCCACGGCCATTACACCACCGCGCCCAAGGCGCTGGAGGAGTGGCGCAACCGGCAGATCGCCAGCCTGCAGAATCCAGCGGCGGCGCCCAAGGCATCCGAACTGCGCATCAGCGATGACGAGTTGCGCGAGTCGATCGAGGGTAATCAGTTGCGCCTGATGAAGCAACGCGGCGCCGACCTCACCATTTTTTCGCCGCGCGCCAGTTTCATGGCGCACCACATCGGCGACCTGCACACCAGCCAGACCTGGGCGGCGATCTGCAATGAACTGTGCCATCGCGTGGCGGCACTGTTCCCGGACAATTTCATCGGCGCCGCGATGTTGCCGCAGTCGCCCGGCGCCGACGTGCGCACCTCCATCGCAGAGTTGGAACGCTGCGTGCTCGAGTACGGCTTCGTCGGCGCCAACCTGAATCCCGATCCGTCCGGCGGTCACTGGACTTCGGCGCCGCTGTCGGACCACTACTGGTATCCGCTGTATGAAAAAATGGTGGAGCTGGATATCCCCGCGATGATCCATGTCAGCACCAGCTGCAACGCCTGCTTTCATACGACGGGCGCGCATTACCTGAACGCCGATACCACCGCTTTCATGCAATGCCTGACCAGCGACCTGTTCAAGGATTTCCCGACGTTGAAGTTCCTGATCCCCCATGGCGGCGGCGCGGTGCCATATCACTGGGGACGTTTCCGCGGACTGGCGCAGGAAATGAAGAAGCCGCTGCTGCAGGATCATCTGCTGAACAACATCTTTTTCGATACCTGCGTCTACCACCAGCCCGGCATCGACCTGCTGACCAAGGTGATCCCGGTCGACAATGTGCTGTTCGCCTCGGAGATGATCGGCGCGGTGCGCGGCATCGATCCCGAGACCGGCCACTACTACGACGACACCAAACGCTACATCGACGCGGCGGCGCTCAGCGACGCCGAGCGCCGCCAGATCTTCGAAGGCAATGCACGTCGCGTCTATCCACGCCTGGATCAGGCGCTCACCCAACGAGGACTTCCGGCATGACAACTTCCACCATGAATCAGCTCGGCGTCGTCTATCGCAATATCGCCCGCGCCGACGCCGCAGCGGCGGATCAGCTGGGCAAATTCGGCGCCGCCACCGTGCATGAAGCGCTAGGCCGCACCGGCCTGATGAAGCCCTATATGCGGCCGATCTACTCCGGCGCGGCGGTGTCCGGCACCGCAGTGACCGTACTGCTTCACCCCGGCGACAACTGGATGATGCACGTCGCGGCGGAACAGATCCAGCCGGGCGACATCGTGGTCGCGGCAATCACGGCCGAGTGCACCGACGGCTATTTCGGCGATCTGCTAGCCACCAGCTTCATGGCGCGCGGCGCCCGGGCGCTGATCATCGACGCCGGCGTGCGCGACGTCAAGGTGCTCAAGGAGATGGGTTTCCCGGTCTGGAGCAAAGCCATCAGCGCCAAGGGCACGATCAAGGCCACGCTGGGTTCGGTGAACATCCCGGTGGTATGCGCCGGCGTGCTGGTCAATCCCGGCGACGTCGTGGTGGCCGATGACGACGGCGTCGCCGTGGTGCCGGCCGGCGACGCGGTGCGTGTGGCCCAGGTCGCGCAAAAGCGCGAAGACCTCGAAGGCGCGAAACGCGCCAGGCTGGCCGCAGGTGTGCTGGGACTGGATATGTACGACATGCGCGGTCCGCTGGCGCAGGCCGGACTTACCTACATCGATTGAGCAATTTTCAGACGGCCGGTCGGCAAAGCGCGGCCGGAACGCAGGAAAGGAGATCACACCGCAATTCGTCACGCTGCACCAGAAATAACAAGAGCAAAAGAACGGCAGGCGTAGAGACATCACCGTCGCTCTCGCCCCAGCCCCTATCCCATCGCAAGAGGAAAAAGGAAGACATCATGCAAACAGCACAACACACCGCCATCACCGGCGCGGCGCCATCCACGGACGGATGGAAAAATCGCGGCGACATGCTCAGGGCCGGCATCATCGGCGGCCTGACCGGCGGCGTCATCATCTGGATTTACGAAGCCCTGATCTGGGTCGGTGCACAGCACCTGATGCCGCTCGGCGGCATCCCGCGCAACGCCACCGGTCTGGTGTTCGGCAAGGACGTACAGGAGTCGCTCGGCGTGCTGGCCTATTTCCTCGGCACCGGCATCCACTTCTTCTTCACGCTGGTGTGGGGAATCCTGTTCGCCGCCATCTGGCCGTATTTCCGCCGCAAAGGCTATGAGGCGACCCTGGTGGCGATGTTCTACGCCGTGGTGGCCTGGATCGCGATGCACGTCGCCATCATGATCGCCTCGGACAACCATCCCAACTACTACGATCCGGTGGTGATCATCGGCGGCTTCATGTCGCACTTCTTCTTCGCGGTGCCACTGGCGCTGATCGTGAAGAAACACTTCGAACGGCAACGCTAAGCCGTCGACCGGCCATTGCAGGACCGCGCTGCTCACCAGAGCAGCGCAGCGATCCATGCCGCCCTCAGAGCAAACCTCAGAGGCGGCGCGGAGTGGGTCTGCTTGTCTGAAAAAAAACGCTGCGAAAAATTCATACACAACAGGAGGAGTCCACCATGAGATTGAAAAAGCAAATCAAATATGCCCCGATAGTACTGGCGCTCGCGTACAGCCCATTCGCCCAGGCCCAGAGCTCGGTGACGGTCTACGGCGTGCTCGACGTCTTCGGCGGTTATCAGAAGAGCACCGTAGGCGGCAAGAACACGTCGCTGTCGGTGATCGGCAACAACGGTGAAATGACCAGCCGGCTCGGCTTCCGCGGCAGCGAAGATCTCGGCGCCGGCTATCGCGCGACATTCAATCTGGAGACCGGTTTCGACCCCAGCACAGGCGCACAGCAAAACAGCTTCCGCCTGTTCGACCGCCAGTCGTGGGTCGGACTGGGCGGCGGTTTCGGCGAGGTGCGCCTGGGGCGCCAGAACACGCCGATGTTCTTCTACAGCGGCAACATGGATGCCTTCGGCGCGGCCACTTACGGCTCCGCTTTCAACAACTTCGCCAACTGGCTGGCACGTGTCGACAACGACATTAGCTACATCTCACCGAAGTTCGCCAACTCCACGCTTGAGTTGCACTACTCGGTCGGCGAAAAGGCCGGCAGCACGCCGTCGAACGCCGTCTACCAAGCCGGCCTGCAGACGCAGCAAGGTCCGCTGTACCTGGGCACGGCCTACCTGAACGCCAACAACGCCACCAACTCGGTGAGCGTGAAACAGTTCATGCTGGGTGGTAATTACGACTACGGCGCCGGCAAGGTCTACCTCGGATTCTTCCGCACCAACGAAGTGATTTCCGCCACCACCGGCAACGCGCTGACCAATCCGGCCGGCAAGTACGATCCGACCGGCAGCGTGGTCGCCAACACGGCCGGCAATTATCACAACACCTACAGCCTCTCGGCCGACTACCGTGTCACGCCACAAACCACGGTCGGCGCCGGCGGCGGCTACATCAAGGACAGCTCCAGCTACAACAACAATGCCAAGCAATTCAGTCTGATCGTCAACTACGACATCTCGAAACGTACGCGCGCCTACGCGGTTGCATCCCGACTGATCAACGAGCACACCGCCGCCTTCAAGATGACCGGTGCCAGCCTGACCGCGACCCAGGCGCTGAGCCCGGACCAGGGCGCCAGCGAAACCGGCTTCCAGGTCGGCATCCGTCACCTGTTCTGATATCTTGAGGAGCTCCTGCAAGGGGAGGCGTCACGCCCGCATGCGGCGGCCGGCAAGCATTTGCATCGCCGGCTGCAGCGTGTGGGCGTACGCGTGCAAAAGAATATAAATAATGGCGGCCGCCTCATAAATTATTGTTAACCCCGAAAACCCTCTCTTTTGACTGCAGTGCCCCGGTCCTTGCGGTCCGCCGCCTCGTTCTTCCTTCCGTACCCCGCCCTCCAGCCCTCGCCATCGGCCTTCTCCGCTCTTGCTCTGCGTCAATACTGGGAGTACATATCCGTGCTTTCGGCATAAATATAAAAACAGCCGGAACCAGGCATTGACGCTTTTTCAATAAAATTAACCGGGAATGAACATGGTGGCATCCATAAAAAATATGAAGGTGGGGGCGCGGCTGGGCGCTGCATTTGGCATCGTGGTGTTGCTGCTGATGGTGGTCGCGGCCACCGCCGTGGTCAAGATCACCAACATCAACGGCGCGGTCGACCAGATGATGAACGAGCGTTACCTCAAGGTGCGGCTGGCCTTTGAGGTGCGCGACGGACTTGATGAACAGATCAGGTACCTGCGCGGGATCGTGATCGACACGACACGCCCTGAATTCAACAAGGTGCGCTACGAGCGCCTTGACGAGTCTTCCAGAAAGACCCAGGAGGCCATCAACAAGATCGACGCCAATCAGGTCACCGAAATCGGCAGGAAGCGCGCCAAGGCGTTGACCGACGCCGCGCGCAATTTCGACGTCGCCAAGCTGGAAGTGATTACTCAGGCGCGCGCCGGTAATGCCGAAGCCGCCGCCGATGCAGTGCTGCGCAAATTGCTGGCGTCGCAGAATGCATTTCTGGAAACGGCCAACAGCTTCGTCGAAGTGCAGGACAAGCAATTGCGGATGGCCGGCGCCAGCGCATTTGCGGAAGGCACCACGGCGATCAACGTGATCCTGGCGTGCTCCGCACTGACGGTGCTGGCGTCGCTCTGCCTCGGCTTCGTGCTGACGCGTTCGATCGTGCGACCGCTCGGCGAAGCGGTACGCATGGCGCAGCGCGTTGCCGCCGGCGATCTCGGCGGCGGCGTCGAAGTGAAGTCGCGCGACGAGACCGGCCAATTGATGGATGCGCTGAAACACATGAACGACAACCTGCACAAGATCGTCAGCGAAGTGCGCACGGGCACCGATACCATCACCACGGCTTCCGGCGAGATCGCTTCCGGCAATCTTGATCTGTCGGCGCGCACGGAGCAGCAAGCCGGCTCCATCGAAGAGACCGCCTCCGCTATCGAGCAGATGACGTCGACCATCAAGCAGAATGCCGACAACGCACACCAGGCCAACCAACTGGCGGTGTCGGCGTCCGGCATCGCGATGCAAGGCGGTGAAGTAATGGCCCAGGTGGTCAGCACCATGAACGACATCGATACCTCGTCGCGCAAGATCGTCGACATCATCGGCGTGATCGACGGCATCGCCTTCCAGACCAATATCCTGGCGTTGAACGCCGCAGTGGAAGCGGCACGCGCCGGTGAACAGGGTCGCGGCTTTGCGGTGGTGGCCAGCGAAGTGCGCAGCCTGGCGCAGCGCTCGGCGGCCGCCGCCAAGGAAATCAAATTGCTGATCGACGACTCGGTGGCCAGGGTCGACGACGGCAGCAAGCTGGTCGGCAAGGCCGGGGCGACGATGGAAGAAGTGGTCGCCAGCGTCAGGCGCGTGACCAATATCGTGGCGGAAATTTCTGCCGCCAGCATGGAACAGCGCACCGGCATCGAAGAGATCAACCGCGCCATCACGCAAATGGACGGCGTCACGCAGCAGAATGCCGCGCTGGTCGAGCAAGCAGCGGCTGCCGCGCAATCGATGCAGGAGCAGGCTGAACGGCTATCGCAGGCGGTCAGCATTTTCAAGCTGGGCGACGCCGTCGCGGCTTCAGACGACGTGATAATCGTCGACGTGACGCCCAAAGCTTCAAAGCTGCCGCGCAAGACGGTGAAGGATCTGCCGGCAAAGGCAAGCGTTGCTGCTGTTGCGACGCAAAGCAACGACAGCTGGGAAAGTTTCTAGCCGAGCATGATCACCGCCGCCGCATTGGCGACCATCAGGACGGCATCGGTGACGAAGATGAACAGCATCGGCCCGCGCAGGACCGGCCAGGCATGCGGCCGCTTCTTCACTTCGCGCAAGGCGACCGGGACATTGCACAGGAATTGCGTCGCATGCGCCAGTGACAGGAAGGCGTAGATCAACTGCCATTGACGCGCATCCGTGAACACCTTACCCGTGACCACAAGCGCGACGCAAAACAGCGCCAGCGCGAAATTGAAGCCGCCGAGAAAATGCAGCGAAGTGCGCAATTGCAGCAAGGTATTTTCCTGCCGGTCCATGCGGCGCACCAGGAATTTCATGAAGCGCTTGCTGCGCAGGCTGAACGTGATGAAGCCGGCGGCGAACCACAGCGCATTCAATAACAGGAAAGTTGTTTGCATGGTGAAGATGAGTGTCTGCGGCAGCGCCAATCGCGGCGCTGCTTTCCGAGGCGCATCATCTCATGGAACAGGATGCGCCCCGTCTGCGCTGCCTCACATCGCCTTGATTTCCCCGCCATCCATGCGTATCGCCGAACCCGTCATCCACTTCGCGGCCGGCGACACCAGGAAGGCCATCAGCTCGCCGATTTCTTCCGGCTGGCCGTAGCGGCTGATGCCGGCCGCGTCCAGGAACTTCGACTTGGCTTCTTCCACCGACATGTCGTGTGCGGCCGACCATTTGCCGAGGAAGGATTCGCGCCGTCCGGTCATCACCGGACCGGGCAACACGCTGTTGACCTGCACGCCGTCCTCGATGCCGCGTTCGGCAAAGGCTTTCGCCAGCGAGACGATGGCGGCGTTGATGGCGGCCACGGCGGCAAACCCGGCCTTCGGCACCGCGGCGGAGTTGCCGGAGGTGACGATCACCGATCCCCGGCTGTCCTTCAGCGCTTCCCACGCGCGTATCGTCAGGCGGCGCGCGCCGTGGAATTTGAGCGACATGCCGGCATCCCACTGCGCGTCCGTCATCTGGAACAGGTCGATCTGCGGCACGTCGCCGGCGATGTTGACCAGCGCATCGATGCGGCCGAAGGCGTCGAGCGTCTTGCAGACCACCAGGTCGGGCGCGGCCGGCTCGCTCAGGTCGACATCGATGACCAGCGCCTGCGCACCGGCCCTCTCCACTTCGGCGGCGGTCTCCGCCAGCTTTGCGGCATTTCTGGCGACCAGGACCACGACGCCGAAATCCCTGGCCAGACGAATTGCGGTGGCGCGGCCGATGCCTTGACTGGCGCCGGTGACGATGGCAGTTCTCTTCATGTTGTTCATCCTTGATGTGTGTTGATGTCTAAGTAATTTGTATTGATCAGTCGACCAGCACGACCATCTTGCCGTTGGCCTGGTTGGCTTCCATCGCGCGATGCGCGGCATGGATCTCATCGAATTTGAATACCCGCGACGGCTTGGCCCGGTAGCGTCCCAGGGCGACATCGCGCGCGATGGCCTGCAGCGGCACGTCCGACAGCGGGAATTGCGGATTGCCGAACACGAAGCTGCCGAAGAAGCTGAAGTGCACCCCGCTCGGCATCTGCAGCAGCGGATTGAAATCCGGCACCGGCGCCAGCCCGCCCAAAAATCCCGCCAGGCACACACGCCCGCCGCGCCGCACGATCGCCAGCGAATCCATCACGACGCTATTGCCGACCAGGTCCAGCACGGCGTCGACCTGCCCCGCTTCCGCCAGGCGCGCCGACAGCGACGGCCCTTCCAGTTCGACGCGCATCACGCCCAACGTTTCCAGCATGGCGAAACGCTCCTTGCTGCGGGTGGTGGCGATGACGTGCAAGCCCGCATTGACCGCCAGGTTGACCGCCGCCTGGCCGAACGACGAGGTCGCGCCGCGGATCAGCAGCGTCTGGCCTGTGCGGATCTCGAGGTTGCGGAACAGGCAGGTCCATGCGGTCGCATACGATTCGGGGATCGCCGCCAGCTCTTCCCACGGCAGGTCCGAATCGATGGCGACGACGTTGTCGACACGGGCGCGGGTGTACTCGGCATAGCTGCCGTTGACGGTGCGCCCGAGCCCCCCCATCAGGGTTGCGACTTTCTGCCCGATGGCGAATTCGCCGCCCGGACAGGCCGCGACGATGCCCACGCATTCGATGCCGCTGACCGGCGCCGACTCGGCCCATTCGCCGCGGCGCATGTGCATTTCGGCGTGATTGATGCCGAAGGCCTTGACGCGGATGACGACGTGGCCGTGTTGCGGTTCCGGCTGCGGCAGGTCCTGATAGACCAGCCCTTCGACCGGACCGTATTGCTGGATGACGATGGCGCGCATGGCAAACCCTCTCTGATGTTTGTGAACGTGATGGATGCGCTTACAGGAAGGCGCGGATCTCGGCGGCGATCTCGGCCGCGTGCGTCTCGAGGGCGAAGTGGCCGGTATCGTAGAACACGATTCTTGCGCCCGGAATATCGCGCTTGAACGCCTCGGCGCCGGCCGGCAGGAAGAAGGGATCGTTGCGTCCCCACACCGCCAGCACGGGCGGCTGATGCTTGCGGAAATAGGCCTGGAATTCGGCATAGCGCGCGACGTTGTCGGCGTAGTCCAGGAACAGGTCGAGCTGCACTTCATGCGCGCCCGGCCGCGTCATGTAGAAGTCGTCGAGCGAATAACCGTCCGGCGACACCGCGTCAATCTCACTGACGCCATGCGTGTATTGCCACAGCGTGGCCTCCGGCGTTAGCAGTTGGCGCAGCGCGTCACGGTTGGCCTGGTTGGGCGCCTGCCAGTATTGGCGGATCGGATTCCAGCCGTCGCTGAGTCCTTCCAGATAGGCGTTGCCGTTTTGCGTGACGATGGCGTTGATGCGTTCCGGATGCATGGTCGCCAGCCGCAGGCCGACCGGCGAGCCGTAGTCGAATACGTAGATCGCGAAACGATCCAGCCCGATCACCTCGGTGAAGCGCGCCGTCACGCGCGCCAGGTTTTCAAAGGTGTAGGCGAACTGCTCACGCGGCGGCATCGCGGTGCGGCCGAATCCCGGCAGGTCCGGCGCGACCAGGTGGAATTGTTCCGCCAGCAGCGGGATCAGGTCGCGGAACATGTGGCTGCTGCTGGGAAAGCCGTGCAGCAGCAACAGCGTCGGCTTGTCGCGCCGGCCCGCCTCCCGGTAAAACACTTCCAGACCATCCACTACCACCTTCTTGCTGCGTACTTTCTGCATAACGGGCTCCTCGAATTGAATAACTGGTTAAATTTCAATTTAAAGGTTACTTATTCATCTGTAACCTGTCAAACTATTTTTTAAAGGTTATCCAATCAACCCATGAAAATTCCAGGAGTGAAGCGCATATCGATAGGGAAGACGCACTACTGCATGGATACGTCGAAATACGACGATAGCCTTTTGATGTGCTGTCTGGGTCTTCCCTTCGAGAGGCAGGTAACTTCTGATAAATCATTTATTAAGTTACTATTTGGGTAATCAAGCACGAAAGGATGTCGCAACATGGACCAACAACTGCCGCCGCCGATGTTCCTGGCCGATGCTCTCGGCCTAGATTTTTTGAACTCCGTGGCCACGCCCGTCGACACGCCGGTCGAATGGCTGGGTTCGGGCAGGGATTTTCTGGCGTGGCTGAGCGCGGCGAAATTGGCGCCGGCGTCCGTGCTGGAAGAATTTGCACGCAGCGCAGGTCCCGGCGAACTGGATGCGATCGCCGCGCAGGCCAGAGGATTACGGGAGTGGTTCCGCGATTTTGTCGTGCGGCACAAAGGGCAGCCCTTGCCTGATTCGGTCGTCGCCGAACTGGAGCCGCTCAACCGTTTGCTGGCGCGCGATGAAGCTTTCGTGCAAATGGTGGCGAGTGACGGAAATGGCGTCGTCCGCAAGCAGGAGCGCCGCTGGCGCACGCCGGAGTCTTTGCTGCTGCCGCTGGCCGAGGCGATGGCGAACGTCGTCTGCGACGACAATTTCACCTACGTCAAAGCCTGCGAAGGCCCGGCCTGCACAATGCTGTTTCTGGACAGGACCAAGGGCCATGCGCGCCGCTGGTGCAGCATGGCCGTGTGCGGCAATCGCGCCAAGCAGGCGGCGCACCGCTCGCGCAAGAACGAAGGCGGCTAGCGTTCAGTGCGGCAGCGTGTAATTCAGCGGCTGCCAGCGATAGCCGCTTCCCTCTTTCGTGATGCGGATCCCTTGGAATGACAGATGCGCGCCGCCGATCGGTATTTCCTCGCGCCGTGAGCATGGAAAAACCCAGGGACTTCAACCCCGTTCGCTGGTCGTCTTCGATACCGCAATCGCCACGCCGCCCAGGAATGCAGCGACGCCCAGCATCAGCAGCGACATCTTGTAGTCCGGCGAAATCGAACGCACGTAACCGACCAGCAACGGACCGAGGAACTGGCCGATCAGGTTGCCGACGCCGCTGACGAAGGCCACCGCCGGCATCGCCTTGCGCAACGGAAGGATTTCGGTCAGGCGCGAGAAGATCAGCGGCATCAGCATCTTCAGCGTGAAGCCGATCAGGATGAACAGCGCAATTTGCACGTAGAACAAGGGAGCGGGAACGAAGGCCGCCACCGCCATCAGCAGGCCGGTGATCATGGTCGGGATCGCGGCGTGCCAGCGGCGTTCCTGGCCGTGCTTGTCGGAGCGGCGGCTGATGTAGTAAATACCCAGCATCGACATGACGAACGGCGCGCCGGCGAAGAAGCCAATGGCGGTTTCGCTGAGCTGGCCGTAGGACTTCATCACGGTCGGCAGCCATAAGGTAATGCCGTACAGCAGGATGGTGTTGAGGCCGAACCCCAGCGTCATCAGCCAGACCGCAGGCTCGTTGAAAATCTTCCACCACGGATCGCTCTCGGGCGCTTCATGCGCGGCCTGTTCTTCATCGAGGTTCTGCTTGATGGCCTCGCGATCGGATGCAGGAAGCCATGCCGCCGCATCGAGGCTCTTGGGAATCGACTTGAACCAGATCAGGCAAAAAATCCACGCGGGCAAACCCTCGGCGATCAGCATGACGCGCCAGTCGTAGTGCGCGATGATGGCGCCCGAAATCGGACCGGCCAAAAAGCCGCCCAGCGGCGCACCGAGATTCCAGATACCGAAGGCGCGACCGCGCTCGGCTTTCATGAACCATTGCGCCAGCAGGATCGAGGTGCCGGCATACACCGGGCCTTCAGCGAGACCGAGCAGGATGCGCACGCTCAGCACTTGCCAGAAGGTGGTGGCCAGACCGGTCAGCATCGCGGCGGCGCCGAACAGCACCAGGCAGACGGCAACCAGCCTGCGCGCGCCGAACTTCATCGCCAGATAACCGGCCAGCAATTGCGTCAGCGCATAGCCCCAGGCGAAGGCGCCGCCGATCCAGCCGCCCTGGGTCGAGGTCAGGCCGAGCTCCTTGGTCATGTGCGGCAGCGCCATGGCGATGTTGACGCGGTCGAAGTACGACAGCATGTAGACGATGAACACGGTCGGCAGGATGATCATCCATCGGTTGCGACCGATGTCGAGTCCGTTGAGCCCGGGTTGAAGCGCTTGGGTGTTTTGCATGTTGCAGTCTCCTCTGTTCCTGCTTTTGGATGAACGCGCCAGCGGTCTCGTGTCTGCTGTCGTCCGGAGCGGATTGCCGCCCTCCTTGACGATGACCTGCCGCTTTGTGGCAATGGACTAATTTCTAAAGTACTTCCTTGACGTAGGACTCGCGCTCCATCTCGACGACTTCGACGCTGAGCTGCACCGTCATGCCGGCCGGTCGTGCGCAGCGGGCGCGAATCACCTGCGCGATGCGCTCCGACAAGTCCGCGCGCATCGCCGGCGTGCGGCCGGGCAGCACGCGCAGTTGTGCGTAGACGAATCCGCGCAGGCCGGCCTCCGTTCCCACGCGCGTCGCATCGAGCGCGATCATGCGCGACTTCAGGTCCAGTTCTTTCTGGATGGAGCCGCTGCCGATGACGGCGGCGTTGAATTCCAGCAGTGTCTGTTCCAGATCGTCGGCGGCAAACAGGCCCGGCGTGTATTCAACGGTGAGATGCGGCATGGCGAACTCCTCTTATCTGCTATCTGCTGATCTATTGATCAAGCGGCGCGCCGTCGATGGTGCGGCGCATGGATACCGGACGATACAGCGGCGGGCGCTTGAATTCGACGTCATCGACCAGCTCGACGCCGATACCCGGCGCGTCCGGCACGGCAATGAAGCCGGCTTGCGGCACCGGATGGCTCTTGACCAGATCGGAGCCGAGCAGCTTCGCACCGGATTTGAGAACCAGGTTTTCAAAGCCGGTCGGGTATTCCTGAATGGCGAAGTTGGGCACGGCGGCGGCGACTTGCATGCAGGCCGCGAGACTGATCGGCGACAGCGGATTGTGCGGCGCGAGGTCGACGTTCTGGGCTTCGGCCAATGCCGCTATTTTCTTGGCGCCGGTGATGCCGCCGCAGACGCAGACCGAAGCGCGGGCGTAACGCACGCCGCCGCCGGCCAGCTGTTGCTGGAATTCGGCCGGCGTGCAGAAGCGTTCGCCGGTGGCGATCGGCACGCGGATCGCATTGCCCACCGTCGTCATCTGCGCATAGAACTCCGGACGCAAGGGATCTTCCAGCCACATCGGCGTCAGCGGCTCCAGCACCTGGCCGATGGCGATGGCTTCGGCCGGGCTGAGGCGGCGGTGCATTTCGATCAGCAGGTCGACGTCCGGGCCGACCGCTTCGCGGAAGGCCATCACGCGTTCCTTGGCGTCGCGCACCTTGCCGGCATGCGAGCGGAAATATTCCTGGCCTTCCGGTTCATCGAGGAAGGGATTGATATGACCGACGGCGGTGAAACCTTCTTCACGCAGGCGGCGGCATTCGGACAGGACTTCTTCCAGCGTCTCGGCGTAGACGTGGCCGTAGACGCGCAGCTTGTTGCGATAGGCGCCGCCCAGCAATTGCCAGACCGGCACCTGCAGGCGCTTGCCCAGCAAGTCCCACAGCGCGATATCGATCGCCGACACGGCCGCGTTGACGGCAGTGCCGCGGAAATGCGAGAAGCGCTGCATCACGTTCCAGTGCAGTTCGATCTGGTTGGCGTCCTGGCCGACCAGGTATTTGCCGAACTTTTCCAGCGCCGCCTTGGCTGCTTCGATGTGGCCCCAGGAGCCGGCTTCGCCATAGCCGGTCAGTCCAGCTTCGGTGCGGATGCGGGCATACAGGAACTGGCCTACGTGCAGGGCTTCGACGGAAGCAATGCGATGGATTTGCTGGGTCATGGCGATATCTCAACGAATGAAGGGAGGAAATATCGATGCCGGGCAATCCTGGCTCCGGCCCTGACGCAATGGCATCGACAGGAAGGACTATAGCGAGGGGGCAAGCGATGCGGAATCAAATTCTATAGTGTTACTTCTACATTCTCTATAGAATATAGAAATGAATCCCATCGACCTCAGCCCGGCTTTCGTCCGGCTCGCCCGCTATATCCACGACCGCATCATTGCCGGCGAATGGCTGCCCGGCCAGGTGTTGCCCGGCGAGGAAGCGCTGGCGCAGGACATGAAAGTCAGCGTCGGCACCGTGCGCAAGGCCTTCGACGTCCTCAGCGGCCAAGGCCTGGTGACGCGCCATCGCGGTCGCGGCACCTTTGTCACGCGCGCCACCAACGAGCGCGCGTTCACCAGTTTTTACCGCCTGACCGACCGCGCCGACGGCGTGCGCCGGCTGCCGCAGGACACGCTGCTGTTGCGCGAACGCGTGGCGGCCGACGCCGACGAGCGCGCGGCGCTGAAGCTGGACGCCGGTGAACTGGTGTATCGCCTGCGCCGCCTGCGCGTGCTGGACGGCGCGCCGCTGGTGCTGGAAACCATCAGCTTCCCGTTTGCGCGCGTGGGCAACAAGGAATGGGGCGCCGATGGCGCGCCCTTCCATCTGGTGTATTCCTTCCTGGAGCAGCAATGCGGCATCTCGGTCAGCCGCGTCGAAGACCGCCTGCGCGCCTGCCTGCTGCCTAAAAAAGTGGCAAAGGATTTCGGCTTGCCGGCCGGACATCCGGTGCTGCTGTCGCTGCGCACCGGCTACGATCTGCGCGGCGAACCGGTGGAGTTCCGCTCGTCGTGGATGGCGACCGACACGCACGACTACCTGAGCGAACTGCGCTGGACCGCAGCGACGGAAAAATGAAGCGGAAGACTGGCGACAAGTTGCCGCCGCGGCCGCAAACGCCCTTGTCGCCGCAAGACGCGCTCGCCCGCAAACAGGCGCGCGAGCAGAAGGATGCAGAGGTGCGCGGCGTCGCCTCGATCGCGGCAATGCGCGACGCCATCAAACAGGCGAGTCGCTCTCTGCCCGCCATTTCCGAAGTGCCGCGCGTGGCTGCACTCGACGCCGCCGCCTTCAACGCGCTGGCGGCAAAAGGCCTGCCCTTCATCATCACCGGTCTGGTCGGCAAGTGGCCGCTGTGCGCGCTGACGCCGCAAGACCTGCGCGCAGAATTCGGCGAGTTGCCGGTGCGTGCGCGCGTCGGCGATTACGTCAACACCGCGTTCGCCAGTGACCGCGCGATGCAGGACATGTCGCTGCGGGAATATCTTGATCTCACCGCCGGCACCGAGACAGATCCGGACTTGCCGCCCTACGTGGGCAACCTGGAAATGCGCCCGTTGAACCGGCTGTGCCACTGGCCGGCCTACTTCAAGAAGATGGGGCCGCCGCGCTTCTGGCTCGGGCCGGCGCGCACCGTGACGCCGCTGCATTGCGACTACGACGACAACATCTTTGCGCAGATTCGCGGCGTCAAACGCATCTTCCTGGCGCCGCCGCATCACGATGAATTCCTCTATCCGCGCGAAGCCAACGCCATCCTGTTCGGCTCGCCCTTCGATCCGGAAGCGCCGGACTTCGACCAGTTTCCGCTGGCGCGCCAGGCGGCGCTGACCGAATGCATCATGCAAGCCGGCGAGCTGCTGTACGTGCCGGCGGGCTGGTATCACCAGGTGCGCGCGCTGACGTTTTCACTGTCGGCCAATCGCTGGGCCCGGGCGCAACCGCTGGTGCTGCGCGACGAAGCTCCGACAGCAACGCATTTTTAACGTGCGTCAGAACTGCATCTGTACGCCCAGGTTGGCCATATTGCGGCGGAAATAGCCGTAGCCGATGTTGGAAGGATTATCGATGTGCGTGTACTGTGCGCGGATCACCATGTTGCGCCCGACATGGCGGCTGATGTCCCAAAGTGCGGAAAGCGAACTGGTGATCTGCCGATCGGCGCGCGGCTGGTCAAACAAGGCCATGGCCTGGTCATAGCGCACATCGGTGTAGCTGACATTCGCGCCAAGCAGCACGTCGGAACAGATGCGATATTGCAGGTAAGCGCTGGGACCTGACAGGCGGCGCGAATACACCGTTTCACGCGCTTGTTCGCGCTGCCACAGGTACTCGCCGCCGACCAGCAGAGCGGGCGTCAACTGTGCGATGGCGCCCACGCCGCCTTGCCAGGCATCGGCATCGCGGCTGCTGTCGGTATGAACGATGCGTTTGGCGTAGCCGCCGGTGGCGGTCAGCGAGACTGTATCGTTGAGCGCACGGGCGACGCGCCCGACCATGCCCGGCGAAGTCTCCTGCAAACGTCCGTCCAGGCGGGTGTAACGCACGTTGGGCTGCAAGCTCGCGGACCAGGCCTTGTCGCTGTAGATCAGCGCACTTGCCAGCGTGGTGCTGTCATTGTTGTAGTCCTGCCGATCAAAGTAGCCGGTGCCGGACCATGCCGCCTGGAACAGTAGCGAGAAGCGCTCGTCGAGCCGCACTGCATAGCTGCCGTTGAGCCCCAGCGCGGCGCCCGCAGACTTGCGCGGCATGGCGTCCTCCACCAGGTCGAAGGTGATCGGAATGCCGCCGAGGACGGCCGGCACACTGCGCGACACCGGACCGGCATTGGTGTTGTCATCCCAGGTCAGGCCCATGTACGCCTGCAACGCCCAGGGCTTGTCGCGTGAGCCGAGGCTGGCCGACACCGGATCATTGGGCCGCAGTTGCGCCGTCAATTGATCCAGCGTGACGCGCGCCTGGCCTTCGCTGGCGTCGGCCGCCTGACTGAGCAAGGACGCGGCGTCCACCCGTCGGCCGCCGGCCAGATACAGACCGGCCAGTTCGACCTTGGGCGCGGCGGCGGCAGGCGCCAGCGCGATCGCGCGGCGATAGTATTGCTCGGCCTGCTCGCGCTCCTGCGTGGCGCTGGAACAGCGTCCCAGCAGCAGCATGCGCTCGGCTTCGGTATCGTCCTGCGGCAGCGTGTTGACCAACAGCGCGCAGGCGAGGTCTGGACGTTTTTCGGCCAGGGCGCGACGCGCAAACGCCAGTTCCAGTGCGTTCTGTTCACGCAGCGCCGCCTGCTGTTCGCGGGGCTCGGCAGTGCCCTGTGCATGAGCCGGATTGCCTGCCGCGAAGCTCAGGCACAGCGCGACGCACAAGGCGCGCGACGTGGCGCGACGCCGGAACGGGGCGGAAGAGAATGAGTTCATGTCAGCGCTGCGCCTTGAAGGAACCGGATCCGGTCAGCGTGGCGCCGGCGTTCTGCATGGACCAGCTGCCCGCCAGCTGCTCAGCCGCCGGGCCATAAAAGCGCCCGTTCATCACGAAGCCCGTGACCGCCTGTCCCGCGTAGGTGCCGGACATGGCGCCGCCGACAAAACCGCCCATCAGCGTCAGCGTGAAGGACGTTCCTCCGAGGCCGTTGGCGAAGGTGATGGTGCCAGGCACCGACGGTGCGCCGCCCCTGATCGTCGCGAAATCGACCTGCGCCTGGAATGTACCGGTCACGCCTGCGCCCACGCTGGCGGAGCCGGTCACCGGGCCGGTGTATGTGGCCTGCATGGAAGTCGGAAAGCTTGCCAGCGGCGTGACCAGGTTGGCCGTGACGTAACTGAAGGCCTGCTGTTGTGCGGCAGTCACTGCACTCTGCTGCTGTTGCTGTTGCAGTGCGCTCTGTACGGCGCCACCGGCGTCGCTGCTGCTCGACACCGCTGCCCCCAGCGCCGCGGCGACGGCGGCGACACCTGTAGATATCCCCGCGATACCTGTTGCGGTGACGCCCGCGGACGGCATCGTGGCCTCGGGCGGAATTGAACCGGTCGGCGCCGGGCCGGTAACGGCGGTGCCGACGGCAGACGCAACGATTTGCGCCTGCGCATCGCGGTTACCCTGTCCGGAAGCCAGATGGATCGCGACGTCGCCGGTTGTCGTCAGTGCAGAGGAAGACTTGCCATTGCCGGGGTCAAGCAGTGCCAGTAACTGCTGCCTTGGCGGCGACACGATCTTGCCGTCGGGCGTGGCCGATGGCTGCGATTTCGCCTGCTGCTGTCCTGTCTTGGTCTGGAGCTCCTGCTTCGCTTGCTCTTCCTGTTTCATCTTTTGCTGCAGCAACTCCAGTTGCTCCTTGCGCCCCAGCGCCTGCTTGGACAGTTGCTGCTGCTCCTTCACCGCCTGTTCTTTGGCTGTCAGCTGCTGCTTTGTCTGCTGCTCCTGCTTTGTCTGCTGCTCCTGCTTTTGTCTGCTGCTCCTGCTTTGTCTGCTCTTGTTTCAACTGCTCTTGTTTCACCTGCTCTTGCCGCTTTATCTTTTGCTCCAGCTGCTGCAATTGTTCCTTGCGCTCCTGCTCCTGCTTCGTCAATTGCTGCTGTTCCTGCCTGGTCTGTTCCTGCTGCAGTTGCGGTTGCTGACCGGGATCAGCATTCTGAATGGTGGTGCGCTGCTGCTGAACCAGCAACATGACTGAGGCCAGATCCATTGCTTCGATGTTGACGCCCGACACCCCCGCCGGCAGTTGCGCCTGTGCGCCGGGCGCCAGCAGCATCAGCGGCAGACCGATCATTGCGGGAAGTCGATGTGCAACGCTGCGGCTACGCTGCAAACGGATACGCGATGGATGGTTGCCTGGCATGCTTACCCCCTGGATTGCCGGTGATCACGGCATTGTTTTCTGTGGGCATCATGCTAAGACCGGGTGGGCCGGCGGTAAATACTGCATCTGTAGTATTTGCCTCCACCACGGCTGCTAAGGCGGGGGGCGGAACAAGTTGCTGCGCAAGGCGTAGGCGGTGACTTCGGCGACGTTGTGCAGCGATAGTTTTCCCATGAGATTCTGGCGATGCTTGCGCACCGTCAACACCGAAAGATGGAGTCTGTCCGCGATGTCGCTGCTGGAAGCGCCATGGGCGATGAGGGCGAGGATTTCCTGTTCACGCGCGGTGATGGGCGCCGGCGCCGGCGACGACGGCAAATCATCCGCCATGCCGTTGAGACCCTTGCTGAGGTAGACGATGCCCGACAGCACCAGGGAAATCGCGTGCAACAATTCATCGGCGTTTTCATGCTTGAGCACGTAACCGTCGGCGCCAGCCTCGAAAGCCGCGCGCACCGAGGCCGGCCCGGGGCTGCCGGTGAGGATCAGCACGCGCACGGCCGGCGTGGATGTCTTGATGCGGCGGGTCAGCTCGAGGCCATGCAGGCCGGGCAGGTCGAGGTCGAGCAGCAGCAGGTCCGGTTGATGCTCGCGCAGCAGACGCTCGACGTCGCCGCCATCACCGGTATCGGCCACCACGCTCAGATTCGGCCGCGTCGAGATGAGCAATTTGAGACCGTCGCGAATGATCGCGTGGTCTTCGGCCAGCACTATGTTTTTCATTCCCGCGATCCCCTTGCAATGCAGCGTGCACCCCATCAGATCGCCGATATTACAGTAAACTGCATTGCAACCCGGCAAGCCTGCCGCCCTGAGCCAACGGCATCCAACGACAATGACGCGCCTGCTCCCCACCCAAGACCGGTCGGTGTATCTGGAACTGGTCAACACACTGTATCGCCAGTCGCCGCCGATTTTTCTCGGCAACGCTGCGGTTGCCGGCCTGACAATTTTCCTGCTGTGGAAGGAAGTGGCCCATGCCGCGTTGCTGGGCTGGGCGGCGGCCATTTATCTGCTCACCGCGCTGCGCATCGTGCTGGTGTGGCGCGATCGCCGCAGCCTGGGCACTGCGGCAGAGGCGTCTGCGTCGCGCCGCTGCTGGCGCTACGTGGCCTGGGCGGGTGTATCCGGCTGCCTGTGGGGCGCGATGGGACTGCTGTTTTTCTCTCCCGACAATACCATCGTGACCGTCTACATCTGCATCGTGCTGGCCGGCATGACCGGCGGTTCGGTGGCGTCGCTGTCGTCATTCTGGCCGGCCTATTACGTCTACGCCCTGCCGACGGTGCTGCCATTCGCCATGCGCTCGTTCGCGCATGGCACTCATCTGTTTTCGGTGCTTGGCGTGCTGTCGCTGTTCCTGCTGGGCGTCAACCTGGCGTATAGCCGGGTGATCCAGCGCACCGTGCGCGACGCCATTGCGCTGCGCTTCGAGAACAACGCCCTGATCCGCCAGCTCACCGAAGAGAAAGAACGCGCCGAGCAAGCCAACCGCAGCAAGTCGCAGTTCCTCGCCGCGGCCAGCCACGACCTGCGCCAGCCGGCGCACGCGCTCGGCCTGTATATCGCCACGCTGCGCACGGTGGCCCAGACGCCGCACATCGAACCCGGCATGGTCGACATGCTGGCCGGCCGATTGCAGTCGGCGCTCACCGGCATGTCGCAATTGCTCAATGTGCTGCTGGATATTTCGCGCCTCGATGCGGGCGTGATCCGCATCGAGAAACGCCGCTTCGGCCTGCAGGAAACCTTCACGCTGCTGTCCAACCAGTTCGCCCAGGCTGCCGCCGCCAAGGGACTGCTACTCAAGGTCAGGCCGACCACGGCCTGGCTCGACACCGATCCGGTCTTGCTGCACAACATCCTGGCCAACCTGCTTTCCAACGCCGTGCGCTATACCGAAAACGGCAAGATCCTGCTGGCCTGCCGGCGCAGGAGCAACGATATGCTGGAGATCTGCGTGATCGACACCGGCGTGGGCATCGCCGCCGATCAGTTCGGGCACATCTTCCACGAGTTCTATCAGGTCCAGAACATTGCCCGCGACCGCGAACAAGGTCTGGGACTGGGACTGGCGATCGTGCAGCGCACCGCCGAGCTGATCGATGCGCGCGTCGACCTGCGCTCTGCACCGGGAAAAGGGTCGTGCTTCTCGTTGCACCTGCGCAGCCTGCGCGACACCCGGCAGGCGGACATCCCGCCTGCTTTCGTGGCGCCGCTTGTTGTTGCCTCAACTGCGCCGGACGCCACCGTACTGGTCGTCGACGACGACAAGCAAGTGCTCGACAGCATGCAGATCCTGTTGCGCAGCTGGGGCTACAAGGTGCTCGCCGCGCGTTCGCTGGAGCGAGCGCTGGAGGCCCTGGACGCAGCGGACGACGACGCGCGCCGACCGGACCTGGTGATCAGCGACTTCCGCCTGGCCGCCGACGTCACCGGCATCGACGTCATCCACGCCGTCTTTCATGCCACGGGCCGCGAGGTCCCCGCCATCATCGTCACCGGCGACACCTCGCCGCAAGGCATCGCACTGGCCAGCGCCAGCGGCTATCAGGTGCTGCACAAGCCGCTGGATCCGCAACAACTGCGCGCAGCCATCTCGCAGTTGCTGATGGCGGACTGATCCCGCGCATCAACCGGCATCGCGCGCCTGCAACAACTGCACACGACGGTCGGTCAGCAAGGGCAGCACGCGTCCCACCACCAGCTCCTGATAATGCGCCGACGCCTTGTGCGCATCGAGTGCCGCCTGGTCCTGGTAACGCTCGACCAGCAAGATGCTGCGCGGCACGTCCACGCTCTGGTACACCTCGTAAGCCAGGCAACCCGGCTCGGCCAGCGACTTCGGACGCAGTTCGGCGATCAGCGCGAGCACGTCGCCGTGCGCTCCGCTGGCGGGTTGCCAGCGGGCCACCACCGTGATCGCGGAAGCTGCATTGTCCACTGCATTGATTGCGGCGCTCATTGCGATACTCCTTGCAACGCGTCAACCATCGCTTCGGCCAGCGCTCCGCCCGAGGCCGGATTCTGGCCGGTCAGCAGACGACCGTCGACCACCACGTGGGAGTGCCAGTCGTCGGCCGCCACGTACTCTGCGCCTTCGGCGCGCAATGCATCCTCGAGCAGGAACGGCACGTCGGCCTGGGCGTAGCCGGCTTCTTCATGGTTGGAGAAGGAAGTCAGCTTGCGCCCGCGCACCAGCGGCGTGCCGTCTTCCAGCGTGACGCCGAGGAAGGCGGCCGGACCGTGGCAGACCGCGGCGACGATCTTGCCGGCGTTCCAGGCGCGGGCGATCACGCGCTTGACTTCCGGATCGGTGGCGATGTCGCCCATCGGGCCGAGGCCGCCGGGGAAGAAGATCGCGTCGTAGTCCAGCACGTCGACTTCGGACAACTTGCGGCTGTGCGCCATGCGGCGGATGGCGGCGCTGTTGCGGAACGCCAGCTGGGCCGGATCGTTGGCGTCGTAGCCGTCTTCCGGCGGCGTACCGCCCAGCAGCGAGGCGTATTCGACGGCGATGCCGGCGTGATTGAAGACTTCGTACGGATGGGCGACTTCCGGGAAAAAGTAACCGGTAGCACGCTTGTTCGGACCGATCTCGGCTGTGTTTGTCAAAATAAACAGTACATGTTGAACGCTCATGGCAATCTCCTTGTTCCAAAAAACCGAGACATTTCGGTTGAGAAGAACGATATCAAGGAGAACAGGCGTCCGGTAGCACCGCCAATGATGACGCAGTGTCAAACAATATAATACAATCAGGCATGGATAACCCCTCCCCCATCCTCGATGAACTGCGCGCCATGGCGATCTTTGCGACCGTCGTGCGCAGCGGCAATTTCGCCGCCGGCGCGCGTGCTCTGGGCTTGACCCGCGCCGTCGTCAGCCACCATATCCGCGCACTGGAAGCCAAACTCGGCGTGCCGCTGGCCCTGCGCAGTACGCGCAGTTTCAGTCTGACGCCGGCCGGGGAAGCCTTCCGCGTGCATTGCGAGCGCCTGCTCGACGAAGCCCACGACGGCATCCGCGGCATGGAGCTGCTGCGCGCCGAGCCGCGCGGCGAAGTGCGCATCACCTGCTCGCATCACTTCGGCAACAAACGCATCCTGCCGGCCTTGCTGGCGTTCCGCCGACGTTATCCGGCCATCCGCCTGCAGGTGGCGATGAACGACGCCAACGTCGATCTGGCAAATCAGGGCATCGAACTGGCGGTGCGCGCCGGACCGCTGGCCGACTCGTCGCTGGTGGCGCGCCGCCTGGTGCGCGAGCCGACCATGCTGTGCGCGGCGCCGGCCTACCTGCGCCGTCATCGTGCGCCGGCGTCGGTAGCCGAACTGGAGCAGCATCGCTGGGTGATCTATCCGCCGGGGCAGAAGGCGCTGACCGTGCGTGCCGGCGGCGAAAGCATCGAAGTCGCCGTGCAAGGCGACCTGGTGACCGACAGCGCCACCTCGCGGCTGGCCTTCGTGCTCGCCGGCGAAGGCATTGCGCGGCTGCCGGCGTACGACGCCGGCGCGCTGCTGGCGTCAGGGGAACTGGTGCAGGTGCTGCCGGAAGTCGAAACCGCGCCGCTGGAAATCTTCCTGGTCCACTCGCAGCGGGTCGGACCGAGCGCGCGCTTGCTGCGCGACTTCCTGCTGGAGACGGCGCGCGATAATACCTGGTGAACGCCCTCTACCCTGCTCTATTTCTCTTCGGCCTGCCGTTGCGCCAGCCACTCGCGCGGCGACATCCCCATACGTTGCGTGAACACGCGCGATAAGGCCGAGGCGTTGGCGTAGCCGAGTTCGGGTGCGATCAACTTCACTGCGCATCCATTGCGCAACTGCTTCCTCGCCAGCGTCATGCGCCAGTCGGTCAGGTAGTCAGCCGGCGCCACTCCCACCACCTGCTTGAAACGACTGGCGAACGCGCTGCGCGACATGCTCGCCTGCTCGGCCAGGGATTCCAGCGACCACGGCAAATGCGGACTGTCGTGCATGGCGGTCAAGGCGCGCGCCAGCCGCGGATCGGCCAGGCCGGACACCAGTCCGATCGACACGCCGCCTTCCTGCCCGTGATCGAGCAGCCAACGCAACAACTGCAACAACACCACTTCGAACAGCCGGTCGGCGATCAGGCGATGCCCGCAGCGCACCTGGTCGGCTTCCTGGAACAGCAAATCCAGTACCCCCGCCAACGCCGGCACGCTCACCAGCGGCAACACGATCAGCGGCGGCAAGGCGCGCACCAGCGGATGACCGGCGCCGCCTTCGAAGTGCACCGACGCGCAGGTGAAATCAGCGCCGTCGCGCGGCGCATTGTGGAAGCGATGCGTCAGCGGCTGCGGATAGAAAAACAGGGTCGGCTCGGTCGCTTCAATCCGGCGCACCACCCCGGCGCCCTGGCTGTGCGTAACCACCATCTCACCCTGCCGCAGCACATGGAAAAAGCCCCGGCCCGGTTGCGCATCAAAAGTGCTGACGCCGCACAGCGCGCCGGTATGGAACAGCCGCGCGGAGACCGGGAACTGCTCCAGCAGCGAAGAAAGCCGATCCAGCGGCGGTGTTGTGTCAGCCATGATATTGGACGAATAGATATGTTGTAACGACGATTTGATACCAATTGTAGCGCCGGCGGCTGCAAACTTCTTCCTGTGCTCACTTCGGTGAGCCAACAAACACCCAATCCGGATCAACCCATTTACCGAGACATTCCCATGACATTGCATCCAAGCTTCCGGCACATCACGATAGCGCTGGTTTGCACCGGCCTGTGCCAACTGGCCGCGGCGCACGGCACCGGCCACGGCGATCACAGTGACCATAGCGGCGGCATCCAGAGCGCTGCCGCCACCAAAGTGAAAGCGCCATTCGACATCGTCCATACGCGCATCACCACCGAAGGCAACATCGCCACGTTCCACATCGCGGTATCCGGCAAAGCCGGCGCCAGCAAGCCGGGCAAGACCGGCAAGCTGGCCGGCAGCAAAGTGTTTTCCTATGTCTGGCCGACCACCATGGATCCGTCCGTGGTCGGCTTCGAGGCCAAGAGCGGCATCCTCGCCTTCGCCGTCACCAGCCATCCCGATTTCAACGACACCCCCTTGTTCGCGGGCAGCGGCGGCGACTGGCATTCGCACTGGGTGGTGCTGCAACCCGATGACGCCTGCGGCAAGGGCGCGCTGAAGGTCGTGGATATTCCTGAAGGCGCCAAACCCAAGCTGCCCAAGACCTGGCCCGGCCTGCCCCTGCTGATCGACAGCCCGGGCTGGAATCCGGTCTTCAAGGGCAATACGCTGGAAGTCAAAGTGCCCTTCGACGACATCGGCGTGGTGAAAAACGCCGCCTTCGACGGCGTCGCCGCCGGCCTGCGTGTCAATGCCAGCGTTCATAGCCCTTTGCTGTGCGTGGCCGACGTCTTCAAGGTCGCCTCCGGCAATTTGTCCCTGCCGGGCAAAGTCGATCAGTGATGCAGTAGCGCAGTAACGCAATCACCCCTGGCGAGCACATCGCCGCCTCTTCATTTTTTAACATAGGAAAACACCATGTCCCGCGTACCACTCATCAATCCCGCCGACACCACCGCCAATCGCCAGTCACTGCTGACGCAGATCAACAAGGCCTTCGGCGCCACACCCAACATGTTCAAGGCGGTGGCGAATTCTCCCGCTGCGCTCAAGAGCATGTGGGGCGCGTTCGGCGCGCTCGGTTCGGGCGTGCTCGGCGCCAGACTGGGCGAGCAGATCGCCGTCGCCATCGCCGAGCGCAATCGCTGCGAATACTGCCTGGCTGCGCATACGGTGCTCGGCAAAGGCGCCGGCGTCAGCGCGGCGCAGATGTCGGCCGCGCAAGCCGGCCAATCCGACGATCCGAAAACCGCGGCGGCGCTGACGTTTGCCTTGAAGGTCGTCGGCAATCGCGGCCAGTTGGCCGACGGTGATGTGACGGCCTTGCGCGCCGCCGGTTTCGACGATGAACACATCGTCGAAATCCTCGCCCACGTGGCGCTGAACATCTTCACCAACTACGTCAACGTGGCGTTCGACGTGCCGGTGGACTTCCCGAAAGTAGCGCTGAACCCGGCGGCCTGATGTCATGCCGTTTCGAGCCGGCGTCAAGGAGCAAGCTCAAGGCCCGGCGTCGGAACGGCAGTCTTCAATGGAAAAGAAAAGGATGGAAAGCGATGCAGATTTCAGTCTATGACACCTACGTGCAACGCCCGGACGGACGGCGCATGCATTTCGATATCCTGGTGCCGGCCGATGTCAAGGATCAGGAAACCGTGCTGCAATACGGCCGCACCTACCTGGCGGCGAAAGGATTGCAACCGACGCATCTGACGGTGGAGAAATGCAACTATTGCCACATGGAGTCGGCCACGGCGCTGGTGGAGCAAGAGGTTGCGGCGCGCGGCTTCGCGATCCTCGAAATGGAAAACTGCGCCTGACCCGGGCCCGGCTGGCTTATCGCGGTTGCAGCGGGGTCGGTTGCATCCACAGCTTGTTGAGGCCGTTGTACTTCAGCCATTCCTCGCCGCCACGCTGGAGAATGCTGTCGGTCGCCGCCGGGTCGGACAGGTCGATGACTTCCGAGTCGACGATGTCGCCGTTGCTGTCGTAGCGGAACGCCTTCACCACCGGTTTGGTCAGTCCGGCCGCACTCTGGCGAATCACCAGCCCGAGGCGGCCGGATTCCATTTTCAGCAGCGAGCCGATCGGATAGATGCCCAGCGTCTTGACGAAGGCCGACAGCAGGGTCTTGTCGAAATGGCCGCTCCAGGACGACATGGCCGTCAGCGACTCGGCCGGATCCCAGCCCTTCTTGTACGGACGGTCGGAAGTCACGGCATCGTAGACGTCGCAAATCGCCGCCATGCGCGAGAGCAGCGAAATGCCGGCGCCGCTGAGGCCGTCGGGATAGCCGGTGCCGTTGATTTTTTCGTGGTGGTGCAGGCACACCTCGATGGCGTATTGCGGGATGTTGGAATTCTTGATCAGGTGGTTGTAGCCGAGCACCGGGTGGCGCCGCACGATGTCGATTTCGGCCGGGGTCAGGCCGCCCGGCTTGTGCAGGATAGGCACCGGGATGAAGGCCTTGCCGACGTCATGCAGCAAGCCCGCCAGGCCGGCTTCCTTGCAGGCGGCTTCATCCATGCCGATGGTGCGGCCCAGCGCCACCATCAGCGTGCAGACCGCCACCGAATGCATGTAGGTGTAATCGTCGGCCAGCTTGAGCCGCACGATGCTGGTCATGGCGGCGGCGTTGCGCAGAATGGACGCCGTCACCTGGTCGACCAGGTCCATGCAGCGGTCCATGTCGATGACGCGGCCCATGCGGATGTCGGCGAACATGGCCTTGGTGGTGTCCTTGGCGGTCTCGCACAAGCGTTGCGCCTGCTCCAGCTCTTCGAAGAAAGGATCGGCGCCGACCATGGCCGGCAGTTCGTCGCGCAAACCCGGCGCGGTTTCAACAACTGCGGATTCCGCTACGGATTCCGGTGCAGATTCCGCCTCGACTTCTTCCGCTTCCGGCTCTGCCACGGTGACGTCCTTGCCCTGTTCAACGTCGATCCAGCAATACGTAATGCCGCTGGCGCGCGCCTGTTGCAAATGGGCAGTATCTTTCAGCAGGAAGCGATTTTTCCAGAATGGATGGTCCAGCCATGCGGCTTCGAAGCCGCAAAAATACATTCCCAATTCGAGTTCGTCGACTTTGATCTTTTTCAAAAGGCTCATGTTTCTGCAATCTGCTCAGGCTAGGGCGAATGACGGTGCTGTTTAGCGTTGTTTATCTCTCCGGCCCAAATAGTATTGCAAACATGTAAAACGTGACTCTTTTTTTTGCCTCTTGTTAAAAATGAAATAGTTATCGGAGCAAGATCAACACAGGATCAGGCGAAGTGAGTCCGCAGCGCCAAGTCCGCTTCCGCCCTGGCCTGCGCCAGCGCATTCGGGCCGAAAGCCGTCCCCTGCACCGAGAAAAAGCGCAGGTCGTGCAGGCCGATCGAGGCCAGGATGGTCTTCAGGTAAGTCGTCAGAAAGTCAGGCTGGCGCGCGCGTTCGCCGGCGTACACGCCGCCCGACGCCACGGCGATGTACACCGGCCGGTCGCGCAGCGTGCCGATCTTGCCCTGCGGCGTGACGTCAAAGGTGCGGCGGATGCGCACCACATGGTCGATCCATGCCTTCAATGCTGACGGCACCGTCAGGTTATGCATCGGCGTGCTGATGAGCACGACGTCGGCTTGCTCCAGCTCGCGGATCAGTTGCTCCGAGCGGGAGATCGAACCCTCCGCGGAAAAACCCGACGGTTCCTGCGCCGCACCGAGCACGGCCGCATAGTTGCCGTCGACATGCGCCACCTCGCCCTCGGCGGCGTTGCGGTGGACTACCGTCAGCGCCGGCGTGCGGCCCTGCAGGAAGCCGATGATTTTCTGCGAGAGCCGGTAGCTCTCGGATTCTTGCCCGCGCGGGCTGCAGCTGAGATGCAATATGTTCATGGTCGATCCATTCGAGGTTTGTGAGGTTGGAGAGCTTCCAAGCCGGAAGTAATTGGAAGTAACTGCGTTCATTTTAAAAAACCCATGCCCCATCTCCAAGATCCATGAATCTGCATTCTGATTGATCCATGATGACTCGAATCCACCTTGCCTGTACCCCCGACCGGTAGCATCATGGCATTATCATTTTTCAACATCTGCATAACTGTTGCCAGACCATGTCCTCCGCCAAAAGCAAGCCCGCCCACCCCGTCAATCCTCTTGCGCCCCTGGATCCGCAGGCGGCCGCACCGTATTACCGCCAGATCTACGACCGCTTCCGCAGCGCCATCGCCGCCGGCGTGCTCAAGCCGGGCGACCGCATTCCATCGGCGCGCGCGCTGACCCAGGAGTTGGGGCTGGCGCGCGGCACCATCGAGGCGGCCTATTCGCTGCTGGCGGCGGAAGGCTATATCCAGGCGCGCGGCCAGGCCGGCACCATCGTCACGCCCGATCTCAAACCACGCCTGGCCGGCGCTGAACTGCCTGCGCCGAAGCAGGCGCTGGTCAGCAGCTTCCGGCCTGACTCCATCCTGCCGTTCCAGATGGGACTGCCGGCGCTGGACGCCTTCCCGCGCAAGATCTGGGCGCGACTGGGAGCGCGCTGCGTGCGCGCCATGCAGGCCGCCGACATGGCGCATCCGTCGGTCTACGGCTTGCCGGCGCTGCGTGCCGAGATCGCCTCTTACCTGCAACTGTCGCGCGGCATCAATTGCTCGCCAGCGCAGGTGTTCGTCACGGCGGGCTACCGCCACACGATGGAATTGATCGGTCACGCTTTGTTCAACACCGGCGACCGCATCTGGGTCGAAGATCCCGGCTACCCGCCGACGCGCGAACTGCTCACGCACATGGGCATGAGCGCCGTGCCGGTGCCGGTCGACGAAGACGGCATGCAGGTCGCACACGGCATCTCGGCCGCGCCCAGGGCGCGCGCTGCAGTGGTCACGCCGGCGCACCAGAGTCCGTTGTGCGTCGCACTGTCGCTGCCGCGGCGGCTGGCGCTGCTGGAATGGGCGGCGCGCAACGACAGCTGGATCGTCGAGGACGATTACGACGGCGAATACCGCTACGTCAGCCGTCCGCTGCCGGCGCTCAAGAGCCTCGACCGCGACGGCCGTGTGCTGTATGCGGGAACCTTCAGCAAGGTCCTGTTCCCGAGCATGCGACTGGCCTATCTGGTGGTGCCGGAGTCGCAGGTCGAACGCTTCGCCGGAGTCAGCCAGGTGTTCGCTGCGGGGATTCCGGCGCTGACGCAGGAGATCGTCACCGCCTTCATCGCCGAGGGGCATTTCGCCCGCCACATCCAACGCATGCGCAAGCTTTACGCCGAACGCCGCGACGCCGTCCGCAGCGGCCTTGAGCGCGTGCTCGGCAAGCACATCCGCATTGAATCACCGCCCGGCGGCATGCACCTGATCCTGCGCCTGCGCGGCCGCGTGTCGGACCGCAAGCTGGTGGCGCGCATGCGTGAGGACGGCCTGTACGCCGAAGCGCTGACTGACTGGACCACCGACGGCGCGCGCGTGCCGGCGCTGCTGGTCAATTTCACCAACGTCGCTTCCGAAGCCGCCGCCGAGGCGCTGGGACGGCGCATCCTGGCGCTGCTGTAAGAGGTGATCCGCACGCCCGCACGCTAAATCATGGTCCATAAACCAAGTCCATTTATGGATCTTCCGGACTAGGCCAAGCCGGCGCACCATGGAGTCTCTTCAATGACAAACACAAGGACTCATCATGAACAAGCGCATCGACTACGCCAACGCCTCGCCTGACACCTACAAGGCCTTCGGCGGCGTCTACTCCTCCCTGCTCAAAGGCAGCCTGCCCAAGGCGCTGATCGACCTGGTCTATCTGCGCGTGTCGCAGATCAACGGCTGCGCCTTCTGCATCGACATGCATACCCGCGACCTGCTCAAGTCCGGCCTGGCCATCGACAAGCTGGTGCTGGTGCCGGTCTGGCATGAAGGCGGCGCCTTGTTCAGCGCCCGCGAACGCGCCGCGCTGGCCTGGGCCGAAAGCGTGACCCGCGTGGCCGACACCGGCGTGCCAGACGCCCACTATGCCGCCGCTGCGGCCGAATTCAACGACAAGGAACTGGCCGACCTCACCTACGCAATCGGCCTGATGAATGCCTTCAATCGTTTCGGTGTTGCGTTCCGTCCAGCGCCTGCTGCGGCTGTTTCCGCTTAAGTCATTTTTCACCCTCGCGCCCGGCCGCACGGCCCGGCGCATCACCACGGACATATCCCATGGCATGGCTATTCTTGAGCATTGCAGGCGTACTTGAAATCGGTTTCGCCTTCGGCATGAAGGCCTCGCTCGGCTTCACCCGCCTGATTCCTTCGCTGCTGACGGTGGCGACCGGCCTGTCCAGCGTCGTCCTGCTGTCGCTGTCCCTGCGTACGCTGCCGGTCGGCACCGGTTATGCAGTGTGGACCGGGATCGGCGCGGCCGGCACGGCGATCCTCGGCATGGCGCTGCTGGGCGACTCGACGGCGCCGTTGCGCCTGCTGTGCATCGCGCTGATTCTGGCGGGCGTGATCGGGCTCAAGCTGGTGAGCGCCAGCTGAGCTGGCGCCCGGGCACGGTCCTTGTTGCCGGGAGTCCTACACGGCGTGGAGGTTGAAAGACTGCGCCGCTCCCGGCATACTGCACCATACCCTCTGTCAGCCGACGTCGGCGAGCATGCATGCAGCGCCGTTGCGACCGGCCATGCGGCGGAGGTTCAGGATGCCAGACAAGGAACACCGATGCTCAGCAGTCAACCCGCCCACCTGGCGCTCACCGATGCGCAGCGCTTCCAGCTGATCATTTCGGCCATCCGTGACTACGCCATCTGCATGCTCGACCCGCAGGGCAAGGTCACCAGCTGGAACAAAGGCGCGCAGCAATTCACCGGCTACTCCAGCGAAGATATCCTCGGTTCGCATTTCTCGGTTTTTTATACCCTGGAAGAACGCGCCGCCGGCCTGCCGCAACAAGCGCTCGACACCGCCCTGCGCGACGGCAAGTTCGAAGACGAGGGCTGGCGCCTGCGCAAGGACGGCGCGACGTACTGGGCCAGTTGCATCATCGATCCGATCGTCGCCGACAACGGCGAGCTGCTCGGCTTCGCCAAGATCATGCGCGACATCACCGAACACAAGCTGGCGGCGCAGACGCTGCAAGCCAGTGAGCAGCAATTCCGCCTGCTGGTGCAGGGCGTCACCGACTACGCCATCTACATGCTGTCGCCGGAAGGCAAGGTCACCAACTGGAACGCCGGCGCCCAGCGCATCAAGGGCTATGCGGCGGAAGAAGTCATCGGCACGCATTTCTCCAACTTCTACACCGAGACCGACCGCAACGACGGCCTGCCCGAGCGCGCCCTGATGACGGCCGCCGAACACGGCCGCTACGAGCAGGAAGGATTGCGCGTACGCAAGGACGGTTCAACCTTCTGGGCGCACGTGATCGTCGACGCCATCCGCAGCGAACTGGGCGACCTGATCGGCTTCGCCAAGGTCACGCGCGACGTCACGGAACGGCGCGAAACCGCCCAGGCCCTGGCGCGCGCCAATGCGGCGCTGTTCCAGTCGCAAAAGATGGAAGCGCTGGGCCAACTCACCGGCGGCGTGGCGCATGACTTCAATAATCTGTTGGCGGTGGCGTCGAGCGGCCTGCAATTGCTGGCGGTGCAGTTTCCCGAGCTGGACAGTTCCCGCTCGATGGAAAGCATCCGCCGGGCGCTGTCGCGCGGCGCGATCCTGACCCAGCAGCTGCTGTCGTTCGCGCGGCAACAACCACTGCAGCCGGAGACACATGAAGTCAACACGCTCATCGCCGATTTCGAATCGGTGTTGCGCCGTGCGGGCAATTCGTCGATCCAGTTCGACATCCGCAAGAGCCCGGCGCCGGTCATGGTGAAGTTGGACGCCACGCGCTTCGAGACCGCCTTGCTGAATCTGGTGGTCAATGCGACGCAGGCCATGCCGGACGGCGGCAAGGTCACCATCGCCACCGAGAAAGTCACGCTGCGGGACAAAGCCGTGGGCGCGCTGCCTGGCGGTGTCTATGCCAAGATCAGCGTGGCCGACACCGGCAGCGGCATGACGCCCGAGGTGCAGGCGCGCGTGTTCGAGCCATTCTTCACCACCAAGGCTTCCGGCCAGGGCACCGGCCTGGGCCTGAGCCAGGTCTACGGTTTCATCTCGCAATCGGGCGGCGAGGTGACGCTCTCCAGCGAAGTCGGCTGCGGTTCCTGCTTCACGATTTATGTCCCTGTCGATGTCGAGGCCGACGCCACGAATGTACAGAGCACCGACCACAAGCAGCACGCGGAGACCGTGCTGATCGTCGACGACCAGATCGACCTGCTCGACATCACGGCCGAGCTGTTCCGCACCATGGGATATGAAGCTCTCACCGCCACCAACGGCGCCGAGGCTTTGGAAGTATTGGAGCGGATGCCGCAGATCGACATCCTGTTCACTGATGTGATCATGCCCAACAGCATCAGCGGCATCGAGCTGGCGCAACTGACTCGCCAGCGCCACCCATCGACCAAGATCATCCTCGCCTCGGGCCATCCGTTCCCGGCACTGACCTCCAACCAGCAATTGGGCACTGAATTCGCATTCCTCAACAAACCCTATCAGCTGTCCGATCTGGCCAAAATCCTGCGCAGCAAGGATTGACCACTGCCCGTCAGTAAGTCAGCGTCACGACCTGCGTCCGCGGTGTGGACAGTGCGGGCGGCGCCGACTCGGGCGTCACGGCGACCTCCGCCTCCGGTTTATCCAATTGCACGATCTGCACCGAACGGACCGGCGCGACGCCTTCACTGCAACTGCTATCAGCATCGCTACCGCGCGCGGGAAAGCGAATGATGCAACGCGTCAGCACTATCGCCGACACCGCCATGCTGCCGGTCGCCGTGGCTGCCGACAACGCCCCCGCGATCAGCAAGGCGCACGCCGCCAGTGCGGCGACGGTCAGGATCTTGATGGCTTTGCGCAGGGTGTTACGGCGGTGATGCAGACGCGCCGCCCCGGCGCCCAGGTCGCCCTGCTCGGCACGCCACCATGCCTCATCGGGGGTAATGGCTTCATCGCAGGCGCGCTTGCACAGGAACAGGAATTCGTCGCAGCCGCGCAACTCCTTCTCGACGCGGTTTTCCACCAGGTAAAGACGCAGTACGAAAATGGCCGCCGCCGCGATCAGGACGAATCCCGCCAGACAAGCTCCCAGCCACGGGAAATAAACTGTCACTTCATGAATCAATTCCGATTCTCCAAACGCTGATGATGGCGCGTTAGTGCCGACCTGATCATGGGGGCGCCGATGACAACATCGTAGCGATCCTTGAGCGCGCGCCCTATAGGAGAATTTCTTATTGTTGACGGGCAAGCAATCGCATTTCCCGCCTTCCCGGTGAGCAATCCGCTGACAGCGGCGGGTATGTCGACCCACAACGGGATGGGCATTGCGCCGATAGAAACAACCCCGGCTTGCAGGCAAGATGGTTTCTCGCCAACGGATCTACGGTCAAGTCCGCCGGCGTCTTCCAACGACCGGATCACGAGGAGAATTACATGTCCAATCAACAAAACGACAGCAAGCAGCAACAACCCGGCCAGGCTCAGCAAAATCAATCCCAAAAGGATCAGGCCCAGCAAGATCAGCAAAACCAGCAACGCGGCCAACAAGCCGGCCAAGGTCAGAATGCAGGACAGCAACAAGCCGGCAGCGACAAGGGCTCGCGCAATCAGCAGGACCAGAACAACGCCAGCTCCGGTCGTCAGCAAGGCAGCGCCGACAATTCCGGCAACTCCAGCATCACGCAGGGTGGCGGACGTTCGCACGAACAGGCCAACCAGCCGCAGAACAAGCAGCAAGACCAGCAGGGTTCGCGCCAGGGCCAGCAAGCCGGTTCCAGCGACCAGAACAAGCAGCAAGGCAACAATCAGGGCGGCTCCAAGCAAAGCTGATGCCTTGAGTCAAGAATAGTCTTTTGGGTTCAGGCCGCCTTCGGGGCGGCCTTTTTTATGGCAAAAAAGGGAAACCTCGGAACACGGTTTGCTTTTCTTTTATATGCCGAACCAATACACGCGCAGCAACCACACCGCGCCGATGCCGATCAGTGCGACCAGCGTGGCGGCAATCGTCACCGGTGCCTTCGAGTGATGTCGGATATCCATGATGCTCTCCTGATGTTTGATGTTGTATGGTGATTGGGGGACGCCGAGGATGCCTTGCCTCGCATGAGGCGACGTCCATGTGTTCACGATAGACGCTGTATCTTCCGGCGTCAGTCGGCGCACCGCTGTTATTGCAGTAAGACCATGGCGTCGGGAGGATGCTCGGATGACGCTGCTATCAGGTCTCGTCCGACTTCAAACTGCGTGATCGGCCTATTACCTTGAACGGCGCACTGCGCGAAGATGAAACCTGTCCCCTTTTTGTATCCAGAGGCACCATGGCTTCCACCGCAACAAATTTTCTCGCCCGTACCGCACCTGCGCAAAACGAAGCGACGCACGCATCCAGCTCGGTTCTCTACCGTGCCTTGTCCATCCCCAAACCATCTCGAATGGCGCGCGAAGACGGCGCCCGCTATCTGCAGGCGCAACTGGAACTGGCGCGCGACTTGCCCTGCGACATGCCGGATTCGCCCGACGATTTGCAGGCATGGGTAAGCGAACGTGTTGCGCACGTCGGCGAGCAATACGCGGCTTATCTGTCGGCACGCAAGGACGGCGCGCCGCGCCGTTACTTCCCGACGCGCTCGCATGCACTCAATTTCATCCGTGCAGTGGCGCCTACCAAGCTGGTGGACGGCTCCTGGCTGTACGGCACGCTGGCGTACTGGGAAGACCCGGACTTCCGTCCGCTAATCCTGACCTATCTGGAAGAACTCGGAGACGGCGATCCGGCCATGAATCACGTCACGCTCTACAAGAAGCTGCTGGCCGCGCACGACTGCGATGACTGGCAGGATCTGTCCGACGAGCATTTCGTGCAAGGCGCGATCCAGCTGGCGCTCGGTTATCAGACCGAACGATTCCTGCCCGAGGTAATCGGCTACAACCTTGGCTACGAGCAACTGCCCCTGCATTTGCTGATCAGCGCCTATGAACTCAACGAGCTTGGCATCGACCCGTATTACTTCACGCTGCATGTGACCATCGACAATGCATCCACCGGCCACGCCCACAAGGCAGCGCAGGCGGTGGCGGACATCGCCGCGCGGCAGGACGACCCCGCCGCGTTTTACCGGCGCGTGCGCGACGGCTATCGTCTCAACGATCTGGGCATGAGCACCAATGCGGTGATTGCCGGCTTCGATCCCGAGCGTGCGCTGGTCGCCGTATTGCAGGACAAGGCCACGGTCGGTCGCAACATGCATTCGGACTATTGCCGCTTCGCCGGCAAGACGGTCAATGAATGGCTGGATAATCCGGAAGACGCCGGCCGCTTCCTGTACGAACTGGAACGCGCCGGCTGGATCAAGCGCGGCAGCGATCCTGAGGAGAGCCGCTTCTGGCGACTCATCAACGGCGCGGGGGCGGAGATGTTCGGCGTCTTCAGTCCACGCGAAGAGCAACTGTTGCGCGACTGGATCACGCGCGCCGATGGCAACAGCCACGGCATGACTCACCGTGCAGCTGCACGGGTGCGGGCGACGCGCGAGGCTGTGAACGGTCGCACCGGCATGCGTCTTGTCGGCACAGACCATGCAACCAGCAACGATCCGACAACGCTGATCACTGCGCTGTCTCCCGGCGCGCATCACTCGGCGCAAGGACTGCAGGCGACGCGCATGTTCAGCGTCGCACTGCGCGGCTGATCTTCAGACCTGCCGCGGATAGATAAACACGCGGTCATCGGTGCAGACGAACAATTGTTCGTCCTGCCCGCCGCGTATTTCATACCCGCCGGTGAACGCACCGAATGCCGGCAGCGTTGCCTGTTTCTCGCCAAAGACAAAACACGGCAACCGCAGCGAATCACGCCCCACCGCCAGCCGCACGACGGGATGCACGTGTCCCGCCAGCACGTACGCTCCGGTCAATTCTTGCGGGTGATGACAAAGGGCCAGCGGACCCACCTGCCATGGCTCGTCGACAACATCCACTGCGAGCTGCGCGGGCGGATCGCCGGCGTGGAGATCGTGATTGCCGCGCACCAGCGTCAACTTCATATCAGGGTGATGCTCGCGCCAGCGCTGCAACGCCATCAGCGTCGCAGGGGCGCGCGCAGTTCTGGCGTGCAAGAAGTCGCCGAGGAAGACGATGTGCCGGACCTCGTGCGCCGCAATCAGCACATCCAGCGCATCGAGGTTGGCGCGGGTGGTGCCGTGCGGCACCGGGATGCCGCCGGCGCGAAATGCCGCCGCCTTGCCGAAATGAATGTCCGCCACGATCAGCATCTTGCGCGTGCGCCATAGCACGGCGCGCTGCGGCAACAGGCTGAGTTGCTCGCCGAGCACGACGATGTCCAGAGCACCGCCGGGAGTCGAATGGTTTGCTGTCATCGCAACGCCGCCTTTTCCAGTTCCTGCAGCATGCGCGCCACGCGGTCACTAAGCTTTTCGGTCGACAGTTTCTCGCGGAAGCGCTCCACCATCAGCGGGAATCCGAACGGCGTCGCCCGCGTGATGCTGCATACCTGCAGGCTGCGGCCGCGCAATTCTGCCAGCGTCTCGCGCAGTCTCTGCAATTCCAGTTCCTGCTCCAGCACTTCGGTCTGCGCCTGCGTCAGCAGCAGGTTGCCGGCGTCGTGCTTGCGGAACACTTCAAAGAAAAGGCTGGCCGAGGCCTGTAGCTGGCGCGTGCTTTTCGGCTGGCCGGGGAAGCCCTGGAACACCAGTCCGGAGATGCGCGCGATTTCACGGAAGCGGCGCTGCGTGAGTTCAGTCGCGTTGAGGCTGGCGATGACGTCTTGCAGCAGATTTTCTGACGAGAACAAGGCGCCGCCCATGTCCGAGTCCGGAAATATTTCCGCGATGTCGACCGGCGTCACGCTCAGCAACTCGAAGCCATAGTCGTTGACCGCAATTGAAAACGTCGCGGCGCGCCGCTGCGCCAGCCGGTAAGAGATCAACGCCGCCAGACCCACATGCACCAGCCGGCCGGCGAAGGGATAAAAGAACAGATGATGACCTTCGCGGCTGTGCAAATGCTCAACCACCAGCTTGCGGGCGGTGGGCAACGCCGACCATTGCTGCTGCAAGGCCAGCAAGGGTTTCACCGCCTGCATTTCGGGGCCGGAATAATCGTCATGCGCGGCCTCTTCCAGGCAATCAAGCACCGCATGCGCCAGCGTCGACGACAGCGGCATGCGGCCGCCCTGCCAACGCGGCACCGCCCCCGAACCACTGGTGGCGCGCCGCACATAGGCGGTCATCTCATGCACGCGCACGAACTCGAGCATGCGGCCGCCGAACAGGAAGCGGTCACCCGCGCGCAGGCGTGCGATGAAGCCTTCCTCGATGGTGCCAATACGTGCACCGCGCAGGTATTGCACCTGCATGCTGGCGTCGGACACGATGGTGCCGATGCTCATGCGATGGCGGCGCGCAATCGCCGCATCCGGCACGCGATACACGCCATCGGCGTCGGGCACCACGCGCTGATACTCGGGATAAGCGGTCAGACTCTGGCCGCCGCGCACGACGAAATCGAGCGCCCATTGCCACTGGTCGGGACGCAGCGCGCGATAGGAGTACGCAGTCCGCACCTCGTCGAATAATTCCTGCGAACGGAAGCCGCCGCCCAGCCCGATCGTCACCAGGTGCTGGACGAGCACGTCGAGCGGCGTTTCCGGCACCGGTCGCTGTTCCACCTGGCCGGCGGCAACCGCATGGCGCGCACCGGCGGCTTCCAGCAATTCCAGCGTATTGGTCGGCACCAGCGTCACGCGCGATACACGGCCGGGCGAATGGCCGCTGCGGCCCGCGCGTTGCAACAGGCGCGCCACGCCGCGCGCGCTGCCGATCTGAAGCACCCGCTCGACCGGCGCGAAGTCGACGCCGAGGTCGAGGCTGGACGTGCAGACCACCGCCTTGAGTTGCCCGTTCTTGATCGCCAGCTCAACCCATTCGCGCACTTCGCGATCCAGCGAGCCGTGATGCAGCGCGATCAGGCCGGCCCAGTCGGGCCGCGCCGCAAGCAGGTTCTGGTACCACAGCTCGGCCTGCGAACGGGTATTGGTGAACACCAGCGTGCTGGCGTGACGATCGATCTCGGCGACAACCGCCGGCAGCATCTGCAGGCCGAGATGGCCGGCCCAGGCGAAGCGCGAGGGATGCTCCGGAATCAGGGTGTCGACCACGATCTTCTTGCGGGTCTTGCCCTGCACCAGCACGCCGCGGTCGACGCCGAGCAAGGCGTCCTTGGACTGCTGCAGGTTGCCCAGCGTGGCCGACAGCCCCCACACCATCAGGTCCGGCCGCCAGCGGCGCAAGCGCGCCAGCGCCAGTTGCGTCTGCACGCCGCGCTTGCTGCCCATGAGCTCATGCCATTCATCGACGATGATGGCGTCGAGCTTGCCGAAGCGCGCCGCCGCATCGTCCTGGCTCAGCAACAACGACAGGCTCTCGGGCGTGGTGATCAGCGTGCTCGGCAAGCTGCGCAGCTGGCGCGCGCGTTCGCTGCCGGAGGTGTCGCCGGTGCGGCTGCCGATGGTCCATGTCGGCAACAAGGCGCTCAGCGGCGCTTCCAGTGCGCGCGCGGTGTCCGCCGCGAGCGCGCGCATCGGCGTGATCCAGAGGATGCGCAGGCCGGTCTGGTTGACCGCTTTGGCGCGCTTGGCAGCGGGGACGGGGATGGGAGCGGCAAGCACAGGACCGGCTCTGCCCAACGCCGGCACGGCACGTTGCAAGGCGGCGAACCAGACCGCGTAGGTCTTGCCGGAGCCGGTGCTGGCATGCAGCAGGCCCGACTCGCCGCCCAGGGCGGCTTGCCAGGTGTCGCGCTGGAAGGCGAAGATCTTCCAGCCCTGTGCGGCGAACCAACGCTCCACCGGCGTGCTGCGCGCGCTTCCCACGGCCAGCGGAAGGTCGGCATCGGCGCCGGGGTTGTCAGTCTGTGCGCGCCGCATGCTGTCCTTCCGCTTCGTTGAGCAAGACTTGCAAGGTCGACAGGCTGTCCGCCTCCGTAATCGGCTTGTCCTCGCGGATACGCAGGATGCGCGGGAAGCGCACCGCAATGCCGGCTTTGTGGCGCGGCGAGGCGGCGATGCCCTCGAAGCCGATTTCAAACACCATGCTGGGCTTGACGCTGCGCACCGGGCCGAACTTCTCGACGGTGCTGCTGCGGATGAGGCGATCGACGCGCGCGATCTCGGCGTCGGTCAATCCCGAATAGGCCTTGGCGAACGGCACCAGCCGTCGTTCTCCGGCCGCGTCTTCGGCATCCCACACAGCGAAGGTGTAATCGGTATACAGCGACGCGCGCCGGCCGTGGCCGGCCTGCGCGTAGATCAGCACGGCATCGACCGAGTAGGGATCGATCTTCCACTTCCACCAGGTGCCGACGTTCTTGGTGCGGCCGATGCCGTAGTGCGCCGATTTCGCCTTGAGCATCATGCCCTCGACACCGCGTGCGCGCGAGCTTTCGCGCAGCGCGGCCAGCGCGCTCCAGTCGGCGGCTTGGTTGAGATCGATCACGGGCGCCAGAGTCAGCGCCGGGATATTTCCAGCGAGTTGTTCCAGCAGCGCGCGCCGCTCGTGCTGCGGCTTGCCGCGCAAGTCTTCGCCATCCAGTTCGAGCAGATCGTAGGCGATCAACGCCGCCGGCAATTCGGCCAGCAGTTTGGCGGATAAGGTCTTGCGGCCGATGCGCTTTTGCAGGTCGGCGAACGGGGCAATCACACCATTGTTCCCCTCACCGCGCCGGATCACGATTTCGCCGTCGATGACCGCGCCTTCAGGCAGCGGCAACTGCGCCAGTTCCGGAAACCGTTCCGTGATCAGCTCTTCGCCGCGCGACCATAGCCAGCTGCGTCCTTCGCGATGCACCAGCTGGGCGCGGATGCCGTCGTATTTCCATTCGACCTGCCAGTCGTCCAGGTCGCCCAGGGTGGCCGGATCGGCCAGCAAGGGATGCGCCAGGAAGAACGGATAGGGCTGGCCGCCGCGGCGCTGGCGATCGGCCTCGGACGGCGGTGCAATCAGTTCTGCGAAGCCTTCAGCTGTCGGGCGCTTGCTGCGGTCGGTCCAGCCGACCAGCCGCTGCGCGACGGTCTTGGCGTCGACGTCGGCGACCACGGCCAGCGCACGCGTGACCAGCAACTTCGACACGCCGACACGGAAGCCGCCGCCGATCAGCTTGCTGAGCAGGAAGCGGCCCTGCCAGTCGAGCACGTCCCAATACGAAAACAGCGCCGCGCGAATGGTCTCGGCGTCGGCGCCGCGCAAGGGCGCGATGCGTTCCGTCATCCACCGGTTCAGACCCAGATCGTCCTCGCGCGTGGCCGGCGGCAGGATATGGGCGATGGTTTCGGCGAGGTCGCCGACGGCCTGGTAGCACTCGTCGAACAACCACTCGTCGAGCTGCGCGTATTGCATCGCGCAGTGGCGCAGCAACTTGGTCGGCACCGCCTGGCGCGGCTTGCCGCCTGCCAGGAAATACAC
This sequence comes from Herbaspirillum sp. NPDC101397, assembly GCF_044767325.1. Classification (NCBI taxonomy): domain Bacteria; kingdom Pseudomonadati; phylum Pseudomonadota; class Betaproteobacteria; order Burkholderiales; family Oxalobacteraceae; genus Herbaspirillum; species Herbaspirillum sp. NPDC101397. Next base: position 353,144 of record NZ_JBIWNS010000006.1, read on the forward strand.
CGCCCAGGCCGCATCGGCGGCTTCGGCGCGGCGGAAATAGGCCTGCAGCGCGTCCAGCTTGCGGTTGGTCGCGGTGGTGGCGTCGAGCTCGGCGTAGAGGTGGGCGAAATCACGCATGATCGGATTGTCCTTCTGCAGATTCTGCAGATGCCGGCACATCTTTATCAGTCTCGATCTCTTCCTCGCCGCCATATTCGGTATCGAAGGCGCCGGCATCGAGGCCGTTCTGTTGCAGCCAGCGCACCATGATGGGAATCTGCCCATGCGTGACGATGATGCGCGGCGCTCCGGTGGCGGTAATGGCGCTGAGCAGCCCGGGCCAGTCGGCGTGATCGGACAGAATGAAACCGCGATCGACGCCGCGTCGCCGGCGCGATCCGCGCAGGCGCATCCAGCCGCTGGCAAAGGCATCGCTGTAGTCGCCGAAGCGGCGCATCCACGGCGAGCCGGCGGCCGACGGCGGCGCCAGCACCAGTGCCTGTTGCAAGATGGATTTGTCGTCAACGTCGCCGACTGCCAACGTCGGCGGCAAGGCCACGCCCGCATCGCGATAGAGCGCGTTGAGCGGCGTTACCGCGCCGTGGCAGACGATGCTGCCGATGCTCGGATCAAGGCCATGCAGGATGCGCTGGGCCTTGCCGAAGGCGTAGCAGAACAGCACGCTGGTGCGCCCTTCCCCTGCATTGCGGCGCCACCAGGCATTGATGTCGTCGAAGATTTCCGCCTGCGGCTGCCAGCGATAGATCGGCATGCCGAAGGTCGATTCGGTGATGAAGGTGTCGCAGCGCACGCTCTCGAACGGCGCGCAGGTGCCGTCCTGCTCCAGCTTGTAGTCGCCCGAGGCGACCCAGACTTCGCCGCGGTATTCCATGCGCAGCTGGGCCGAGCCGAGTACGTGGCCGGCCGGGTGCAGCGACAGCGCCACACCGTTATGGGTAATCGATTCGCCGTAGCGCAAGGCGTCGAGACGGATCTCGCCGAGCCGCGCGCGCAGGATGCCTGCGCCGTCGGCCGTCGCCAGATAATGGCCGTGGCCGGTGCGGGCATGGTCGGCATGGGCGTGCGTGATCACCGCGCGGTCCACCGGACGCCACGGGTCGATGTAAAAGTCACCTGGAACGCAGTACAGGCCTTCCTTGCGCACTACGACCATGTCGCTCATGCCGCTCCGCAAAAGGATGATGGAAAGTCATTACTGTAATCAGGACGCAACACGGGCGCTGTCAGCGGACCTCCGCTTGTGGCGTCGGTCACCCTCTGGTCTGCCGCAAATCCTACGAAAGGTGACGAGATCGTCCTATGGTTGGCGGCGAGCGCCGCCGGTACATTTGCTCTCGTGACAAGAACACTCTCGAGGAGAAAAACATGATTAATAGTAGCCTGCATGCACATGCAGTTGGTGGGGACGACAGCATCGCGTCCGGCGTCTCGTGGGGAGCCATCCTTGCGGGTGCGTTCGCTGCGGCGGCGTTGTCCTTCATCCTGGTGATCCTCGGCTTCGGCCTGGGATTTTCTTCGGTCTCGCCCTGGTCCGGCAACGGTCTCAGCGCACAGACCATCGGCTGGTCGACGGTAGCGTGGATTACTTTCACGCAAATCGCTGCATCAGCCATCGGTGGTTACATGGCCGGACGCCTGCGCGTGAAATGGGCCAGCGTGCATACCGATGAAGTGTATTTCCGCGACACCGCGCACGGCTTCCTGGCCTGGGCAGTGGCATCGCTGGCGACGGCGGCGTTGCTCAGCACCGCCATCGGCAGCGTGATATCGAGCGGCGCCAAAGTGGCCGGTTCGGCCGGGGCGGCAGTAGTGGCTACCGGCGCTACAGCTGCTGCCGGTGGTGTTGCAGCAGCGGATGGCAATACTGCCGATGCTGCGTCTGGCTACTTCATCGACACGTTGTTCCGCGCTCCTGCTGCAGGCTCGCAAACCGGTGCACCGGCATCAGCCGATGCAGCTCCGGTTGCGCCGCTTGCCAACGGTGCTCCTGACAGCCCACCTTTGGCGCCTGCACAACGCAATGAAGTGACGCGCATTTTCGCCAATGCGCTGCGCACCGGCGCCCTGCCGGCCGCTGACAAGACCTACGTTGCGCAAGTGATCGCCAAGCGTAGCGGCATCAGCCAGGCCGATGCGGAAAAACGCGTCGACGACACGTATGCCGCGTACAAGAAGGCCATCGACGACGCCACCACCAAGGCCAAGGAAGCTGCCGACACTGCTCGCAAGGCGGCGGCTTATGGTTCGCTGTGGATGTTCGTGGCGCTGCTGTGCGGTGCGTTCATCGCCAGCCTGGCTGCCACCTTCGGCGGTCGCCTGCGCGACCGCAAGGACCGTGTGGTGTACACGGCGGTGGAACCCACCGTCGGCAGCACCAACGAAACTGTTACTTTGACCTAGGAGATCAGCATGGGAGCCATACTGCTTTGGTTGTTGGGAATCCCGATTCCCATCATCATCCTCATCGTGCTGCTGATGCATTGATTCAGCCGCCCACCGAGGCTTGAAAACGAACCGCGCCCGTCACAGGGCGCGGTTTTTTTTACATCACCAGCCGGCCGCGCAGAGATTCGAACGCGGCGCTCCATTCCAGCCGCCATTGCCGGCGCAGGTCGTCGTCTATCCAGGCCGCATCAAGGCCGTTGAGCATGAAACCGTGCATGTCATCGATGCCGAAGCCGAACTCCATCATCATCAGCCAGGCGCGCGTGGGCGTGACCAGGTGCAGCGTCGGATCGTCGGTATTCGGATGCACGCGCAGACCGGCGCGCACCATCGCGCGAATCGGGTGGTCCAGCGCCCAGCGTGCCGGCTCCAGCGTGCGCAGGTAGTAGGAATTGGTCGGCACCACGGTGAAGATCATGTCGCGCTCCTTGCACTTCTGCAGGAAGGCCGGATTGTCGACCACGGTGTAGCCGTGATCGACGCGGTCGACCTTGAGCAGGTCGATGGCGCTTTCCACGTTCATCCACGGCATGCCGAATTCGCCGGCGTGGGCAGTGGTGCGGAAGCCGGCGGCACGGGCGTCGCGATAGGCTTTCCAGAACAACTCCGGCGGCCGGTCGTTCTCGCGGTAATCCATGCCGATGCCGATCACTTCCGGCTGGCGGTGCGCGCACATCCACTCGACCATCGCCACCGCTTCATCGGGACTGGCTTCGCGGTCGATGCTGGGGATCAGCCGGCCGATCACGCCGAAATCACGCAAGGCGTCGCGGATCGCCAGCACGATCGCGGCCTGCGCCGAGGCGTAGCTGATGCCGGAGACGCGCACGGTGCCGGTGGGGTTCCAGAAGAACTCGGTGTAGCGCACGCCGTGGCGATGCACGTCTTCCAGATATTCGTAGGTGATGCGATGCAGGTCCGATGGCCCCTGGATCAGATGGGCGTCGAGCGCGCGCAATACGCGCAGCACGCCGACCGGCTTTTCGCCGCGCGTATAGAAGGCCTCGATCTCGTCATGCGAGACGCGATTGCCGGCCTTCACCGACAGGTCGATGAAGGTCTGGCGACGCACCGCGCCGAACAGATGGCAATGCAACTCCATCTTGGGCAGCGCGCGCACGAACTGTTCCAGATTCAGGGGGCCGGCTGCGTCGATGTCGGCATCAAGCATGACCGTGCTCCGTGGCGATAGCGGTGGCAGCAACGACGGCGGCAGCATCCAGTGTTCTCATAAAGCGTACGTCCATATTCATAAGCAAAAAGCGACTGCCGCCATCCCCGCGGCGGCAATGCAGCAAAAGAGATCGGTGATTACAGCGTGCCCAGCAACTCCTGCATCATGCAGACCATGGCGCGCTCGCCGTCGACCGTCATGGCGACTTCGACGTTGGCGGCGGCGCGGCGCGGCACGCGGAATTCGCAGACCGTCATGCCGCGCGTGAGCTTGCCGTGCAGTTCGATGTCCACGCGTGCCGGCTTGAAGCTGAACAGTTCGGGACGGCGCAGGTAAATCGCCACCGCCGGGTCGTACATCGGCATCGGCACCGAACCGTCGGGACTGCGGATGCGCAGGTAGGCTTCGAAATAGCCGGCCAGCCACTTCGCGCGCAGGGTGCCGAGGGCGCGCACCTGCTGCACTTCGGTCGCCGTCACCAGCAACTGGCGGCACAGGTTGAGGCCGAACATGCGCAGCGGCACGCCGGCGTTGAAGACGATATCGGCGGCTTCCGGATCGGCGTAGATGTTGAACTCCGCTGCTGCGGTGTGATTGCCCTGATCGGCCGAGCCGCCCATCAGGATAATCTCCTTGATCTGCGCGGCGATGTCGGGCGCGCGCTGCAAGGCGGTGGCGATGTTGGTCAGCGGCGCGATGCACATCAGCGTGAGCTGACCCGGATGCGTGCGCACTGCTTCGATCAGCGCATCGACGGCGTGCGGCAGCGGGCTGCGTTTTTGTTGCTGCTCCTGTTCGCGTTCGACCTGGCCGATATCGACTGTCGGCAGCGGCTCGCCGGTGGTGGCCATGCCGTCGTCGCCGAGGATGCATTGTGCAGTTTCGACGGCGCCGCTGAGCGGCGCTTCGCAGCCGGCGTACACAGGTACTTCCAGATGGTAGTGCTTGCGGATGCGCAGCGCGTTGTCGTAGGTCACCGACAGCGGCGCGTTGCCGGCCACCACCGAGACGCCCAGCCATGCGACGTCGAGGTTGGCCGACAGCAGCAGCATGGCGAGCCAGTCGTCAAATCCGGGATCGGTATCGAGCCATATTTTTTGCATGATGTGTTCAGCTTGCTGGTTGTTTTTGTGAAGTGAAATCAGGCTTGCAGCAGCAAGGCCTCACCAGCCGGCAAGGCGAAGTCGACGCTGTCGCCTTCACGCCAGCGCGCTGCAGTTGCCGCGGCAATGCCCTTGACCGGACCGACCGGCGTCTGCAGCAGGTATTCCACCGCATCGCCGAGGAAACCGCGCGACAGCACCGTGCCGTTGTAGGGACCGGAGCCGACGGTGACGCGTTCCGGACGCCAGCCGGCGCACACGGTGCCGTCCGGCGGCGCCACCGCGAACGGCAACTTGCCGCCATCACCGTGGAGGAAGCCGTCGCGATAATCGAACAGGTTTTCGAAGCCCATGAAGTTGGCGACGAAGCGCGTGCGCGGCACGTTGAAGAGGTTTTCCGGGACGTCCAGTTGCTCGATCTTGCCGCCGTTCATGACCACGATGCGGTCCGACAGCGCCAGCGCTTCTTCCTGGTCGTGCGTCACGTACAGCATGGTGATGCCCAGCTCGCGCTGGATGCGGCGCAGCTCGGCGCGCATCTGCACGCGCAGCTTGGCGTCGAGGTTGGAGAGCGGCTCGTCCAGCAGCAGCAGTTTCGGCTCGATCACGATGGCGCGCGCCAGCGCCACGCGCTGTTGCTGGCCGCCCGACATCTGCGCCGGCAGCCGCGTCTCGAAGCCGCTCAGGCCGACCGCGGCGATGACGCGCTCGACCTTGCTGCGCAGCGTGACCGCATCGACCTTGCGCAGGCGCAGGCCGAAGGCGACGTTGTCGAATACGTTCAGATGCGGGAACAGTGCGTAGGACTGGAACACCATGCCGATGTTGCGCTTGTTGGGCGGCAGGCGGCCGATGTCGCGGCCGTCCAGCATGATGCTGCCGGCGCGCAGGTCGATCAGGCCGGCGATGGCGCGCATGGTGGTGGTCTTGCCGCAGCCGCTGGGGCCGAGCAGCGAAATCAGTTCGCCCTGCTCAACCGCCAGGTCCAGTTGCTCGACGGCGGTCTTGTTCTTGCCGTAGCCGAGCGCCAGTTGATGTAGTTCGAGATAGCTCATCGTGTCTCACATGTATTTTGAAATGCCCAGCACCTTTTCTGTCACCAGCACGAAGGCCATGGTGAACAGCACCAGCAGCGTCGACAAGGCCGCGATAGAAGGATCGAAGCTGTTTTCCATATGGCCCAGCATTTCGATCGGCAAGGTGCTGATGCCCGGACCGGTCAGGAACAGCGACACCGGCACCTGGTTGAACGAGGTCACGAACGCCAGGAAGAAGGCGGCGATCACGGCGCTGCGAATGTTCGGCAGCACGATCAGGAAGAAGGTCTGCAGGCGCGACGCGCCCAGCGTGATGGCGGCTTCTTCGATGTCGACGCGCAGGTTGACCAGGCTGGCGTACACCACGCGTACGGCGTACGGCGTCAGCAAGCCGATGTGCCCGATCAGCAGGCCGAGGAACACCGGCGCATCCACCAGCAGCACAAAATGGCGCAGCAAACCCAGGCCCACCAGCATGGCCGGGATGATCAGCGGCGAGGTCAGGATCTGCTTGATCGCACCCATGCCCGGCGGCGGCATGCGCGACATGGCGTAGGCCACCGGCACGCCCAGCAGCAGCGCGATCACGGTGGCGAGCAGGCCGATTTCCAGGCTGGTGCGGAAGGCGCGCTGGAACTCGTCGGCGACCAGCACTTCGCCGATCCAGCGCAGCGAATATGATTCCGGCGGAAACGCCAGCGTGTCGCCGGCGCTGAAGCCGGCCAGGAACACGATGACGAACGGCCCCAGCAGGAACAGGAACACCAGCCACAGCATGGCGCGCGAAAACAATCCTTCTTTCATACTGTGCTCCGGCTCGAAGAGATGCGTTTCAATCCGGCGTTGACGGCCAGCGTCATGAGCACCAGGATCACCGCGATGACATTGGCGGTGCCGAAATCGCTTTCCACGCTGACCTTCTGGTACAGCAGCGTTTCCAGCATCAGCACCTTGGGGCCGCCCAGCAAGGCCGGCGTCACGTAGGCGGTGACGCAGCCGGTAAACACCAGCGTGCCGCCGACGATCAGGCCCTCCTGCGTCAGCGGCAAGGTCACGCGCGTGAACACCTGCCAGGCGTTGGCGCCGAGTGTGGAGGCGGCCAGCGTGATGTCGCGCGAGAGGTTTTCCATCGAGCTCACCAGCGACATCAGCATCAGCGGCAGCAGCAATTGCAGCAGGCCGACGAACACCGCCATTTCGCTGAACAGCAGGCGTTGCGGCTCATCGGCCAGGCCCAGCGAGAGCAGGATGGAATTGATTGCGCCGTTGCGGCCGAACAGCACGATCCAGGCGTAGGTGCGCGCAATCGGCGAGACCATCAGCGGCAGGATCATCATGCCCAGCACCATGCCGCGATAGCGCGGCGCCACGCGCACGATGGCCTGGGCGGCGGGATAGGACAGCAGCGCCGACACCAGCGTCACCAGCGCGGCGATGCGCAGCGTGCGCAGGAACACCTGGCGATTGAGCGGTTCGGCGAAGAAATCGACAAAGCGCCCCAGCCCCCAATGCGCCGCCGGTGCGTCGACGCGGAAGGCGTCCAGCAGCAAGGCCAGCACCGGCAGCAGGAAGCACACCACCGTGAAGATCAACGCCGGCATGACGAGCATGACGCCGTTCCATTTTTTTTGATGCACCGACATCGGCCTGGACTCCCTCTTCCTTCTGCTGCTTCTGTTGTTTCTGTTGTTTCTATTGCTTCAAATGCACAAGCCCGGCGCTGCATGAGCGCCGGGCGTTTCCTGCATCGGCAGGATCCTTTTTGCTTCTTTCTACCTTACTTGCCAACTTACTTGCCAACTTACTTGCTGATGCCCTTGTTCCACTGCTCCATCCACGACGAGCGGTGCTTGAGCAGCGTTTCCGGCTTGACGAATTTGAGCGAGGCGATGTGGTCGGCGCCGTAGGTGTTGAACTCGGCCTTGTCCTTCGGCAGGACCACTTGCGTATTGACCGGCGAATCCACCAGGTCCATCGCCAGCGCGGTCTGCACTTCCTTCGACAGCCAGAAGTCGATCAGCTGGTAGGCCAGGTCGGCGTTCTTCGATTTGTTGACGATGCCCATCACGTTCATGCCGGCGGCCTGGCCTTCGGTCGGGATGGTCCACTTGAGCGGCAAGCCGGTCTTGGCCAATTGCGCCCAGGTGAAGCGCGCCACCGGCGCCGCCCAGATCTCATCCTGGGCGAACAGCGACGACAACTGCGCGCTGTTCTTGGAGAAGGTCACGACGTTGTTCTTGATCTCGAGGATCTTTTGCATGCCGGTGGCGAAGTCGTCGCCCTTGCCGTTCCAGGCGATGTCCGCCATCTGCAGCGTCAGGGGCCCCTGGGTCGTGCTGACATCAGGCAGGGAGAGATGGCCTTTCATGTCAGCACGCCAGAGGTCTTTCCACGAGGCGAGCGATTTGATCTTGTCGGTGCGATACACCAGGCCGACCGAGTAGATCGTGTAGCCGACCGCGAAGTTGCCGCCGATCGGGTTCTTGGCGAAATTGTAGACCTGGCCGTAGTTCTTCAGCTTGGCATAGTCGAGCGGCTGGATCAGGCCCTTGCGCGCGGCTTCCAGCATGCCGAAGTCCGACAGCAGCACCAGGTCGACCACCGGATTGTCGCGACGCGCATCGAGCTTGGCGATGCGGTCGGCGTTGTTGCCGGTTTCAACCACGATCTCACAGCCGCATTTTTCCTTGAACGGCGTATAGACGTATTTGGCAAACAGCGGCTGGGCGATCGGATAGGCCGACAGCACCAGGGTGCGCTTTTCGGCATGGGCAGGCGTGGCGGTCAGGCCGAACAGGCCTGCGCTGAAGGTCAGACTCAGGGTCAGACTCAGGGTCAGATTCTGGCCCGCCAATAATGCTTTTTTCAAAATGAGATTCCTTTAAACATGGATGCGATGCCCATTTTAGGCCGAAGCGCTTTCTGCGATTTTAAAAGACGTGGCGCATGCCGATCATGAGTACGCCTTGATGCTTGTCGCTCGACGACGGGAAGCCGAAGATCGTGGCATTCTTGGCATCGCCCGCAGCGATCTGGTAGCTGTAGGTGATGGCGACGTCGGTGCGCTTTGACAGGAAGTAGTCGGCCTGGAAGTTGAACTGATGCCACTTCGGATTGGTGTTGATGGTGTCGTACTTGCCGACGGTGTAGAAGTAGGATGCGCCCAGGTTCAAGGCCTGCGTGAAGTGATTCACCAGGTTCAGGTCCAGGTTTTGCAGCGTCAGCTTGGTGTTGTCCAGGTAGTCGTACTTGACGTTGCTGTACATCAGGCCGAAATCGGTGTTGCCGACCGTGTAGAAGCCGCCGGTGCCGGCGATGCGCTGCTTGCGCACGCCCTGGCTGCTGTTGACGGCGCTCTTGTTGAAGATCAGCAGCGAGCTGGCGTAGTCGTTGCTCATCGCGCCGTCCGGACTCTTGGCGCTGTTGGGCGTATCCATCTGGGTGTAGGCGACGGCCCACTTGAAGCGCTCGCTCTTGTAACCGGAACCGATGCTCATGACGCGGTTGATGCTGGCGTCGCCGGCCGCTTCGCCGAAACCGTACAGTGCGGTGACGTTGAAGTTGCTGAAGGTCGGGCTGATGTACTTGACCGAATTCTGCGCGCGCAGGTTGTTGTAGCCGTTGTCGTTGTCGCCGATGTGGACGCCGTTACTGGCGATGACGACCGGGCCGAGGTAGTCCTTGACCGCTTCGTACTGGCGGCCCAGCGTCAGTGTGCCGAGGTCGGTGTTGCTCAGGCCGACATACGACAGGCGGCCGAACAGGCGGCCGCTTTGCGCGGCGGCGCCGGTCATCACGTTGAAGCCGTTCTCGAGGTTGAAGATGGCCTTGGAGCCGCCGCCCAGGTCTTCCTGGCCGCGGAAGCCGATGCGCGGATTCTGGTTGGTGCCGCTCAGGGCTTCCAGGTTATGCGGACCGCCCTGGTTGGTGAGGTAGCCGACGCCGCCGGAAATCAGGCCGTAAATTTCCATTTTGCTTTGTGCATGCGCCTGAGCGCCCGCCAGCATTGCTGGCACTGCGACTGCGCCGATCATCCATTGCTTCATCACCATCCCCCGGGAAAAAGGCCTTCAGGCCAGAATAAGTAAGGTCGGACATCGATGCCGGTGAACGCCCGATATCAATTCCGTTTTGCCGAAGTGGAGAATAGGTCAAGTCAAACAATAATATAATTTGTTTATATTTATAATTTCATAAATTAAACTTATAACCATAAAGAATCGACAGGGAAGTAATCTGTAAACGATATGCCAATCACAACACGACTACGCTGCCGCCGCTCCCCCTCGCCATGATCAAGCTTACCAACAAGGTCACGCTGCGCCACCTGCAGGCCTTCGCCACGCTGGCCGGGACCAACAGTTTCAGCAAGGCGGCGGAGCAGTTGTCAGTGACCCAGCCGGCGCTGAGCGCGTCCATCAAACAGCTGGAAAACCAGCTCGGCACCAAGCTGTTCGACCGCACCACGCACCAGATCGCGCTGACGGCGCAGGGCGCGGTGGTGCTGGAATACGCCAAGCACCTGCTCAACACCGCCACCAATACCTTTGACGATATCCGCCACGCCATCGGCACCGGCCGCCATCGCGTGCGCATCGGCGCGATTCCGTCGGCGGTGACGCTGACGGCGGCGGTCATCGCCCGCTACAACGAGGCGCACGACGAGCATGTCGAGATTCTGTTGTCGGATATGCCCAACGATGCGCTGTTGTCATCGTTGCATACGGGCAAACTGGATTTTTGCGTCGGCATCAAGCCGCCCGATTCGATGTCGCTCGATACGGTGACGTTGTTCGAGGATGAACTGGTGTTGATCGTGTCGAAACAGCATCCGCTGTCCGACGCGAAGGAAGTTCACTGGCGCCAGATGGCCGGCGAAGAAATCGTGATGTTCGCCCAGGGCAGCGTGTGGGAATTCGCTTCAGCCGCTTTGCTGCAGCACGGCCTGGCGGCATCGCGGCGCTATCAGATGGTGCATAGCGAATCGCTGTACGGCGTGGTGCGCTCGGGCATCGCCATCGGCATCATGCCGAGCCTGTACACCAGCTATCTGCGCGACGACACCTTGCATGTGGCCCCGCTGCGCTTCCCCACCCTCAAGCGCAAGATCGTGCTGATGCGACGCAATGAAGTCAGCCGCAGCGAATGGACCGATCACTGCTTCCGCGAATTGCGCAATGACCTGAAACAGGCCAACCACTGGTTCTGATATTCCGACTGACGGCGCCTTCTTATATTGCCAGCGCGTTGCCGCTGGCGCTGTCGAACAGGTGATAGCGGCCGTCCACCGGACGCAGCCACAGCGCATCGCCCTCGCCCGCCGCAACCCGCTCGTGACTCAAGCACACCAGCGTGCGCGGCTTGTTTCCGGCATGCCCGCCCAGCGACAGGCTCAGATGCGTTTCCGATCCTGTCGGTTCGACTGACTCCAGCACCGCCCGTACGCTTCCGCCGCCTGCTTCACCCACCAGTTGCAGATGCTCCGGACGGATGCCGTAGACGCATTCGCGCCCTTCCCATTGCTGTGTGTCGGCGTTGAGCGGGAACAGGATGCCGTCGCCGGCCGCGAACGCCATGCCGCCTTCATTGCGAACAATACTGCCGTCGATGAAATTCATCGTCGGCGAGCCGATGAAGCCGGCCACGAAACGGTTGCGCGGATGGTCGTACAGCTCCAGCGGCGCGCCGATCTGCTCCACCACGCCGTCGCGCAAGACCACGATGCGGTCGGCCATGGTCATCGCCTCGACCTGATCGTGCGTGACGTAGACCATGGTGGTCTTGACGCGCCGGTGCAGTTGCCTGATCTCGGCGCGCATCTGTACGCGCAGTTTGGCGTCGAGGTTGGACAGCGGCTCGTCGAACAGGAACACCTGCGGATCTCGCACCAGCGCGCGCCCCATCGCGACGCGCTGGCGCTGGCCGCCGGACAGCTGGCGCGGATAACGGTCGAGGTAGGTTTCCAGTCCCAGCATGGCCGCCGCCGACTGTACGCGGGTGGCGATCTCGTGCTTGCCGACGCCGGCCATGCGCATCGAAAAGCCGATGTTGCCGGCCACCGTCATGTGCGGATACAGCGCGTAGTTCTGAAACACCATGGCGATGTTGCGCGCCTTGGCCGGAACGTCGTTGACCCGCTTGCCGCCGATGGCGAGCTCGCCGCTGCTGATATTTTCCAGGCCGGCGATCATGCGCAGCAAGGTGGATTTGCCGCAGCCCGACGGTCCCACCAGCACCAGGAATTCGCCGTCGCGGATGTCGACGTCGATGCCCTTGATGATCTGCGTGTCGCCGTAGCGCTTGCCGAGTTGACGGATGCTTACTGATGCCATGGTTGCGATATCCCTTCGGTTGATTCTGGTGATGCGTGTGATGTGTGCATGCCGGCGCTTATCGCCCGTGCGCCTGCTTCCATTGCTCGAAGGCGCGCAGCGCCGGTTCTTCGGGCGGGTACAGGCCATAGGTCGAGGCGCCGTTGCCGACCTGCTCCATGACGAAGTCTTCGAACACGGTCATCTGCGCGGCTTCCTGTGCGACCTCGGCGGCAATCGCGGCGGGGATCACGATCACGCCTTCGAGGTCGCCGACGATGACGTCGCCGGGATAAACCGGCACGCCGCCGCAGCCGATCGGCATGTCGATGTCAGCGGCGTGGTGGCGCGTCAGGTTGGTCGGCGGCGACGGGCTCTTGCAATACACCGGGAAGTCCATCTGGCGAATGTCGGGTGCATCGCGAAAGCCGCCGTCGCTGACCACGCCGGCCACGCCGCGCCGGATCAGGCGCGTAATCAGGATGCCGCCGGCCGAGGCGGCGCTGGCGTCGCCGCGGCTGTCGATCACCAGCACATGGCCGGCCGGCATGGTCTCGACCACCTTGCGCTGCGGGTTCTCGCGATCGGCGAAAGTGCCGACGTGGTCGATGTCTTCACGCGAAGGAATGTAGCGCAGCGTGGTGGCCAGGCCGACCATGCGCGGCGCGTTTGGATTGAGCGGCAGCGCGCCCTGGATCAGCGTATTGCGGAAGCCGCGTTTGAACAGCGCGGTCGACAGCGTGGCGACGCTGACTTGCAGGAAAATGTCACGCAAAGCCGGATCGAGGGTGCGCGGGCTGCTTGCTTGCAAGGTGGAGGCGGAGGAGGTGGTCATGGTGGCTTCCGTTAAGGTTATTGGTTGGCGACACCGTGGAAGGCGTCGCGATTGCGATGACGCAGCGTGCGCAAGGCGTCGCTGTCGCGCAGTTGCTGCAATGTCTGCATGTCTTCTTCCGTTCCGACGCCGGCTTGCTGCACCTGGCGGATCTGCCGCACCGAGGAATCGAACTGGCCGACGTCCTGCGCACCAACGATCAGCGCGTCAACGTCGCGCCGTTGCGCGGCCCACAGCAGGCCGGCGCGCGCGATGGCAGGCGCCGCGAGACCAAGTTCGCGGCCGATGTTGAACAGCGCGCCCTTGATGAAGATCTCGCGCGCCACCACCGTCATGCCGGCCGCCCTCGCCGCCGGCAGTACTTCATCGGCGGCGGCGTCATCAGCCAGGTTGAAGTTGATGTTGAGGGAATCGAAAGCGCCACCGGCAATCATCGCCAGATATGTCGCCGCGCCCGAGAAACTGTCGGCGGCGGCGCAGCGGATCAGCTGCTTTTGCTTGAGAAGCGCGATCTGCTCGCCCAACCGCGCGATGTAATCGGCGTCCTGCTGCAAGGCCGTGGCGAGGATGCCGACGTTGAGGATGTCGATCTGCGTGCGTCCGGTCAGCGCAAGGATGCGCCGCACTTCGGCTTCCAGCAAACCCGGCGAGACCAGCTTGCGATTGCCCGGGTCGTAGCTGTAGAGCATGCCTTCGGGACGCGTCTGCATGATCGCGGCGGGGGTGCCCAGCGCGGTCAGGTTGCGTCCCAGCGCCTCCTTCTCCGAATCGATGGTGACGTCGAAGGCGTCGATGCCGAGACTGAGCGCATGCGCCAGCAAGGCCTGGCGCTGCGCGCCGCCGAAGCCGGCAAACACGTGGCCGGGCGTGACCGCCTTGGCGAGGTCTTCGTTGAAGGCGCGCGAGCGGCCATCGGGCAGGTATTCATGGCCGCCGAGGATAATGCGCGAGAGCGCGATGCCGCTTTGTCCCAATGGCGTATGCGTGATGCTGTTCATGGTTCAACCCTTCACCGCCGACGATGCGGCGCTCTTGACCAGGTACTTTTGCAGGAAGATGTAGGCCCCCGCCGGAATCGCACAGCCGATCACGGTGGCCGCCATGATGTCCGACCACAGCACGCGGAACTGGCCGACCAGGTTGGTCACGCCCAGCGTCATGGTCAGCTTGTCGGGACTGTTGATCAGGCACAGCGCCCACAGCAGGTCGCCCCAGGCCAGCAGAAAGGCGAAGATCATGGTCGCCACCAGACCCGGCAGGATGTTGGGCAGGATGCAGTAAATCAGGCATTGCAGCGGCGAGGCGCCGTCGATCTCGGCAGCCTGGTCGATCTCGATCGGCACGGTATCGATGTAGCCCTTCAGCATCCACACCGAGAACGGCAGCGTCAGCGTGGTCTGCGCCAGGATCAGCGCGAAGTGGGTGTCGTACAGTCCCGCCAGCGTCATCATCTTGAAATAGGGACCGACCAGCAGCACGCCCGGAATCACCTGGCTGGCCAGCAGCAGCGTCATCAGCAACTTGCGCCCGCCGAAGCGGAAGCGCGAGAAGCCGTACGCGCAGAACACACCCACCAGCGCCGACAGCAGCGCGGTCGAACCGGACACCTTGACGCTGTTGAGGAAGTACAGCACGAAGCCTTCCTGGTTCCAGATGCGCGAATAGGCGGCGGTAGTCAGCGCCTTGGGCAGGATGGTGGCCGGGAAGGACGTGACTTCGATATCGGTCTTCAGCGAGGACGAGATCATCCAGAAGAACGGCAGCAGGTTATAGGCCGCCATCGCCAGCAGCGCGGCGGCGATGCCGATCCAATACGTTATTCCTTGTTGGCGTTGTTGCATGCTCAGCTCTCTTCTTTCAGGGTCATGCGCACATACGGGATCGCCAGCACCAGCAACAGCGCCGCCAGCACCACCGCAATCGACGACGCGTAGGCGGTGTCGAAGAACTGGAAGTAGTTCTTGTAGACCAGCAGCGACAGGTTCTGCGTGGCGTAACCGGGACCGCCGCCGGTCATGCCGTAGATCATGCCGAACAGGCGGCATTCCCAGATGGCGTCGAGGATGATGGCGATGGCCAGCATCGGCTTCAGGTTCGGCAGCGTGATGTGCAGGAAGGTCTTCCACTTGCCGACGCCGTCGATCTCGGCGGCTTCGTACTGGTCGCGCGGGATGGCTTGCAAACCCGCCAGCAGGATCAGCATGACGTAGGGATAACCTCGCCACACCTCGGCGAAGATCACCGTGCCGAAGGCCAGCCCGGGCGCCCCGAACCAGTCGACGGGTGCATAACCGGCCAGCGCCAGCACGGCGTTGACGCCGCCCGCCAGCGTGTCGAAGATGAAGCGGAAGATCAGCCCGCCGATGATGTCGGGCATGGTCCACGGCAGGATCGCAACGACCCGGAACAGCCAGCGTCCCGGCACATCGAGGTTGAGGAGCAGCGCCACGCTCAGTCCCAACACCACGTGCGCGGCCACTACTGCGACGACGAACAGCGCGGTGTTGAGCAGGGTCTGGCGGAATTCCGGATCAAGCAGCAGCTTCTGATACGCGCCTATGCCGGGCGTGCCGCTGCCGCCCCACAGGTTGAAGCTTTGCAGCAGCGACGCCAGCGCCGGAAACCCGAGGATGACGATCAGCAGGACGATGCCCGGCGCGACAAAGGCGTAGCCCAAAGAACGATGATTGAACATGCGCTTTCCAGAGGAACTTGAAGAGGTCGGACGGACGCCGGGACGACGTCCGCCGAGATTGTTGCCGGCTTGACTTGCTTACTTCAGGGCCAGTTCGATCTGACTATTGATGTCAGCCAGCGCCTGAGCGCGGGTTTTGCTGCCGGATACCGCCGCCTGCAAATTCTGGCGGAAGATTTCCAGCACCTGCGGCCACTTCGGCGTTTGCGGCAGGAAGGAGCCGCGCGGGATTTCCGCCGACACGATGCGCGCCGATTCGCTGCCGAGGATCTTGTCGTAGCCTTCATTGACGCTCTTGCGCGACGACAGCATGTTGTTGTCGTCGTACCAGCGCTTCATTGCGGCGGCGTCGGTCAGATGCTTGACCAGCAGCCATGCCTCTTCAGGATGCTTGGAGTTCTTGTTGATGAAAATGGATTTCTGGAACAGCGTGGTGCGCACCTTCTTGTCGTTGCCGGCCTGCTGCGGCATCGGCGCCATGCCGAGCGTGTTCCAGCCGTCGAGGTCGGGGTTCATGGCGCTGACTTCCGGCAGGCTCCACGTGGTGCCGATCTTGATCGCGGCGGTGCGGTTGGCCAGCAGGCGGCGCGCGCCGTTGGCGTCGACTTGCGTCACGCCCGGCGGCACCGACTTGTCGACCATGATCAGGTCGAGGATGTAGTTGAAGGCGGCCGCCGCTTCCGGCGTGTTGAAGGCGGTGTGCTTGTTGTCGGGCGTCAGGAAGTCGGCGCCGAAGCCGCGGATGATCGACGAGGCGCGCAGGTCGAAGCCGGCCGGCGCCATCACGAAGGTGAAGCCCCAGCGGTCGATGTTGGCGCCGCCGGTGGAGGAACGCGTGAGCTTCTTGGCGTCGGCACGGAATTCATCCCAGGTCTTGGGCGGCGCCTTGATGCCGGCTTCGGCGAACAGCTTCTTGTTGTAGACCAGGGTCATGGCCACGGTATTCATCGGGATGCCGTAGGTCTTTTTGTCGACGGTGAGCGGGATCATGCTGACCGGATAGAAATCGTCGATATAACCGGCGGCTTCCTTCTTGATATAGGGATCGAGCTCGCGCACCCAGCCTTCGGCGATGTACTGGCGCACCGGATTGGCGTCCAGCGCAAACACGTCGGGACCGGCGCCGGCGCGGATCGCGGTGGAGAACTTGACGTCGCGCTGCGCCAGCGGCACCGGCTCGCGGTTGACCTTGATGTTGGGATATTTCTTTTCGAACTGGTCGATGACATCGTTGAGCGATTTGCCCCACACGCCCTGCGCCAGCTGCCAGTCGGAATAGCTCAGCACCACTTGCTGCGCCTGCACCGCGAATGCGGAAAGCAGCGTGATAGCGCCAGCCACGGCTACGCCTGCACGGCGCTTGAAAGCCTTGTTCATGTTGTCTCCTGTTTTTTCCTGTTTATGGGGATCGGAAAACGGCTGCGGCTCATCGTTGCCTGTCCACGGCCTTATTTTCTGTCTTTGTTTTTATTGGTATACTAGAATACTTATATAAAAAAACGGCGTCAAACATTTTTTTGAAGTCGGCTGAAAGGTGCTTCGCATCGAGGTTGACCGCCGGTCGGGTCGCCTCGTAGACTGAGTGCCCTCTGCAGATTTACTTGTTTCCGTTCACCAGAAAGCCCCCATGCCCAGGCAGCGCAACAGCACCCGCGACGACGTAGATATCAGCCAGCGACTGGTCCCGCTCAGCCCTTCCGGGCGCGGCACCGCCAGCGAACAGGTCTACGACATGCTGCGCACGGCCATCCTGAGCACCGCGCTCACTCCCGGCATGGCGATGTCCGAAGCCGACATCGCCGAAAACCTCCACGTCAGCCGTACCCCGGTGCGCGAAGCCTTTCGCCGCCTCGCCGCCGAAGGCTTGCTGGCGGTGTCGCCGCAAGTCGGTACGGTGGTGAAGAAAATGAGCCGCGCCACGCTGGCCGATGCCTTGTTCATCCGCGAATCGATTGAATGCGCTGCCGCCCGGCTGGCCGCGAAAGCGCCGCTGGCGGCGCGCGAACACGTGCGCGACCTGCTGCAGCGCCAGCGCGAGGCGGTCTTGCGCGGCGACGTCGAAGGCGGCCTGCAGCGCGACGGCGACCTGCATCGCGCATTGATTGACTTGTCCGGCCACAGCGCCGCGTGGGAACCGGTGCGCCAGGCGCGCGCCCACATGGAACGCGTACGCCGCATGGCCGTGCCCGAATTGCAGGGCAACACCAAGGCGTTGGAGCAGCACGAGCGCATCGTCGCGGCCCTGATCGCGGGCGACCCGGATGTGCTGGCCGAAGAGCTGCGCGCGCATATCCGCCTCATCGAAGGCTTCGTGGAAGACATCGCCGGCCGCTATCCGGACTACTTCGAATAAGATGCGCGCATGAGCGCTTCTCCTTCTCCCTCGGCTTCCCCTCCTGTGTCATCCGGCGAGATTGCCATCGCTGTTGTACGCGACGGCAGACTGGTGCGCGGCGACCTGCATGCGCCGCCGGTGCCGTGGTGGAGTTTCACCAAGACCGTGTTGGCAGCCGCTGCCCTGTCATTGGTGCGCGACGGCAAGCTCACGCTTGATGCGCCGCTGCCTGCCAAGCCCTACACGCTGCGGCAACTGCTGCGCCACAGCGCGGGCGTGCCCAACTATTCCGATCTGGAGAGCTATGCGCAGGCGGTGGCGCGCGGCGATGCGCCGTGGCCGGCCGAAGAGATGCTGGCGAGGGTCGACGCCGACACGCTGTTGTTCGCGCCCGATGCGGGATGGCGTTACTCGAACACCGGTTATTTTCTGGTGCGTCGTCTCATCGAAGAAACCACCGGCTTGTCATTGCAACACGCGCTTGAGCAACTGGTGCTGACGCCGCTCGGCGTTCAGGATGTAATGATCGCCGCAACGCCGGACGATCTTGTCGCAACAGCCTGGGGCAATGCCGACGGCTACCATCCGGACTGGGTCTATCACGGCTTGCTGTTGGGGTCCCCCGCTGCTGCCGCCTTGCTGCTGGATCGCTTGCTGACGACGGATTTCCTGCCGCCGGCCTTGCTGGCGGAAATGCTGCGCAAGACGCCGCTGGGCGAGAGCCTGCCCGGACGCCCGGCGCGCAACTTCGGCTATGGCGCAGGACTGATGATTGCGGACGGCGCCGTCGGCCATACCGGCGCCGGACCGGGCAGCGTGGCGGCGGTGTATCGCTACGCGAGTACGGGCTGCACCGTGGCCGCTTTTGCGCCTGCGGCGGATCAGGCATTGGTTGAATGGGCAGCCTGCAACGCTGTAGCTTCCTGACGAAAAACGCCACGATGATCGTGGCGTTTTTCATTCCGGCTTAAGCGAAGTGAGGTCGCGCTTTATTCCGAAGGCCGCGTCGACGTCAGTCCGGTCGGCGGGCCGTCGATTGCGGTCCAGCCGCCATCCACCAGCAGCGAACTGCCGGAAATGTAACTGGCCGCATCCGACGCCAGGAAGGCCGCGGCGGAACCGACTTCCGACGGCTGGCCCCAGCGGTTCAGCACGGTGTGGCCGGCGTAGGTCTTGAAGATATCGGCGCGTTCCTTGAGCGGCGCGGTCAGCTTGGTCTCGATGATGCTCGGCGTGATGGCGTTGACGCGCACGCCATAGGGGCCCATCTCGGCGGCGAAGGCTTTCACCAGCTGCGCAATGCCGGCTTTCGAGGCGGCATACACGCCGAGTCCCGGTTCGATGGTCACCGCGCGCATTGACGAGCAGGCAATGATGCTGCCGAAGCCCTGCTTCATCATCGGCCGGCCGAAGCTGCGAAAGAAGTTGAATGCGCCCTTCATGTTCAGGTTCATGACGCGGTCGTATTCTTCCTCGGTGTAGTCGAGAATCAGCTTGCGGATGTTGAGCGCCGGCGTGCTGACAGCGATGTCGATCTTGCCAAGCAATTGCAGCGCGTGCTGCGCCAGTGCGTCGATGTCCTTGCCGTCGGCGGCGTCGATCTTCATCGCGGTCGCCGGCGCGAGACCGAGCGCCGAGATTTCCTGCGCTGTGGCTTGTGCGCCGGCCAGGTCTGCGTCAGC
Source organism: Herbaspirillum sp. NPDC101397 (assembly GCF_044767325.1). Classification (NCBI taxonomy): domain Bacteria; kingdom Pseudomonadati; phylum Pseudomonadota; class Betaproteobacteria; order Burkholderiales; family Oxalobacteraceae; genus Herbaspirillum; species Herbaspirillum sp. NPDC101397. The sequence goes on from NZ_JBIWNS010000006.1 coordinate 372,761, forward strand.
GCAGATGACTTGTGCGCCAAGGCTGGTGATGGCTTCGGCAGAGGCCTTGCCGATGCCCGAGGCGGCGCCGATCACCACGGCGGTCTTGCCGCTCAGGTCGAACAGTTTCTTATAGTCCTGCATTGCTTGCTCCTTCGAGGAAGGCGGCGCACACTCGCGCCGCCTTCGTTTTAAAAATCGTCATTGCCGCCGAAAAACATCCCCGGCGCTTACAGCATCCACGACAACACCGGCGTCGATTGCAGGTACACCAGCGTCGCCATCATCAGCAGGAAGAACAGGCTCCAGCCGACCACCTTACGGAAGATCAGGCCTTCTTGCCCGATGATGCCGACCGCTGCGGCGCCGACCGCCAGGCTTTGCGGCGAGATCATCTTGCCCAGCACACCGCCCGAAGCATTGGCCGCCGCCAGCAGCACCGGCGACAAGCCGGTCTCATGCGCCGCCGCCACCTGCAGGGCGCCGAACAGCGCGTTGGCCGAATTGTCCGAGCCGGTCACGGCCACGCCGATCCAGCCTATCACCGGCGACAGGAAGGCGAATGCCGATCCGGTGCCCGCCAGCCAGCGGCCCAGGGTCGCCGTCTGGCCCGAGTAATTCATGATGAAGGCCAGCGCCATCACGCACAGCACCGTCGGCACCGCCCAGCGCATCTGCACCAGCGTCTTGCCGTAGGTTTCCAGCGCGGCGCGCGCCGATATCTTCAGCATCATCGCACTGATCGCGCCGGCCAGCAGCAACAGCGAACCGGCTGCCGACAAGCTGTTGAGCGTAAACATGGTGCCGATGGACTTGCCTTCCTGCGTGCTGATCGCCAGGCCCGGCCAGGCGAACTTGAAAGTGCCCGCGCCGAGCCACTTCTGCACGAGGCCGAACTGCACCACGGTGAAGATTGCAATGATCAGCAGGTACGGCGCATAAGCCAGCATCAGTTGCTTGCGGCTGTGGCCGACGGCGACGTCGCTGTGGATGCGTTCGGCCTGTTTGGTGACCTCGTTCTGGAAGGCGTCGGCCGGCAACTTGGCCGGCTTCCAGAATTTCAGCAGCACCACCACGGCAGCGGCCGATGCCAACGCGCCCACCACGTCGGCCAGCACCACCGAAAAATGGCTGGCGCTGATCCATTGCGCCGCGCCGAAGGCAAAACCTGCCACCACCGCAGCCGGCCAGGTCTGGCGCAGGCCGCGCTTGCCGTCCATGATCCACACCAGCGCCAGCGGCACGAAGGCGGCAACCACCGGAGTCTGGCGTCCGACGTGATAACCCAGTTCTTCAAACGACAGGCCGGTCACTTGCGCCAGCGTCGTGATCGGCACCGCCAGCGCGCCGAAGGCCACCGGCGCAGTATCGGCCACCAGCGCGATCACCGCCGCCTTCAGCGGATGCAGACCGATCGCCACCAGCATCGCGCCGGCGATCGCCACCGGGGTGCCGGCACCGGCCAGCGCTTCGATCAATGCGCCGAAACTGAACGCGATCAGGATCGCCTGGATGCGCGGGTCATCGCTGATCAGCGCGAAACTGTCGCGCAGCACGGCGAAGTGGCCCGAGCGCACCGTCAGGTTGTACAGCCAGATCGCGTTGACGATGATCCACAACACCGTCAGCACGCTGAACACCGCGCCGTAGACGCCGACGTTGGCGACCGTCGCCCAAGGCATGCCATAGACGAAGCCCGCCACCACGGCGCAGATCAGCAGCGAAATCGCCGCCGATACGTGCGGCGAAATCTTCAGCCAGCCGAGCATCACGAACATCGAGAGCAACGGCAGCATCGCGCACAAGGCGGACGCGAACAGCGACCCGCTTACGGGATCGTAAATTTGTTGAAACATGGTTCTCCTCCAATATGGATGGTTATTTTTTTATGAGCGTCGGAGCGCTGGCGGATTGCTGGCTGTGCTGGTCCTCGCCTGATTGAAAAATGGATGGGTGCCTGAATTTATTTCTGTGTAAGCGGCCATTGCAGCGGCGCGAATTTGGCCGGCGTCATCAGTTGGTTTTCCTGCGACACCAGGTAAGCTGCGTCGGCGCTCTTCTGCAGATACGCGGTCCAGGCCGGGTCTGCTTGCAGCCTGTCGCGACGCGCGTTGCGGTCGGCGGCGTCCTGGTATACCCAGATGTGCGTGTAGCAATTGAGACGACCGGATTCAGCGACCAGATAGGCCAGCGGTTCGCCCAGGTGCTTGCGCTGGATGTCGAAGCCGTGTTCTTCGTACAGCGCCAGATGCTTTTTCAGGGCCCCGGGACGCGCGGTGTAGGTGCGAACGTCGAGCAACATAAAATTCCTTTCGAGTGATGCGGACAAGATGCAAAGATTTCAGGGACGAACGCACCCCCGCGACCGTTTTTCAGGTCGCGTCGGAAAGCTTCGTATGGAGATGGAACCGCCGGCGGAGTCAATGAAGCGCATCCGGAAAAACAGTTCCGATGCGCGGATTGATCGGCATTGATCAGCGTGGTTCAGATGCTAACCAAGCCCTCTGGACGCACGGTAGGACTTAATTTCTTTTCTATTGGATTTTTCCACCGAAAGCCGGAATGCGCCGCAACATGCGGGCTTGCGCGCGATGCACAGGCAGCTGCGCCGCTTTTCTTTTTACGCGCGCTTGTATATCCTGTGCCGGTGCATCGATGACGGCGAAAACAATTTCCCGAGAGGAAATCGCGACCAAGCGATGCATAGGCAGCCGACCGAAATCAATCACAACAACACGGCGGAGACATCGCAGGACGAACACTGAAGCGACCCCATGAAAGACATCCGCTTTCCCGACGACACGCCCAATTTCGAGGTCTCCGATTTCAGCGGCGGCCATGCGGAATTCGTGTTCGACCTGGTCAAGCTGGAGGGCCGCAACGAGATCCCGCGCCCCTTCCTGCATCGCCACAGCTACTATCACATCCTGTGGATGAGCAACGCGCAGGGCAACCACGTGCTCGACTTCGACAACTACGGCATCGTGCCGCACTCGGTGTTTTTCATCTCACCGGGACAGATCCACGGCTGGACCTCGGAGATCGACGCCAGCGGCTATGCGATCAATTTCAGCCCCGAATTTTTCCTGCAGGTTTTCCCCCGTATCGAAGAGCTGGCGGAGTTCCCGTTCTTCCACATCGCCAATGCCGATCCGGTGCTGTACCTGACACCGCAGCAGCATGACGAGCTGTTCCCGCTGCTCAAGGAAATCGAAAAGGAAAACGCCGGAGACCAGCGCTGGCGTTACGACATCGTGCGCTCGTTCCTGCAGATCCTGCTCACCAGATTGCGCCGCCTGCACCAGCCGCATGACGCCGAGTCGGTGCTACCGCGCAGCTACAGTCTGACCAAGCGTTTCAAGCTGCTGATCGAACAGCATTACCTTGAATTCGGCTCGGTGCAGGATTACGCGGCGCGCCTGTTCGTCACTGATCGCAAGCTCAACGAGGCGGTCAAGACCACCACCGGCCGTACCGCCACGCAGCTGATCCACGATCGCATCCTGATGGAAGCCAAGCGACTGCTGGCGCAATCCGAACTCAGCATTGCCGAGATTTCGTATCGCCTCAACTTCGACGACTTCGCCTACTTCTGCCGCTTCTTCAAGAAGAACGTGCAGATGACGCCGGGCGAGTTCAAGAAAAAATTTTCGGCGCCGCTGTCCTGATTTCGTCTCCCTTCGCGCCCGGCACTTTCTCCGAGAAGTACAGCAAATCTGCGGATTAGTCCTATCACCGGCAAATCGCCAGCTTGTATTCTCGTCTCAGTGATTGGCGGTCCCTTGCGACCGTCTGCTTCCCCTGTCAACCAACAACAGCCGGTGCGCCGGCATACAAGAGACGAGCATGTCAAAACTGAAAACCGGCGGCCAGCTACTGGTCGATGCGCTGCTGGCGCAAGGTGTCGATACCACGTTCTGCGTTCCGGGCGAGAGCTACCTGGACGTCCTCAATGCGCTGTACGACCACCAGCAGGAAATCCGCGTGATCTCGTGCCGCCACGAAGGCCCGGCCGCCTTCATGGCCGAAGCCTACGGCAAGCTGACCGGCAAGCCCGGCATCTGCTTCGTCACGCGCGGACCCGGTGCCACCAACGCCAGCATCGGCGTGCACACGGCGTTCCAGGATTCGACACCGATGATCCTGTTCGTCGGCCAGGTCGGACTCGACATGTGCGAGCGCGAAGCCTTCCAGGAAATTGACTACCGCCGCATGTTCGGCCCTTTCACCAAATGGGTGACCCAGCTCGACGACGTCTCGCGCGTCGGTGAATACGTGGCGCGCGCGTTTGCCGTGGCGATGTCGGGACGGCCCGGTCCGGTGGTGATCGCGCTGCCGGAAGACATGCTGACCGAGTCGACCTTCCCGCGCGACATCGGCAAGGTCGAACCGGTGCAAGCCTATCCCGATCCCGACGCGCTGCAGGAAATGCAAAAGTTGCTGCAACAGGCCAAGCGACCGATGCTGATTCTCGGCGGCTCCAACTGGGACCAGGACGGCGTTCGCAACATCGAGCGCTTCGCGGCCCAGCACAATCTGCCGGTGGCGGCGTCGTTCCGCCGCCAGGACCTGTTCGACAACCGCCATCCGAACTACATCGGCGAGGTCGGCATCGGCGTCAATCCGGCGCTGGCCAAAATGGTCAGCGAAGCGGACCTGCTCATCGCAGTCGGCTCGCGCCTCGGTGAAATGGTGACCAGCGGCTACACGCTGCTCGATGTGCCGCGCCCCAAACAAAAGCTGGTGCATGTGATGCCGGCGGCGGAGGAACTCGGCCGCGTCTACCAGACCGACGTCAAGATCCTGGCGACGCTGAACGCCTTTGCTCGTATGGCGGCGCAATTGCCGGCGGTCGACGCGCAAGCATGGCGCGGCTGGCAAAAGCAGGCGCGCGACGCTTACCTGGCGTATATCGAACCGCCGCCGCGGGTCACCGACTTCGACCCGGCGCTGGCGTTCCGCCAGATGCAGGACATCCTGAACCAGGACGCCATCCTGACCAACGGCGCCGGCAACTACACCGCCTGGGCGCATCGCTACTACCAGTTCTCGCAACCCAAATGCCAGCTGGCGCCGACCAGCGGCGCGATGGGCTACGGCGTGCCGGCGGCGATCGCGGCCAAACTGTGCTTCCCCGCACGCCAGGTGATTTGCCTGGCCGGCGACGGTTGCTTCCTGATGAGCTCGCAGGAACTGGCAACGGCCGTGGCGCACCGCCTCGGCATCGTCTTCCTGGTGTTCAACAACGGCATGTACGCCACCATCCGCATGCACCAGGAAAAGAACTATCCCGGCCGCGTGATGGCGACCGATCTCAACAATCCGGATTTCGTGGCGTATGCGAAGTCGTTCGGCCTCGACGCCTGCGCCATCGACAAGACGGCGGAGTTTGCGCCGGCGCTGGAGAAAGCCCTTGGCATCGCCAGTTCGACCTCGATGCCTTACCTGATCGAAATCCGCCTGGACAAGGAAATGCTGACACCGCGCGCGACCCTGTCGGGATTGCGCAAGACTGCGTTGGCGGAACGCACCGACAGCAAGGAAAGCCAGTCCTGACAAGGGATTGCGGAACTAATTTCCCCGCAGAAACAAGCGAGGGTCGCGCGATGGAAATGGAGTGTTTGCGTCGACTCAGGAATTTCCCGAAGCAATGGCGACAACTTTCAGGGAACTCCCGATACCGACAAAGATGGTGAAAACATAAAGTTCACCTGTGCCCGGCGAATTCGAAATCCTCGTAATGGGACGAGGATGAAACAGCCGGATCAGGAGAAAATGCCATGTTGAACATCAAGAAAAACCGCATCATCGCCGCTGCTCTCGCTGCTTCCCTCATGATTTCCGGCGCTCCGGTGTATGCCGCCACGGCAACCGGCTCGCTGGTCGTGACCGCCACCGTGCTGGCGTCCTGCACCGTGGTCGGTTCGACCGTCGCCTTCGGCAACTACACCAGCACACAAGTGGACCAGACCGGCAACATCGCCGTGCTGTGCACCAACGGCACTTCCTACACCATCGGCCTGGATGCAGGCGCCGGCACCGGCGCCACCACCAGCGCACGCAAGATGACCGGCTCGCTGGGCGGCACACTGAACTACGCGCTGTATCGCGATTCCGGCCGCACCAACAACTGGGGCTCGACCATCGGCACCGACACCCAAGCCGGCACCGGCACAGGCCTGCTGCAAAACCTGACCGTCTACGGCCGCATCGCTTCCGCCCAGACACCATTGGCCGGCGTCTATACCGACACCGTCACGGTTACCCTGACTTACTAAGCAATCAGGCAATACCGAAATACCGCAGCTCCTCAACTCGCTTCATTTCTTCGACGGCCCGGCACGCGCTCACTGCGCGATCAGCGACATGCCAGGGCGTCGACTGCCAGGCACGTATCTGCTGCACCCCAAACAGATTTCCTGAATCGCCTGCGCGTCCGGCCTGAACCGGCCTTGCCTCAGCCGTCGAGCGCCTTCTTCAGGCGCTGCGCCAGCCGCTTCGCCATGGCGGCGTCGACCACGTTGGCAAAGCCGAGCAGCAGGCCGCGCTGCGGCTCGGCGTCGAGATACCAGCTGGACAATGACTTGATGCCGAAACCGGCGGCATGGGCGCGCCCGACCAGCAGCACGTCGTCTTCCTGCGTGTCCAGCCTGGCGACGATATGCAATCCGCCCGGCTGCAATTCGATCTGCAGGCGGCTGCCGAAGGCCTGCTCCAGCGCGCGCACGAAGAGCGCGCGACGCTCGGCGTACAGCAGGCGCATGCGCTTGAGGTGGCGCGAGAAATGTCCCTGGGCGATGAAGTCGGCGACGCCGGCCTGGAACAGATACGGACATCCCGCGTTGAGGCTGGCGCACACGGTCTGGAAGCGTTGCACCGCACCGACCGGAACCACCACATAAGAGAGCCGCAAACCCGGGAACATCACCTTGCTGAAGGTGCCGCAATAAATCACGCGGTCGGCGCGGTCGAGGCTCTTGAGCGCCGGTAGCGGCCGCCCCTGGTAGCGGAATTCGCTGTCGTAGTCGTCTTCGATGATCCAGCTGCCGGCCTTGCCGGCCCATTCCAGCAAGGCCATGCGCCGTTCCAGCGACAGCGTCACGCCGAGCGGGCTCTGGTGCGACGGCGTCACCAGCGCAAAGCGCGCATCGGGCGCGCGCCGCACGCCCTCCTCCACCATCAGGCCGTGTCCGTCCACCGGCACCGGCGCCAGTTTCGCACCGGCATTGCGCAGGAACAGTTGCGCCTGCAGATAGCCGGGATCCTCGAACCAGAACACGTCGTCGGGCGTGGCCAGGCTGCGCAGCACCAGCTCCAGCGTGGCGCGATAGCCGGCGGTGACGAACACCTGTTCCGGCAGGCAGGTCACGCCGCGCGACAACCCGAGATAGGTGGCGATGCGTTCGCGCAGGGGGCCGTAGCCGGCCGGATCGGGATAGGCCATGGTGAGCGGCTCGCCGGTGCGCAGGCGATGGCCGGCGATGCGGTTCCAGACCTTGCGCGGGAAGGCGTCGAGCGCGGGCAGGCCGAGCTTGAGCGGCTCCGGCTCGCGCCCGTGATGCTCGCCCGGCGTGGGCGCCAGCGCGCCGGCGGCGGCCACTGCAAAACGGCCCGGCAGGTCGGTGACGACCGCCGGGGCCGGCAAGGCCGGCGACACCACCGTGCCGGCGGCGCCGCGCATCTGCAGGTAACCTTCGTCAGTCAGGATGCGGTACGCGGTCTCGATGGTGCCGCGCGCCAGGTTGAGCTCCGTCGCCAGCGCACGCACTGCGGGCACGCGCTGACCGGCGCGCAGATGGCCTTGAGCGATGGCGGTCTTGAAGCGTCTGCAAATCTGCAGGTAGATCGGCAGCTGCAGCGTGCGGTCGACGCTGAGTTCCAGGGAAGCGGGGGCGGTTTTCATGGACCAGTCGTTGGTACGTTTTTGAAGAGATGCGGGATGACAAGATAGTCGCACACTGCGAGCCGGGAGGCCATGGGCATGGCGCTCTGGCGAAATATTTCCCGACGAGAATCCAATGCCGGGATGTTGGCTTCACTCAACAAAATACGATGTGGCAATCATTTTTCTTTGCAGCAAGAACAGGATTGTTTAGAGTAACTGCATTGCACAAAAATCGCCGTCCCGCTACATCTCAGAACACCTCTTTTTATCGCCCGGCAATGATTCCTGCATCCCCAGCAGCCGCTTGCAGCGGCCTACTCTCTTCCACGGCGCCCGCATGCGCCGGCGACGGACGACGTCCATGACGCGCGAACATCAGGGCCTGGCGAGCCGCGTCATTGCGGCGCGCGGCAAGAGGCCATTGCACCAGCAGGCTGAAACTGCCGGCGAATCGCGCTTCACCCATCATCATTTCAGCGTCGCGCAGCAACCTATCGCGCTGCAGGCGCAGGCCTGGAGCGAACGCGTCAGCGGCCTGCTCGACACACCCATGTCACGCACGCAGCGCCAGCAAAGTTTCACCGGCGAGATGGATTCGTATGTCTTCAAGGACATGATCTATCTCGACTGCCGCACCGACCCGCTGGCGCAGGCGCGCACGCTGGCTAAAATCTCGTGCGACAACGTGCGCGACTTCGTCTTCCACGTCGCCGTGGAGGGCATCATGGAAACCCTCACCGACACCCGCCGCGAACGCAAGTCGACCCAATTCGTGCCCGGCATTCTGGCGCTGGACATGGGCCAGCCGATGCGCATGCTGCGTCCGACCTATGCGCATGTGCTGGCCTTCTTCCTGCCGCGCGCCACGGTCGAAGCGGAAATCGCCGACGCCGATGCGTTGCACGGCCAGGTGCTGGCCTACACGTCACCGCTGACGCGCCTGCTGCTGGCGCATCTGGTGGCGCTCAGCCAGGATCTGCGCAGCATGCCGCCCGCGGCGGCGGAAGAAGCCATCCGCGTCTGCGTCGACCTGCTGCTGGCTGCATTCGGCAAACAGCAGCGCCTCACCGGCAGCGCCCGCTCCGCCGCCCAGTCGGTACTGCGCGGCCAGATCCAGCGCCACGTCCAGAGTCACCTGTATCACAAGGATCTGACGCCGGAGAGCGTGCTGCGCGCCTTCGACCTGTCGCGGCCTACTCTGTATCGCATGTTTGAAAGCGAGGGCGGCCTCGGCACCTACATCCGCAATTGCCGCCTGCGCGAAGCCGCCGAAGAACTGGTCAGCCTGCGCCGCACGGCGGTCATGGAAATCGCCTACGGCCTGGGCTTCAGCAGCGCCTCCGACTTCACGCGCGCGTTCCGCCGCGCATACGGCATGGCGCCGCAGGATTTCCGCGCGCTCGGGCTGGACTTGCGCCAGTCCTGAGGCGGATGACTCAGCGCGCGATGGCGCAGTCGTGGTCGAGCAGGACTTCGGCGCTGCCGAATTCCTCACGGTCGAAATTGACCGGCATGTTGATCAGGTAGAAACCCTCGGCGCCGTCATCGAAGCGCGCCCCCGTCAGCAACAGCGACTGCGCGCCCATCGCATTGGCGGCATGCTCGCTGCGCGCAGCAGCCAGCTTGAACGGATCCTGCGTCTGCAAGGCATCCGCGGCCAGCCGCATGACCCAATAGCGATGTCCCTCGAGCATGAAAGGCATCCATTTCCCCAAGGGATCGTGCCGGTGCGCGCGCAGCAAACCCGGCACGTCGCGGCGCATGCAATCGATATGGATGTGCAACTGTAGCTGGCTGCGCGCCGCGGCAGAGTTGATTTCCAGGCCGAGCTGGGCCGGTTCCAGCGGCCGTCCCAGCGCCGCGCCGACGCGACCGCGCTGTTCCCAGGCATAGCGCCAGTAATTGGGCCATTGCGGCTGCAGCAGTTCACGGCTTTCGATGCCGGTCAGGCGCACGGTCGGGATCAGCAGATACTGGCCCGCGCCGACCAGGTCCTTGAGGATCACGAAGCCGCGTTCGCGATCGACCATGGAGCATGGCGCGGGATCGCCGGACGCAAGGCTGTTGGGCAGGCATTTTCCGTTCGCGATCTGCCATAGTGCGTCGGGATTGGCGGCGTGAGCCGGAGCCGCCGCGGTGAACAGCAGAGCAAGTGTCAGAACAAGCAGCGGGGAGAGGATGCGCATGATCGATGTTAGTTGGTCCGGACGGCTAAGCTTAAGTGGTGAATATGTCGATGCCGTTACAGCAAGGCGATGTCCGACGATGCAAGATCTTAACCGCTGCTGCAAGACCCCGCCGGCTGCGCTACATTGGAGCCTTCGCCACTCGCACCACGGAGCCGCCATGAAACCCATCCCGACCATCACCCTCAAGAACGGCGACCGCGTTCCCGCGCTCGGCCAGGGCACCTGGAACATGGGCGAGTCGGCCGCGCGCGCCGCCGATGAAGTGCGGGCGCTGCAACACGGCATCGACCTCGGCATGACGCTGATCGACACCGCCGAAATGTATGGCGACGGCGGTGCCGAGAAGGTGGTCGGCAAGGCCATCGCCGGCCGCCGCGACGCCGTCTACCTGGTCAGCAAGGTGCTGCCCTTCAACGCCTCGCGCACAGGTACGGTCAAGGCTTGCGAAGCCAGCCTCAAACGCCTGCAGGTCGAGCGCATCGACCTCTACCTGCTGCACTGGCGCGGCACGCATCCGTTTGCCGCCACCATCGACGCCATGGAAACGCTGATCGACCAGGGCAAGATCGGCGCCTGGGGCGTCAGCAACCTCGACCTCGACGACATGCAGGAGCTGCTCGAGCAGGACAACGGCCATCATGTGCAGGTCAACCAGGTCTTGTACAACCTGTCGCGGCGCGGTGTCGAGTTCGACCTGCTGCCCTTCGGCGCCGAGCAGAACATCGTCCTCATGGCCTATTCGCCGATCGAACAGGGCCGCATCCTCAAGGAACCTGCGCTCGCAGCCGTCGCCAAACGCCATGGCGCCACGCCGGCGCAGGTGGCGCTGGCCTGGACCCTGCGCCGCCCCGGCGTGATCTCGATTCCCAAGGCGTCGACGGTGCAGCACGTGCAGGACAATCGCGCCTGCCTGGACCTGATCCTCGATGCGACCGATCTTGCCGAACTCGACCGTGCCTTCGCGCCGCCGAAGAAACGCCGCCCCCTGGAAATGCTGTAGCCGAATTCGAAAGCAAGCGCCGGAGTGCCGGCGCCGCCTCGCCCTCTTACACTGAGTCCATAACGATTTGCAGACGAGAGGATGAAACAATGCATACCGCGGCCGACCACAGCAACTCCATCGTCCGGCGCGCCGATGCGCTGGATTGGCAGGACATCGCCACCGAACTCAATGAACATGGCTGCGCCCTGCTGCCTGGCCTGCTGCAGGCGGACGAGTGCGAAGCGCTGATCGCCGGCTATGCGCGCGATGAACTCTATCGCAGCCGCGTGGTGATGGCGCGCCATGGTTTCGGGCGCGGCGAATACAAGTACTACAGTTACCCGCTGCCCGATACCATCGGCGCATTGCGCGCCGCCTTCTATGCCCGCCTGGCGCCCCAGGCCAACCGCTGGAACGAAGCGATGGGCATCGACGTGCGTTATCCCGCCGCGCACGAGAACTTCATCGCGCGCTGCCACGCCGCCGGACAGCTGCGGCCGACGCCGCTGATCCTCAAGTATGAAACCGGCGACTACAACTGCCTGCACCAGGATTTGTACGGCGAACACGTGTTCCCTATCCAAATGGCGATCCTGCTGTCGGCGCCGGGGCGCGATTTCAGCGGCGGCGAATTCGTCATCACCGAACAGCGCCCGCGCATGCAGTCGCGCGCCGAGGTGGTGCCGCTGCGTCAGGGCGACGCGCTGCTGTTCGCTGTCAACGAGCGGCCGGTATCAGGCACGCGCGGTTACTACCGCGTCAAGATGCGCCACGGCGTGAGCCGCCTGCGCTCAGGAAATCGCTACACGATGGGTGTGATTTTTCATGATGCGGTTTGAATGCGTCTTCAGGACAAACAGCGGGACGCCTGCCGGAAAATCGGTCTCCGTTTCATCGCGTCTTGGTGCGCATGTAAATGATGATCTTTCCCCCGCCTTGACCGCAAGTTTTCAACTGCGTTGCCCATTCGACTGGAAACGGTTCCAGTTTTGCTCTGAGGGCCGGAAAATTTTTGTCGATATATGTCTTCGCATCCTCGAACTCGTCGAGATAGCTCACATCCAGCGTTTCCTTTTTATAGAGATAATAGATGCTGCCAAGGTAGATAACTTTACCTTTGGGGACGGTAAAAGTGATGGTCCGGTTCTCCCCACATGCTTTGTAGTCCAACCCCAACAGGGACTCGCTGCTTTTGACAATTCTCACGTTCGACAGACCCAGAACCTCGCCTGCCGCCGCTTTTCCCACGATATATCCATTGTTGGCGGCTGCATAGATAGCAGCTGGTCTTAATGGATTCTGATAAAACCGGCCATCTTCCACGCTGCCGGGAAATATCGAGATACGATAATTTTCCGGAGCGACCCCCATTACAAAGACCGATTCTTTTTCCGTCGGAGCACCGACGTTAGCGTCAAGCTGTCCGAGCGATGCGCAACTTGCCAGAAAGAAGATCATCGGAAACAGTACAGCAGCCAATTTTACTTTTTTCATTGTTTCTTTTTATTTTTGGAATTGTATTCAGACTTCGCGCCTGAACGGATTTTCATGACCGGCAATAATTTTACTTCATACAAGCGCGCTAAAAACAACGGCGCACCTGCCGAAGCAGGTGCGCCGTCACATCGATCCTGGGTCAAGCCGATTTGATATTGTCAGGCGACAGCGGGAGCTTGCGCACGCGTTTTCCGGTGGCTGCAAACAACGCGTTCGCCACCGCCGGTCCAACCAGCGCCGTGGCCGGTTCGCCGATGCCGCCCGGCTTCTCGGTGCTCTTGACCAGCGTGACGTCGATGCGCGGCATCTGCGACATGCGGATCACCGGATAGTCGTGGAAGTTGGTCTGCTGCACACGGCCCTTGTCGAGCGTGATTTCCGAACCCAGCACCGACGACAGGCCAAAGGCGATGCTCGATTCGATCTGCGCTTCCACCGTGTCGGGGTTGACCATGCGGCCGAGGTCGGCGGCCACCCACATCTTGTGCACGGTGATCTCGTTGTCCTTCACCGAAATCTCCGCCACCTGCGCCATGTAGGTGTCATAGCCTTCCATCAGGGCGATGCCGCGGCTGCGTCCTTTCGCCAGCGGCTTGCCCCAGCCGGCCTTGCTCGCGGCGATCTTCAGCACGTTGGCGAAGCGCGGCTGCTTGTCCAGCAGCGCCAGCCGGTATTGATAGGGATCCTTGCCGGCGGCTGCGGCCAGCTCGTCGATGAAGCTTTCGTTGGCGAAGGCGTTGAGCGCGTGGCTGACCGAGCGCCAGTAGCCGACGCGCAGGCCGCTGTCGTGTTCGATCAGTTCCTGCGTCATGTTGGGGATGTCGTAGCCGACCACCGCCGCTTCCGCCATGAACGGATCGAGCGTGCCCTTGGGCAGGCCGAAGGCGCGCTGCGTCACTGACTGCGAGGTCAGCTGGAAGGTCAACGCCACCGGCTTGCCGGCGGCGTCGAGTCCGGCCGCCATGCGATGGAAAGCCATCGGGCGATAGAAGTCATGGGTGGTGTCGTCCTCGCGGCTCCACAGCAGCTTGACCGGCTTGCCGACCGCCTTGGAAATCTGCGCCGCCTGCACCGCGAAGTCGTATTCCAGACGCCGGCCGAAACCGCCGCCGAGGAAGGTGGTCTGCACCGTGACGTCTTCCGGCTTGAGACCGACCGCCGCCGCGACGTTGCCCTGCGTACCTTGCTGGAATTGCGCCGGGCCGATCACCAGGCATTTTCCGTCCTTGTAGTCAGCGGTGAAATTCTGCGGTTCCATCGTTGCATGCGCCAGCAGCGGCGACCAATATTCGGCCTGCATGGTCTTGGCGGCGCTCTTCATGGCGGCGTCGGCGTCGCCGGTTTTCTTGATCGGCGTCGGCGCATCCTTGGCGTTGCGGATGCCGTCCATCATCGAAGCATTGTCGATGGCGGCGCCCGCGCCTTCGTCCCAGGTGACGGTCAGGGCTTCGCGCGCCTTCTTGGCGCGCCAGTAGCTGTCGGCCACCACCGCCACGCCGTCGCGGATCTGCACTACGTCGATCACGCCCGGCATGGCCTTGGCTTTGCTCGCGTCAAAACTGACGACCTTGCCGCCGATCACCGGGCACTGCTCCAGCGAGGCGTAGACCATGCCCGGAAGCTTGACGTCGATGCCGAACACGGCGGTGCCGTTGACCTTGCGCGGCGTATCGAGGCGCTTGGTCGGCTTGCCGATGATCTTGAAATCTTTCGGATCCTTCAGCACCACGTCCTTGGGCACAGGCAGCTTGGATGCGGCGTCGGCCAGTTCGCCGTAGGTCGCCTTGCGCCCGCCCGGGCCGGTGACCTTGCCGTCAGCGGCCTTGAGCGTGGCGGCGTCGACGTTCCATTTCTGCGCCGCCGCCGTGACCAGCATGGTGCGCACCTGGGCGCCGGCCACGCGCAGCTTTTCCCAGCCGTCGCGCACCGAGGTCGAGCCGCCGGTGAGCTGGCCGCCGAGCAAGGCGTTGGTGTAGACCTCGCCGACCGGGGCGATCTCGACCTTGATCTTGCGGATGTCGACGCCGAGTTCTTCGGCGATCAGCATCGGCATCGAGGTGTAGACGCCCTGGCCCATTTCGGAGCGCGCGGAAATCAGCGTGATGGTGTTGTCGTCGGCAATGTGGACCCAGGCGTTGGGCGTGTGCAGCGTGCCGGCCGCCTGCGCTACGCTGACCGCGCCCGGCAGGCTGACGCCGAGCGTGAGGCCGCCGCCGACCAGCGCCGTTACCTTGAGGAAATCGCGTCGTGTGGTTGTCATGGCGATCTCCTCAGGCCTTGCGCATTTCAGCCGCGGCGCTCTTGATGGCGGCGCGGATGCGGTTATAGGTGCCGCAGCGGCAGATGTTGCCGCTCATGGCGTTTTCGATGTCGGCGTCGCTGGGATTCTTGTTGGTGCGCAGCAGCGCTGCGGCGCTCATGAGCTGGCCCGACTGGCAATAGCCGCACTGCGGCACGTCGTGCGCGATCCAGGCTTTTTGCAGCGGGTGGGAATTGTCTTTGGACAGGGATTCGATTGTGGCGACCTTCTTGCCGGCCGCTGCCGAGACCGGGGTCTGGCAAGAACGGATGGGCGCGCCGTCGAGCTGCACGGTACAGGCGCCGCAGAGCGCCATGCCGCAGCCGAACTTGGTGCCGGTCAGGCCGATTTCATCGCGGATCACCCACAACAGCGGGGTATCCGGTTCCGCTTTGACTGTGACTTGCTTACCGTTGAGGTTGAAGCTGGTTGTCATCTTTTAACTCCTCCGACGTCCTGTTGGGTAGAACATCGGGGAAGACGTCACTCCATCCGGATGTCCGTGCCTGGCGCAACCGGGAATGCCGGGGAGAATGGAGCGGAGACAATGTCGGAGCAGGCCCGCCGGATAGCGCGGCGGACGATTCCGTCTCGATTGCGTTTGCAGATCATAGGCTTATCCGCAGAAACTTGCAGGAGGAATTTTTCGCTATTCCCGCTTGTATACTGCGCTGGCAGCGGGATTGCGGCCGGCGCCATGATCGACAGCTCAGCGCGGCGCCACCTCCAGCGTCAGCTCATGCATCTTGCGCGCACGCCAGACGCGCAGCGGCACATTGAAGCCGATACGCATGGCATCGAGGGTGGTCTGCGCTTCTGCACGTGAGCGCACTTCCTGGCCGCCGATTTCGACGATCACATCTTGCGCGCGCAAGCCTGCCTTCGCTGCAGTGCCGCTCCTGGCGACCTCGCCGACCAGCGCACCTTGCGCGGGATTGAGTGCGAGTTTTTTCGCGGTTGCGTCGTCAAGGTCGCTCAATTGCAGGCCGATCGTTTTGCCTGCACCGGCAGCCGGGGCTGATGCGCCTGCTGGTGCGCTGACAGCGGCAGCCTTTGCAACAGTGCGGCGCGGCGGCGGTTTGGAGGCCGGCGTCCACTGCACCGAGACACGGCTGGAACTGAGGTTGCCGAACATCTGGCCCCACAGTTTTTCACGGGCGGCGTCGGCCTTGGCGCGCGAGTCTTCGCCCTGGCACAGCGCGCTCGCCGGCTTGGGCGCGTAACGGCCTTTCAGATAGGCGTCGAATTCCTTTTGCTCATGCTGCCCCTGATCGGCATACCAGTCCACATAGGCGAACACGGTCGAAAAGTAAATGGCGCCGACGCCGCCCGGCTCCGCGTACCAGCAAAAACCGTACATCGGCACTTCACCTGAAGCGGGCACCCTGGCAGGGATGCCGGCGACGCAACCCTGTTCGGCGCGCACCTGATTGATGGCGTCGACGTGCCAGCCGAAGGTCTTCCGGGTGAAGGCTTCCGTGGCGGGATCGTTTTGCGATTTGGTGAAGGTCTGCGCCATGCTCGCCAGGTAGGCGCAGTCATGGCCGCGATAAGCGGAGGTGCCGATGCCCATGCTTTCGGGCGTGGCATTGTTTTCGACGGTGCTTTGCATCGCCGACTGCATCATCGGCGAGACCACCGAATGTACGGCCATGCAGCCCGACAGCGCGATCGCGACGCAGGCGGTGGTGGACCAGGCGAGCGCCCTCGGGAAGGTATTCATGAGATGTCCCTCAAATAGATGATCGGCAGCGGCTCAGTGCATCTCAGCGCGGTATCCAATAAACCGCCAGCGTGTCCTTGCCGGTCGTCGCCAGCGTCTGCTTGGTCGCGGCCGTCGCTTCATTGCGTGCATTGATGATGGCCTCGCGCGACTTGCGGCACACCGCATAACCGGGTGCGTTGCCGAACTCGGCGCCAATGCCGCGCTCGGTCAGATAGGCACGGAACTGCGCGCCGATGACCGGATTGATGTCCTCCGCAGCGTCGACTGCCGACACCACGAATTCATAACTGACGGCGCCGGTTTTGGCGGCGGCATTGGCATTGATCCAGGCGAAGCAATAGCCCGGTGCGGCGCTCGGCAACAACAGTTGCGAGACTTGCGGATCGAGCGTGACCTGCGCATATTCCAGTTTGCGGTTGCGCCAGATGCCCAGCTTGATGGTGGAGGCCGCGGGCAGGCGTCCCAACAGTTGGGAGAGTTGCTCCTTGTTTTCGATTTGCCGGCCATTGAGCGAGACGACGACATCCAGCGTTCTGAGACCGGCCCGGTCCGCTGCGGCTCCCGGCAGCGCGCCGCCGATCAGGACGCCCTGCGGTCGCGGCAGGCCGAGCGCAGCTGCAATGGCAGGCGGCATGTTTTCCAGCACGCCGACAGCGCTCATGCCGTACTGCATGCCCATCCATCCATGCCCGGCCAGCAACGGCGTACTCATGGACGGCGCGGTATCGGGATCGGTGATCGCGATTGATGTAACTGGTGCGGCAGATGCAACTGATGCAGAAGCAGGCGATGCAGCGTGCTCGTCCTTGCTCACCACCACGGTGACGTTGCGCGTCTTGCCGGCGCGTGCAATGCGCAGCGGTGCTTTGTAACCGGGGCGCATGCGGCTGACGATCTGGTCGAACTCGGCCGGCGTCGACACCGGCTGGCCGTTGACTTCGACAATCACGTCGAGCGGCTTGATGCCGGCCTTGTCGGCGGCGCTGCCCTTCTTTGTCTCGATCACGAGCGCGCCCTTCTGATCGGCCATGCCCTGCGATTTAGCGATGGCCGGCGAGACGTTGTCGACGCTGATGTTCAGCGTGCCCTGATTGGTGTTGGCCGCCGCAGTGGAAGCGGCTGCCGCGGCGGGGCCGGTCGATGTGGATGCCGGATTCTTCGCCACCGTCGGCGGCTTGGCGGCAGGGCAGGATTTTTCGCCCTGGATCTGCCTGACGACGGAGAGGTTCATTTCGGCGACGGCGATGTCGACGCGATCCGCCTTGGCCTGGCCCTTGCGCAGGTCTTCCTGGTAGATCGGGATCATGCCTTCCAGCACTGAACAGTCGGCGGTGCGCAAGGACGTCAGCGTGATGTTGCGCATTTCGGGGGAAGTCATCTCTGCAACCATGTCGTAGGACGATGCCCGCGCCGACAGAATCATGTTGACCGGATCCAGCGCGCCACAGCCTGCCAGCAAGGACGCCGCCACCACACAAGCCGCGCAAGTCTTCCCCTTCAACACATTGATCATGTCCATCCCCGTCGTTATTTGATTTTGAATAAAAATAACAGCAGGATGAGGCGCATCCGGGATCAGGAAGACGGGAGAATTTTGCCCATGGAAATATTGGCTTGCAGCACATTTCCAATTCTGCGTTTCCATCAAGAAACGAAAGATTTCCCCCATGCATCAAAGCGCCGCGCACTGTGCTTGGTCTTGCGCTTTGCACGCACCCTCTGCTGTTATTTTTTGCTTGCCGGCGATCTTAACATCGGAAAAATCCAGTGCCTATCACTGCTTCAACGCGATGCAATTCGTGGCGGACTTGCCACGCCTCGCAAAAAAATGCCGCCCGAAGGCGGCATCATCGATTGTCGGCGTCGCGCTCGCCGTCAGGCAATTCCCAGATGCCCGCGCAGCGTCGATTGTGCATACTCGGTGCGGAACACGCCCTTGCTTTGCAGCCGCGGCACCACGGCTTCGGTGAACTCATTCAGCCCGCCGGGGAAATGCGTGGGCAGGACGTTAAAGCCGTCACAGGCATTCGTCTGCAACCAGTTCGCCATTTCGTCGGCGATGAAATCCGGCGTGCCAACCATCGAATGGTGCGTGCGCGTTGCCGCCACCCGCGCGGCCAGTTGTCCGAGGTTCAGCTTGTCGTCGTTGGCGATCTTCATGATGTTCTGGAAGCGCCCTTTCTGTCCCTTGATCTTGTCGATGTCGAAGATGTCCGGCAACGGCGCGTCCGGGTCGAACGCGGAGAGATCGGTCTCCAGCCATTGCGACAAATACCTGATCGCGGCGACGGACAACACCTGGCTCTCGAGGAAGGCCTTCTTCTCTTTGGCTTCGGCAAACGTGTCGCCGATCACCGGGATGAAGCCGGGAAGTATCTTGATGTGATCGGAATTGCGTCCGAACTTCGCGGCCGTCTGCTTGATGTCGGCGTAGAAAGCCTGGCCCGCTGCGCGATTGACCACCGAGGCAAAGATCACGTCGGCGGTGCGCGCCGCGAATTCACGGCCCACGCCCGATGCGCCGGCCTGCACCAGCACCGGTTCACCGTAGGCGGATGACGGCACGTTGAGCGCGCCTTCCACCGAGAAATGCTTGCCGCGATGATGAATCGCCCGCACCTTGGCGTCGTCGGCGAACTGCCCCGAGGCGCGGTCGAGCACCAGTGCGTCCGGCTCCCAGCTGCGCCACAGCTTTTTGACGACGTCGACGAATTCATCCGCCCGTTCGTAGCGCGCCTCATGCGATAGGGCTTTTTCGAGATTGAAATTGCGCGCCTCGGACTCGCGCATGGAGGTAACGATATTCCAGGCGGCGCGACCACGGCTGAGCAGGTTCAGCGTCGCGAACTTGCGCGCGACGTGATACGGATCGGTGTAGGTGGTGGAGACGGTGGCGGTCAGGCCGATGTGCGTGGTGTGGGCCATGATGGCCGACAGCAGCACGATCGGCTCGAGCTGGAAGGTGGTGGTGTACGCCGTGTTGTTCTCCGGCAGCAGCGTCAGCGCGTCCGCCAGGAACACCATGTCGAATTTGGCCGCCTCGGCCGCTTTCGCCAGATTGATGCTGTAGTCGAGCGTGAAGAGATTGTCGCTGTCGGCGTCGGGATGGCGCCAGCCGGCGAAGTCATGCCCGGCCTTGTCGAGGAACAGGCTCAAGATCAGATTCTTTTGTGTCATGTCATTGCAGCCGTAGGGCCGTGATTGCCAAAGTTACCAGAGCACCTTGAAGGCGGGATATTTTTTCTGGATGTAATCCTTGACGGCCGGGCTGCGGAAGATGGCGACGAACTTCTGCACCTTGGGATCATCCTTGTTGTTCTCGCGCGCCACCACGACCTGGTGGAACAGCGGATCGCGCAGGTCTTCCGTGACGAAGGCGGTCGATGGATCGATGCCGGCCGGCAGATAAACGTAAGGCGAGATCGCCGACAGGTAGACGTCATCCAGCGCGCGCGCCAGTTGCGGTCCTTCGAGCTCGACGATCTTTACTTTCTTCGGATTGGAGACGATGTCGAAACGTGTGGCTTCGATGCCGACGCCGTCCTTCAATTTAATGACGCCGGCTTTTTCCAGCAGCAGCAAACCGCGCGCGCCGTTGAGCGGATCGCTGGCGATCGCAACCGAGGCGCCGACCGGCAGGTCGTCGATCTTCTTGAGCTTGCGCGAGAACAGGCCGGACTGGATGCTCCAGATCGACGCCACCGGCACCAGCTTCAGTTTGCGTTGCTTGAGCTGAGTGTTGAGGAAGGCGGTGTTCTGATAAAAGTTGACGTCCAGGTTGCCGTCGTTGAGCGCGATGTTGGGCGAAATCCAGTCGCTGATTTCAACGATCTGCACGTCCAGCCCTTGCGCCGCCGCTTGCTGCTTGACGAACTGGACGACGTCGATGGTCACGCCGGGGTTGAGGCCGATGCGGATGGTGTCATTGGCGTGCGCCGACACGGCGGCGGAGAACATGGCGACGGCCAGCGCCAGGCGCTGCAGTTTCTTGGAAAAAATCATGGCGGTTTTCTATGAGCTGAGTGCGCGCCCGCCGGGCGTCTTGCCCGAATCCGGATGCGTAGGTTTGAAATTGAATCCGGGCCTAGTGTAGGTCCCGGCGCCGGCTGCACCAACGTAGAAAACCGCGCTAGGTTATGCGGTTTTCATTGCAGTTGGAGAGCGGCAACAGCGAGATTGAACGAGCTCGCTTTTTGCGGACGTCGATGGCCATCGCGAAGGAGACGATGACTGCGGCGAAGGGGTAAATCAGGCTACAGCAAGGCACCTGCTTCGACTTGTATTTTCAGCAGCGCAGGCAGGCAGCGTTCAACCATGTCTTCCAGTTTCATGCGGGCGGCGTGCACGCTGATGTTCATCGCTGCGACCACATCGCCGCGGAAATTGCGCAGCGGCACGGCCATGGTGCGCAGGCCCAGTTCCAGCTCCTGATCGACCAGCGCATAGCCCTGCTCGCGCGTGCGGACGATCTCCTGTCCGAGCAGCACTTTGTCGGTAATCGTGTGCGAGGTGATCTGCT
Source organism: Herbaspirillum sp. NPDC101397 (assembly GCF_044767325.1). NCBI lineage: Bacteria > Pseudomonadati > Pseudomonadota > Betaproteobacteria > Burkholderiales > Oxalobacteraceae > Herbaspirillum > Herbaspirillum sp. NPDC101397. The sequence continues at coordinate 393,837 of NZ_JBIWNS010000006.1, forward strand.
CGACGTCCAGCTTGTCCAGCATCTGCGCCATGCGCTGATGCGGAAGATTGGCCAGCAGGATGCGGCCGTTGGCGGTGCAATACGCCGGCACGCGCGTACCCGGTTGCAGCGTGGTCGACACCAGTTGGCCGGCGCTGACCGCCGCAACACACACCAGTTGATCGTGATCGAGCACGCCGCAGGACGCCGCCTCGCCCAGCGAATACGCCAACCGATACAGCAACGGTTGGACGATGCGGGGCAGGCGCGCCGAATGGAGGTAGGACTGGCCGAGGCGCAACACGGTCGGCGTCAGCGAAAAGGTCTTGTTGTCGTGCCGCATGTAGCCGAGGTGGGTCAGCGTGATCAGGTAGCGGCGCGCGGCGGCGCGTGTCAGCCCGGTGCGTTGCGCGACTTCAGCAATGGTGAGGCGCGTGCGTTCCTGGTCGAAGGCCTCGATCACTTGCAGGCCTTTCTCCAGACCGGCGACGATATCGCGCTTGAGCGGTTGCCCGAGGCCGGCATCCTCTTCTGCCCTTGTCTGGCGTTGCAGTTCTGGTGTGATGGGAACCATGATTTCCTCGGCGAATGGCAAATGCGGAAAAGACCCTATTTGTGCGATTCTCGCACAAATAGGGCGAATGGCGAATGTTGTGCGCTGCTCCGCGCTTGTGGGCGCAAGGGCGTTTTCCCTATGATTTGCCCACCGCCCGCGGAACGTGCAGGAGACATCCCCATGCCGTTGCGGGCCAGCCGACAGCCCATTGAGGAGAGCCCATGCAATTCGACGCCATCGAACCCGGTGTCTATCCGGAACTGATCCATCCCGCCTACAAATCCACCCTCAAACGCGGCCCGACGCTGGCGCCGTTGCGGGTGCGCGACGAGCAGGCCACGACCACCAATCTGTTCGCCTCGCCGAAACTGATCCTGCCGCACGACATGGACCTGACCGCCCAGGGCAAGGGCGAACCGTTGGGGGAAAAGATCGTAGTCACCGGCCGCGTGCTCGATGAGGACGGCAAGCCGGTGCGCAATTCGCTGCTGGAAGTCTGGCAATGCAACGCCGCCGGCCGCTACTGGCACAAGAAGGATCAGCACGACGCCCCGCTCGATCCCAACTTCACCGGCCTCGGCAAGATGCTGACCGACGACGACGGCCGCTATCGCTTCGTCACCATCAAGCCGGGCCCTTATCCCTGGGGCAACCATCACAAGGCCTGGCGTCCGGCGCACATCCATTTCTCGATGTTCGGCAACGTGTATGCGCAACGCCTGGTGACGCAGATGTACTTCCCCAGCGATCCGCTGTTCGAGTACGACCCGATCTTCCAGAGTATTCCGGATGCGGCGGCGCGCCAGCGCCTGATCTCGCGCTTCAGCCTGGAGCAGACCGTCGACGACAAGATGCTCGGCTATGAATTCGACATCGTGCTGCGCGGCCGCGACGCCACGCCGATGGGCCTTTGAACAATTGGACAACATCATGACAAGCAAGATCACCACATCGCAGACCATCGGTCCTTTTCCGCATGAAGCCTGGCGCTGGGCCGTCGACCTGACGGCCGGCGTGGACAGCAGCGCATCGACCATCCGCATCACGGGCGCCGTCTTCGACGGCGACGGCGTCGCCATCAATGACGCCTGGATCGAAGCCTGGATGCCGGCCAGCGCATCGCAGGAAGCCGCGCACGCCATCCCCGGCTATCGCCGCGTACCGAGCGGCGAACAAGGCGGCTTCACGCTGCAGGTGTCGCAGCCGCCGGCGGCTGCGTCCGGAAAGCCGGCGGCGTACATCACCGTGTTTGCGCGCGGCCTGACCAAGCATCAGTTCACTGCCGTGTTCCTCGAAGACGACGCCGGGCTGGCGCAGTCGGCGCTGCTGGCTCAGGTGCCCGCGCAACGCCGCGATACCCTGATTGCGAAGAAGCAGGCGGACGGCTCCTATCTGTGGAACATCCATATGCAGGGCGCGCAGGAAACCGTATTCTTCGACTACACATAAGAAGCTGAGGAATTCCCCATGAGCGTTTCCCTGTTCGACAGTTTTCTGACCACGCCGCAGATGATCGCGGTCTTCGACGATGCCGCCATCGTCCAGGCGATGCTCGACTTCGAGGCGGCGCTGGCGAACGCCGAAGCCGCCGAGGACGTCATCCCCGCAGCCGCAGCACGTGCGATTGGCGATGCCTGCGATGTACATCGCTACGACATCGCGGCCATCGTCACAGCCGGTCGGCGCGCCGGCGCGCTGGCGATTCCGCTGATCAAGGAGCTGACCCGGACCGTGGCGCTCGACAACCAGGAAGCGGCCGCGCACGTGCATTGGGGCAGCACCAGCCAGGACGTGCTCGACACTGCAATGGTGCTGGCCACGCGCAAGGCCTTGCAACTGATTGACGTGGAGCTCGACCAGTTGACCGCACACTTGCTGAAGCTGGCCGGGCAACATCTGTCCACGCCGGTGCTGGCGCGCACGCTGATGCAGCCGGCGCAGGTCACCAGCTTCGGCTTCAAGCTGGTCGGCTGGGCCGCGCCGCTGGTGCGCGCACGCGAACAACTGCGCGCACAATCCGCGCGCGCCCTGCAACTGCAACTGGGCGGCGCGGTCGGCACGCTGGCCGTGCTCGGCGACAAAGGCCCCGCAGTGGCGCAACGCATGGCCGACGCCTTGCAGCTGAAAAAGGCGGACGCCGCCTGGCACACCCAGCGCGATGAATGGGTCCGGCTCGGCATGGAAGTCGCAGTGCTCACCGGCAGCCTCGGCAAGCTGGCGACCGACCTCAGCCTGATGGCGCAAGGTGAAATCGCCGAGCTGGCCGAACCCGCCGGCAACGGCCGCGGCGGCTCCTCGGCCATGCCGCACAAACGCAATCCGGTGTCATCCATGATCGCGCTGGCCGCGGCCAACCGTGCGCCTCATCACGCGGCCGCCTTGCTGTCCGCCATGGCGCAGCAGCATGAACGCGGTCTTGGCAACTGGCAGGCGGAACTGGCCGAATGGCCGGCGCTGTTCCTCGGCGCGCACGGCGCTCTCAACGCACTGAATGACGCCTTCGCCGGACTGGTTGTCGACACCAACCGCATGCGCCGCAATATCGATGCGCTGCAAGGGCTGGTATTTGCCGAAGCGGCATCGATCTTTCTGGCGGGCGCCATCGGCCGTCCCGCTGCGCACGCCTTGCTGGAAAAACTTACGCAGCGGACCGTGGCGACGCAAGGCCAGCTGGCCGATGTGCTGACTGCGGCGATCAACGACGACGCTCAACTCGGCAAGCAGATCGACATCCGCCGGGTGCAAGATCTGTTCGATCCGGTTCAGGCGCTGAGTGCAGCGCGCACACTGGCGGAGCATCAATTGAAGAGCTTGCTGCAGCGCCGCCCGTCATCCCCTTTTTCTTGACAAAAACGACTGAGACCACCATGAGCTTCGATCCTCTCGACCACGATTTCGAGCGCGGCATGCGCAATCGCCGCAGCGTCCTCGGCGATGCCTGGGTAGACCGTTCGGTGGCGGGCGCCACCAACTTCAACGCCGAGTTTCAGAACCTGATCACGCGCTTCGCCTGGAATGAAATCTGGGGCCGTCCCGGTCTCGACCACAAGACCCGCCGCATCATCGTGCTGGCCATCACGATTGCGCTGGGCCGCTGGGAAGAATTCGAACTGCACGTGCGCGCCGGCTTGCTGGGCGACGCCGCCACGCGCCTGACGCCCGATGAAATGAAGGAAGTGCTGATCCAGTCCGCCATCTACGCCGGCGTCCCGGCGGGCAACACCGCGTTCAGTCACGCCCAGCAAATCCTGCGTGAGGTGGGCGAGCAGATCGGCTACGAGGTCGAACCGCAGCGTCCGGCCGACACCTGCCATCCGGGCATCGGCAAACAGGGCCGCACGCTCTCTTCACCCGCGCTGCACTACACCGTGCGCGAGCCGCGCAACGGTCGGGCACCACGCCATACGGTGGTGCTGTCGCATGCCATCGGCGCCGACCTGATGATGTGGGACGGCCTGGCCAATCAACTGGCAAGCGATTGCCGCGTGATCGCCTACGATCATCGCGGCCACGGCAGTTCGGACAAGGGTGAAGGTGAGGACTTGTATTCGATGGCCGACCTGGCCGACGACGCCGCGCGCCTGCTGCGCGAACTCGATACCGGACCGGTAGTCTGGGTGGGCCTGTCCATGGGCGGCATGGCGGGACAGGAACTGGCGCTGCGCCATCCGGGACTGGTGCGCGCGCTGGTGCTCGCCAACACCACGTCGACCTATCCGGAGGCCGCACGCGAAGCCTGGCGGCAACGTATCGTCACGGTGCGCGAGCAAGGCATCGAGGCGATCGCCGACGCCGTCATGGGGCGTTATTTCCATGACGACTTCCGGGCCGACCAGGGCGCCACCGTTGCCCGCTTCCGCGAGCGCCTGACCAGCACCGACGCGCAAGGCTATGTCGGCTGCTGCAACGCCGTCGGCACGGTCGACACCACTGCACGGCTGGGCAAGATCACCGTACCGACGCTGGTGATCGCCGGCGCGCTCGACCAGGGAACGCCGGTAGCGATGGGACAGGCGCTGGCCGACGCCATTGCCGGCGCGCAGCTGCAGGTGATCGAAGGCGCTTCGCACATCAGCGCCGTTGAGCAGCCCGAAGCCTTTGCCGCGCTGGTCGGCGACTTCCTCGCGCAACTGTAAAAGACCTTCTCTGCGCTTCAAGAAAAAACGGGCTGTCCGAATCCATCCGGACAGCCCGTTTTCCCTCCCCCGAGTAACTTCAATTTTCCATCAACGCCGCGATCGCCCGTACCGCGATCGGATAACCTGCGGCGCCAAGGCCGCAGATCACTGCCCTGGCCGCGAGCGACACCAGCGAATGCCGATGCGCTTCGTCGCGCTGATGGATGTTGCTGATGTGCAGTTCGACCACCGGTTGCGACATCAGCTTCACGGCATCCAGCACCGGAATCGAGGCGAACGAAAATCCCGCCGGATTGATGATCACGCCGGCGTCGCGCTCGAAGGCTTCCTGCAGCCAGTCGACCATGACGCCTTCGTGATTGGTCTGGCGGAAGTCGCACTCCAGCCCCAGCTCTTTGGCCTCGGCCAGCGTGCGCAGGCGAATTTCCTCCAGCGTGGTGGTGCCGTAGATTTCCGGCTCGCGCTTGCCGAGCATGTTCAGGTTGGCGCCGTTGAGGACGTAGATAAGCTTGGACATAGATGAAGTCAGTATTGAATCGGTTTTCAGGTGGCCCGGCGCGTCTGCACACCGGCAACGGTGCCGTCGTGCGTAGCCGCGTCATGCGATGTATCGACGCGGTTCATGTCGATGCCGCGCGTCTCCGGTCCCCACATGATCATGAGCAATGACAGCAGGTTCAGCACCACGCACACGCCAACCACCGCCCAAGGCGAGCCGTTGAACTTGCTCAGCAGCCAGACCGCCACGATCGGCATCGGGCCGCCGGTCAGCAGGTTGGCGCCGGTGTAGGCCAGCGCGGATCCCGAGTAGCGCACATTGGTCGGGAACGCCTCGGCAAACGCCACCGGCTGGATGCCGCTCTGGAATTGCGTGAAGCCGAGGAACAAGCCCATGATCGCCAGCATCGGGAAGAAGCTCCTGGTCTCCAGGATCGGGAAGTACACGAACAGGATCAGCAGTGTGGCAATCGAACCGACCGCCAACGCCTTCTTGCGGCCGATCCTGTCGCTCAGCATGCCGCCGGCCAGTGCGCCGACGATGGCGCAGACGTTGGCGCCCATCAGCAGCAGGAAGGCGGTTTGCTTTGGCACTTCCAGCGTCTTGGTGACATAGCTCAGCGAGAACACCACGATCAGGTAGAACAGCGCTGCCGGGCCGCAGAAGAAGAACATCCAGCGCAGCACCGTCTTGTAGTGGAAACGCACGGCGTCTTTCAGCGGGCTGCTGACGCGCGCGGCGGCGGTCTTCTTGAGTTCCACAAAGGCGGGCGTCTCATCGACTTTCAGGCGGATGTAGAGACCGACCACCACCAGCACGAAACTGAGGACGAAGGGAATACGCCAGCCGTAGCTTTCAAAGGCGTCATTGGTCAACAACGATGAAATCAGCAGCAGCACTCCGTTGGCCATGATCTGGCTGAGCGGTGAGCACAAACCCAGCAGACCCGAATACTTGCCGCGGCGATCCGGGGAGGCATGTTCCAGCGCCATCAGTTGTGCGCCGGTCGATTCTCCGCCGAGTGCGAAGCCTTGGATGATGCGCAGCAGCACCAGCAGGATCGGGGCCCACACGCCGATCATGGCGTAGGTCGGCAACAGGCCCATCAGCACCGACGCCAGACCCATGATCGTGACGGTGCCGAGCATCAGGTTGCGGCGTCCGATCTTGTCGCCCAGATGGCCGCAGATGATGGCGCCGAGAGGACGCGCCGCCAGGCCGACGCCGAAGGTGCCGAGCGAGGCCAGCAAGGCGTTGGTCGGATCCATCGAGGGGAAGAACAGCTTGGGAAGCACGGTCGCGGAGACCGCGCCGTACAGTGTGAAGTCGAACCATTCCAGCGCCGTGCCGACGGTCGCCGCGGTGACGGCGCGCGTTCCCATGCGTTCGTGCGCGGCCTGTTGAGAGTCTTGATAACTGCTCGTGCTCATCCTTGTCTCCTGTTGGAAATTAATTTATCTGATTGTTCGATAATCGAACATATTTTTATTAATAGAACTGCCGAAAAATAAATTTCAATTCGCTGCGAGAACTTCAAATCCAGTCTGAAAGCCTTATGTAACCTGAATTTATTCGACACATTTACAGATTTACTTCGGTGTTCTGAGCGGATAATATCAGCGCTTCTGGAACATAATTCCACACTGGAATTTGATTCCGCATCATGAAAATTACAATGGAGACGGACCGCAATGAATGGCGTATTGGAGCGCACGCTGGGGATACTGGAGTACCTGGCGGCACAGGCGGAAGCGACGCCGCTGACCCTGCTGGCCGATGAACTCGAGATCCCGCGCAGCGCCTGTCATCGCCTGCTGACCGACCTGGTGCGCTGCGGCTATGTGCGTCAGATTCGCGAGCATGGCGACTACGTGCTGACGACCAAACTGGTTGGCCTCGGACTCAGTTATCTGGCGACGTCGGGCATCGTCGACGTGGCCCAGGCGACGCTGGACCGGCTGGCGGAAATATCGGGGGAACTGGTGCGGCTGGCCATCGTCGACGGCGACCGGCTGACGTGGGTGGCGAAGTCGCAAGGCGCCAGGAAGGGCTTGCGCTACGATCCGGACATGGGGATGGACACGGTGCTGTCGTGCTCCGCCACCGGCCACGCGTGGATGCTGACGATGTCAGATGAGCGTGCGCTGGAACTGGTGTCGAGGCAAGGCTTCGGCAAGCCCAAGGACTACGGTCCCAACGCGCCGACGACGATCCAGGCTTTGCTGGAATTCATCCAGGCAAGCCGTCGTCGCGGCTATGCGCTCATCAGTGAAGTATTTGCGCCGGGCATGACGGCGATGGCGGCGCCGATACAGCGCACCGGCTATGCGGCCATCGGCGTAATCAGTATCGCGGGCCCGCTGCAACGGCTCGACATGCGCCGCATGGAGAGCCTCGGCCCCGATCTGCTCGCCGCTGCGCGCGAGCTGGCGGGCAATAGTCCGTCCTCGCCGATTTTCAATCAGTCGCGCGAGTAAGACCGTCGGCCGAGTACGCCTCTTCGATTAAACCCGCTCGATGACCATCGCAATGCCCTGTCCCACGCCGATGCACATGGTGCACAAGGCGTAACGGCCGCCAATGCGTTCCAATTGGTAAGTCGCGGTGGTCACCAGGCGTGCGCCGCTCATGCCGAGCGGATGGCCCAAAGCGATGGCGCCGCCGTTGGGATTCACGCGCGCATCGTCATCGGCCACGCCGAGTTCGCGCAGCACCGCCAATCCCTGCGAAGCGAAGGCTTCGTTCAGTTCGATCACATCCATCTGTGCGATATCCAGACCCAGCCGCGCCAACAGCTTCTTGCTGGCGGGCGCCGGACCGATGCCCATGATGCGCGGCGCGACCCCCGCAGTGGCCATGCCGAGGATGCGCGCCCGCGGCTTCAGGCCGAATTTTTCCACCGCGTCGGCGCCGGCCAGCAGCAAGGCGCAGGCGCCGTCGTTGACGCCGGAGGCGTTGCCGGCGGTGACGCTGCCGTCAGCCCTGACGATGGGCTTGAGTCTGGCCAGCGCATCCATGCTGGTGGCGCGCGGATGCTCGTCCTGCGTCACGGTAATCGCCTCGCCCTTCTTTTGCGGAATGATCACCGGCACGATCTCTTGCGCCAGGATGCCGTTCTGCTGCGCCGCGGCCGCCTTGGCCTGGCTGTGCACCGCGAACTTGTCCTGGTCGGCGCGGCTGATCCGGAAATCGTCGGCGACGTTTTCGCCGGTCTCGGGCATGGCGTCGACGCCGTACTGCGCCTTCATCAGCGGATTGATGAAACGCCAGCCGATGGTGGTGTCATGGATTGCCGCGTTGCGCGAGAAAGCGCTGTCGGCCTTGCCCATCACGAACGGTGCACGCGTCATCGATTCCACGCCGCCGGCGATCATCAGTTGCGCCTCGCCGGACTTGATGGCGCGGGCAGCGATGCCGATCGCATCCATACCCGATCCGCACAGGCGATTGATGGTCGCGCCCGGCACGTCCTGCGGCAGGCCGGCCAACAGCAGCGACATGCGCGCGACGTTGCGGTTATCCTCGCCGGCCTGGTTGGCGCAGCCGTAGATCACGTCGTCGACGGTGCTCCAATCCACCTGAGGATTGCGCTCCATCAGCGCGCGCATCGGAACGGCGCCGAGGTCATCGGCGCGCACGTCCTTGAGCGCGCCGCCGAAACGGCCGATGGGAGTGCGAACAGCGTCGCAGATAAATACGTCTGTCATGTTTTCCTCACTGCAGTCATGTAGCTCAGGCGGCCGCGCGCAGCGTTGCGCCGGTCAGTTTTTGCAATTCTTCGAAGGACAATCCCTCGACGATTTCCAGCACCTGCAGGCCCTGCGGCGTCACGTCGATCACGGCCAAGTCGGTGTAGATGCGATTGACGCAGCCGATGCCGGTGAGCGGATAGGCACATTGATCGACGATCTTGCTTTCGCCGTTCTTGGTCTGATGCTCCATCATCACGAACACCTGCTTGGCGCCGCTGGCCAGGTCCATGGCGCCGCCCACGGCGGGGATCGCATCCGGCGCGCCGGTGTGCCAGTTGGCCAGGTCGCCGCCGGCCGATACCTGGAAGGCGCCCAGCACGCAGATGTCGAGATGGCCGCCGCGCATCATGGCGAAGGAATCGGCGTGGTGGAAATAGGCGCCGCCGGTCAGCAGCGTGACCGGCTGCTTGCCGGCGTTGATCAGGTCTTCGTCTTCTTCGCCTGGTGCCGGCGCCGGGCCCATGCCGAGCAGGCCGTTTTCGCTTTGCAGGAAGATCTCCTTGTCGGCCGGCAGGTAGTTGGCGACCTTGGTAGGCAGGCCGATGCCGAGGTTGACGTAGGCGCCTTCGGGAATGTCGCGGGCCACGCGTGCGGCCATTTGTTCACGGGTATAGCGGCTCATTGTGCGGCCTCCTGCAGATTGCTCGGGATACTGGTTTGCACGCCGGTCTGCACCACGCGTTGGACGAAGATGCCCGGCGTGACGATGACTTCCGGATCGAGCTCTCCCAGCGCCACGACTTCGCTGACTTGCGCGATCGTGCATTTGGCGGCCATGGCCATGATGGGGCCGAAGTTGCGCGCGGTCTTGCGATAGACCAGGTTGCCCCAGCGGTCGCCGCGCAACGCCTTGATCAATGCGAAGTCGGCGTGGATGGGCGACTCCAGCACGTAGTGGCGGCCATCGATGAGACGCGTTTCCTTGCCTTCGGCCAGCATGGTGCCGTATCCGGTCGGGCTGAAAAAGCCGCCGATGCCGGCGCCGGCGGCGCGGATGCGTTCTGCGAGATTGCCTTGCGGCGTCAGTTCCAGCTCGATCTTGCCGGCGCGGTAGAGCGCGTCGAACACTTGGGAATCAGTCTGGCGCGGGAAGGAGCAGATGATCTTCTTCACCCGTCCGGCCTTGAGCAGCGCCGCCAGTCCGGTTTCGCCGTTGCCGGCGTTGTTGTTGACGATGGTGAGTTCGCGCGCGCCCTGGGCAATCAGCGCGTCGATCAGCGCGGACGGCATGCCGGCGTTGCCGAAGCCGCCGATCATGATGGTGGCGCCGTCGTGGATGCCTTCCACCGCCTGTTCCAAAGACTCAAAAGTTTTATCGATCACGATGCGTCTCTCTGAAGTGTACCAATCTGGAATGTTCGATAATCGAACAAATAGTCATATTTCGCACATCCAGTGTAGAGAAATGGCGGTTTCATCGTCAATAAGCAGGAAGCGGTTGTGTTCGTTCACCGCACAAATGTTTAGAATACGAATCTACTTCCCTCCTCCCCCCGAGACCATGCCCAGGAACGCCAACAAGAAAGCACCGCCGAAATCCACTGACGACGCCGATACGGCCCCGGCCGCCGAGCGCAGCCTGAGCATCGCCGAAGAAATCGACGCCCTCACCGATCCCAGCTTCATGACCTCGCTGGCGCGCGGCCTGGCCGTCATCCGCGCCTTCGCCGATTCGCGCCGCAGCCTGACGATTGCCCAGATCAGCCAGAAGACCGGCATCCCGCGCGCCGCCGTGCGCCGCTGCCTGCATACGCTGCGCCAGCTCGGTTATGCGGATGCCGACGTGAATAACTTTTCGTTGGGTCCGAAGATCCTGACGCTGGGCTATTCCTACCTTTCGTCGACGCCATTGACGGTCTCTTCCCAGCCTTACCTGAACAACATCAGCCGCACGCTGGGCGAGTCCTGCTCACTGGCCGTGCTGGATGACACCGAGGTGTTGTATGTGGCCCGCTCGGCCGCGTCACGCGTCATGTCGGTCGCGCTCAACACCGGCAGCCGGCTGCCGGCGTATTGCACGTCGCTGGGTCGCGCGATGCTGGCGCATCTGCCGGAAGACCAGCTCAAGACTTACTTCAGCAAGGTGAAGCTGCGCGCCATGACCGACAAGACGGTGGTGTCGCAGAAACGCCTGCGCGAAATCCTGGCCGGCGTGTGCGAAGACGGCTATGCCCTGATCGATGAAGAGCTGGAGGTCGGTTTGCGTTCGATCGCCGTGCCCGTACGCGGCGCCGGCGGCAACGTGGTGGCGGCGCTCAATGTGGGCGTGCAGGCGACCCGCGTCAGTCGCAGACAGATGGAAGAGCAGTTCCTGCCGGTGCTGAAAAAAGGCGCGGAAGAACTGTCGATTTTGTTGCCTTGATGCAGAAGGGCCGCATCATGGATGCGGCCCTTTTCTTCTCAACCGCCATCAGCAGACAGATCAGCCGGCCGGTCGATCCGCGTACGCAAACACCAGATCGTAGGTTTCAAATTGCGTGGCCGGAATCGCCAGGTCCGCAACCGCAGCATCGAGGGAGCGCTCCAGCGCGTCGTCATCCAGGGCTTCCAACAAGAAGACGCCCTTGAATATTCCCTCGCCGCCGCGCCGCATCGACTTTTCCTTGGTGGCGATCTGCGTGCCGTCGGCCGCCACTTCCATCGCATACAGGTTCACCACGCGATCGATGTCCGAGATGCGCTTCCACGTGGCGGTCGAGTCGTCGCCAAGCAAGGCGTCCGGCAAGCCGTCTTCAAAGCGCGCCACCGCCAGGCGCGCGCCAAACGCACAGGCGTGGCCACTCTGTTTGACGATCGTACCGCCGCCGCGCCTGAACTTCTGCAGGTTCGGCATCACTCGCTGGGTCCACGGCGTCGGCTGGTTCAGGCGCGCCTGATAGGCGTCGCTGCTCATGACCTGCGCGTTGTCCTGCTCGTACAGGATCATGTACTCCGAAGGCGCGCTGCCGCGGCGGCGAAACACCCGGCCGGATCGGAAGCCCGCCACCGCGACGCGTTCGAACACATGCTCACGCGTCAGCCAGTGCAGGTAGTCGGTCTCGAAGTCCGCATTCACGGTGCTCCAGATGGCCAACAGGCCGGTTCCCTTGATTGTCATGCTGATTCCTTGTTGCTTGCTGATGAATGCCTTACACCGTTGCCCGCTTGGCGCCATCGGGATAGGCCTGCACGCCGCCGAGATCGGAGTCGATGCGGTTCATGTCGTTGCCGGCGGTCTCGGGACCGATGGCGATCATGATGAAGGACACGATATTGAGCACCGCCACCAGCGCCACCAGGCCCCACGGCGAACCGTTGCCCAGCTTGACCAGCCAGGTCGCCACCACCGGCGCAGGGCCGCCGGCGAACAGGCTGGCGCCGGTGAAGGCCAGCGCCGAACCGGTGTAGCGCACATTGGTCGGGAATGCTTCAGCGAAGGCGACCGGCTGGATGCCTGTCTGCACCTGGGTAAAGCACATGAACAAACCCATGGCGATCGCCATCACGGCGAAGTTGCGCGTCTCCATCGCCGGGAAATAGGCCAGCATGATGACGAAGGTTGCGGCGGAAGCGATCATCAGTGCGCGCTTGCGGCCGATCCTGTCGCTGACGCGGCCGCCCACGATGGAGCCGACGATGGCGCAGGCATTGGCGATCATCAGCAGCTTGAAGCCGGTCTGCTTGGGCACGCCCAGGTTGTTGGTCAGGTAGCTCAGCGTGAACACTACGGCCAGGTAGAACAGCGCGGTCGGGCCGCAGAAGAACAGCATCATGCGCAGGATGGTTTTCCAGTGCAGGCGGAAGGCGTCGCGCAGCGGCCGGCCCTGGGTGGAGACGCCGGATTTCTTCAGCTCGACGAAGGCCGGCGTTTCGTTCACCTTGAGGCGGATGTAGAGTCCGACGATCACCAGGACAAAGCTGGCGACAAACGGAATGCGCCAGCCGTAGCTTTCGAAAGCCTCCGCACTCATCAGTCCCGCCAGCCCCAGCAACACCCCGTTCGCCAATATCTGGCTGAGCGGCGCACACATGCCGATCAGGCCCGAGTAGCGTCCGCGCAGTGCGGCCGGTGCATGTTCCAGCGCCATCAACTGGCCGCCGGTCGATTCGCCACCGAGCGCGAAGCCTTGCAGGATGCGCAGGATCACCAGCAGGATCGGCGCCCAGACGCCGATTTGCGCGTAGGTCGGCAGCAAGCCCATCAGCACCGAGGTAATGCCCATCGCCGACACCGTTCCCAGCATCAGATTGCGACGGCCGATCTTGTCGCCGAAGTAGCCGCAGATGATCGCGCCCAGGGGACGCGCCGCGAGGCCGACGCTGAAGGTCGCCAGCGATGCCAGCAACGCCGAGGTCGGTTCCAGCGCAGGGAAGAACAGCTTGGGAAGTATGGTGGCCGCGACCGCACCGTACAGCGTGAAGTCGAACCATTCCAGGGCGGTGCCCATGGTGGCGGCCGTTACCGCCCGATTGGCCATGGCATTGCCGTCATGTTGATGCGATGAACTGCTCATCTCAGTCTCCTTGTTGATTATTATGAGCGACTAACAAAACGCCGCCGGCGGCGTTGCTTCTCCTAGCCGTACTTTCGTACTGTCTTCGTCGGCGCGCCTGCCATCGACGTTTTGTTAGTCGCTCTTGGTGGTTTTAGATAGCTGCTTTTTTTGCGCGCAAACACTTCCCCGCCGGCGCGCAGCAACGAGCCGGTTGGCGTTGAATCAGTTGTTCAGTTTCGCCTGCCGGCGATGGTGTTAATTCTTATGAGGCAGGCTCGGTCTGCCGTGAATTCAGTGCGCGCCGGAACATCGGCGACACGCTGCTGGCTTCCGACAACTCCTGTGCAGTGGACTGCAGAACGGGAGCAAGTTCTTCCATCTTTTCTTCCGACAATCTCGACATCGGTCCGGCAATGATCAGCACGGCGCGCACTTCCTGCGCAGGCCCGTAGACCGGCGTCGCCATCGAGCTCATCGCGGGCAGGAACATGTCCTGCGTGGTGGCGAACTTGCGGCTACGGGCCAGTTCGACCATCGGCATCAATGCCTTGAAGGTGGTCGGCGCACGCGGCCCGAATTCCGCCGGCGTACCGAAGCCCTGCCGCGACACCAGCGCCATGGCTTCTTCCTCGGTCTTGGTCGACATCCAGACGATGCCGGCGGCGCTGACCGACAAGGTCACCGGACGCCCCATCTCCGGGTCATACACGATGCCTTGGCGGGCGCCTTGCGCCTTGGCGACGTAGATCAGCTGATCGTCTTCCACCAGCGCCAGCCGGACCAGCTCGCCGCATTGTCCGGCCAGGCGTTCGAGGATGGGCTGGGCGATATCGGCGATGCCGGCCGCACTCAGAAAGCGCAGGCCGAGCGCAGGCATCTTCATCGTCAGCAGGAATTCGCCGCGCCGTTCGTCCTTGCGCACATAGCCCTGCTCGATCAGATCCGCGAGCAGGCGATGGGTCGCGCTCAGGGGCAATCCCAGTTCGTTGACCAGTTCGGAAAGGGTCCTGCCTTCAGGGGCGATGGCGAGTTCCTCAAGGACCCGGAAACTGCGTTGCAATACTGCTGTCATGGACGTCTCCATACCAAGATGGCGACCTCAAAAAATTCGAGGCCTATTGGATGGAAATCATTTTATGGAAACTTCTTCCATTTTGCAAACACTTTCCAATTTTGCTAAAACTGGGTGGTATTTGTCCGACGAGAACAGGAGCGGCATGCGCGACAACGTCCGCGGCATGGCGCCGGGTCAGTCGTCAAGACGCCAGGGGGAAAAGAAGATGAGCCTATCCAGCGGCACCACCTGCATGGCTAAAATCGTTCGCGCATTTCTTTCGGCGAGAGTCCGAACTGGCGAACAATGGCGTCGCGCATCGCATCTTCCGAGTCGAAGCCTGCTTTGGCGGCAATCTGCTTCATGCGCATATCGGTGGTAAGCAGGTAAGTTCGCGCCAGTTCGGTACGGATCTTTTCCAAGGCCTTGGAGGGGGTCGTTCCTGTGCCTTCCTTGAATTGCCGATGAAACGAACGCAGAGACTGACCTGCGATTGAGGCCATGTGTTCAACCGTCCACGCCAATTCCGGCTTGCTGATCATCTGCTGAAGCAAGTCGGCATACGGAGTTCCCGATGCTTCCTGCAGAGACAAGGGTTCGCTGTACTGATTCTGCCCGCCCGGCCTGCGCAGATACACCACCAGTCGCCGCGCGACTTTCGCAGCGAGAGTGGCGTCATGGTCTTCCTGGATCAACGCCAGGGTCAGATCGATTCCCGCAGTCACGCCGGCCGAAGTCCAGACTTGCCCGTCTTTCAGAAAAAGTGAATCGGGCTGCACCTGCACCTCGGGAAACTCGCTGGACAGACGATCGCAGGAACGCCAATGCGTGACAGCACGTCGGTTCGTCAGCATGCCTGTCTGCGCCAACAAGAAGGCGCCGGTGCAAATGGAACATATCCGCCTGGAGCGCTCGCACAATCGACGCAAGGCATTCTTGAATTCCGGATTTTTCTGGACTGCATCATGCACGCCCGGGCCGCCGGGGATCAGCAGGGTGTCGATATTCTCAACGAGATCGACCGATTCCGCGTTGATCGAGAATCCCGAAGCCGTCTGGATTTTTCCGGCAGTGAATGACCGCACGCTGACCAGGTATTGCGGTGATGCGCCCTCTTCATTCGCGGTGATCAACGCCTGCGCCGGGCCGGAAAAATCAATCGGCTGCACACCGTCGAAAACGAGAATGACGACTTGTCGCGCTGGCATTTTTGGACTGCTATTTGGCATAAATTCCCCTGCTCCATTGCGCATAATCCATCTCAGGGTATACGACAAATTTCGGGGAGGTCAACATGGATCAAAAACGCAGAACGATCTTGCAGGCAAGCGGTGTAGCCAGTGTATTGCTGGCATCGGCGGCGACCAGGTCACTGGCCCAGGGCGCTTCAAAAGACAGGCCCATGCACGTCAATATCATCGCCGTTCCCGACATGGTGCAGTTGGACATCACCGGCCCCTATGAGGTGCTGGCGCGCACACCCGGATGGACCGTCGACCTGGTGGCCGCTACGCCGGAGGCGGTACGCACGGATCGCGGATTGCGACTGTTGCCCAACGTCACGCGAGCGACCGCCAAGCCGTCGAACATCCTGGTCATACCCGGTGGCACCGGCATCGATACAGCGATGCTGGACCCGGAATGGGTAGCGTATGTGCGCAGGGAAAGCGCCAGATGCGACTATGTATTCGGCGTCTGCACCGGCTCTTTATTGCTTGGCGCGGCGGGGGTTTTGAAAGGAAAACGCGCCGGCGGCCACTGGCAAGCACGCGACATGTTGACGCAGTTCGGCGCCACAGTTTCAAATGACCGGATGACGCGCGATGGAAATATTTACACCTCCGGCGGTGTGACCTCCGGCATCGACATGGCGCTGCGCGTCGTGGCCGATATTGCCGGCCTCGAGACCGCGCAAAAAATCCAGCTGGCGATGGAATACGATCCGGCGCCGCCGTTTGCCGGCGGTACGCCCTACACATCGCCGCCGGAGATTGTGGCAGCGGTGCTCAAGGACTCGGGCAAACGTCGGGCGCTGCGGGAATCCATGGTGGCAGAAGCTGCTCAAAGGCTCAATCGCGCCGGTGGTTGATGCCGGCGTTCTTGCCTTCACCGCATGCATTGACCGGACTCAGGCGAACTTGCTGAAATCCGGCCGACGCTTCTCGAAGAATGCCGTGAAGGCTTCCTTGGCTTCCGGCGCCGTCAGCATTTTTGCGAAGTGTTCAATCTCCGCCGCCATCTGCGCCTCGGTGGCGGCGACGCGATTCTTCTTCATCAGTTGTTTGGTGACTCGCACCGAGCTGGCAGGCAATGCGGCCAGCTTGGCCGCCTGCTTTTGGGCGAACGGCAGCAACTCTTCCGCCGTCAGCACGCGATTGACGATGCCCATGGCGTGCGCCTCGGCAGCGTCGAAGGCTTCTCCCAGCAGCAGCTTTTCGGCGGCGCGCTGGTAGCCGGCGATATGCGGCAGCAGCAGCGACGAAGCGGCTTCCGGGCACAACCCCAGTTGCGTGAACGGCATCGAGAACTTGGCGTTGTCGGCGGCGTAGACCAGATCGCAATGCAGCAGCAAGGTAGTGCCGATGCCGACCGCGGCGCCGGACACGGCGGCGACGATGGGCTTGCCGACGTGGCTGATCTCCCACAGGAACTGGAACACCGGCGCGTCCTTGCTGCTGGGCGGATTCTTGAGGAAGTCTTCGAGGTCGTTGCCGGCGGTGAAGATCTGCGGCTTGCCGGTGAACAGGATGGCGCGCACCGCGTTGTCGGTTTCGGCGTCCTTGAGAGCGTCGGCCAGCTGCTGGTACATCGCGGCGGTAATGGCGTTCTTCTTTTCTTCGCGGTTGAAGGCGATGGTCAGGACGCCGTTGCTTTTGGTGAGTTCGATTTCCATATGTCTCCGATAAAAAAAGCCGCACGGCCAATGACTGTGCGGCTTGATTCCTAAGCTTTGTCGTTTTGGTTCTGGCTTACATGCGTTCGAAAATGCCGGCGGCACCCATGCCCGTACCGACACACATGGTGACCATGCCGTACTTCAGGTTCTTGCGACGCATCGCGTGGATGGTCGTCGCCGCACGGATCGCACCGGTCGCGCCGAGCGGATGGCCGAGTGCAATCGCGCCGCCCATCGGGTTGACCTTGGACGGATCCAGGCCCAGATCCTGAATGACTGCGAGTGCTTGCGCTGCGAAAGCTTCGTTCAGTTCGATCCAGTCCAGCTGGTCCTGGGTGATGCCGGCCGCACGCAGGGCGACGGGGATGGCTTCCTTCGGACCGATGCCCATGATTTCCGGCGGTACGCCGCGCACGGCGAACGAGGCGAAACGCGCCAGCGGGGTCAGGTTGAATTGCTTGAGGATCTTTTCGCTGACCAGGATCAGGGCGCCGGCGCCGTCCGACGTCTGCGAGCTGTTGCCGGCGGTGACGCTGCCCTTGGCGGCGAACACCGGCTTCAGTTTTGCCAGCGCTTCGATGCTGCTGTCGGCGCGCGCGCCTTCGTCCTTGTTGACGGTGCGGGTCTTGATGTCGATTTGACCGGTCGCCAGGTTGGGGAAGCGCTCGATGATATCGACCGACGTGGTCTCATCATTGAATTCGCCTGCCAGCTGCGCCGCAATCGCTTTCTGGTGCGAAGCCAGCGAGAAGGCGTCCTGCGCTTCGCGCGAGACCTTCCATTGCTGGGCGACTTTTTCCGCGGTCAGGCCCATGCCGTAGGCCATGCCGATGTTTTCGTCCTTGAATGCGCCCATGTTGACCGAGGGATGGAAACCCATCATCGGCACCATCGACATCGACTCGGCACCGCCGGCGATCATGACGTCGGCCTGGCCGACGCGGATGCGGTCAGCGGCCATGGCAATCGCGGTCACGCCGGATGCGCAATAACGGTTGATGGTGACGCCGCCGATGGTGTTCGGCAAGCCGGCCAGCAGCACGGCGTTGCGCGCCATGTTGAGGCCTTGCGCGCCTTCAGGGAAGGAACAGCCGATGATGGCGTCTTCGATCAGTTTCGGGTCCAGGCCCGGGACTTGCGCGATCGCGGATTGGATCACGCGCACCAGCAGGTCGTCCGGGCGCACGTTCTTGAACATGCCGCGCGGCGCTTTGCCGATCGGGGTGCGCGTCGCAGCGACGATGTAGGCGTCTTGAAGTTGTTTGGTCATTTATGGCTCCTGATTTTTTACGTGGCTCGATGCATTGACGAAAATTAATTCCGAACAGGTTTGCCTGTTTGCATCATTCCCATGATTCGCTCTTGCGTCTTCGGATGGTTCAGCAGTTCCATGAACGCCTTGCGTTCCAGGTCCAGCAACCATTGCTCGTTGACCACGCTGCCCTCTTCGACTTCGCCGCCGCTGACGATCTCGGCGATCATCTGGCCCAGCTTGAAGTCATGGGCGGAGATGAAGCCGCCGTCGCGCATGTTGACCAGTTGCGCCATGATGGTGCCGACGCCGTAGCGACCGACCACCGGCACTTGCGGCGCCAGCGCCGGACGATAGCCGGAGTCGAACATCGCGCGCGCTTCGACCTTGGCGACGTGCAGCAATTCGTAAGGGTTGAAGACGATCACGTCATCCGCCTTGAGGTAGCCGAGCTTGCGTGCTTCCAGCGCCGACTTGGAGACGTTGGCAGTGGCCGCGGCCAGCATGTAGTCCTTGAGGAATTGCAGGATGTCGTTGCCCTTGGCTTCCTTGGCGGCGCGCACGGCCGCTTCTTTCAGACCACCGCCGGCCGGGATCAGCCCGACGCCGACTTCCACCAGGCCGATGTAGGACTCGATCGAGGCCACGCGCTTGGCGGTGTGCAGCAGCAGTTCGCAACCGCCGCCCAGCGCCAGGCCGGCAACCGCGGCAATGACCGGGACGTTGGCGTACTTGAGGCGCTGGTGTGCCTGTTGCAGATGATGCACGACCGGCTCGATGGCCTTGACGCCGCCCGACATGAACAGCGGCAGCATCGATTGCAGGTCGGCGCCGGCCGAGAACGCGCCGCCTTCGGCTGCGTCCGCGTGCCAGATCACCAGGCCCTTGAAGTTTTTCTCGGCTTCGTCGATGGCTTTGTTCATGCCGTCGATGACGCCCTGGCCGATGACGTGCATCTTGGTCTTGAAGGACAGGATCAGGACGTCGTCGTTCTGATGCCAGATGCGTACCGATTCGTCTTCGAAGAAGGTGGTGCCGGCGGTCTTGCCGTCGGCTGCGCCTTCGCCGACCAGCGGCGCACGGAACGCCTGGCGCTGGTACACCGGCAGTTCGGAACGGGCGACGTTGGCTTTCTTCGATGGCGAGTACGAACCTTGCGCGCTGTGCACGCCGTCACGGCCGTCGAATACCCAGGCCGGCAGCGGTGCTGTCGACAGCGCCTTGCCGGCCTCGATGTCTTCCTTGATCCAGGTGGCGACTTGCTGCCAGCCGGACGCCTGCCATGTCTCGAACGGCCCGACGCTCCAGCCGAAGCCCCAGCGCATGGCGAAGTCGAGGTCGCGCGCGTTGTCGGCGACGGTTTCCAGATGCACGGCAATGTAATGGAAGGCGTCGCGGAAGATCGCCCACAGGAACTGGCCTTGCGGATTGGTCGAATCGTGCAGCGCCTTCATGCGCTTGACCGGATCCTTTTCTTTCAGGATGCGCGCGATGATGTCGTCGGCCTTGCCGCCGCCCGGGACGTAGTCGCCCTTGGCCGGATCGATGCGCAGGATGTCCTTGCCGACCTTCTTGTAGAAACCGGCGCCGCTCTTCTGGCCCAGCGCGCCCTGCTCGACCAGCTTGGCCAGCAACGGCGGCGTGGCGTAGCTGCTGAAGAATGGATCGTCCTTCAGATTGTCCTGCATGGTCTTGATGACGTGACCCATGGTGTCCAGACCGACCACGTCCGCCGTGCGGAAGGTGCCCGACTTGGCGCGGCCCAGCTTGGCGCCGGTCAGGTCATCGACGACGTCGACCGACAGGCCGTATTTTTCCGCTTCGATGGCGGTGGCCAGGATGCCGAACACGCCGACGCGGTTCGCCACGAAGTTGGGCGTATCGAATGCGCGCACGACGCCCTTGCCCAGCGTGGTGGTCAGGAAGGCTTCGAGCTGGTTGAGGATTTCCGGATTGGTGGTCGCGGTCGGGATCAGTTCGACCAGATGCATGTAGCGCGGCGGGTTGAAGAAGTGCACGCCGCAGAAGCGCGCTTTCAGTTCAGCGTCGAAGCCGTCCGACAGCGCAGTAATCGACAGGCCGGACGTGTTGGAGGCGAAGATGGCGTTCGGCGCGATGTGCGGCGCGACCTTCTTGTACAGGTCGTGCTTCCAGTCCATGCGCTCGGCGATGGCTTCGATGATCAGGTCGCAACCCTTGAGCAGCTCGATGTCGTCTTCGTAGTTGGCGACCTGGATCAGCGATGCGTCTTCCTTGTTGCCCAAGGGCGCGGGGCTGAGTTTCTTCAGGTTTTCAATGGCGCGCTGGACGATGCCGTTCTTTGGACCTTCCTTGGCCGGCAGGTCGAACAGCACGACCGGCACTTTGGCGTTGATGCAGTGCGCTGCGATCTGGGCGCCCATCACACCCGCGCCGAGAACGGCTACTTTTTTGACGATGAAGTTGGACACGCGTGTCTCCTTTTAATGATGCAGAAATGAGGTCTGGCTGATCAGGAAGCAGGTCACAAAAACCGGACGGTCTGCGACACTCTACGCCTTCCCGCAATTTTTTACAGCATGCTGTGCTGTGATGACACTGGCGTGACGGCGAGGTTCGAAAACTTGCCGGCCGTCACGCTTGCAGCCTGATGAAGATGCTTAGAACAGATCGGCGTCCAGCGCCATCAGGTTGGACGAACCCGAACGCGCCTGACGGATCAGGGTCGCGGTTTCAGGCAGCAGGCGGGCGAAGTAGAAGCGTGCCGTGGCCAGTTTGGACTTGTAGAAGTTGTCGCCGGAATCCTGCTTTTCCAGCGCGATCTTGGCCATTTGCGCGAAGAAGTAGGCGTAGACCATGTGGCCCACGACGCGCAGGTAAGGCACGGCGGCGGCGCCGACTTCGTCCGGATTCTGGAAAGCCTTCATGCCGATTTCCATGGTCAGCTTGGACACCTTGTCGCCGATGTCGGCCAGCGGCGAAATGAACTCGGACATCGCTTCGTCGGTGCCGTTGTCTTCGATGAAAGCCTGCACTTGCGCGCCGAATTTTTTCAGTTTTGCGCCGTTGTCCATCAGGATCTTGCGGCCCAGCAAATCCAGCGACTGGATGGTGTTGGTGCCTTCATAGATCATGTTGATGCGGGCGTCGCGCACGTATTGCTCCATGCCCCATTCGGAGATGTAGCCGTGGCCGCCGTAGACTTGCAGACACTCGGAAGTGGCGATCCAGGCGTTGTCGGTGATGAAGGCCTTGACGATCGGCGTCAGCAGCGCGACCTGGTCGGCGGCTTCCTTGCGCACTTCTTCATCCGGGTGATTCAACTCTTTGTCCAGTTGCAGCGCGACATAGGAGCAGAATGCGCGGCCGCCTTCGGCATAGGCCTTGGCGGTCAGCAGCATGCGGCGCACGTCGGGGTGCACGATGATCGGATCGGCGGCCTTGTCCGGCGCCTTGACGCCCGACAGGCTGCGCATCTGGATGCGGTCCTTGGCGTAGACCAGCGCGTTCTGATACGCGACTTCGGTCAGGCCGAGGCCTTGCATGCCGACGCCCAGACGGGCTGCGTTCATGAATACGAACATCGCGTTCAAACCCTTGTGCGGGCCGCCGATCAGCCAGCCGACTGCGCCGTCCAGGTTCATCTGGCAGGTGGCATTACCGTGGATGCCCATCTTTTCTTCAATGGCGCCGCAGGTGATCGGGTTGCGCGAACCCAGCGAACCGTCGGCGTTGGGCATGAATTTCGGCACGATGAACAGCGAGATGCCCTTGGAGCCTTGCGGCGCATCCGGCAGGCGAGCCAGCACCAGATGGACGATGTTGTCGGACATGTCGTGCTCGCCGGCAGAAATAAAGATTTTGCTGCCGGTGATCTTGTAGGAACCGTCGGCTTGCGGCTCGGCCTTCGAGCGCAGCATGCCAAGGTCGGTGCCGCAGTGCGCTTCGGTCAGGCACATGGTGCCGGTCCATTCGCCGGAGATCAGCTTGGGCAGGTACAGCGCTTTTTGTTCGTCGGAACCGTGCGCGTGGATGCACTCATACGCGCCGTGCGACAGCCCGGGATACATGGTCCAGGCCTGGTTGGACGAGTTCAGCATTTCGTAGAACGAGTTGTTCATCACCAGCGGCAGGCCCTGGCCGCCAAAATCGGGATCACAGGACAATGCCGCCCAGCCGGCTTCGACGTATTGCTTGTAGGCTTCCTTGTAACCCTTGGGCGGGGTGACGGTCTTGGTGTCCTTGTTGTAGGTGCAGCCTTCACGGTCGCCCGAATGGTTCAACGGGAACAGCACCTGCGAGGTGAACTTGCCGCCCTCTTCCAGCACCTGGTCGATCAGTTCGCGGTTGGTGTCGGCGTGCGCCGGCAAGGTCTTGAGGACGTCTTCCACCTTGAGCAACTCGTGCAGAACGAATTGCATGTCACGAAGGGGGGCGTTGTATTGGGGCATGGTGGTCTCCGGCGGAACTGATTGGAATAATTCTGATTGAATTGAAGCTGCTTCAAGCTGCTTTTTTAGCAGCCGGTTTTGTGGTTTTGCTGCTGGCGGTCTTGGCAGACGCCGAAATCTGCGGCACTTGCGGGTTGCGATAGCTGTCGATGAGGCGATCGAAACCAGCCTGCGCGCGTTCGACGCTGCCCGGGATCTTGAGGAAGCGCGCGTCGTGATGCAGCGCCAGGATCAGGCCGTAGATTTCGTAGACCATTTGCTCGACGTTGATGTCGTCGCGCAGGTGGCCCATTTCCATCGATTGGTTGATGCAGCGGTGCAGCGCGTCGCGCCATGCCTGCACCATTGCCACCAGGTGGTCGCGGATGGCGCCGGGACGGTCGTCATATTCGACCGCGCCGCTGATGTAGATGCAACCGAGCGCGATTTCCACGCTGACCAGCTTGACCCAGCGCGCGAACATGCCTTGCAGGCGCTGCAGGCCGCGCGGCTCCTTGATGCTGGGATAGAAAACTTCCTGTTCGAAGCGATGGTGGTACAGGCGCACGACTTCGATCTGCAGGTCTTCCCGCGAGCCGAAATGGGCGAACACGCCGGATTTGCTCATCTTCATTTTTTCGGCGAGCAAACCGATGGTGAGGCCTTCCAGGCCGTCGCGGCTGGACAACTCCAAGGCCATGTCAAGAATTGCGGCGCGCGTGAGCTCGCCCTTGCGCATGAACTTCGGCCGTGTCACGGATGATGATGTCTCAATCATTGCTGTATCTCGAAAAACGCCACGTGTGGGTCTGCTGCACCGGTGTTTATTGTTGTCTTCGGCCTACCTGGGCAGCGCAGAATTTTTTATGCGAACGGTCGTACTATTATTCATTGCATGACAAATGTCAAACGAAAAGTGAGGGCGTCATCAAATTGCGGCGAGGGAGGCATTGAAGCCACACCGCCGGTAGCGCTTGCGGGAGGGAAAGATCGCGATTCGTCGCGTAGAAAAAGGGGATTCAGGACGAGGACTGATCGAGCAAACGCCGGTCGCGCTTGGTCGGGCGGCCTTTGAGCGTGGCCGTCGGTTCCTTGAAGAAATGGTGCTGCTCGGCAAGCAGTCGGCGCTTTTCGACGCTGGCGGCGGTTTCGCCGTACAGGCCCTGCGCCACGGCGGCCGAACCGCGCTTGTCGGAGATGCCGCAGACCTGCACTTCCCATTCGGTGGCGCCATTGTCGATCTGCAGCATGTCGCCGGTCTTGAGGTTATGCGAAGGCTTGGTGCGTTCGCCGCGCAGCTTCACCTTGCCGCGCTCGACGGCGTCGGTGGCCAGCGAACGCGTCTTGAAGAAGCGCGCCGCCCAGAGCCATTTGTCGATGCGGGTGGTGTCCATGTCGGTTCAGACTCAGCTCAGATTCAATGTAGATTCAATTCGGGTCAAAATGAAAATGCCGGCCTTGGGAGTTTCCGCAAGGCCGGCATTTTTGCTGCGTTATTGCTCAGCGCGCCGGGTCGTAGCCCGGCAAGACAACCTCAACGCTCAACCGCCAACGCCACGCCCATGCCGCCGCCGATACACAAGCTGGCCAGGCCGCGCTTGGCGTCGCGGCGAATCATTTCGTGCAGCAGCGTGACCAGCACGCGGCAGCCTGAGGCGCCGATCGGGTGACCGATCGCAATCGCGCCGCCGTTGACGTTGATCTTGCTGGTGTCCCAACCCATTTGCTTGTTGACCGCGATCGCCTGTGCCGCGAAGGCTTCGTTGATTTCCATCAGGTCGAGGTCTTGCGGGCTCCAGCCGGCTTTCTTCAGCGTCAGTTGCGACGCCGGCACCGGGCCCATGCCCATGATGCTTGGATCGAGGCCGGCCGAGGAATACGACTTGATCTTGGCCAGCACCGGCAGGCCGAGTTCAGCCGCCAGTTTGGCCGACATCAGGACTACGGCGGCAGCGCCGTCATTGATGCCCGACGCGTTGCCGGCGGTGACGGTGCCTTCCTTGTCGAACGCAGGACGCAGCGCGCCCAGCGCTTCGGCGGTGACGCCCGACTTGACGAATTCGTCGGTGTCGAAAACGATGGTTTCCTTCTTGTTCTTGATTTCGATCGGGACGATTTCATCCTTGAACTTGCCGGCCTTTTGCGCGGCTTCGGCCTTGTTCTGCGAAGCGGCGGCGAACTCGTCCTGCTCCTTGCGCGAAATGTCGTATTTCTTGGCGACGTTTTCAGCGGTGATGCCCATGTGGTACTGGTTGTAGACGTCCCACAGGCCGTCGACGATCATGGTGTCGGTCAGCTTGGCGTCGCCCATGCGGAAACCGTCGCGCGAGTTGTTCAGCACGTGCGGCGAGGCGCTCATGTTTTCCTGGCCGCCGGCAATCACGATCTGCGCGTCGCCGCACTTGATCGCCTGGGCCGCCAGCTGCACGGCCTTGAGGCCGCTGCCGCAGACCTTGCCGACCACGAAGGCCGGGACCATGTCGGGCAAGCCCGAGCGGATCACCGCCTGGCGCGCCGGGTTTTGGCCGACGCCGGCTGTCAGCACCTGGCCGAGGATGACTTCGCTGATGCTTTCCGGCTTGATGCCGGTCTTTGCCAGCAAGGCCTTGATGACTTGCGCGCCGAGATCCGAGGCGGCGATTTTCGACAAGGAACCGCCGAATTTACCGACCGCTGTTCTCTGTGCTGCAACAATAACGACGTCATCCATGTTTCACTCCTTTTGTTGAATTACCGAAGTCTTTCCGGGGGTGGACTGACTTGCTTGTTGAAATCCGGGATGTCCATCTTAGTCCATTTCAGGGGCAATGGCGATACGGTGGATTTTCGGTATGAACGTCGCAAATATTCAAATTTATTTGTCTATAAAAAACGCCGCCGTCCTTGCGGAACAGCGGCGTTTTTCGATGCCGGAACTACCTTCCGGCGAGTATGCCCTGCCTTACTTGCTGCCGGCCTTGAGCGCCGCAATTGCCTTCGCTACACCGGCACCGTAGGCAGGATCGGCCTTGGTGCAGTTGTCGATATGGCGTTGCACGACCGGCTCCGAGGCGCCGTTGATGGCGCGTGCGGTGTTCTCGAACAGGACCTGCTGCTGGGCCGGCGTCATCAGCTGGAACAAGGCGCGCGGCTGTGAGTAGTAGTCCTCGTCGACGCGATGGTTCCAGTGATCGGCGGCGCCTTCGAGGGCCAGCGGCGGCTCGCGGAAATCCGGCTGCTCCTGCCATTGGCCGTAGCTGTTCGGCTCGTAGCCCAGGGTCGCGCCGTGGTTGCCGTCGACGCGCATGGCGCCGTCGCGGTGCGACGTATGGACCGGGCAACGCGCCGCATTGACCGGGATCTGGTAATGGTTCACGCCGAGACGGTAACGGTGCGCGTCGCCGTACGAGAACAGGCGGCCTTGCAGCATCTTGTCCGGCGAGAAGCCCACGCCCGGGACCACGTTGGCCGGCGAGAAAGCAGCCTGCTCGACTTCGGCGAAGTAGTTTTCCGGATTGCGGTTGAGTTCCAGCACGCCGACTTCGATTTCAGGATAGTCCTTGTGCGGCCACACCTTGGTCAGGTCGAACGGATTGAGGTGATAAGAACCGGCTTCCTTCTCGGGCATGATCTGCACGAACAGTTTCCAGCGCGGGAAGTCCTTGTTCTCAATCGCGTCGAACAGGTCGCGCTGCGAGCTTTCGCGGTCGCGGCCGACCAGCTCGGTGGCTTCGGCGTCGGTCAGGTTTTGGATGCCCTGCTGGGTCTTGAAGGCGAACTTGACCCAGAAGCGCTCATTGGCGGCGTTGATGAAGCTGAAAGTGTGGCTGCCGAAACCGTGCATGTGGCGATACGAGCGCGGCAGGCCGCGGTCGCTCATGACGATGGTGACCTGGTGCAGCGCTTCCGGCAGCAGCGTCCAGTAATCCCAGTTGTTGTTGGCGCTGCGCAAGTTGGTTTTGGGGTCGCGCTTGACGGCGCGGTTCAGGTCCGGGAATTTGTGCGGATCGCGCATGAAGAACACCGGCGTATTGTTGCCCACCAGGTCCCAGTTGCCTTGCTCGGTATAGAACTTGATGGCGAAGCCGCGGATGTCGCGCTCGGCATCGGCCGCGCCGCGTTCGCCCGCAACGGTCGAGAAGCGCAGGAACAGGTCGGTTTTCTTGCCGACTTCGGAGAAGATCCTGGCCTTGGTGTATTTGGTGATGTCGTGCGTCACGGTAAAGGTACCGTAGGCGGCCGAACCCTTGGCGTGCATGCGTCGCTCGGGAATGACTTCGCGGTCGAAATGCGCCAGCTTTTCGAGGAACCAGACGTCTTGCAGCAGAGCCGGACCGCGCGGGCCTGCAGTTTGGATGTTGTTGTTGTCGGCAACCGGGGCGCCGGCGGAGGTGGTTAACTTGTTGCTCATGTCACATCCCTTTAAAAAACTAGGTTAGAAGACCCGCATCTGTGCCTGCATGATGGCGGTGCTGCATGAACTTTAATTAAATTTATTGATATTGAGAAATTGATTGTCTTTATTGATGGGATAGGCATTCCATTCAGGCCGGCAACATCGCGCATCTGCTCGCATGCGCCTGCAAAAATGAAAGTGCATTATGACCCAGCCTTGTGTAAAGGCAATGACATGCAGGAGCGCTAAGCGTCCTGTCCCAAGGTAATGATGCGGATGATTCCCCGATACATGAGGAAGGCGGTGCCGTACCAGAGGCGCTTGTACCAAGGCGAATGGAGGAAATCCTGCAACTGCACCAACCTGCCCTCGCGCAGGCCGACTTCGATTTCGTTGCGCAGGGTGGCGGCAAAGTCGACGTCGCTGACGACGACGTTGGCCTCCTGGTTCACGAACAGGCTGAGGCCGTCGTAGTTGCTGGAGCCGACCGTGGCCCATTCGTCGTCGATCACCGCGACCTTGGCGTGCAGCTGGGTCTTGGTGTATTCGACGATGCGCACGCCGGCCTTGAGCAGTTTCGGATAGAAGGAATGCGCCACCGCATCCTGCATATAAAACTGTCCCACGCCGAGCAGCAAAGTCACCTTGACGCCGCGCATGGCGGCTTCTTCCAGCGCGCGGCGCAGCTTGCGGCCGGGCGCAAAATAGGGATTGGCGAGGAACGCCGTTTCGCGGGCACGGCCGAGCGCTTGCAGATAAGCGCGCTGGATGGTGCGGCGATTGCGCAGGTTGTCGCGCACCACCAGCCCGGCCAACGCTTGTCCCGGCTCGGTGCCATGTTGGGTATAGCGCGCCATTTTGAATTTATCCCAGCGCGCGCGCAGCTTCATCTTGCCGGTGCGTATCCACTGGTTTTGCATTTCCTCATGGATCGCCTCGACCAGCGGCCCGTTGATCTGCACCGCGAAATCCCAGCGGGGCGCCGGCAATATTTCGTGGCTGGCGTCGTCGATAAAATCGTCATTGATATTGAGCCCGCCGACAAACGCCCATTTGCGATCCACCACGCATAGTTTCCGATGGCTGCGCGCAACGCCGCGCCGGAACCAGGGATTGAAAGAGCGGTGCTGGATGCCGGCGGCGGTCAGCGTCGCCTTGACCTGCTTGCTGTGGACGCGGCCCGTGCCGACCCAGTCGGTGATGACGCTGACGATGACACCGCGCTTGGCCGCGCGCGCCAGGGCCTCGCGCACCAGGATGCCGGTATCGTCAATGCGGAAAATGTAGGTCTCGAGATAGATCTCGACGTGGGCGTCGTCGATGGCGGCGATCAGCGCTGGAAAGAATTCGGCGCCGCTGCGCAGCAGCACCACATTGTTGTCGCCGCTATAGCTGATTACGCGCATGGCAGGCCCGCGCGATGGCGATAGTCAAGAAAGAGAGCTGGCAAGGAAAGGGAGGACGGAAGTTGGACTGCCGTCATTTTAAGCGCAAGGTGCTGACTATGGGGGCGTGATCCGACAGGTTCGCCCACAGGCCGCCGCGCATGACTTCCGCCGATTCGACTTCGAAGCCGCGCAAGTAGATGCGGTCCAGCCGCAACATCGGCATCGACGCCGGAAAGGTGCGCGCCGGCTGGATCGCCGGCCGCATGCCGCCGAGCTTGCGCAGGTAGCTCATGAGGCCGTGCGCGGAGCCATGCTGTTCGAACACTTCGCTCACGCCCAGGCGGATGCGCAGGAATTCGCTGAGCTTGTTGCCCCAGTCATTGAAGTCACCGGCGATGATGATGGGCGCGTCCGGCGGCGACGACGCGCGCACTGCTTCGATCAGCGCCGCGGTCTGACGGCGGCGGCCGCCAGCGAACAAGCCGAGATGGATCACATAGCAATGCACCGGCACGCCTTCGATCTCCACCACGCAATGCAGGATGCCGCGCGACTCATAGGCGTGATCCGACACGTCCTGGTTGCGCGCGGAAGCGATCGCGAAGCGCGACAGCAAGGCGTTGCCGTGATGGCCGTGGTCGTACACCGCGTTGACGCCGTAAGCGGCGTGATGTGATTCGCCGGCCAGGTATTCATGCTGTGCCTGTTGCGGCCACAGCGCCGCGTGGCGCAGGGCGATGCGATCGTGGCGACCCTGCACTTCCTGCAGGAACACCAGGTCGGCGTCGAGTTGCGCCAGCGCCTGCTTGAGCGCATGGATGCGCGGGCGCCCACTGAAGGAGGTGACCCCCTTGTGGATGTTGTAAGTGGCTATGCGTAACTTCATACGATCGGCAAAACCTCTTGGTAAATTCAAATAAGACTGCGGTCGTCGACGTTACGAATGTATGTCAACAACCTAAATGTACTGTGGCAACTGCAGGATCGCTTCGGCGTTCGACGGCGAGAAACACAGGTCGGCCGCAGCGCGGTACGGCAACCACTGGTAGCGCGTATGCTCGCGCGGCGCCAGGGTCACCGGAATCCCTTGCGGCACCAGCAAGCCGAACACGTGCTCGAGGTTGCGCGTGACGCCGGGTGCATAACGGTGACGCCAGACCGGGTAGATTTCGTAGTCGTTCGACAACTTCCAGTCGCTGAGATGATCGCACGGAACGCGATTGGCGGCTGTCGGCGAAACACTGATTTCGTCACTAATCACAATCCCGGTTTCCTCCTCGACCTCGCGTTGTGCGGTCAGCACCAGGGGTTCGTCGGGCGTGTCCTTGGAGCCGGTGACCGATTGCCAGTAACCGGCCTTGTCGGTGCGTTCGATCAGCAGCACGTCCAGCGCTGCGGTGTAGATGACGACCAGGACGGACTCGGGGATTTTAAAGGGACGGTTCATTTCTCTTGAGCATGTGACAAGTTGCCAACGCCCATTGTATCCGCATCGCCCGTCGCACGATCAGTCCGCAACGGCGACGGCGCTCTCCTCGACCAGCCAGTTGCGGAAACTGCGCGCCGCCGCGTGCTCGATGCGGTCGCGCGGCCACACCGCATAATAGCCGCCGCCCAGGCTGGCGCTGGCCTCGCAGGCGCGCACCAGCAAGCCTGCGCGCATGCAGGCGTCGATCATGTGACGCCAGGCCAGCACGATGCCGTGGCCTTCCATCGCCAGTTGCAGCAGGATCGGATATTGATTGGACAGGATCTGATGTTCGATGCGGGCGTCACCGAGGCCGTTCTGCGCCATCCAGTTCTGCCAGGACATCCACTGGCGCTGGCCGTCTTCCTGCATCAGCAGGGTTTCCTGCAACAAGTCGCGTGGCGCCAGTGTGCGCCCGGCAAGATAGGCCGGCGAGCACACCGGGAACACTTCTTCGTCATACAAGCGGCGTGCCGCCAGCCCGGACGGCGGACCGTCGCGCAGGAAGTAGATGCCCATGTCGAAATCGGTTTCCGACAAGGCGGCGAGGCTGTCGTTGACGATCAGGCGCAGATGGCATTCCGGCTGCAGCGCGCGGAACCGCGCCAGCCGCGGCGTCAGCCACAGCACCGCGACGCCGGACGAACAGGCCACCGTCAGTTCGCTGTGGCCCTTGCGCTTCATGATGTCTTCGGTGACTTCGGCGCAGCCGACCAGCAGGCGCTGCACCTCTTCGGCGTAGCGTTGCCCGCTGACGGTCAGGCGCAGCGCGCGCGGCTCGCGGATGAACAGCTTCTTGCCGAGGAAACGCTCCAGCTGCGCGATCTGGCGGCTGATGGCGCTTTGCGTCAGATGGAGTTCCGCCGCAGCGCGCGTGAAGCTGCTGTGCCGCATGGCAGCTTCAAACGCGATCAGCGACGGCAGAGGAGGAAGTGGAGAAATACGCATGATGGCAGCCCGTGTTGAACAACTCAGAGCTCCATCATAGAGCGAAAAACATGCCCGCCCGGATTCAACGCGTGCTGCAAGTATTGCGATGCACGAAACCACCCTGCATCACCAGCGACAGGTGCTCGCCCTGCCCCGCCAGCAACTGGATGTCATCGAGCGGATTGCCGTCGACCACGATCAGGTCGGCGCGCGCGCCGGCGCGCACAGTGCCGAGTTCGCCGTCGCGCTGCAGGATGGCGGCGGCAATCGAGGTAGCCGAGCGGATCGCTTCCAGGTTGCCGAGGATCTCGGCGCGGATGACGAATTCCTGCGACTGGTCCTGGTGCATCTCGCCCAGCAGGTCGGAGCCGAAGCCCATCTGCACGCCATGCTCTGCGTAAATTTTCAGCGAGTCGCGGCCGGCCTGGCGCACCGATTCGATCTTGGCGACCGAATCGGCCGGCAAGCCGAGGCGTGCCCCATCCCGCGCCAGCGAGTCGTAAGTCACCAGCGTCGGCACCACGAAAGCGCCATATTCGCGCATCACGCGCGCAGCATCGGCATCCACCAGGTTGCCGTGCTCGATGGTGCGCACGCCGCAACGCACGGCGCGTGAAATGGCACGGCCGGTGTAGGCATGCGCCATGACGTAAGTCTGCGCCGCTTCCGCTTCGGCCACGATGGCGCGGATTTCGTCTTCGCTGTACTGCGTGTTGCCGATCGGATCGGTCGGCGAGGCGACACCGCCGGAGGCCATGATCTTGATCTGCGTCGCACCCTTCTGAATTTCTTCGCGGGCAGCCAGCCGCACGGCGTCGACGCCGTCGGCCACACGCGCAATCGCGCCGGCGCGGAAGGCGCAGGAGCATGGCTCCAGCACATCCGAACGCGGGCGGAAGTCTCCATGTCCGCCAGTCTGCGACAAGGCCTTGCCGGACGGGAAGATCCGCGGCCCCGGCACCAGCCCGATGGCGATGGCTTGCGCCAGCCCCCAGTCGGCGCCGCCGGCGTCGCGCACGGTGGTGAAGCCGCGGTTGAGCATGGCTTCGACAATCGGCAACGCGCGGATCGACGTCAGCGA
Organism: Herbaspirillum sp. NPDC101397; assembly: GCF_044767325.1. Lineage (NCBI taxonomy): Bacteria > Pseudomonadati > Pseudomonadota > Betaproteobacteria > Burkholderiales > Oxalobacteraceae > Herbaspirillum > Herbaspirillum sp. NPDC101397. The sequence goes on from NZ_JBIWNS010000006.1 coordinate 426,090, forward strand.
ACCGGGTTGCAAGGCGTTCGCACCCAGGTTCGCCAGCGAGGCCAGCACGTGCACGTGACAATCGATCAGGCCGGGCATGACGGTCTTGCCGGTCACGTCGATACGTTGCATATCGGAGGCATTCGGCGCATCGATAGGCGTCGCAGAGACGTCGATGATGCGGTCGTCTTCAATCAGGACATCGTGGCGAAGCAGCAGGCTGCCGTGCGCCGGGTCGAGGACGTTGCCGCCCTGCAGGAGAATCTTGGTCATGGAAAAATCGAATCTTGAAAATTGAAAGCAAAAACTGAAACTAAGCGCGTTGCAGATACGCAGGTTCGCGCACGAAGCGGGTGCCAACCAGGCTGATGGCGGCGGCGATCATCACGTAGAACGCCGGCGCCATGGTGCTGCCGGTGGCGGCGATCAGGCCGGTGATGATGAACGAAGCGAAGCCGCCGAAAATCGTCACCGCCAGGTTGTAGGCCACCGACAAACCGGTCGACAACACCTTGGCCGGGAACAGCTCGGAGAACGCCGCCAGAATCGGACCGGTATAAGTCGCGATCAGGATGCCGAACACCAGCTGGAACACCAGCAGCGAGCCGAGGCCGGGCGCATGGTTGATGTAAGCAAACATCGGATACGCCAGCAGCAGGATCAGCAGCGCGGCGCCCGACAGCAAGCCGCGGCGACCATAGCGATCGGCGATGCGGCCAACCACCGGTGCGAACACCATGATGCACAGACCACCCACCATGCCGGCGATGAAGCCGGTCGATTGCGGCAGCTTGAGCACCTTGATCGAATACGTCGGCATGTAGAACAGCAGCACGTAAGTACAGACCGTCCACAGGATCACCATGGAAAAACTCGCGGTGGTTTCACGCGGATAGTTGCGAATGATTTCCTTGAGCGGCGAATCGGTCTTGTCCTTGGCCTCGAGGAAGGCAGGTGTTTCATCAAGGTGATGGCGGATGTAGTAGCCGACCGGGCCGATGATGATGCCCAGCAGGAACGGCAGGCGCCAGCCCCAGCTCGCCAACGCTTCCGGACTCAGGCTGCTGGTGACGTAGGTGCCGACCGCAGCGCCCAGCAACACGGCCACACCGATGCTGGCCTGGATCCAGCTGGAATAGAAAGCGCGTTCCTTGACCGGTGCATATTCGGTCAGGAAGGCGGTGGCGCTGCCCATTTCGCCGCCGGCCGAGAAGCCTTGCAGCAGGCGCGCCACCACGATGATCAGCGGCGCGAACAGGCCGATCTGTTCATACGTCGGTGCGATGCCGATCAGCGTGGTGCCGGCCGCCATCAGCAGGATGGTCAGCGACAGCGCCGCCTTGCGGCCGACGCGGTCGGCGTAGATGCCGAGCAAAATGCCACCGACCGGGCGCATGAAGAAGCCGACGCCAAAGGTGGCTACCGCCAGCAGCAGCGAGGTCAGTTCGTTACCGGTGGGGAAAAACAATTTGGCGATGATGACGGCGAAAAAACTGTAGACGGTGAAGTCGAACCATTCAAGGCCGTTGCCGATCACGGTGGCGATGATGGCGCGGCGGCGCTGGTCGTTGCTGACGACAACCGGCGGCGCGGCGTAGGCGGTGTTGGTTTGCATGGTCTCTCCCCTTGATGGATATGCATCCGATGATAGGACGAGCAAGAAGCAAGCCGGAAATGATATCTGCGCATGTCGCCATGCTTGCAGCGCATGCATGCGGAAAAGATTTATACCGGAGGCACGCCGCAACAAGGAATGGAGGAAAACCGCGCGCCCATGAAAAAAGGCGCAATGCATTGCTGCACGCGCCTTCTTTCGACTTGCCCGTCCGCGCGGATCAGGCGCGGACGGTATGGCCATGTTGCTTGCTACGCTTACGCCTTGATCGCCGGCTCCGCATTGCGCAGACGGATGTGCAGCTCGCGCAGTTGCTTCTCGTCGACCGCCGACGGTGCTTGCGTCAACAAATCTTGCGCGCGCTGGGTCTTCGGGAAAGCGATGACGTCGCGGATCGACTCGGCGCCGGCCATCATGGTGACCAGACGATCCAGGCCAAAGGCGATGCCGCCGTGCGGAGGCGCGCCGTATTGCAGCGCATCCAGCAGGAAGCCGAACTTCAGGCGTGCTTCGTCGTCGTTGATCTTCAGCGCGCGGAACACCTTGCTCTGCACGTCGGCGCGGTGGATACGGACCGAACCGCCGCCCATTTCCCAACCGTTCAACACCAGGTCATAGGCCTTGGCAATGGCGGCTGCCGGATTGGTCGAGATGAAATCTTCGTGACCATCTTTCGGCGAGGTGAACGGGTGATGCAGGGCGACCCAGCGCTGGTTGTCTTCGTCGTATTCGAACATCGGGAAGTCAACCACCCACAGCGGACGCCAAACGTCGTCGAACAGACCGTTCTTCTTGCCGAAATCGCTGTGACCGATCTTCACGCGCAGCGCGCCGATGGCGTCGTTGACGACCTTGGCCTTGTCGGCGCCGAAGAAAATCAGGTCGCCGTCTTGCGCACCGGTCTTCTCGACGATGGCGGCCAGGGCGGCGTCATGCAGGTTCTTGACGATCGGCGATTGCAGGCCGTCGCGGCCCTTGGCCTTTTCATTGACCTTGATGTAAGCCAGGCCCTTGGCGCCGTAGATGGCGACGAACTGGGTGTAGGCGTCGATTTCCGAACGCGGCATTTCGGCGCCGCCCGGCACGCGCAGGCCGACCACGCGGCCGCCTTCGCTGTTGGCTGCACCGGCGAAGACCTTGAAGTCGACATCCTTCATGACGTCGGTCAGTTCGGTGAATTCCAGCTTGACGCGCATGTCCGGCTTGTCCGAACCGTACATGCCCATCGCGGTGGCGAAGTCCATGACCGGGAACGGATCAGGCAGGTCGATATCGAGCACGTTCTTGAAGACCAGGCGGATCATGCCTTCGAACAGGTCGCGGATTTCCTGTTCGTTCATGAACGAGGTTTCGCAGTCGATCTGGGTGAATTCAGGCTGGCGATCGGCGCGCAGGTCTTCATCGCGGAAGCACTTGGTGATCTGGTAGTAACGGTCGAAGTTGGCGACCATCAGCAGCTGCTTGAACAGTTGCGGCGATTGCGGCAACGCGAAGAATTCACCGGCGTTCACGCGCGACGGCACCAGGTAGTCGCGTGCGCCTTCCGGGGTCGACTTGGTCAGCATCGGCGTTTCGATGTCGATGAAGCCTTGCGCATCGAGGAACTTGCGCACTTCCATCGCCACCTTGTAACGCAGGCGCAAGTTGTTTTGCATTTGCGGACGGCGCAGGTCCAGAACGCGGTGCGTCAGGCGGGTGGTTTCCGACAGGTTGTCGTCGTCCAGCTGGAACGGCGGCGTGACCGATGGGTTCAGCACTTCCAGTTGGTGCGCCAGCACTTCGATCTTGCCCGACTTCAGGTTGGCGTTACCGGTGCCGTCAGGACGGTTGCGCACGATGCCGGTGATGCGCAGGCAGAATTCATTGCGCACGGCTTCGGCATTCTTGAACACGTCGACGCGATCAGGATCGCAGACGACTTGCACCAGGCCTTCGCGGTCGCGCAGGTCGATGAAGATCACGCCGCCGTGGTCGCGACGACGATGCACCCAGCCGCACAGGCTGACGGTTTGGCCGAGCAGTGCCTCAGTGGTGAGGCCGCAGTATTGAGTTCGCATGGACATATTCAGGTTCCGTTATTCCGTTTTCAGTTTCGTTTAATTCAGTTTTTTGCTTCTTGTGTTCGGTGCTGCTGGCAGGGCGAAGGCGGGGCAGAACAGCGCGGTCGATCTTGAAGAGCGCTGAACGCCCCTTCAATTATGATTGGCCGCGTCGGCGGCGATGTCGGTGATGATCTTCTTGTCGGCCTGCATTTCCGGCGCCACCACGCCCATCGAGACGATGTACTTGAGCGCTTCGTCCACGCTCATGTCCAGCTCGATGGTGTCGGCGCGCGGCACCATCAGGAAAAATCCCGAGGTCGGATTCGGCGTGGTCGGCACGTACAGGCTGACGTAGTCGGCGCCTTGCAGGTGGTTCTTCACTTCGCCGCCGGGGATGCCGGTCAGGAACGCGATGGTCCACGAGCCTTGGCGCGGATACTGCACCAGCACCGCCTTGCGGAAGGCGTTGCCGGACGACGAGAACAGCGTGTCGGACACTTGCTTGACGCTGGAGTAGATCGACTTGACCACCGGGATGCGGGTCAGCAAACCTTCCCACAGCGACACCACCTGGCGACCGATGAAATTGCGCGTGGCCAGGCCGGTGAGGAAGATGATCAGCAGCGTGAGGATGGTGCCCAGGCCGGGAATGCGGAAGCCGACCAGCGCTTCCGGCCGCCAGCTGACAGGCAGCAGCAGCAGCGACTGATCCATGGTGCCGATGATCAGGTTGAGCACCCACAGCGTGATTGCCAGGGGGACCAGAATCAGCAGGCCGGTGATGAAGTATTTGCGCATGGGATGGCTTTTCGCGGTGGCGCTCAGGAAGCGCTTGGGGTGCTGGGTGGCTTGGGAGCACTCGGGGCTGCGGCAGCTGGTGCCGCCGCCGGGGCGGCAGGAGCCGATGCAGCAGGAGCAGCAGAAGCAGCAGAAGCGGCACCGGCGTCGCCGGACGCCGGCGCTTCGGTCGCAGGCAGCGCCGTGCCGGTGGCGCCTGAGCTGTTGGCGACGCTTCCGCTATTGCCGCGGAAATCGGTCACATACCAGCCCGAGCCCTTGAGCTGGAATCCGGCGGCGGTCAGTTGTTTGCGGAAGCTGTCCTTGCCGCAGGACGGACAGACGGTCAACGCGTCGTCAGACATCTTCTGCAGCACATCTTTGGCAAAACCACACGCTTCGCAGCGATACGCGTAAATCGGCATGAATTACTCCAGCAAAAATCGTCCAAAACCCTGAATTATAAAGGTTTTTCAGCCGTTTTTACGAGTCCGCTGCGTGCGGGCGGTGCAACGCAGACCTCACAAGCCCGCGGCGGACTGCCGGGGAGCAACAAAACCGCTCGATTATTTGCCGTATTCGCTACAAAGAAGAATTTTCAACGGGATTGTTCCAATGTGTCGAGGAAACTGTTGCACCACCAGTGCACGTCGTACTTGCGTATCGTCGCCAGCAAGGCGGCGTGACGTTGCTTGCGTTCTTCCAGCGGCATCTGCAAGGCGTGCTGGATGGCCTCGGCGGTGCCATGCGTGTCATAGGGGTTGACCAGCAAGGCTTCCTTCATCTGCTCGGCGGCACCGGCGAAACGCGACAGCACCAGCACACCGGGATCCTCCTCGTCCTGCGCCGCGACGAATTCCTTGGCCACCAGGTTCATGCCGTCGCGTAGCGGCGTCACCAGCGCCACCGCGCAGGCGCGATACAAACCCGGCAAGCGTTTGCGCGCGACTGTGCGATGCATGTAGCGGATCGGCATCCATTCGAAGTCGCCATAGTCGCCGTTGATCGCGCCGCACAGGCTTTCCAGCTCGCGCTGGATGTCGGCGTAGGCATCAACGTCTTCACGGCTCGGCGAGGCCACCTGCAACAGCGTGGCGCTGTGGCGGTTTTCCGGATAGTGCTGCAACAGCTCGCGGAAGGCGCGGATGCGATGTGGCAAGCCCTTGGAGTAATCGAGCCGGTCGACGCCGATCAGCAGGCGTCGCCGCGAATATTCCTTGCGCGTGTTCTCGAAGGTCTCGCGCGCCTCCCGTGCCCGGCCGAGGCGCTGGAAATCGTCGACGTCAATGCCGATCGGGAAGGCCTTGGCCTGCACCGTGCTGTTGAAGGCACGGAACTGGCTCGCACCCACAGTCTCGGCGGTGGCCTCCGCTTTGACGTAGTTCGAAAAATGCTGCAGATCCGCTTCCGTCTGAAAGCCCACCAGGTCATAGGCAAACAAGGCGCGCATCAGCCATTCATGCGAAGGAATCGCCGCCAGGATTTGCGGGGGCGGCAGCGGGATGTGCAGGAAGAAACCGATGCGGTTGCCGCAGCCCATGGCGCGCAATTCGGCGGCCAGCGGAATCAGGTGGTAGTCGTGGATCCAGATCAGGTCGTCCGGCTTGAGCAGCGGCATCAGCTTGCGCGCGAACAGTTGGTTGACGCGGCGATAGCCGCCCAGATGCCCCGATTCGAAATGCGCCAGGTCGAGGCGATAATGGAACACCGGCCACAGCACGCCGTTGGCGTAGCCGCGATAGTAAGCGTCATGGTCTTCGGCGCACAGATCGAGCTCGGCCAGCGTCACCGGCCCGGCCTGATTGACGTGCAGTGCACCCTCGCCGGGAGTGCCGTCTTCGACGACCTTGCCGCTCCAGCCGAACCACAGGCCGCCGGTGCGTTTGAGGGTTTCGCCCAGCGCCACCGCCAGTCCCCCGGCCGCCGGCTTGCGCGGATCTGCGAGACGATTGGAAACTACGACGAGGCGGGACATGGTGAAACTCCTTTGTTGTTGTGTAAGTGAAAATTGCAGTTCTGATGTTGCTGATGTTGCTGATGTTGCTGATGTTGCTGATGTTGCTGATGTTGCTGATGTTGCTAATGTTGCTGATGTTGCTGAGCGTGGCTGAAGCGAGCGTTTAAATGACGCTCTCCCATGATGCGGACAGTCGCATCGCGCAGTTGATGATCCCGACCATCGAATAGGTCTGCGGGAAGTTTCCCCACATCTGGCCGGTGACCGGATGCGTGTCTTCCGACAGCAGGCCGACGTGGTTGCGCGCCGCCAGCATGGCTTCGAAAATCTCGCGCGCCTGCTCCTTGCGGCCGATGCGCGCGAGCGCGTCGATGCGCCAGAAGGTGCAGATGTTGAAGGCGGTTTCGGGCCGGCCGAAATCGTCCGGCGCTTCGTAGCGACGCATGTAGGGGCCGTCGCACAGGTATTTTTCCAGCGCGTCGACGGTGGCGATGAAGCGCTTGTCGGTCGGCGCGATCAGGCCGACTTCGACCATCAGCAAGACGCTGGCGTCGAGGTCGCGGCCGCCGAAACTTTCGGCGTAGGTCTGGCGCTCCTCGTTCCAGGCTTCGGTCAGGATGCGCTTGCCGATCATCTCGGCGCGCTCGTGCCAGTAGCGTGCGCGTTCATCGAGTTCAAGCCGCGAGGCGATCTTGCCGAGGCGGTCGCAGGCGGCCCAGCTCATCAGCGCCGACGAGGTATGGATGCGCGAACGCGTGCGCAGCTCCCACATGCCGGCATCAGGGCGGTCGTACATTTCAAAGGCGCGTTCGCCCACTGCTTCCAGATGCTTGAACTGCTCGGCGCCGGCACGATGATGCAGGCGCGCATCGTGGAAAGCCTGCGCCGCACCGAGGATGATGTTGCCGTAGACGTCGTGCTGGAAATGCTCGTAGGCCTGGTTGCCGACGCGCACCGGTGCGTGATGGCGATAGCCCGGCAGGTGGTCGAGGATCTGCTCCGGCAGCGCCTCTTCGAGGCCGATGCCGTACAGCGGCTGGACGTGGCCGCCGGCCGAACGCACCACCACGTTGGTAAGCCAGCGCAGGTAGTCTTCCATGGTGCCGAGTTCGGAAATGCTGTTCAACGCACGCACTACGAAGAAGGCGTCGCGCAGCCAGCAGTAGCGATAGTCCCAGTTGCGCGCGCTGCCCGGCGCTTCCGGCACGCTGGTGGTCATGGCGGCGATGATGGCGCCGGTGTCTTCATACACCGACATCTTGAGCGTGATGGCGGCGCGGATCACGGCGGCCTGCCACTCCAGCGGCGTGGCCAGGCTGCGGCTCCAGTTGCGCCAGTAGGTGACGGTTTCCTGTTCGAAGCTGCGTGCGGTGTCGCCGATGCCGCCGGTCAGCGTTTCGTCGGGACCGAGCAGGAAGTTGAAGGGCCGGCTGATCACGAAGGCAGTCTCGTCGAGCAGGTAGCTGATCGGCGCATCGGTGTTCAGGCGCAGCGTCATCTCGGAGCCGACGTAGCGCACGTGATTGCTGCCGCGCGTGATCTCGGGCACTTCGCGGCCCCAGTCGAAACGCGGTCGCAACAGCACGCGCAAGCGCGGCGCGCCATGAAGCGGCAACACGCGGCGCACCAGCGTCTGCGGCCGGAAGAAGCGGCCGCGACTCGGGAAGCGCGGTGCGAAGTCGGTGATCTCAACACCCTGTCCAAGCGTGTCGTAAAGGCGCGTTTTCAGCACCGCTGTGTTCGGTTCGTACCACTGCTCGCTGTGCGAAAAATTCTCAAGCTCGAAACTCCAGAGGCTGCCGCTCTCGCCCGGATCAAGCAAGGCGTTGAATACCGGATCGCCGTCGAAGCGTGGCAGGCAACACCACACCACGCGGCCGAGCTTGTCGATCAGCGCGCTGTAGGAACAGTTGCCGATCACGCCGAGATCGAGGGAAGAAGTGGAAGGCCGGTCGCCGTCGTTGCTGACGCCGGTGGAGGTGTCGTTGCTGGGGGTATCGATGGATGACGTGCTCATGCTGCCTTTCCTCTCTTTACTTTTTTTGTTGTCGCCGGAGCGGTGAACTTGCCTGCTGTTTTACGTAGGGACGTCCGTCTGAAAAATTTCGCGGATGTCAGATGCGCGGTGCGACCCGCAGCGCCTGCTCCAGCCATTGATGCAAGGCCGCCGGATTGTCCAGGCGCATCTGCGCCCGGCTCTCGCCTTCGCCGATCTTGACGCCGAGTCCGCCGCCCAGGGTCTGCACCCAGTTGAAACCGGCTTCATCGGTGACGTCGTCGCCGACGAACACCGGCCGGCGTCCGGCAAATGGCGCTTCGCGCATGAACGAGGCGATGGCGTCGCCCTTGTCGGCCAGCGCCGCCTTGGCTTCGACCACCATCTTGCCGCGCAGGACGTTGAAGCCCGGTGCATGCGAATTCGCGTTCGAATCCGCTTTGGAGACCGCGTAATTCATCGCTTCGATACAGGCCTGTTCCAGATGCGGCGCCTTGCGGTAATGCAGCGCCAGCGCGCCGCGCTTGGGCTCCAGCAGCAAGCCGGGATGACGTGCGACGAACGGCGCGAGCCGCTCCATCAGTTCATCGGTGGAGGGCGCGGCAAGTTGCACCAGCCGCCCGGAGGCATCGCGGCGTTCAAGGCCGTGCACGCCGGCGGCAGGCAAGCGCAGCGGCGCCAGGTAATGGTCGAGCTGCGCCACCGGACGGCCGCTGACAACCGCCAGCGCGCCGTTCGCGCGTGTTTGCAGCTGCTGCAGCATCTCGATCAGGTCCGGCGCGGGTACAACACTTTCAGGCTCAGGAGCCAGATTCACCAAGGTGCCGTCGAAGTCGAGAAACAGTGCATCAGCAGAAAAATCGTATTCATGAGTTTGCAGAGACATGCTCAATGAGGTCGATTTAATACTGATTAGTTCCAATTGGTTTTTCGACAACAACTTTCCGCGGGCACAAGAAAACGGCCAAATTCAGCAAGGAAGAAATGCGAGGTGAACGGTCGTGATGACCATTGCAAAACAGGAGGGCAAGACAACCAGGAAGGAACTGCGTCGCCTGCGCGATTCGCAGAAAATGCGAATCGCGCAGGGAAGAAAATCAGGAAGAGATCAGTCGGCGCTCAATGCGCCCGCAGCCGGCGCCTGCGGAATCGGCGCCACCAGTTGCGGCAGCAGCGAACCGAACACCATGCCGCCCACGCTCATCAGCAGGCCGGCCAGCTGCGGCGGCCACAGACCTTCCGGCGCGACGTATTCGAGCGTGATCCAGGTCGTCAGGCCGAGGATCATGGCAGCCAGCGCACCCTGACGGGTGGCGCGCTTCCAGTACACGCCGAAGGCCAGCGGCACGAAGGCGGCGACCAGTGTCACCTTGTAGGCGTTTTCGACCATCTGGTAAATGCTCGACTGGCTGTTCAAGGCCAGCGAGGTCACCGCGACGGTGAACAACAGCACCACCACGCGCATCGAGAACAGGAACTCCTTGTCGCTCTTCCACGGACGGATTTCCTTGATGACGTTTTCGGTGAAGGTCACCGACGGCGCCAGCAGCGTCGCGCTGGCGCAGCTCTTGATCGCCGACAGCAGCGCGCCGAAGAACATCACCTGGGCGAACACCGGCATTTTTTCCATGATCAGCGTCGGCAGCACCAGTTGCGAATCGGTCTCCAGCAAGCGCGCCACCATGGCCGGATCAATCAGCGTGGCCGAGTACGCCAGGAAGATCGGGATGAACACAAAACCGAAATAGATCACGCCGCCGAGGATGGAGGCGTTGCGCGCGATCTTCTCGCTCTTGGACGACATCACGCGCTGGAACACGTCCTGCTGCGGGATCGAGCCCAGCATCATGGTGATCCACGCGGCAAAGAACCACATCACCTCCCTGAGCGAGGGCGAGGGCCAGAAATTGAATTTGCCGGCATCGGCCGCATGCTGGATCACCACGCCGGGGCCGCCCACCATGCCGGACACTTCCCAGCCGATGTACAGCATGCCGACCACCACGATGATCATTTGCAGGAAGTCGGTGATCGCCACCGCCCACATGCCGCCCATCAGCGTATAGACCAGCACGCTGGCGGCGCCGATGATCATGCCCGCCTGCATCGTGATGTAGCCGCCCGAGACGACGTTGAAGACCAGGCCGAGCGCCTTGATCTGCGCCGCCACCCAGCCGAGATAAGAGATCACGATGCAGATCGTCACCAGCATCTCAGCGGCGCGGCCAAAACGTTTTTTGTAGTAGTCGCCGATGGTCAGCAGGTTCATGCGATACAGCGGCCGGGCGAAGAACACGCCCACCAGGATCAGGCACAGCGACGAACCGAAGGGATCGGCCACGATGCCGCCCAAACCTTCCTTGAGGAAAGTCGATGACACGCCCAGCACCGCCTCCGAGCCGAACCAGGTGGCGAACACCGTCGCCGTCACCACCGACATCGGCAAGGCCCGGCCGGCAATCGCAAAGTCCTTGCCGCTCTTGACGAACTTGGTTGCGTAAAGACCGATACCGACTGAAATCACCCAATAAAGTATGACGAACCAGATCAGGGCATTCATGCATGTTCCTTACGCAAAGGGGGGCTGGAAAAGGCTTAAAAAGCGAGCGGGCTAAAGTGCGAAAACGCGCATTATAGCCGCATACACGCCGTAAAAGCGCGGCTGGAAGCCACGCGGAGGCACCTCCCGGCCTGATGCAAATTCCGCGCCTGTTTTCTCAATGATCCCCAGCGCCCAGCCCGGCGCCGCCCTCATGCGTCACCCATGCATCACTTGACGCGCAGCAACCTGACCTTGATGAGCCCCATGTCGATGATCGCCGTATCTTGTCCCTGCATCGTGACAACCAGCCCCTGCGCCAGGCCGCTGCCCTGCTCCGGCCATATTTTGACGGTGTCTCCGTCGGTTTCGAAACGCGCCTTGACGGCGCTTCCGCCTTCAATCATCTGATCGTTGGTGAACTCGAAGTTGAGCAAACCGCTTTGCTCACGCCATTTGCCGACCAGCGGATGGCCGCCGAACGAGAACCAGCGTTTGATTTTGGTCAAGAAACCGTCACCGGACGCCACCGCTGCGTCCCTGCCGGCGCGCGCGTTGTCGCGGCCGAACAGGTTGAACGGACTTTCGGATCCTGCCCGCCTCAGCAATGCCGCATCCTGAACGACCTTCCATTTCCCATCGACCAGCGTCACCGGCATGTTCAGCTGGATGCTGGTCTTGCCGGTCTTCTGCAGGATGTTGTCGCGCTGCGGCGATTGCTTCAGCCAAGGCGCTTCCCCGCTGATCTCCAGCTGCGCGCGGGCCAGAGCCAGACTCTGTTCACCGTTTTTTTGCACCTGGTCGAATCCCGACACGGTCGTCACACGCACGTCGTCGCCAAGGCAGAGGCGGTTGTTCCTGATCCATGGCTTGCCCGCTTCGGTCAAGGCGTAGACATATTGCGTCTGCGTCAGAAATCCGGAATTGCTGCGCACCACTTGCGCCGGCGCGTAGACGCCGCTCTGTGCCAGCGCGTCCATCCAGTTGCGAGTGAACGCATCATATTCGGCGACACGGATCGCATCGCCCTGATAGCGCATGTTGGCGACACAGAGCAGCTTGTCGCGCGCGTCGGCATTGTCGGCCAGATAGCGTTCCATCGCCCGCTTGAAACTGGCTTCCGAAGGACTTTCCGGCGCCAGCCAGACGGCCAGGCCGCCGCCCGCGATGAGCAGCGTAGCGGCGATGCCGGCGACGATTGCCAGCTTGCGCTTGCTGATGCCGACGCCGGGCGCAGCAGCGCTTGCGTTGACCGCTGCGCCGGCTTCCTGCGCGACGAACACAGGAGAAGCGGCGGACACCGTCTGCTTGAGAGGCGTGCCGCACTCTTCGCAAAAACGCGCAGCGTCCACATTGGAAACGCCGCATTGCGTACAAAAGCGTGCCATGTCGTTTCCTCTTATTTCAGTTTGTTTCCGCAATTGCCGCAGAAGACGTCATCGGGGGCAATGCTTGCGTGGCAGGCCGGGCAAGCCGGTGCTACTGCTGCCGGAGCAGCTACATCGGCGACTGCGCCGGCGACGATCACAGGAGCGGGCGCGGCAAACTCCGTTGCTGACTTCTGCTTTTGCTGGGCAGCGAGATCGCGGGCGCGTTCACGCGCTTCTTCGGCTTTCTTGCGCACCGTGTCCAGCTTGCTGTTGAGCTGTTCTTCCGCCTTGGAGAAATCCAGGTCGCGCGTGCTGTTGAGATAAACCAGGCAAATGCCCTTGGTCCAGATCAGGCTGGGAATCAGCGCACCGACCGCGAATAGCAAGCCGCCGCCGATCATGCCGGCCACCACGTGGCCGTTGCTGCTGCCCATGCCGCCGAAGCCGAAGCCCGAGGCCAGCCCCAGCAAGCCGCCGCTGCTGCCGAAACCGATGATGCCCAGCGACATGCTCGACGTGATCGCCGATCCCGAAATGATCACCATGGAAATGATGAACGCGACAAAGCCGGTGATGAGCAACAGGATGAACTCCGACAACAACACCATGATCAGCTGCTTGCGCACGACCGTGTTGAGTTGGGCGATGACCTGGAAAACGCTGCTGCCGTTCCAGACTGCAGGCGCCGCCAGCGGCAGCATCACGAAGTACAGCGCGAACACCAGTGTGCCCAGCACCACCGCAGAGATCGGGAAAACAAACGTGTAGAGAAACGGCCCCAGCACCGGAATCTTGCAGATCGCCAAAGCGATCGCCACGACGATGACCACCGCCAGCACGATCAGCAACTGCAGGAAAATGACGCCCAGCAGCCGATGGCTGGTGTACAGCGACAGCAGGACGGCATCCACGATACCGTGGCTGTCGGGATGACCCTGGGCGTCGTTCATCAGCAGGATGCCGACGGCGTTACTGCCATAGAACAGCACCACGATGCTCAGCAGGGTCGCGAGGAAAAACAGAAAGTAGATGCCGGTCACGCTGGCCAGATAAGAAAGCAGCCCGCCGGTCAGAACAACCGCCAGAAAGGTCAGTCCGAGCAGGCTGAGCGCGCGAAAATTCTTGAACGCAGTCGCCGCCTGAAGCAGTGAATCGAATGTGGACTTCAGCGGCGCGGATGCCGGTGCGGCAGTGGTCGTGTCGGTCATGCAATTTCCCCTTGGTTATTTGATTCGATGCGCAACGGGAAGCCTGGTCGAACCGACTTTCCGATGACTTGCAGAGAGAATGTCCGGCCGATGGCCGGACTTCCGGGTGACGCTCAGTTGCGGTCGTAGGACGGGCAGCCGTCTTTGCCCCATTTGCCGTTGCAGACTTCCCACATGCATTTTTCGCGCACGAAGAAAGACTGGCGCTGGCATTCGGCGACCCGTTCTGCGGTCGGCGATGCACCTGGCGTAAATACCTTGGTCGGACCAGGTGCGGCATTGGCCGCCTGCGCTGCATTGGCGCGCGCCTGCGCTTGCGCTTCGGCCAGACGGGCACTGCGTTGATCCCGTTCAGCCTGCAACGCCTCCGCCTTTTTCTTGCGCGCTTCTTCTGCGGCAAGTTTTTTGGCTTGCAACTGCGCCTTCTGGGCGGCAAGTTCTTCAGGCGAAGGCTGCTTGATTTCCGGTGTCGCAGCGATGGCAGCTGGGGTCGCTACCGCTGCGGCGACGGGTACTTGGGGTTCTGCGGCCGGAGCTGCAGACGGGGCTGCAGCCAGTTCCGTAGCCGGTTTGGTTTCCACTGCGACGACCGGCTCCACGGGGGCGATGGCAGCTGGTGTAGCTGCGGCCGCTACCGCTGCGGAACTGGCAGTACCGGCAGTGCCGACATGGGAATACCACCACACACCGCCCGCTGCAATCGCAATCGCCATAACGCCGATCGCGGCGATCAACGGCCGGCGCGAGCCGGGCTTGGCGCTGCGGATCGGATCAGGCGTTGTTGCTGCGGTAGTGGGCGCCTGCTCGTGCGGCGCGGCGATCGATGCTGGAGGCGTTGGCGTTGACAACGGAGCCGGCGTGAACTCAGGCTTCGGGGCAGGTGACGGCACAGGCTCAGGAGTCGCTTTGGAAGCAGGTTCAATCAACGGTTCAGAGCGGACTTCGGGAGCCGCGATCACTTGCACGGGTTCAGGTGCGGCAGGAAGCGGGGACGATTCCGGCAATGCATCCGGCAAAGATTCAGGTAGCGGCGCCGAAGCAATTGCCGGCGGGGGCGACGCCACGGGAGGCACGGCAGCTGCGACAGCAACTTTGGCGGCATGCATCTGTGTGCCGCACTTGGCGCAAAACTTGGCAGACGGTTTGTTGGCGTGCAGGCAGGTCGGGCAAGCGATGGTATCGACCGGCGGTGGCGGTGGTGCGGAAGATGCGGCGAACGAGGTCCCGCAAGACAGACAGAATTTCGCCGAATCCCTGTTTTCGGCGCCACAGTGCAGACACTGCATATTGCTTTCCCCTTGTTTTTATTGATGACGGCAATGATGTGATGTGAAGCTATTCTTCTTGCCGCCGCCATTCTGACGTATCGTTTCTCAAAAGAAAACAAAAACCACCCTTCTTGCGCCAAGAATACGCAGCAGGATGTAAAACAGCCGATGGCTGTCACGCTGCCGTAATAAAACCTGGCTGAAGCTCGATCGTCACGCCAACAGTTCGGCGGGGGTATCCGCGTCAGGAAGAGCGTGGGTCGCTGGTGACAGGAATGACGCCACGGGGGAATTCCTGCACGGCCGCCGGCTTGCCGTCGCGATCAACCCAGCGATAGTCCGCCGGCGCACTCTGCCCCTTGCGCAGAGGATTGCGCGTGCAATGGCGGGCGTAAGCAGGATCGACGAAACGGTAAGGGAGGTGCTCGTCGCGCCCGGCCGGGATGCCCAGCCGCGTGGTTTCGATCAGCGTCTGCGGCGCTTCGCCGACATCGTCGACAAAAAATTCAGCAGGATCAAACGCGCCGGCGTCCCAGTCGGGCACGCGCAAGGCCAGCGATTTGCACAACAGGGTCTGGCCGGCACAGAGCCGGCTCAGGGGACGCGCGCCGCCCTGCGCGTCGGGATTTTCCGCCTGCATCACCGCCAGCGCGGCGGGACCGGCGATCGGGTCGATCCAGGGATAGGCCGATTTGATCAAGACAGCATTGCCCGGACCGGCGGCGCTGACATTGAGCGAATCGCCGCCGCGCGCGTAGTACATGTAGATGGTGCCGCCCTCCATGAACAGGGCGCGGCGTTTGTGGGTGTAACCCAGCGAGGCATGGCTGCCGCGCTCGTCCAGACAATAGGCTTCGGTCTCGATGATGCGGGCGGACAGCCACTGGTTTTTCCAGCGGCGCCGCAAGACCTTGCCGATCAGGGCGCGCGCCAGGGCGGGACTATCCTGGTCGAAGAACGCCGCATCCAGCATGGTGAACCGGGCCGCGTCAGTCGTAGTCATGCGACCCATGCGCTTGCCCGGCGATGCCGCTATCAGCCAGCGATGGATTCCAGCGCGAACAGGTCGGCCGGGTTTTCACGCTTGCGGATCAGGTGCACCTGGTCGCCATCGACCAATACTTCGGCGGCGCGGCCGCGCGTGTTGTAGTTGGAGGCCATGGTCATGCCGTAGGCGCCGGCCGACATCAGCGCCAGCAAGTCGCCGGGCGCGATCGCCAGTTCGCGGTTGCGCGCCAGCCAATCGCCGGATTCGCACACCGGACCGACGACATCATAGGTCTTGGCGGCGTCCTGGCGCTGTTGCACCACTTGCACGCCGTGCCAGGCTTCGTACAGGGCCGGACGCATCAGGTCGTTCATGGCGGCGTCGACCACGGCGAAATTCTTGCTCTCGCCGTGCTTCAGGTATTGCACTTCGGTCACCAGCACGCCGGCGTTGCCGACGATGGAACGGCCCGGTTCGAACATGACCTTGATTGCGCGACCGGCGTATTTTTCCTTGCGCCAGGCGTCGACGCGGGCGAACAGACGGCCCAGGTAGTCGCCGACCGGGACCGGTTGTTCGTCGTCGTAAGTAATGCCGATGCCGCCGCCGATGTCGAGGTGGTGGATGGCGATGCCTTCGGATTCGAGCTGGTCGATCAGTTCGATCACCTTGTCGAGCGCTTCCAGCAGCGGCGCGTCGTCGAGCAATTGCGAACCGATGTGGCAGTCGATGCCGACCACTTCAATGTTCGGCAGTGCAGCGGCGTCGCGATAGCAGGCCAGCGCGTCTTCGTAGGCGACGCCGAACTTGTTTTCCTTGAGGCCGGTGGAGATGTACGGATGGGTCTTGGCGTCGACATTCGGATTGACGCGCAGCGAAATGCGCGCGCGCTTGCCGGCTTCGCCCGCGACTTCGTTGAGACGATGCACTTCGGGAATCGATTCGACGTTGAAGCACAGGATGTCGTGTTGCAACGCCAGGCGCATTTCGTCGCGGCCCTTGCCCACGCCCGAGAAGATCACCTTGCGCGGATCACCGCCGGCGGCAATCACGCGCAGCAGCTCGCCGCCCGAGACGATGTCGAAGCCGGAACCAAGCTTGCCCAGCACGTTGAGGACGGCAAGGTTGGAGTTGGACTTGACCGAATAGCAGACCAGCGCGCCGCCATTATCCGCATTTTCAGTGCGGCCGGCTTTCTTGCAGGCGTCGGCGTAAGCGGAATAATTGGCGGTCAGCGCTGCCTTGGAATAGACGTACAGCGGCGAGCCGAACTGCTTGACCAGCGCGTTCAGAGGCAGATTTTCGGCATGCAGCACGCCGTCGCGGTAAGAAAAATGGGACATGAGATAAGGTACGGCGAGAAATTATTTGGAACTGCTGGAGGGTGCTGCGGCCGGTGCAGGCAAGGAAATCGCCGGCACGCCGGCATCATCGGGCACGGCCGGTTTGCTCATGTTGTCGGCGGGCGCAGTGCGCACGCGCTCCGCCGGCGGTTTGCCGATGTAGAGCGGGCCCTTCTGGCCGCAACCTGCCAACAGCAGGGCAAACATGGCGGCGCCGAGCAGCGGACGGACGGGAGAAAAATGAAATGGAGACTTCACGATAGAATCACGGGTTTACATCAATGTCTCGGAGTGTAGCATGACAGAATCAGAATTCCTGGCCCTCGCGGATTCCGCGCTGAACGCGATCGAAGCCGCGCTGGAGCAGGCTACCGACGACACCGACCTCGACGTCGAATGCAGCCGCAGCGGCAATGTCCTTGAAATCGAATGCATCGATAACGGCTCCAAAATCATCGTCAACAGCCAGGCGCCGATGCAGGAGTTGTGGCTTGCCTCCAAATCGGGTGGCTATCACTTCAAATACGACGGCAAACAATGGCTGAGCGCACGCGACGGCAACGAGCTGTACGCAACGCTGTCGGCATCGGTCACCGAACAGGCCGGCGTGGCCGTGACACTGAGCGCGCCCTGATCAGACGCAACAGCGTCAACCCGCACTCACCTGTTTGATGGCGCGCTCCCAGGTCTGGATTTTGGTCAGCGCTTCGTCGCGACTCATGGTCGGCAGGAAGGTGCGTTCCATGCGCCAATGCTGCGACAACTCCGCCATGTCGCGATAGACACCGGTGGCCAGGCCCGCCAGGCTGGCGGCGCCCAGCGCGGTGGTCTCCGTGACCTGCGGACGGATCACCGGAATGCCGAGCAAGTCGGCCTGGAATTGCAGCAGCAGATTATTGGCCGAGGCGCCGCCGTCAACGCGCAGTTCAGTGATCGGCGAGACTGCGTCGCGCACCATCGCCGTCAGCAAGGCGGTGCTCTGGAAGGCAATCGATTCCAGCGCGGCACGCGCAATGTGCGCCACCGTGCTGCCGCGGCTGAGGCCGACAATCGCGCCCTTGGCCGAAGGGTTCCAGTACGGCGCGCCGAGGCCGGTAAACGACGGCACGAATACCACCCCGCCGGAGTCCGGCGCCGAGGCCGCCAGTTCTTCCACATCCGTTGAATTCTTGATCGCCTTGAGGCCGTCGCGCAGCCACTGCACCACCGCGCCGCCGATGAAGACGCTGCCTTCCAGCGCGTATTGCTTGCGCTCGCCGACCTGGCACGCCGCAGTGCTGATCAGGCCGTTACGCGACTGCGCGCACTGGTCGCCGGTATGCAGCAGCATGAAGCAGCCGGTGCCGTAGGTATTCTTGGCCATGCCCGGCTGGAAGCAGGCCTGGCCGAACAAGGCCGACTGCTGGTCGCCGGCGATGCCGCCGATCATCACCGTCGCACCCAGGTGCCCGGCGTCGGTGCGGCCGTACAGATGTGACGAGGGATGCACTTCCGGCAGCATCGAACGCGGCACGTCCAGCCATTCCAATAGTTCATCGTCCCAGCTGCCGGTATGGATGTTCCACAGCATCGTGCGCGAGGCGTTGGACACGTCGGTCATGTGCAGGCGCCCGGCCGTCAGGTTCCAGATCAGCCAGGCGTCGACGGTGCCGAACGCCAGCTCGCCGCGCCGTGCGCGCTCGCGCAGGCCGGGCACGGTATCGAGTATCCAGTGCAGCTTGGTGCCGGAGAAATACGGATCGAGCACCAGGCCGGTCTTGGCCTGGATGGGATCGGTCAGGCCGCGCTCGCGCAAGTCGGCGCAGATGGATTCGGTGCGGCGGTCTTGCCAGACAATGGCGTTGTGCACCGGCTTGCCGGTGGCGCGGTCCCACACGACGGTGGTCTCGCGCTGGTTGGTGATGCCCAGCCCGGCCAGGTCGGCGGCCTTGATGCCGGCCTGCGCCAGCACCTGGCGGCAAGTCTGCAGCTGACTGTTCCAGAGATCCAGGGGATCGTGTTCAACCCAGCCGGGCTGCGGAAAGATCTGACGAAACTCTTGCTGCGCGGTGGCGACGATGGCGCCGGTCTCGTCGAAGATGATGCTGCGTGAGCTGGAGGTGCCCTGGTCGAGGGCGAGCAGATATGCCATGACATTTGCCTTACAAAATACGTCGCTGTGAAGATCACAGCGTAACAATGATTGCGCCGGGCCGGAAGGAAAAACGTCATCCCGGCAGTTGCCGGAATGACGTTCAGGATTGCGAGACCTTCAAATCATCCTAACGGACTTTTCCATCTTTCCATGCTTGCAGCAGTTTGTCGTAAGGGATGGTTTCACCCTTCGGCTTTTCGTTGGCCAGCTTGGTCCATGGCGCGCCCTTGTCGGACATCCAGCTCGCAGGATCCTTCTTGTCGTTGAGCTTGGGGGCGCAGTTCTTCATGCCGGCGCGCTGCAGCCGGGCCATGATGCCGTCCATTTCTTCGGCCAGGTTGTCCATCGCGCCTTGCGGTGTCTTTTCGCCGGAAATGGCGGTGGAGATATTCTTCCACCACAGTTGCGCCATCTTCGGATAGTCGGGCACGTTGTTGCCGGTCGGTGTCCACGCCACACGTGCCGGGCTGCGGTAGAACTCGATCAGGCCGCCGTACTTGGCCGCGTTCTTGGTGAAGTATTCCGAACGGATGTCGGAATCGCGGATGAAGGTCAGGCCGACGATCGATTTCTTGAGCGACACGGTCTTGGAGGTCACGAACTGGCCGTACAGCCAGGCGGCGGCCATCTGGTCAGGCGGCGTGCTCTTGAGGAAGGTCCAGGAACCGACGTCCTGATAACCGTTCTGCATGCCTTCCTTCCAGTACGGGCCGTGCGGTCCCGGCGCCATGCGCCACTTCGGCGAGCCGTCGGTGTTGACCACCGGCAGACCCTGCTTGGTCATGCCTGCGGTAAAGGCGCTGTACCAGAACACCTGCTGCGCGATATGGCCTTGGGCGGGAACCGGACCGGCTTCGGAGAAGGTCATGCCGAGCGCTTCCGGCGGTGCGTATTTCTTCATCCAGTCGAGGTACTTGGTCAGCGCATAGACCGCCGCCGGCGAGTTGGTGGCGCCGCCGCGCGACATTGACGCGCCTACCGGCGTGCACTTGTCGGCCGCCACGCGGATGCCCCACTCGTCGACCGGCAAGCCGTTCGGCAGACCCTTGTCGGCGGCGCCGGCCATCGACAGCCAGGCATCGGTGAAGCGCCAGCCCAGCGACGGATCCTTCTTGCCATAGTCCATGTGTCCGAAGATCTTCTTGCCATCCAGTTCCTTGACGTCGTTGGTGAAGAAGGCGGCGATGTCTTCGTAGGCCGACCAGTTTTGCGGCACGCCCAGCTCATAGCCGTACTTGGCCTTGAACTTGTCCTGCAGATCCTTGCGTGCGAACCAGTCGGCGCGGAACCAGTACAGGTTGGCGAACTGCTGGTCGGGGAGCTGGTACAGCTTGCCGTCCGGCGCGGTCGTGAAGCTGGTGCCGATGAAGTCCTTCAGGTCGAGACCGGGATTGGTGTATTCCTTGCCGGGGCCGACCATGTAGTCGGACAGCACCACGGTCTGGCCGTTGCGGTAATGGGTGCCGATCAGGTCGGAGTCATTGACCCAGCCGTCATAGATCGACTTGCCCGATTGCAGCGAAGTCTGCATCTTTTCGACCACGTCGCCTTCCTGGATCACGTCGTGCTTGACCTTGATGCCGGTGATTTCCTCGAAGGCCTTGGCCAGGGTTTTCGATTCATAGGCGTGGGTGTCCAGGGTTTCCGACACCACGTGGATTTCCTTGACGCCCTTGGCTTTCAGTTTGGCGGCGGCATCGATGAACCATTGCATTTCGCTCAGCTGTTGCTGGCGCGACAGCGTGCTCGGCTTGAATTCGCTGTCGATCCACTTCTCGGCCGACTTGGTGTCGGCCCAGACATTGCCAGCCACTGCAATCGCAGCGGCCAGCACGGTAAGTTTGAATTTTTGCATCACGTCTCCTCGTCACCTTCCCAAAGATGGTCGCGCCGGAGAGGGAAGGACATTCCCCGAACGCGTCATTTCATTCCAGTTTTTTTTATTCTGAGCAAACCGGAAATTGAATCCTGGCCATGCATAAAATCAGCCCTTGCGCATGACGATAAATAAGGCCGCAAACCCGAGCACGGCGGCGTACCACTGGTCCAGGTCGGTCACCGCGACCCACGCCAGATTGATGTAGGCGGCGCTCAGCAAGCCGATGAACAAACGGTCGCCGCGGGTCGTGCGCAGCGGCAGGAAACCCTTGCGCTCCACCGTCGGCGAGCGGATTTCCCAGATCGTCATGCCGACCAGCATGAGCGCGATGCAGATGAAAAAGACGGCGATCGGCGGCGTCCACGACATCCATGAAAAAGCAGCCATCGTCACACCCTCCCCATCGCGAAGCCCTTGGCGATATGGTTGCGCACGAACCAGATCACCAGTGCTCCCGGAATAATCGTCAACACCCCGGCGGCAGCCAGGATGCCCCAGTCCATGCCGGCCGCCGAGGCGGTGCGCGTCATGATGGCGCTGATCGGCTTGGCGTTGACCGAGGTCAGCGTGCGCGCCAGCAGCAACTCGACCCAACTGAACATGAAGCAGAAGAACGCCGTCACGCCGACGCCCGACTTGATCAGCGGCAGGAAAATCCGCAGGAAGAAACGCGGGAACGAAAAGCCGTCGATGTAGGCGGTCTCGTCGATCTCGCGCGGCACGCCCGACATGAAGCCTTCCAGGATCCACACCGCCAGCGGCACGTTGAAGAGCATGTGCGCCAGCGCCACCGCGATGTGGGTATCCATCAGCCCGACTGTCGAGTACAGCTGGAAGAACGGCAGCAGGAACACCGCCGGCGGCGTCATGCGGTTGGTCAGCAGCCAGAAGAACATGTGCTTGTCGCCGAGGAAGCGGTAGCGCGAAAACGCATAGGCCGCCGGCAGCGCCACCAGCAGCGACAGCACCGTATTGATGGCGACGTAGATGATGGAATTGATGTAGCCGGAGTACCAGGAGGCGTCGGTGAAGATCACCTTGTAGTTGTCCAGCGTCGGCTGGTTCGGCCACAGCGTGAAGATCGCCAAGGTTTCTTCGTTGGTCTTGAGCGACGTATTGAACAGCCAGTACAGCGGGATCAGCGTGAAGGCGATGTACAGCGCCAGCGTCAGCACGCGCGGCCAGCTGCTTTGCTTGTCTTTATTCATGATTGGCTCCTGTCGCCTGGTTGCCATTGCCTGCGCTTTGCATCCAGTTGTACAAGATGAAGGACAGCAGCAGGATGATCAGGAAGTAAATCAGCGAGAACGCCGCGGCAGGTCCCAGGTCGAACTGGCCGACCGCCTTCTGCGTCAGGTACTGGCTCAGGAAAGTGGTCGAATTGCCGGGCCCGCCGCCGGTGAGCACGAAGGGTTCGGTGTAGATCATGAAGCTGTCCATGAAACGCAGCAGCACCGCGATCACCAGCACGCCGCGCATCTTGGGCAGCTGGATGAAACGGAACACCGCCCAGCGGCTGGCACCGTCGATCTGCGCCGCCTGATAGTACGCATCCGGAATCGAGCGCAAGCCGGCGAAGGCCAGCAAGGCCACCAGCGGCGTCCAGTGCCAGACATCCATCACCAGCACGGTGATCCAGGCGTCGAGCGAATTGGAGGCGTAGTTGTAGTCCATGCCGAGGCGGCTCAACACATAACCGCCCAGGCCGATGTCGGCGCGTCCGAATATCTGCCAGATGGTGCCGACCACATTCCATGGAATCAGCAGCGGCATGGCCAGGATCACCAGCGCCGCCGACGATTTCCAGCCCTGCGCCGGCATCGACAGCGCCAGGCCGATGCCCAGCGGAATCTGCACCAGCAGCACGCAGAATGAAAAAATCAGCTGGCGCAGCAGCGCCGAATGCAGCTCGCTGTCGCGCATCACGGCGCGGAACCATTCGAGGCCGACGAACACGCTCTGCTCGGGACTGATGATGTCCTGCACCGAATAATTGACCACCGTCATCAGCGGGATGATCGCGGAGAACGCGACCGTCAGGAACACCGGCAGGATGAAAAACCAGGCCTTGTTGTTGTATGGCTTGTTCATGACCTATCGCCCTATCCTTTCGTCATTGCTGAAGAAGATCGTTTCCGTCTTCGCCAGGCGCAGCCATTGCGGGCCATCGCTCAGTTTGGTCGAGGCATCGAGCCTGGCCTTGACGATCTGGCCCCCGAATTCCGCCGTGAGCAGCTGGCTGGTGCCGAGATGCTGGACCTGCACGACCTTGGCGCTGACCGCGCCGGGCGCGCCGGCCGTGGTCAGCTCGACGAATTCCGGCCGGATGCCCAGCTTGAGTTCGCCGTTGGCGTGCTTGAGCGCCTGCAATTGCGCGGCGTCGACGTCCACGCGCTGCTCCCCGATCACGACGGCGTCGCCGTCGATCTGCAGCGGATAAAAGTTCATGCCGGGGCTGCCGATGAAATAGCCGACGAAGGTGTGATCGGGACGCACAAACAGGGCTTCCGGCTTGCCCTGCTGCACCACCTTGCCGTTGGTCATGACCACCACTTCATCGGCAAAGGTCAGCGCCTCGACCTGGTCGTGGGTGACGTAGATCAGAGTCAGTTTGAGCTGGTGGTGAATCTGCTTGAGTTTTTGCCGCAGCTGCCATTTCATGTGCGGATCGATCACCGTCAGCGGTTCGTCGAACAGGATCGCGGCAACGTCCTTGCGCACCAGTCCGCGTCCCAGCGAGATCTTTTGCTTGGCGTCGGCCGACAGGCCGCTGGCGCGCTGCTTGAGGTCGCGCGTCAGTTCAAGGATGTCGGCGATTTCATGCACGCGCGCGCGCACTTCACTCTCCGCCACCTTGCGATTACGCAGCGGGAACGCCAGGTTGTCGAACACGCTCATGGTGTCGTACAGCACCGGGAACTGGAACACCTGGGCGATGTTGCGTTCGCGCGTTGGCATCTGCGTCATGTCTTTGCCGTCGAACAGCACCTGACCTTCGGACGGCACCAGCAGACCGGAAATGATATTGAGCAGCGTCGACTTGCCGCAGCCGGACGGGCCCAGCAAGGCGTACGCGCCGCCGTCTTCCCACACCATGTTCATTGGCTGCAGAGCGTAGTCCTGCAGCGACGCCGGATTGGGTCCGTAAGCATGGCCGAGATTGCGAAATTCAATACGTGCCATGTCAGTCTCCCTGCGGGGCGCTCAACAGGCGGCCCTCGGTATCGAACAAAAAAATCTGTGCGGCGTTGATGTTGACCTGCACCGCGCTGCCGATTTCGAGCGCATGCACGCCGGGCAGTTGCGCCACCAGCGCATCGCGACCGTGGCGCAGGTGCAGATAGGTTTCGGAGCCGCTCAGTTCGGCCAGGCCGACCGTGCAGGCCAGCGTCACGCCGGCGCCCGTGAGCGCTTGCAGGCGCACGTCGTTGCAGCGAATTCCGACCTGGCAACGCTGGCCCGAAGTCAGCATCAGATTGCGGCCGACGACCGTCAGCACGCTGCCGTCGTCGAGCTTCACGCTGTCATTGCCGATGGCGGTTGCCGCCAGCATGTTCATCGGTGGATCGTTGAAGATGGCCGCCACTTCGGTCGAGGCGGGCGCGTTGAACAATTGCAGCGTCGGCCCGAACTGCAACAAGCGGCCGGCATGCATCACGGCGGTGTGGCCGCCGAGCAGCAAGGCTTCCTGCGGTTCAGTGGTGGCGTAGACCACGGTGGTGTCCCCGCCGGTAAACAGGGAAATCAATTCGGAACGCAGTTCTTCGCGCAGCTTGTAATCGAGATTGACCAACGGCTCGTCCAACAGCACCAGCGGCGCGCGCTTGATCAGCGCCCGCGCCAGCGCGGTGCGTTGCTGCTGACCGCCGGACAGTTCGCCGGGCAGGCGTTGCAGCAGGTGCGCGATGTGCAGTTTTTCGGCGATCCCGGTGACGCGCTGGTGGATTTCCTGCTGCGGCAATTTTTTCAGGCGCAGCGGCGAGGCGATGTTTTCGTACACGCTCAGCCCCGGATAATTGATGAATTGCTGGTACACCATGGCCAGGTTGCGCTCGCGCACGCCGACACCGGTGACGTCCTTGCCGTCGACCAGCACGCTGCCGCTGCCGGGCTTGTCCAGTCCGGCGATGATGCGCATGAGCGAAGTCTTGCCGGCCTGCGTCGGGCCCAGCAGGACGTTGATGCCACCCGCCGCCAGCTTCAGATCAAGCGGATACAGGTGCGTTTCCGCACCGACCGTCTTGGTCACTTGTCTTAGTTCCAGGGTCACGCTGTCTCCTTGCTGCTGTTCTGTTTAGAGCGGCTAGCAAAGACGCTGCTGGCGGCGTTGCTTCTCCTAGCCGTACTTACGTACTGTCTTCGTCGGCGCGCCTTGCCATCGACGTTTTTGCTAGCCGCTCTTATTACTCATCTCTGTTCTTCCAGCCATTGCTGCACGCGCGCCACGTGCTGCGGCCGGCAATACAGGCCCAGCTTGCTCCGGCGCCACAGGATGTCTTCCGCGCTGCGCGCCCATTCGACGTCGTGCAGATAACGCGCCTCCGTCTCGTAGAGTCCCGGCGCCAGTTCTTCGCCGAGATCGGCGAGACCGGCGGCGCCTTTGAGCAGACGTTCGGCGCGACTGCCGTAGCTGCGCGCGTAGCGCTGCGCCAGCGCGGAAGGCAGCCAGGGATGGCGTGCGCTGAAAGCCGCCAGGAAACGCGCGAAGTCGTAGTGCCGCACCAGCTTGCCGGCCTCTTCGAGATCGCCGCCAGGCAACGGTGCATCGGCAGTCCACGACGGCGCCTTGAGTCCCAGCCGCGGCGACAGGATGGCCAGCGCTTCCGCGGCGAGCTTGCGGTAGGTGGTGATTTTTCCACCCCAGACGTTCAACATGGGCGCCCCGCTGTCGTTGCATTCGAGCAGATAGTCGCGCGTCACGGCGGAGGCGTTGGAGGAATTGTCGTCCAGCAGCGGACGCACGCCGGAGTATGTCCACACCACGTCTTGTGCGGAAATCTGGCGCGTGAAATAGCGGTTGGCCATGTCGCACAGATAGTCGATTTCCGCAGCACTGATCTCAACCTTGCCGGCGTCGCCGGTGTATTCCAGGTCGGTGGTGCCGATCAGCGTGAAGTCGTCCTGATACGGAATCGCGAAAATGATGCGCTTGTCGGGATTCTGAAAAATGTAGGCGTAAGGATGATCGAAAAGACGCTTGACGACGATATGGCTGCCCTTGATCAGGCGCAGGCCGTAGCTCTTGCTGGCACCGGGAACGGCGTCGGCGAATTGCGCGGTCCACGGACCGGCGGCGTTGACGATGGCGCGCGCCTGCACCTGGATGCGGCCGTCCTGTTCATTCTCCAGCGTGGCGCGCCAGAGCTCGCTCTCCCGGCGCGCTTCGGTGCATGTGGTGCGGGTGAAAATACGGGCGCCGCGTTCGCTGGCGTCGAGCACATTGAGCGCCACCAGGCGGGCATCGTCGACCCAGCCGTCGGAGTAGACGAAGCCACGGCGGTAGTCACCCTTGAGCGGCTTGCCGGCGGCATGTTCGTTGAGCTTGAGTCCCTGCGAGGCCGGCAGGATTTCGCGTTTGGCGAGATAGTCGTACATCAGCAGGCCGGCGCGGATCAGCCAGGCCGGACGCTGGCCGGCGTCATGCGGCATGATGAAGCGCAACGGCCAGATGATGTGCGGCGCGGCGCGCAGCAGCACTTCGCGTTCCTGCAAGGCCTTGCGCACCAGCTTGAATTCGTAATACTCGAGATAGCGCAGCCCGCCGTGGATCAGCTTGGTGCTGGCAGAAGACGTGTGCTGCGCCAGATCGTGCTGCTCGCACAGGATCACGCGCAAACCGCGGCCGGCCGCGTCGCGGGCAATACCGGCGCCGTTGATGCCGCCGCCGACCACCAGAAGATCACATTCAAGAAGTGTGTTCAACTTGTCTCCGGATTTTATATTTGCCGCATGGTATTTTTTGGCTACGATACGCGACAACGTGAAAACAAATCAACAATTATTTTGTTGTTTTCAATTCGATTATGTTTTTTAATGTTCATATGATCATTAACCAATTTCCATGATGCTCAATCCGCGGCAACAAACCCTGCTCGACTGCGTGCGCAAGCACATCACGATTTCGGTGGAAGAATTGGCGCGGAAGCTGGATGTAACGACGCAGACAGTGCGCCGCGACGTCAAGGCGATGGTGGACGCCAAGTTGCTGGCGCGCTACCACGGCGGCGTCGGCCTGCTCTCCTCGACTGAGAACATCGCCTACCCGCAGCGCCAGGTGATGAACGCCGAGGCCAAGCAGCGCATCGGCAAGGCGGTCGCTGCGCGCGTGCCGGACGGATGTTCACTGATCCTGAACCTGGGCACCACCACCGAAGAAGTGGCGCGCGCGCTGCATCGCCACAGCCACCTGCATGTGGTCACCAACAATCTCAATGTCGCCAGCATGCTGGCCAGCAATACCGCGTCGGAAGTGATCGTCACCGGTGGTGTGGTGCGCGCGCGCGATCGCGGCATTGTCGGCGAGGCAACCATCGACTTCATCCGTCAGTTCAAGGTCGATATCGGCATCATCGGTATTTCCAGCATCGAGCTCGACGGCGTGCTGCGCGACTTCGATGCGCGCGAGGTCAAGGTGGCGCAAACCATCATCGAGCAATCCCGGCAAGTCTGGCTGGTCGCCGACTCGAGCAAGTTCGGCCGCCAGGCGCTGGTGAAGATGGCGCACCTGTCGCAGATCGACGTCTTGTTCACCGATGCGGCTCCGCCACCGGAGCTGGCGAAGTTGCTGCAGGAAACCGAGGTCGAGGTGGTGCTGGCGACCTGAGCCTGAACAAATCCACGAACGGAACTTCCAGGCAATCCGACTCCGCCATACCAAAGCCGACGCTTCGGCTTTATACTCTCGCATCTCGCTTTACTGGAAAGAAAGTCCGATGCGCCGCATAGTTACGCGACACGTTTCCCCTACGCAACTTCTCCCGCCATTTTTTTCACTGCAACGCGGCCTGAGCAAATTACAGATGTTGACTGCAGTTGCGGTTATCGCGGTGGTGGCCATCGTCGCCGCGCCGCGCCTGCTCAACGTCGTCAACCACGCCCATAGCCCGCAAATCGTCGCCGCCGAGCAGGACATCGCCGAGATCGAAAAAGGCCTGCAGCTATACAAGCAGGATATCGGCCGCTATCCCACCACCGAGCAAGGCCTGCTGGCGCTGATCGTCAAGCCCGGCCGCGCGCCGGTGCCCAAGGAATGGAAGACCGGCGGCTACCTCGACCGACTGCCGCGCGATCCGTGGGGCAACGCCTACCAATACCAGCTGTCCGAAGACGGCAACAGCTTCGATGTGTTTTCCTTCGGCGCCGCAGGTCCGGATGAAGGCGTCGACCAGGCCGGCGTGATTCGCGGCAAGCATTGACGCCGGCGCCACCGCCATGAAAAAAGCCACGGCATGCCGTGGCTTTTTTATTGCGCTTGACCTGATCAATCCTGGCCCGGTTCATCCAGTTTCTTTTTCACCTCGCGGCGCGCCGACTGCCGCACAGCGGACGCGGTCTTGCGATGCGGGCCGGCGGCGCGCTGTTTGGCGGCGACCGCCACCGGATTGCGCGGCTTGGCAAGTTGCGAAGGCTCGATGCGGAAGCTCAGCTTCTGCCGCGTTCCCAGCGTCTTGTTTGCCATACCGCCCTCCTTCGGTTCACCAGGCGTCGCTTACAGCACGTAGCGCGACAGGTCTTCGTTGACCGCCAGTTCACCCAGGCGATCCTTGACGTAGGCGGCATCGATGGCGATGGTCTGCTCACCGGTTTCACCGGCGGAGAACGAAATCTCTTCCAGCAGTTTTTCCATCACGGTGTACAGACGGCGCGCGCCGATATTCTCGGTTTTTTCATTGACCGAAAACGCGATCTCCGCCAGTTGCTGGATGCCGCTGTCGTCGAACTCGACCTTGACGCCCTCGGTCTCGAGCAAGGCCTGGTATTGCTTGGTCAGGCAAGCGTCGGTGCCGGTCAGGATGGTTTTGAAATCATCGATCGACAAGGAATCCAGTTCGACGCGGATCGGAAAACGGCCCTGCAATTCCGGAATCAGATCGGACGGCTTGGCCAGATGGAACGCGCCCGACGCGATGAACAGGATGTGGTCGGTCTTGATCATGCCGTACTTGGTGTTGACGGTGGTGCCTTCGACCAGCGGCAACAGGTCGCGCTGCACGCCGGCGCGCGAAACGTCCGCCGTGCCTTGCGAGCGCGTGGCGATCTTGTCGATTTCATCGAGGAAGACGATGCCGTTCTGTTCGACGTTGGTGATGGCCTTCTGCTTCAGTTCTTCTTCGTTGACCAGCTTGCCGGCTTCTTCCTCGATCAGGAACTTCATGGCTTCCCTGATCTTGATCTTGCGTGTCTTCTTGCGGTTATTGCCCATGCCGGAAAACATGCTCTTGATCTGCTCGGTCATTTCTTCCATGCCCGGCGGCGCCATGATTTCCATTGCCGGCGAAGAGTCGGACAATTCGATCTCGATTTCGCGGTCGTCGAGCGCGCCTTCGCGCAGGCGCTTGCGGAAAGTCTGGCGCGTGGTGCTGCCTTTTTCTTCCACGCCATCGCCGGAGGCGGCGGCGTTCTTGTTGCCTTCCGGCGTGAAGCCGAAATCGCGCGCCGGCGGCAGCAGGATGTCGAGTACGCGGTCTTCGGCGGCGTCTTCGGCGCGCGCACGCACCTTGCGCACTTCGCCTTCACGCGTCTGCTTGATGCCGATGTCGATCAGGTCGCGGATGATCGTGTCGACGTCGCGGCCGACATAGCCGACTTCGGTGAACTTGGTGGCTTCGATCTTGATGAAAGGCGCGTCGGCCAGCTTGGCCAGGCGACGGGCGATTTCGGTCTTGCCGACGCCGGTGGGGCCGATCATGAGAATGTTCTTGGGCGTGATCTCGTGGCGCAGCGGCTCGGCGACCTGCTGGCGGCGCCAGCGGTTGCGCAGCGCAATGGCGACGGCGCGCTTGGCGCGACCCTGGCCGACCACGTGTTTATCGAGTTCGGAAACGATCTCTTTGGGAGTCATGTTCATGGTGTGTGCTTTTCTGTGCCGGACGCTTAGTCCAGGGTCTCAATGATGTGGTTCAGGTTGGTGTAGATGCAGAGTTCACCTGCAATCACCAGAGATTTCTTGACGATGTCGGCGGGCGACAGCTCGGTGTTTTCCTGCAGCGCCTTGGCCGCGGATTGCGCAAAGGTGCCGCCCGAGCCGATTGCGCCGATGCCGTCGGTGGGCTCCAGCACATCGCCGTTACCGGTGATCACCAGCGTGCTGTCACGGTCGGCGGTCAGCAACATGGCTTCGAGGCGACGCAGCATGCGGTCGGTGCGCCATTCCTTGGCCAGCTCGACCGAAGCGCGCATCAGGTTGCCCTGGTGCTTTTCCAGCTTGGATTCAAACAGGTCAAGCAGCGTAAAAGCATCGGCCGTGCCGCCGGCGAAACCGACCAGGACCTTGCCGTTGTAGAGCTTGCGCACCTTGCGTGCAGTGCCCTTCATGACCACGTTGCCCAGCGTCACCTGGCCGTCGCCGCCCAGCGCCACGGTGTTGCCGCGTCGGACGGAGAGGATGGTCGTGCCGTGAAATTGTTCCATGCGAATGCCTCAATGAATGTGTTGCGCAGAGTGTTGCTTTGCTTGTTCTGGTGAAATGGGGACAGCCGTGCAGATTGCAAGGAGTCGTGGGACGCGCAAGTCCGCCGGTGCCGAGGCGTTATTTTACGCCGCTGCGGCAAGGGACAGAATGCGGGGAGGAGAAGACGCAGACAGATGACAATCTGTCTACTTTGGAAGAATGTAAAACGCCGTCATCCCGGCGTATGCCAGGATGACGGGATGACAGGATGACGGCAGTACCTTAAACCGACAAGGTCATCAGGCTCGCATTGCCGCCCGCTGCCGTCGTGTTGACGCACAGCGCGCGTTCTGCCACCAGACGCCACAAGGCAATCGGCATGTCTTCCGCCGTCGGCACCAGCGGCACCAGTGCGCCGTCACGGGCTGCCAGGACGCCGCGCCATTGCGCGATCACCGGACCATCGACCAGCGCCAGATGCAAGTCCAGCGCAGCGACGTCGCCGCTGAGTTCGATGGCTTGGCGCGCGTCGGCCGGCAGACCGGCCGGGATCAGCTTGCCTTGCGCAGCCGGCACCACGGCGGTGTTACCGGTGGCGAGCACCGCAGCGATCTGGTTCAGCAGCGCGGCGACGTCGGCGGCCGCGCACAGGATCTTGCCGCGCGGTGCAAACGACAGCGTGTTGCGCTCGCCGGTCGGCCCCGGCAAGGTCAGCGTCTTGTACAGCAGGCTCTCCTGCACATAGGTCGCGCCCAGTTGCGCCAGCTTGGCATGGCCGTGGGTCGCGGCCCAGTCGAGCAGGGATTTCAATGGTTGCGATGCCGCCTGCCCGGCGTCGTTGAACAGCTTGACATCGGCGTGACGTTGCAGGCGTTTCAGATACAGCGGGCCGCCGGCTTTGGGGCCGGTGCCGGACTTGCCTTCACCGCCGAACGGCTGCACGCCGACCACGGCGCCGACGATGTTACGGTTGACGTAGATGTTGCCGACGTGGGCGCGGTCGGCGACGAAGGCGATGGTCTCGTCGATGCGCGAATGCACGCCCAATGTCAGGCCGTAGCCGCTAGCGTTGATGGTGTCGATCAGCTGCGGCAACTGGTCGCGGCGATAACGCAGCACGTGCAGCACGGGGCCGAACACTTCGCGCTTGAGCTGGGTGATGGAGTCGATCTCAATCACGGTCGGCGCGACGAAAGTACCGTGTTCGTG
Organism: Herbaspirillum sp. NPDC101397; assembly: GCF_044767325.1. NCBI lineage: Bacteria > Pseudomonadati > Pseudomonadota > Betaproteobacteria > Burkholderiales > Oxalobacteraceae > Herbaspirillum > Herbaspirillum sp. NPDC101397. Next base: position 458,004 of record NZ_JBIWNS010000006.1, read on the forward strand.
GCGTTCGTCGAGCGGCAATTGGTAGACCTTGCCGCCCTTCTTCATTTGCTCGATGTGGGCCAGCAAGTGCGTGCGCGCCTCGTCGTCGATGACCGGGCCGATGTCGGTTTCCAGACAATCCGGGCGGCCGATGCGCAACTCCTGCATGGCGCCCTTCAACATGGTCATGGTCTTGTCGGCGATGTCTTCCTGCAGGCACAGCACGCGCAGTGCCGAGCAGCGCTGGCCGGCGCTGTCGAAGGCCGAGCTCAGCACATCCTGCACCACTTGTTCGGGCAAGGCGCTGGAGTCGACGATGAGCGCGTTCTGGCCGCCGGTTTCGGCGATGAACGGAATGTCGCCGTGCTCGTCCTTGCTTCCATTCGCCAGCGTGCGCGCAGCTAAAGTTCTATTGATCAGTTGTGCGACTTCGGTCGAGCCGGTGAAGATCACGCCCTTGACGCGCGCGTCGCCGGTCAGTGCGGCACCGACGGTGTCGCCGCGACCCGGCAGGAATTGCAGCGCCGCGCGCGGCACGCCCGCTTCATGCAGTAGCTGCACTGCGCGATGCGCGATCAGCGGCGTCTGTTCGGCCGGCTTGGCCAGCACCACGTTGCCGGCGGCCAGCGAAGCGCTGACTTCGCCGATGAAGATCGCCAGCGGGAAATTCCACGGGCTGATGCAGACCACCGGCCCCCACGCCAGCGCATTGCCGTCGTGGCGCGATTGCGTCGCGTAGTAGCGCAGGAAGTCCACCGCTTCGCGCACTTCGGCGATCGCATTGGGCAGCGACTTGCCGGCTTCGCGCACGGCCAGCGCCATCAGTTCGGCCTGGTGTGTTTCGAATAGATCGGCGGCGCGCTCCAGCGCGTGCGCACGGTCGCCGGAAGACACCGCCTGCCATTGCACGGCGTACTCGGTGGCGGCATGCAAGGCGCTCTCGACGTCGTCGCGCGAGGCTTCGATGACCTGGCCCACGAGGTCGCGGCGGTCGGCCGGATTGGTGATCGGCTGCGTCTCGCCGATGGACACGGCGCCGTCATGCAGCAGCGGCGCGGCTTGCCATTGCTGGGCGCTCAGTTGCGCGAAGGCATGCTCGAGTCCGCGCAGGGTGTCTTCATTGCTGAGGTCGACGCCGGCGGAATTCTTGCGCTCTTCGCCGTACAGGTTGCGCGGCAGGGTGATCTGCGGATGCGGTTCGCCGCCCGATTTTTGCACGGTGACGATGGGGTCGGTGATGAGCGTGTCGATGGCGACATTCTCGTCGACGATCTGATTCACGAAGGACGAATTGGCGCCGTTCTCCAGCAGACGACGGACCAGATAGGCGAGCAAGGTCTGGTGCGAGCCGACCGGCGCGTAAATGCGGCAGGCCTTGCCGAGCTGGTCGGCGCCGACTACCTGGTCATAGAGCGTCTCGCCCATGCCGTGCAGGCACTGGAATTCGTAGTCGTCGATCTTGTGCTGCTGCGCCCAGGTGTAGATGGCAGACAGCGTGTGCGCGTTGTGCGTGGCGAATTGCGGATAGATGACGTCGGTTACGGCCAGCAGTTTTTGCGCACAGGTCAGGTAGGACAGATCGGTGTGCACCTTGCGCGTGTAGACCGGATAGCCGGACAGGCCGTCGACCTGGGCACGCTTGATTTCGCTGTCCCAATAGGCGCCCTTGACCAGCCGCACCATCAGCTTGCGCCCGCTGCGGCGCGCCAAGTCGGCGAGGTAGTCGATCACGAACGGGCAGCGCTTCTGGTACGCCTGCACCACGAAGCCGATGCCTTCGAAACCGTCGAGGTCGCGGTCGAATGCCAGCGCTTCCATCAGGTCCAGCGACAGCTCGAGGCGGTCGGCTTCTTCGGCATCGATGTTGAGGCCGATGTTGTAGGACTTGGCCAGCACCAGCAATTGCTTCAGGCGCGGCAGCAGTTCGCTCATCACGCGCGCATGCTGGGCGCGGGAATAACGCGGATGCAGCGCCGACAGCTTGACCGAAATGCCGGGGCCGTCCTTGATGCCGCGGCCGTTGGAAGCGCGGCCGATGGCGTGGATCGCGTCTTCGTAGGATTGGTAATAGAAGTCGGCGTCGTGCCCGGTCAGCGCCGCTTCGCCGAGCATGTCGTAGGAATAGCGATAGCCGCGCTTTTCGTTGTCGCGGCTGTTGGCCAGCGCTTCGGCGATGGTCTGGCCCGTGACGAACTGGTTGCCCAGCATGCGCATGGCGAGGTCGACGCCCTTGCGGATCAGCGGTTCGCCGCCCTTGTTGATCAGGCGCGTGAGCGCCGAGGCCAGGCCGCTTTCGCTGCTGGTGCCGACCAGCTTGCCGGTGATCAGCAGGCCCCAGGTGGCGGCATTGACGAACAGCGAGGGCGACTCGCCCAGATGCTTGCGCCAGTCGCCCTTGCTGATCTTGTCGGCGATCAGGCGGTCGGCGGTCTGGTGATCGGGAATGCGCAACAGTGCTTCGGCCAGGCACATCAACGCCACGCCCTCTTCCGACGACAGCGAGAATTCATGCATCAGCGCATCCACGCCGGACGAGCGCGTGCGCTTGGTGCGCACCGCCTGCACCAGCTTGCGCGCCAGCTTTTGCGACGCCTCGGTCCAGCTCGCGTTGCTTTGCACCTGCGCCAGCAGCCACTGCACGGCGCCGCGTTCGTCGCGGCGATAGACGGCGGTAATCGCGGCGCGCAATGGCGTCGGATTCTGCATGACTTCCTGTTGGAAGACGCTGAAGGCGGGAGCAAAGGTGGAAGAAGGGACGGAAGGATGGGAGGCGCTGTTCATATTGGTTTGTCTCTGAAAAATCAGCAAAATACGATTTTTTGCTTGCTGCGATTCTATTCGGGATTAACCAATATTAATTCTGCATTTAAGGCAGTTATTGCGAATTTAATTTTTAAAAAGTGAATTAAGGAGAATTAAATTCTTAGCCACATCGACTGCAGGAACGACAAAAACGCCCGTCGCGTTCCAGCGGCGGGCGCATTCTGCAGGACAGAATTTAATTGTTCAGAAGCAATTGCAGGATGATGCCGGTGCCGATTGCCGCCAGCACGTAGTCGCCGCCGGTCTGCACCCATTGATAGCCGCGCGGTGGCGCGCTCAGGCGGTGCTCACGCCAGTTGTTGACGACGTATTGGCGGTTGCGGTATTCCGGCGGCAGGCGGTCGCCGCGATGGAAAGCGTGGTTGGGACCGGCGCCGCGTTCGTCGCGACGATCGGGACCGCGATGGTCGTCGCGGCGGTTGTCATGGCGATCCGGCGGACCACGGCGATCATCCTGGCCTGGCGGCGGACGGCGGTCGTCGCGACCGTATTGTTGCGCCTGGGCGAAAGGTAAGGCGCCGACGGCGAGCGTCAGTGCGAGAACCGAGGAGACGATGGATTTCTTATTCATGGAGGGCTCCCTTATATATGGACAATCTGAAACCCCGCCGCACGCATTGTTGCTCCCGATGCGGCGGGACCATACAGTGGAGACCTTAACAAGCCCCTTCGTTCCCTTAAGTATGTATCTGAATGCTACCTGACGACTTTGTCAGGATCGGCCCTCTTTAGTTGCCGTTTAGCCTTCACCCAGATACGCCGCCTTGACGCGCGGATCATTCAGCATTTCCTTGGCGTTGCCGCTCATGGTGATCAGCCCCGACTCCATCACATAACCCCGGTGCGCCGCCTCCAGCGCCAGCTTGGCGTTCTGTTCCACCAGCAGGATCGTGATGCCCTGCGCCGACACGTTGCGAATCACCTCGAAGATCTTCTCCACCATGATCGGCGACAGGCCCATTGACGGCTC
>NZ_JBIWNS010000007.1:0-409637 GCF_044767325.1 Herbaspirillum sp. NPDC101397
AGCACGCCGTACACCATCGTGTAGCCCAGGGCGATCAGGGCGTACATGCTCCCCAAGACCAGGCCGTTGATGATTTGCTGGATGAATATGTCCATATGTCTCCTAAGCTCCCTTTTTTTCCACGCTGCTTGTTGCAGAGCGGTTCTGTGTAAATCTTTGTGGATTGAATTTCTGTCAGATCAACTTTGCAGCGAGTCACGCGCCACGCGCGCCGCCGCCAAATCCCATGACGCCTGGCCGACGGTCTTGAAGACCGGCAAACCCTGCGAAGGCTGCAGCTTTTCCCCGCGACCGGCCAGGATGTCGCCGATGGCGCGTACGCGGCTCCAGTCGACGCCGGCCTGGATCAGGTCGCCGGCTTCATGCTTCGCGCCGCCGAGGTCGTCGACGACGATGGTGCGTTCGGCCAGCAGCGCTGCCGGGAATTCCACCATGTCGGGCTTGAACGCGCCGACACCGATGGCCAGCGTGTGCGGTGCAAGTCTGGCCGGAATCACCGCGGTGCGCGAAGTGGTCAGTGCGATCAGCACATCGGTCGCAGGCACATCCTTTTGCATGGCGTCAGCCGCCAGCGGACTGGCGACGATGCCGCGCTCGGCATGACGCGTGCTGAGCTCGCTGCAGAACGCCTGCATGCGGGCAACGTCGCGCGCCACAATCCAGAATTGCGTGACGCCAAAAAACTCCACCAGCGCATCGGCATGCGCCGCCGCCTGCACGCCGGTGCCGATCAGCAGCGCCGATGTCGGCTTGGCCGGCGCGAGCGTCTGGATACCGAGCAAAGTCATTGCGGCCGTGCGACGTGCAGTAACGGTTGGACCATGCAGCAAGGCGATGCGGCGGCCGGTCTGGGTCTCGAAGACGATGACTTCGCCCTGGATCGCCGGCAGGCCATGTTTGGCGTTGTCGCCGTGGACTGTAATCAGTTTGGTGACGCTGAGATCGGCGCTGACGGCGGGCATGCTGAGCAGCACGCTGTTGGCGTCGATCGGCACGACCTGGCGTTCGGGCGCGGTGATGCGGCCGTCGGCGAATTCCTGTGCGGCCTGTGCCAGCGCGGAAACCAGGCGGCTGTACGGCAGCGCGGCGGCGGTTTGTTGGGCGTCGAGAATATGCATCGATTTACCTCAGGAAGAAGCCGGTCGGGAACGGGTCGGACTCTTCCAGCACCCACTGGTTGGTGCTCATGATGTGCGCCGAACCGGTGACTTCGGTGAAAGCCGCATCGAGCTCGCCGACCTTGGTGGTGCCGGTGACGCGCACGCTGAAGTTGCTGCCGACGATGCTGCCGTTGACGTAGTCCTGGTTGAGGTCCAGCTTGCCGCGCAGGAACAGTTGCGCCGCGCGGCCGGAGGTGCCGGTGCCGGTCGGCGAACGGTCGACTTCGCGGTCGGCGAAGATGCAGACGTTGGACTGATCAGCGCCGGGAAAATTGGGGGCGCTGTCGATGATGGTGCCGTACAGCGTATTCAAACCCGGCTCGAGCGGATGCTGGATCTGCACCTTGGCCTTGACCGCGGCCTTGGTCTCGGCGCCGAGCTGGATCAGCTGGCGCACTTGTTCCGGCTTGACGGTCAGTTTGGCCTGGTCGGCGTTGATGTAATAGTAGAAAGCGCCGCCGAAGACGATGTCGCCGGTGATCTTGCCGAAGCTCGGGGTATCGACTTCGACGTCGCGCTGATAGATGAAGGAAGGCACGTTCTTGAAGGTGACCTTGCCGGCGCGCTGGCCGTCCCACTCCACGCTGGCGTCGATGAAGCCGGCCGGCGCGTCGAAGCAGATGCGCGTCACCGGTGAAGTGCGCTCGACATAGCCCATTTCGACCAGCACTTTGCCCAGCGCGATGATGCCGTGGCCGCACATGTCGCTGTAGCCTTCGTTGTGGATAAAAATAACGCCGAAATCGGCATTCGGCGTCAGTGGCGGAAACAGGTATGCGCCGTACATGTCGGCGTGACCGCGCGGCTCGTTCATGAGGAACTGGCGCAGGTCGTCGCGGTTTTCTTTCAGCCAGGTGCGCTTTTCGAGGATCGTGGCGCCGGGCACTTGCGGCAAGCCGGACACCAGGATGCGCAAGGGTTCGCCGCCGGTGTGGGCGTCGATGGTCTGGACGGTGCGGGTGTAACTGAGCATGAAACTTCCTTCTGCGAAATACAGGAAACCAGTGCAAGGGGCAGTGTATTGCATTTCACCTTGCGTGCGCTGTATTGGTGATACGGATGCATCAATGCCGTGCCTGATCGGAAAGATGAGGCTATGGCGATCGCCGGCCCTGCTGCACTGCAGAGGGCCGGGGATGAACTACGGAAATTACCAGGGGATCATTTCAGGGAAGCAATCGCAAGGCTGCGATTGTTCCCTGGCAGAAATGAAATGGAACTGGCGATGAAACGACGCAGCGATCAGTAGCTGGTCAGAGCAACCGGCACGCCGTCCTTGAAGCGGAAGATCGTCACTGGCGATTGCTTCAGGTCATGCTTGTCGTCGAACTCGTACTGACCTGCCACGCCTTTGTATTTGATTTTAGCCAGCGCAGGGCCGTACACCTTTGGTTCGACGGAGTTGGCCGCCTTCATTGCCTGGGCGATGACCATCATGCCGTCATAGAACGAGACTGCATAGACTTCTGCGGGACGGCTGAATTTCTTTTGATAGTCGTCGGCGAATGCCTTGCCTTCCTTGGCCTTCTCGAGGATCGTGCCGCCTTGCGTACAGTAGACGCTTTCACCGATGGCGTCGCCGCCCAGACGGCCCATTTCAGGCGAGCAGATGCCGTCGCCGCCCATCAGCAGCGCGTCGATGCCCAGTTGCTTCATCTGGCGCTTGATCGGACCGCCTTGTGGCGCGTAACCGCCGATGAACACGGCTTGCGGCTTCTTGCCCTTGATCGAGGTCAGGATGGCGGTGAAGTCGGTTGCCTTGTCGTTGGTGAAGTCCTTGCTGACGACCTTGATGCCGTTGGCTTGGGCGATCTTGATGAATTCTTCCGCCAGGCCTTGGCCATACGCGGTGCGGTCATCAATCACGGACACGGTCTTGATCTTCAGTTCCTTGGCTGCGTACAGCGCCATCTTGCCGCCCAATTGGCTGTCGCTTGCTGCAACACGGTACAGGGTGGCGAAACCTTGCTGGGTGATCTTCGGATTGGAGGCCACGGTCGCGGTCACGATGCCGGCGTCGTTGTAGACGCGCGAAGCAGGAATGGTGACGCCCGAGTTGTACGGACCGACGATGGCCTTGACGCCCTGGTCAACCAGCTTTTGCGCTACGCCCACGCCCGATTTCGGATCGGCCTGGTCGTCTTCCGCGACGATTTCGAATTTGATCTTCTTGCCGCCGATGACGAGACCTTGCGTATTCAGACGCTCGACCGCCATTTGCAAACCGCCCTGGTTATCCTTGCCGGCCGAAGCTTGTGGCCCGGTCAGCGGACTGCTGAAACCGATCTTCACTGTTTGCACTTCCTGAGCAGATGCGAATGCCGGGATGATGGCAAGTGAAGCGGCGATGATATGCATGCGGTTATACATGTTGTTTCCTCTCTTGGTTGAAGGTCAGGCTTGCGTTAAAACACTGAATTCAAGCCGCGGCGGCAAAAAGGCAAGACGGTCGCAAGCGCAACTGCAGATAGGCATGGCGGGTGAGTCTCTCTTCTGTGCTTTGGTCGGCCCGTTGCGTCCGGTGGTCCGGCGCAACTACTTTTTATGGTGCTCGATTCTATTTACTCTTTGATGATATTAGTCCCGATAATTGCCCTTATAATCAGAATTTAATTCAGCAATTCTTCATTAAACAGAAGAAAATTCAGATTCTATGGCTACGCTTGATAAAATCAGCAAAAAGATACTCTCCGAACTGCAAAACGACGGCCGCATCAGCAACGTCGACCTGGCCGCACGCGTGAATCTGTCGCCGGCGGCCTGCCTGGAACGGGTGCGCAAGCTGCAAGACGCCGGCTACATCCTCGGCTATGCGGCCCAGCTCAATCCGGAATTGCTGGACGTATCGCTGCTGGTGTTCATCGAGGTAGTGCTGGACCGTACCACGGCCGACGTCTTCGAAGCCTTCAAGAAAAGTGTGCAGAGCATCCCCGAAATCATGGAATGCCACATGGTCGCGGGCGGCTTCGATTATCTGGTCAAGTCGCGCGTGAAGGATATGAACGCCTACCGCGAATTCCTCGGCAAGTCGCTGCTGCAGCTCAAGGGCGTGCGCGAAACGCATACCTACGCGGTGATGGAAGAGGTCAAGAATACGATCCGTCTGCCGATCAAATAAATCACGGACGAGCCGTCTCAAAAACTCGATAGCGGCGCCAGCTTGCCATCCTTGAAGCGCAAGATGGTCACGGTCGATTCGGTCATGTCGTGGCGTGGCGTGAACTCATAGGTGGCCGTCACCCCCTTGTAGCGCATGCGCGCCAGCACCGGCGCAAAGACGCGCGGGTCAATCGAATTGGCCGACTTCATCGCCTGCCACAGCAACAGCACGCCGTCGTAGAAGGTCGGCGCATAGACATCCGGCATGCTGCCGTATTTGCCCTGGTAAGCGGAGGCAAAGACGGCGCCGTCCGACACCCTGGTCAGCCACACGCCTCCCTGCACGCAGTAAGTACGATCGCCCAGCGCGCTGCCGGCCTGTACCAGCATGGCCGATGAACATAAGGCGTCGCCGCCCAGAAAGGCGATCGGCATGCCGCGCTGCTGCATTTGCCGCAGCAATGCGCCGGCCTGCGGCACGTAGCCGCCGAAGAAGACGCCGTCGGCTTTGGCGGCGGCGACGGCGCTCAGTGCAGCACCGAATTCCTCCACCTTGTCGCCGACCACTTCCTTGTACACCAGCTGGACGCCGTTCATTTTGGCGACCCGCTCGAACTCGTCGATCAGTCCGCGCGCGTAGAGCGAGCCGTCGTCGATGACCGCGATTTTTTTCAGTTTGAGATGGCGCGCCGCATACAGGCCCATCTTGCCGCCCATGTCGGCGTCGCTGGCGGCAATGCGAAACACGTACGTCAGCGCGGCCTGAGTGACTTTGGGATTGGAGGCGACGGTGAGCGACACCACGCCGGCGTCGTTGTAGATCTTCGCAACGCTCAGCGCCACGCCGGAATTGAACGGTCCCAGCACCGCCCGGACCCCGGCCCCCGCCAGCTCCCGCGCGATTGCGGCGCCTTCCTGCATGCTGGCCTTGTCGTCGCGCACCAGCAACTCAAAACGAATGACTTTGCCGTCCAGCTGCAGGTTTTGCTGGTTCAGGCGTTCGATCGCCATCTGCGCACCGTTCAGCGCATCCTTGCCGGCGGCGGCCTGCGGCCCCGACAGCGGGCTGCTGAAACCGAGCTTGACCACCTGTCGCTCTTGCGCAAAAGCACAGGCGGACAGCAAGGACAAGGCTGTTGCAATTGCAATGATGCGAACAGGTGGCATGCGCTCCTCGGGCCGGGACTGGCGGTGCCGGCGGCATTGCCGGTGACTCTGCCAAGAATAGCCCAATACGTCGCCGCGCATTGGTGAAAAACCGGCAAAAGAGCATGCCTTTTGCCGGTTTTGATTGGTTCAGGGGCCGTGCGCCACGCAAACGGGTCCGGTCAGAACTGCGTACGCACCCCGACGATCAGGTTGCGCCCCGACTGCGGCACGGTGTCCTTGAGCACAGCGGTGGAATAGCGGATGTCCTGGTTGAGCAGGTTCTTCACCAGCGCGAACCAGGTCACGCGCATCGCCTGCAGCTTTTGCGTGTACGACAGATTGGCGTCGAGCTGGGTGTAGGACGGCGTCTGGCTGGATTCGAAGGCGGCCAGGCGATCCTGCTTGAGGGCGCGCAGCACGCGTGCGCCGCTGGCCCACGGACCTTGCTTCCAGCCGAGGTCGACGCCGTAGCGCGTGGCTGGTTGCAGCGGCAGGCTGCCCTGATTGTCCAGCGTGCCGCGCGAGGTGTCGGCAAAGCCGCGCACCGAGAATCCTTCGTTGTTCAGGTTGTAGCTGACTTCGACTTCGGCGCCGTGGATGGTGGCGTCGCCCTGCGACCAGAAGCGCTGCAGGAATTCGCCGGCAGGATCGGCATTGCCGGTGGCGTCGACCTGGCCATTGGTGCGGCCGTAGACGTAATTCTTCACCTTGTTCTGGAACAGGTTGCCCTTCCAGCGCATCAGGCCTTCGGTCTTTTGCAGGCTCAGTTCGATGTTGTGCGAGGTTTCCTTTTGCAGGCTGCCGTTGCCGATGTCGAAGGTCGAGGTCGATTCATGCGGGCCGTTGGAATACAGCTCTTCCACGGTCGGCGCACGCTGCGCCACCGAATAGGTCGCGCCCAGGCCGTAGCCTGGCACGAAGCTCCACAAAGCGCCGGTGGACCATGAGAACAGGTTGAAGTCACGGTTTTGCAGGCCTTCCGGACGGCGCTTGACGGACTCCAGGCGCAGGCCGGCGCTGGCCAGCACCGAGCCGAACTTGCGCTCCTCGACCAGGAAGCCGGCGAAGGTGCTGGACTTGGTTTTGGGCGTCAGTTGCGGCGAACCGTCGACGGCCGACAAGGCTGAATAGTTGTTTTGCTCGCTCTGGATGCCGAAATTGCCGCGCCAGCCGGCCAGCGGCTTGTGCGCCAGCTCCCAGCGCGTCTGCAACGCGCGGTTTGAGAACACGGTGTCGGCGGTGCCGTCTTCCTTCTTCTCGGTATGGGTGTAGTCGGTATAGCCGAGCTTGAACTTGAAGGACTCCATTCCGGCAAACGGCTCCTTGACCAGACTGTCGATGTCGTAGCGAGTCTGGTGCAGGTCGATGAAGGATTTCTCCGCAGTTGGGATGCCGTAGTGATCGTCCAGCGACGATACCGACGCGCCGATGTGGCCCCAGTCGGCGATGTAGGAACCGCCGACGCCGACGCTGCTTTCATGTGTGAAGGAATTCGGCAGGCGACCGGATGCGGTGGTGGCGTCGCCCTGTTTGGCGTTGCCGGGGATTTTGTAGTTGTCGGTGTCGCGATAGTTGCCGTCAACGTGCAGGCCGATCTGGCCGGCCGAACCGTCGACCGAGAATGACGTGTTCTTCTGGCCGTCAACGGTGCCGTAGCGCGCCTCGACCTGGCCGGTCGGCTTGCCCACCAGCTCGGTCGGGATGCGGTCGTTGACCACGTTGACCAGGCCGCCGATGGCGCCCGAGCCGTACAGCAGCGCGGCCGGACCGCGCAGGATTTCAATCTGGCGTGCGGTGGCGGCTTCGGTGGCGACCGCGTGGTCGTTGGAGACGGTCGAGACGTCGGCGGTCGACATGCCGTTTTGCAGCATCAATACGCGCGGGCCTTCCATGCCGCGGATGATGGGACGCGACGCCCCGGCGCCGAAGGCGGAGGCCGAGACGCCGAGCTCTTGCGACAGCGTGTCGCCGAGCGAATTGCCGAGCTTGTTGCGCAGCTCATCGCCGGCCAGCACTTTGGCGGGGGTGAGGATTTGGGCGTTTTCTTCAGTGGCGAAGGGGCTGGCTGTGACGACGACTTCCTGCAGTTGCTGTGATTGCTGCGGCGTGGTTTGCACGGTCTGTGCGAAGGCGGCGGTGGACATGACGGCGAGCGCGGACAGGACGGCGCTGGCCAGCAGGGTTGGCTGGGCTTGCATGGTGTTCCTTGACTGACAAATGAAAGAATGGCGTGCGTCCGGACGCGGATCCGCGTGAAGCGGTCCGGCCGGGAAATCATTGCGTTCAGATGTCAGCGCGGTGGCGCGCGTGAGGAAAAGTGGCAAACGGCCGGCGCATCCCAGGAGGCGAAGGCCTGCCACAGCGCCAGCACTTGCGTGCCGGGAATCAGTGGAGGAGAAAAGAAAGCGGCGTGGATACCGGCCGCGCCGGCGGCGGCGTCGTATTCGACGCAGGAATGATGCGATTTTTCATGGGCGGCGTGGTGCTTGCCGTCGGCAGAAGAGGCTGAATTAGCGGTGCCGACGTCGACATAGTTGAACAGTGCGGCATTGAAGGAGGCAACCGAAGAAACATGTTCTTGCCCCGGCCAACCGGCGTGAGCGATGCCGTGCGACAGCCCTAGCCATTGCGAGAACAACAGCATCGCCGCCAATGCCAGCGCCAAACCCATGCGGCCGCTGCGACTGCGTCGGGCAAAGACGCCGGCGGGACGGGCCGGATGGTCAATACGCAGCAATGTGGCGGTGGCGACGGCCATGAGGTTCAGGTAGGTCAACGATGGTTCGGCGAGCGCGTGCGAGCGGCGTGCCGGAGAGCGCGAATTATAACACTCAATTGCAACACTGTTGCATTTACGAATGTATCGCCCGCCGCCCGTTTACGCCCTGGTGAAACCGGGGAAGCGCAGAAGGAAAATACGACGAAAGGAAGCCGCGAGAGAAGCCAACGAGGGCTCGACGAGAACGTGATGACCGCGTCACCAACGCCGCGCGGAAACGACACGCACAATGAAAGACGTGGAAAACAAAAGCGAATGGCGCCGACTCGCGGCGCCATTGCTTGTGATCACAGCAGGAACTCAGTCGCCGTACAGCTTTTGCTTGAGTTCGCGGCGTTGTTGCGCTTCCAGCGACAGTGTCGCGGTAGGACGCGCCAACAGACGCGGAATGCCGATCGGTTCGCCGGTTTCTTCGCACCAGCCGTATTCGCCGCCGTCGATGGAGACGATGGATTGCTGCACCTTCTTGAGCAGCTTGCGCTCGCGGTCACGGGTGCGCAATTCCAGCGCGTGTTCTTCTTCGATCGTGGCGCGGTCGGCAGGATCAGGCACCAGCACGGTTTCGCGCAGATGCTCGGTGGTCTCGCCGGCGTTCTTGAGCAGATCTCGTTCCAGCTGTTGCAAACGGGCCTTGAAGAAAGCAAGTTGCGCTTCGTTCATGTAGTCCTTCTCGCCCATCTTGAGGATTTGTTCCTCGGTGAGCAAGGTTTGCGTATCAGGGGTAGTTTTGGGAGTTTTAGTTGCCACTTCGCTTACTTTCAATACTACGGGTTTTTCAATTTTATCCTTTAATCCGGCGCTTGCATCCTGCTTTTCTGCCTTGCTGCCGCTGGCTTTGCTGCCGCCAGGCTGACCGGATTTGGTCGCTTTTGAATCCACTTCCCTTGCTGCCGGTGTTGACGCTGTTGCGGGCGCTTTTTGAGACGCGCGCCGACTGCCTTGCCGGCGCCCTTCCCTGTGCCGGACCCGGCGGTCGCCGATACCGTTTGTTTAACGGTCAGGGATTTTACTACAACAACATTGGCTGCCGATGAAGTTGTTGTCTTCTTCGGCGCAGCCTTGCCGGCCTTGGGCTGCGTGGCCGGTGCAGTCTTGACTGCAGCGGTTTTGCGGGCCGGCGTCGCCGCCCGGCTGGCTGGTTTCGGCTTCAGCTTTTCAGTTGCCGCCCTTGGCGTTTTGACCGCTGCGGCAGTGGCGCCGGCTTTCTTGGCTGCACTTTTGGCCGCGGTGGCTTTGGAACTATCCTTCTTTGCGGTGACGCCCATGTATCCTCCCCCCGAAACTCCCGGTTATCTGGTCAATCGACGATCGTGCCTGGCTCACGCCATGACACGCAGATGGGGAAGCGTGTCATCCGGCACGCAAATCCAATACAGTGTATACCAGAACTTGGCGCATAAATAGCACTTCACGCACTGCTTGCGCCTGCCTGAGGCCTGCCCGGTACGGTCAGGCTGGATGTACTGCGCCGCACACCGGGCAAGCCGGGTTGCGCGCCAGCCGGATGGTGGTCCATTCCATGTTGCGGGCGTCGAGGATCTGCAGCCGGCCGGCCAGCGATTCGCCGATCTCCGCCGTCAATTTAAGTGCTTCAGCCGCCTGCATGGTGCCGATGATTCCCACCAGCGGCGAAAACACGCCCATGGTCGAGCATTGCACCTCGTCGAATTTCTGGTCGGGCGGAAACAGGCAGGCGTAGCACGGCGCCGTCCCCGAACGCGGATCGAACACGCTGACCTGGCCGTCGAAGCGGATCGCCGCGCCCGACACCAGCGGCACCTTGTGGGCCACGCAGGCGCGGTTGACGGCGTGGCGAGTATCGAAATTGTCGCTGCAATCGAGCACCACCGTGGCGTTGCGCACCAGTTCACCCAAGCGCGCGTCGCTGACGCGCTCAGCCAGCGCAACGATGTCGATGTCCGGATTGATCTCCTCCAACGCCTGCTGCCCCGACAACACCTTGAGCTGACCCACGCGGCCAGTGGTGTGCATGATCTGGCGCTGCAGGTTGGTCAGGTCGACGCTATCATCATCCACCAGCGTGATCCTGCCCATGCCGGCCGAGGCCAGATACATGGCTGCCGGCGACCCCAGTCCGCCGGCGCCGATGATCAACGCATGGCCGGCCAGCAGTTTTTCCTGTCCGGCAATGTCGATCTCGTCGAGGAGGATGTGGCGCGAATAGCGCAGCAGTTGCTGGTCGTTCATGGCGTGGCGGGGCTGACTACCTTGTGGGGCGATGAAATGAAAGAGGGCTGCATCTCTGCAGCCCTCTTAATGTAACGCAATTCCTTGCTTTGCTTCTTTCACTTCTTTTCGATCTTTTCTGCTGGAGCCTTTTCAATCTTTTCCGGCGGCGCCTTGTTGTCCTTGCGGATGTCCTTGACCGGCTTGTCGTCCTTGCTGGACTCGTCGCGGATTTCAGGCTTGACCTTGGACACCTGGACCGGCTGGCCCTTCAGGTGGTTGAGCGCCTGCGCCAGCTGGAAGTCTTCCTTGCTGCCGAATTCCAGCGGCTTGCGCTTCTTTTCCAGCGCGATCAGGCGTTCTTCTTCCTTCTCGTCAACCGTGGAGGCCTTCACTTCCTTGGCGTCCTTGTCGTTGGTCAGGTGCTTGGTCAGGTCGGCTTCGCGCAGGCGCAGGCCGTTGAGGCCATCGCCGTCGGCGTATTCATCCACCATGATGTCCGGCACGATGCCGCGCGCCTGGATTGAGCGGCCGTTCGGCGTGTAGTAGCGCGCCGTGGTCAGCTTGACCGCGGTCAGCTTGTCCGGCGGCAGCGAGATCACCGACTGCACCGAGCCCTTGCCGAACGACTGCGTGCCCATGATGGTGGCGCGCTTGTAGTCCTGCAGTGCGCCTGCGACGATTTCGGAGGCCGAAGCGGAACCGGAGTTGATCAGCACCACCAGCGGCACCTTCTTGATCGCGTCAGGCAGTTTGGACAACGGGTCGTTGAGCGGGTTGGCGGCGTAGAACTCGCGCTTGGCCAGGAAGCTCGACTTGGAGCTCGGCAGTTGACCGTTGGTGGTCACCACCACGGCATCCTTCGGCAGGAAGGTGGCCGACACGCCGATCGCACCCGGCAGTACGCCGCCCGGATCGTTGCGCAGGTCGAGCACCAGGCCCTTGAGGTTCGGCTCCTGGGCGTAGATCGCCAGAATCTTCTTGGCCATGTCGTCGACCGTCGGTTCCTGGAATTGCGTCACGCGCAACCAGGCGTAGCCGGGTTCGACCACTTTCGACTTGACGCTTTGCACGCGGATTTCCTGGCGGGTGATGCTCAGGATGATCGGCTTGTCCTCGTCCTTGCGGGCGATGGTCAGCGTGATCTTGGTGTTCGGTTCGCCGCGCATCTTCTTGACGGCTTCATCGAGCGTGAGGCCCTTGACCGGCGTCGAATCGAGACGGGTAATCAGGTCGCCCGCCTTGATGCCGGCGCGGTAGGCCGGCGAATCTTCGATCGGCGAGATCACCTTGACGTAGCCGTCTTCCATGCCGACTTCAATGCCGAGGCCGACGAACTTGCCCATCGTGCCTTCGCGCAGCTCCTTGTAGGCCTTCTTGTCAAGGTAGGCGGAATGCGGGTCGAGCGAGGCGACCATGCCGGAAATTGCTTCGGTGAGCAGCTTCTTGTCTTCTACCGGCTCAACGTAATCGGACTTGATCAGACCGAACACGTCGGTCAGTTGCCGCAACTCTTCCAACGGCAACGGCGCCGTCGCATTTTTTTGCGCGATGGCGTCGAATTGCATCGAAGCCGCTACACCCGCAATCATGCCCAAACTGATAAGTCCAACGTTCTTGAGTTTGCTGCCCATTTTTCACCTAGTAGTTACCCAGCCCAGTGGGTCGAAAGCACGGCCCTGATGCCGCATTTCAAAGTATAAACCCGATTGCTCATTGCCGCCGCTATTGCCTGCGCTGGCGATGACATCCCCGGTTTTGACGAGATCCCCTGCCCGCTTCAGAACGGACTGATTATTGCCATAAATGGTCATGTACTGGTTGCCGTGGTCGACGATCAGCAGATTGCCGAAACCGCGCAGCCAGTCCGCATACACTACCCGCCCGGCCGCCACAGCCTTGACTTCCGTGCCTTCCGGCGCCCGGATGAACAAGCCTTTCCAGCTCGGTCCGTCGCCGCGCTTGCCGCCGAACTTGGCGATCAGGTCGCCGCGTATCGGCAGGCGCAGCTGGCCACGCAGGCTGGCGAAAGGTTTACCAAAATTTTCTTCCGGCGACGGCGTGGCTTCGTTGCGGCCCAGCGATTGCGGCGCTTCATCGTCGTCAATGGTGTCCGACGGCGCCGGCCTGGCCTTGGTTCCCGGCGCGGCCTTGGCTTGCTGAGCTGCAGCAGCCGCACGCCGTTCGTGTTCGGCCTTCGCTTTGGCCAATTGTTCCTGGCGGCGCTTTTCGCGCGCCGCGGCTTCAGCCTTCTTCTGGTCTTCGATCAGTTGCGCCAGCTTGTCCACCAGTCCGGACAGGCGCTGTTCGTCGCGCTGCAGATTGCCGACTTCCTTGCGCTGCGAGTTCAGCTTGGTCGACAGTTGCGCCAGCAGCGTGCCGCGCTTGGCCTTTTCCTTCTCCAGCAGTTTCTTTTGCTCGTTCTCTTCCTGGGCGATTTCTTCCAGTTCGAACTTGGCGTTCTGGGTCGCGGCCTTGTTGTCCTTGATGGCCTGCAGGTTCACGCGCAGCGTTTCGATCAGTTTCGCCTGCGCCTGCGACACGTAGCCCATGTATTGCAGCTCGCGGTTGATGCGATTGGGATTGTCGCCCGACAGCAGCAGCTTGATGCGATCCTCGTTGCCGGCCACGTACTGGTCACGCAGCAGTTTGGACAATTGCGCCTGTTGACTGTTGACCACGCCGGACAGGTCGGCCTGCTGCTTTACCAGCACGTTGAGCTTAGCCTCGGTGCCGGCCTGCTCCTGGCTCAGTTCGCGCAGCGAGCGGTTGGCCTTGGAAATCGCCTGCTCCGACTCGGCCAACGCATCGGCGGCGTTGCCCTTGGCGGTCTCGGTCTTGTCAATGTCGCGCTTGAGGTTGGCCAGCTTTTGCTGCAGGTCGGCGCGCTCTTTCTCGGCCGCCTGCTTTTGCTTGGCGCGTTCAGTGACCTGGGCGGCGACCGGCGGCGGCAGCATGCACAACGCTGCGGCCAATGCCGCAGCGCCGAGAGCCGCCGGTCTGCCGGCGCGCCAGCACCGCAATCCTTCAGTCATGCAAAAAAGCTTAGTTATTTCGATTTCCCTTGGTTTGCCACGGCCTTGAGCGCCGCGTCGATGGCCGACTGGTCGCCCAGATAGTAACTCTTGATCGGCTTGAGGTCGGCATCCAATTCATACACCAGCGGCTGGCCGTTGGGGATGTTGAGGCCGACGATGTCGTTGTCGCTGATGCCGTCGAGGTACTTGATCAGTGCGCGCAGGCTGTTGCCGTGAGCCGAGATGATGATCTTCTTGCCGGCGCGGATGGCCGGCGCAATCGTGTCGTTCCAGGCCGGCAGCACGCGCGCCACGGTGTCCTTGAGGCATTCGGTCAGCGGGATTTCTTCACGCTTGAGGCCGGCGTAGCGGGGGTCGTTATAGGATGCGCGCGGATCGTCCTGCTCCAGCGGCGGCGGCGGCGTGTCATAGCTGCGACGCCATACCAAGACCTGCTCATCGCCGTACTGGGCGGCGGTTTCCGCCTTGTTCAGGCCTTGCAGCGCACCGTAGTGGCGTTCGTTAAGACGCCAGTCGTGCTGCACCGGCAGATACATCAGGTCCATTTCGTCGAGTGTGGTCCACAGCGTGCGGATGGCGCGCTTCAAGACCGAGGTGTAAGCCAGGTCGAAGGTGAAACCGGCTTCCTTGAGCAGCTTGCCGGCCTGCTTTGCTTCGGCCACGCCTTTTTCGGTCAGATCGACGTCAACCCAGCCGGTGAAACGGTTGGCGAGGTTCCAGGTTGACTCGCCGTGGCGCATGAAAACGATTTTGTACATAGTGTGGATTCGTGAGAAATAAGAAGAAACGGGAAGCGAACAGAAAATAGCAAAGGAAGAATCAAATAGCGTGTCAGCTTCTATTTTATAATGCCAGGATTCAGTAAACCCATTGAGATCCCGTGAAATTCATCGTAGACAATATTTTCCTGATCGGCCTGGTCATCATTTCCGGTGGCGCGCTGCTCGTTCCTTTCCTGCAACAGCGCGGCAGCAAGCTGACGTTGCTGCAAGCCACCCAACTGATCAATACCGGCAAGACCCTGGTCCTGGACGTGCGCGACGTGGAGCAATTCAACGCCGCCCACCTGCGCGACGCCCGCAACATCCCGCTCAAGGACCTGTCGCAACGCATCGCCGAACTCGACAAGTTCAAGGGCAAGAACGTCATCGTGGTGTGCCAGTCCGGCACGCAAACAGCCAAGGCTGAAGGCATCCTCAAGAAGGCCGGCTTCACCGAAGTGCACGGCCTGACCGGCGGCATCGCGGCCTGGCAGGCGCAAGGCCTGCCGACCGCCAGCCAGAAGGCGGCAAAATGACAGCGCGCGTCCTCATGTACAGCACCGGCGTGTGCCCGTATTGCATGATGGCCGAGCGCCTGCTCAAGAGCAAGGGCGTCGAGGACATCGAAAAGATCCGCATCGACCTCGATCCGCAGCAGAAGGACATCATGATGGAGAAGACCGGCCGCCGCACGGTGCCGCAAATCTACATCGGCGACACCCACGTCGGCGGTTTCGACGACCTCAGCGCGCTGGACCGCGCCGGCGGTCTTGATCCGCTGCTGCAGGGCTGAGCCGTTCCGAACTGATCCATTCGCATTTTTACCATCCGTATTAATCCAACCTGAAACGAGAGCATTCCATGGCGGAAGAGAACCAACAAGCTGAACAGCAACCCGTATTCCAGATCCAGCGCGTCTACCTCAAGGACCTGTCGCTGGAGCAACCGAACTCCCCGGCGATCTTCCTGGAACAGGATGCGCCAGCGATCGAAGTGGCAGTCGACGTCGGCGCCGAAGCGCTGGCCGACGGCATCTTCGAATCCACCGTCACCATCACCGTGACCGCCAAGGTCAAGGACAAGGTCGCGTTCCTGGTCGAAGGCAAGCAAGCCGGCATCTTCGAAGTGCGCAACATTCCTGCCGAGCAACTGGATCCGCTGCTGGGCATCGGTTGCCCGAACATCATCTATCCTTACCTGCGCGCCAACATCGCCGATGTGATCACCCGCGCCGGCTTCCCGCCGATCCACCTGGCCGAAATCAATTTCGAAGTGTTCTACCAACAACGCCTGCAGGCGCTGGCCGAACAACAGACCGACGGCACGCTGGTCACCGGCACGACCACGGTCAACTGATCTCGCTCCATCCGCCGCACGCTGCTCCGCTCCGCGCGGAGCGCGCAGCGGTCGGCGCCTTACCAACGTCTCACCCTCGTCGTATCCTGCTATCCGATGCCGCGCACCGCGACCATCCGCGCCACGCACGGCCTCAACCTCTTCAGCGGAGCAAGTCCATGAAATTTTCCCCTCTCGTCCTTTCCGCTCTGATCCTCGGTTCGGCTGCAGCAGTACCCGCTTATGCGCTCGACTTCAAGTCGGTCGGTGCAGCGCCGGCCGTGCTGTATGACGCTCCTTCCGAAAAAGGCCGGCGCGTCTTCGTGGCGCCGCGCGGCATGCCGGTCGAAGTGGTGCTGACCTACGGCGAGTGGAGCAAGGTGCGCGATGCGGCCGGCACGCTGTCGTGGGTCATGTCCAAATCGCTGGCGACCAAGCGCAACGTCGTGGTCAATGTCGCCAATGCCAAGATTCATGCGGCAGCCGATGACAACAGCGCCACCGTCTTCAGCGCCGACAAGAACGTGCTGCTGGAATTGACGGACGCGACCCCGGTGTCCGGCGGCTGGGTCAAGGTCAGGCATCGCGACGGCCAGAGCGGCTTCGTCAAGGCGTCCGAGGTCTGGGGCGACTAAGCCGGACCAGCGGGCGCATACTCACCCCTTTCCGGCCTCTACAAGCGAATCTTCATGAATATTTCCATACTCGGCGCCGGCGCCTGGGGCACGGCGCTGGCCATCGTGCTGGCGCAGCGCCATCAGGTCGTGCTGTGGGGCCGCAACGGCCAGGCCATGCAGGAAGCTTCCCTGCAACGCGAAAACATGGCCTATCTGCGCGGCTTCCATCTGCCGGAGTCGCTTGTCGTGACCGCCGACTTCACCCATGCGGTCGACCACGTCACTTCCAGCCAGGACAGCCTGCTGATCGTCGCCTCGTCGGTATCCGGCCTGCGAGCTTTGGCCGAGACCTTGCGCGCACATCCGATCCCCAACATCGTCTGGCTGTGCAAGGGCCTGGAAGAACAAACCCGCCTGCTGCCGCATCAGATCGTGCGCGAAGTGCTGGGCGACAAGATCCCGGCCGGCGCACTGTCGGGCCCGTCCTTCGCCCAGGAAGTGGCGCGCGGCCTGCCCTGCGCCCTGACCATCGCCAGCCACGACAAGGCCCTGTGCGAACGCGTGGTCGGCGCGGTGCACGGCGGCAACCTGCGCGTGTATTCCAGCGACGATCTGATCGGCGTGGAAATCGGCGGCGCCGTGAAGAACATCCTGGCCATCGCCACCGGCGCGGCCGACGGCCTGCAATTGGGGTTGAATGCGCGCGCGGCATTGATCACACGCGGGCTGGCGGAAATCAGCCGGCTCGGCATCGCGCTGGGTGGCCGCGCCGAAACCTTCATGGGCCTGTCCGGCGTCGGCGATTTGATCCTGACCTGCACCGGCGACCTGTCGCGCAATCGCCGTGTCGGCCTCGGCCTGGCGCAGGGCAAGAAGCTCGACGCCATCGTGACCGAACTCGGGCATGTCGCCGAGGGCGTGCGCTGCGCGCAGGCGGTACGCTCGCTGGCGCAGGAGCTGAACATCGACATGCCGATCACCGATGCGGTGGCCGGGGCCTTGTTCGATGGGGTTTCGGTACAGGAAATGGTGGCGCAGCTGCTGTCGCGCGATCCGCGCGAAGAGAACTGAACAACTGAAAATTGACGCCGGGCAAAACCACGGGCCGATGAAAAACGGGACTGGCGCCTGGCGCTCAGTCCCGCTGCTGCGACGCTGAAAACTTAGCGTGCGACGATATCGCTCTCCATTTTGGGGCGCTTGAAACGCTTGGGCGACTCGCCCTCGACGATGTCGTCGATCTGCTTCGGCAGCTTGTCGTAGACCGAGCAATCGTCTTCGCGCTCTTTCGCGCGGAACGATTTTCCTGCCTTGCTGAAACGGCCTTCCTTGGCCGCAAGCACATATTGCTGGTGATGAGCGGCGCCGTTCTTGGCATTCTTGACTGCGATATTGCGTTCGATTGCTTGCATGACCCTGTCCTTACACGTCTGATGACGTTCCCGTTCGTGGCGTTCTGCGACGATCAACACCTTGCGGCGCCATCGCAGTTGCGCGTTTTTGGCGCGCTGTAAGTCAACTAACGCACCAAATTCGATTTGGAATACGCAAAATCCGAATTTTTGTCAGGGAGTAGCAAGAAAAAACAAAACGCCGCCATGTTTGCGGCGGCGCAGCAAATTGAAAATTTCAGTCTTTACAAGGCTTTACGGCGTTTTTCTCGATTGGTATTTGAAGAACATACGCAGTAGCAGCAGAATCGTAACAATTGTTGCAAAAAGTATCGGCTGCGCCAGCAGGTTCTTGCCCGCCTTCATCCACCAGAAGTGCAAGATGCCCAGTGGCAAGATCAGATACATCAGCCGGTGCAGCCACAGCCAGCGCTTGGCGCCGAGCCGGCGCACCATGGCGTTGGTGCTGGTGGCGGCCAGCGGGATCAGCAACACGAAGGCAATGAAGCCGACCGTGATGAACGGCCGCTTGAGGACGTCGCGCCACATTTCTTCCACGTCGAAGAAATGGTCGAACCAGAAAAACGTCATGAAGTGCAACACCACGTAAAAGAACGAAAACAGCCCCAGCATGCGGCGCAGCCGGATCAGCCAGTTCCACCCGGTCAGGCGCCGCAGCGGCGTCACCGCCAGCGTGATGCACAGGAAATACAGGGTCCAGTCGCCGGTGTTGCGTGTAATGAATTCGATCGGGTTGGCGCCGAGCCGCTCCAGGAAGCCGAAGACGATCAGCCGCACGAACGGCAACAGCGCCAGCACGAACAGCACGCCCTTGAGGATGCCGACCTGGCGCGGCTTGAGGTTGCGCAGCACATTCATGGGCGCGCTCAAAAGAATTTCTTCAGGTCCATGCCCGCATAGAGCGGCGCGACTTCGCTATAGCCGTTGAACATCAGCGTTTTGCGCTTGCGGGACAGGAAGCCGTCTTCGCCGATACGGCGCTCCGAGGCCTGCGACCAGCGCGGGTGATCGACGTTGGGATTGACGTTGGAATAGAAGCCGTATTCCTGCGGCGCCGAGACGTTCCAGGCAGTCTTGGGCTGTTCCTTGAGGAAGCGGATTTTGACGATGGACTTGGCCGACTTGAAACCGTATTTCCACGGCACCACCACGCGCACCGGCGCGCCGTTCTGGTTCGGCAGCACTTCGCCGTACATGCCCACCGTCAGCAGCGTCAGCGGATGATTGGCCTCATCCAGGCGCAGGCCTTCGGTGTACGGCCATTGCAGCACGCGCTCGTAGACGCCGGGCATTTGTTTCTTGTCGTCAAGGGTGACGAATTCGATGTATTTGGCGTTGCCGGTGGGCTCGGCTTTCTTGATCAGTTCAGACAGTGAATAGCCGATCCACGGAATCACCATGGACCAGCCCTCCACACAGCGCAGGCGGTAGATGCGCTCTTCCAGCGGCGCCAGCTTGAGCAGCGCGTCGATGTCGAGCGTCAGCGGCTTCTTCACCTCGCCTTCGATGGCGATGGTCCAGGGCCGTGTCTTCAGCGTGCCGGCGTTTTGCGCGGGATCGCCCTTGTCGGTGCCGAATTCATAGAAGTTGTTGTAGGTGCTGGCGTCCTTGAAGCTGGTCTGCTTGTCCATCACGACGTAGGCGGAATTGGCCTTGGCGGCCAGCTTTTGCGCGCCCGGCGTCTGCGCCAGCGCGGGTTGCGTCAGGGTTTCCAGCAAGGCGCCGCCGGCGATGGAACCGACCGCGACGTGGCGCATGAAATCGCGGCGCGATTCGAACAGCGCGCGCGGCGTGATCTCGGAAGACAGCGGGACGTCGATGTTGCGGATCTGGCGCTTGATGAACATGGAATCTCCTGTGACGGTCATTGACGACCGTTGGTCGCGTTGATCCGCACCATCTTACAGAAGTTCGCCAATTTGATTGTGCCGGCAGCGGCCGAGCTCAGGAGAATCTCAGGAAGGATGGACGACCGGCGCCAGGCGGCCCGGTAATTCCGCCAGTTCGCGGATCACGTGCACGCCGTCGGGCAAGGTCAGCACATGGTCTTCCGACTGCAGCGCAAACACCGTCATGCCTGCCGCCAGGCCGGCCTTGACTCCCGGGAGGCTGTCCTCGACCACGGCGCAGCGCGCCGGCGCCACGCCCATGGCGGCTGCAGCGTGCAGGAACAAGGCCGGATCCGGCTTCCATTTCTGGACGTCGTAGGCGCTGTAAATGCGCCCTTCAAAATACGGCAGCATGCCGGTCACGCGCAGGCACAGCTCGATCTTTTCACGCGGCGCATTGGAGGCCAGGCAGAACGATACGGCCAGCGACTGCACCAGTTCCAGCGCGCCGGCGATCGGTTGCAGGCGGGCGCGGAACATGATCGCCATGAGATCGCGCAGTTCGGTCACGAAGCTGGCCGGCAAGGGGCTGCCGGCGAGGCGTTCGATCTCGGCCACGCAGTCGGCCATGTTGACGCCCTTGAATTTCTCCAGCGCTTCGACCGCGGTGATGCTGACGCCGAAGCGTGCGCTGTGCTCGACCCAAGCATCGGCGGCGACGATTTCGCTGTCGACCAGGGTGCCGTCGCAGTCGAACAGGATCAGGTCAATGCCGGGCAGTGCTTTGCTCATAGCATGGTTCGCCTACAGTTCGCCGTAAGAATGCAGACCGGACAGGAACATGTTCACGCCGAGGAAGGCGAAGGTTGTGACCAGCAGACCCACCAGCGCCCACCAGGCCGCAACCTGGCCGCGCAGGCCCTTCATCAGGCGCATGTGCAGCCATGCCGCATAGTTGAGCCAGACGATCAGCGCCCAGGTTTCCTTCGGGTCCCACGACCAGTAGCCGCCCCAGGCTTCGGCCGCCCACAGCGCGCCGAGGATGGTGGCGATGGTGAAGAAGGCGAAGCCGACCGCGATGGCCTTGTACATGACGTCGTCGAGCACTTCCAGAGACGGCAGGCGATCTTCCAGATAGCCCTTGGACTTGAGCAGGTAGGCCACCGCCACCATCGCCGCCAGCGCGAAGGTGCCGTAGCCGATGAAGTTGGCCGGCACGTGGATCTTCATCCACCAGCTTTGCAGCGCCGGCACCAGCGGCTGGATCTCGGCGGCGTCGCGCGAGACCGTGTACCACAGCAGGAAACCGACCGCCGCCGTAATCACCAGCAGCACGAAGGCGCCAAGCTGGCGGGTGGCGTAGCGATCTTCGTAATACAGGTAGAACAGCGCCGTGATCATGCAGAACAGGATGAACACTTCATACAGGTTGGAAATCGGGATGTGACCGATGTCCGGGCCGATCAGGTAGGACTCGTACCAGCGCACCAGCATGCCGGTGAAGCCCAGCACCACTGCCGCCCAGCACAGCTTGGAGCCGAGTGCTGCGCCCGTGCCGGAACGCGCCACCAGGCCGACCCAGTAGAACAGCGTGGACAACACGAACAGCGCGCTCATCCACAGGATGGCCGACTGGCTCGAGAGCAGGTATTTGAGGAAGAATTTCTTGTCGGCCATCTCCAGCGCGCCGCCGTACATGGCGATCGCCGACAACGCCAGCACCGCCAGCACCGCCATCAGCCAGCGCACCGATTTCCAGTGCCAGCCGAGCCAGGCGAAGGTTGGCGCCGCCAGCAGCAGCACGGCCTTTTCGTAGTAATCCATGTGGCCGCCGTAGCGGCTCAGCGCAAACAGCGACGCCGCCACCAGCGCAGCCGCGTAAATCCAGTCAAGCACGCTGAGGCGCTTGAAAAAGCCGATATCCTGCGAATAGGCGTGGGTTTGGCTCAATTCCATTACGATCTCCAGTTCAATCCTGGGGCCGCCGCGCATCGTCGCGGCATCAGGCCCTCCGACATCCTACCCGTCTGGCGTGGGGGAGATATGTCGTTGCGGGCATAAGCGTTAAACGCCCATGCCTATATTATGTCCGACGCTAGCTTACGCCGTTTGCGTCAGCTTCGCCTTCAGTAATTCGAATTCCTTGTCGAAATCCATCGTCTTGCGCTGGGTGCTCATGGCCATCAGCGCATGCGATCCAGCATCGTCTTGCGGGCGGATCCAGACCCACAGGCGACGTTCGCGGATGTACAGCATCGAGAAGACCCCCAGCACCAGGAACAGGCAGCCCAGGTAGACCACTTTCTTGCCGGGTGAACGCGTGACCTGGAACACCGAAGCCTTGATCTCGTCGAAACCGCTCAGCTTGAGGTACACCGGCGCATGGTAGAAGCCGGCATCGGCCATCGCGTTGATCGCCAGTTGCAGGAAGCGTGCATGCTTCTCGTCAGTGCCCATGGCTTTGAGGCCGGCCTTCTCGCGCGCGACCTGCCATAACTCCCACATGCTGCCGTTGAGGATCTTCATGAAGATGTCGGCGGCCTTTTCCTGCTCGGCGGCGGGAATCTTCTCGATGAAGCGCGACACCGCGATGTAACCCGACTCCTTACCGTCGCCGGCAAAAATGCTCAGACCGCGCAAGGCCGACTGCTGCACCTGGTCGCGCAACTGCTGGGCGTTGGCGCCATCGCCTTTCATGGCCTGGCGCGCATAGCGTGCGGCGGCTTCCGTGCGCAACGCCGGGTTGGCCAGCGCGGCGCGCAGGCGCATCCACTCGTCGACGCTGTCTTCGTCGTCGGCCGGGATGCGCAGGTAGCGGAATTGCTCGTCCGGCATGTCGCGTACGCCCGCCAGGAAGACATAGGCGCCGTCGACCTGCACCGGCTGCATGTAGTTCAGGAACTCGCGCGCCTGGCCGGTCTTGTCGCGCAATTTGTATTGCACGCTCGGGCCGACGTTCTTGAGGTCCTTGCTGTTGGCGTTCTTGGCGCCCGAGCCGAGGTGCTTGTCGAGGCCTTCGGCGAACGATTTGTTCACACCCTTGTTGACGCTGCGGACATCGCCACCGCTGGCGCCGTTGCCGCCATTGCCGCTGTTGTTCATGTTTTCCACGTTGAAGGGACGGAAACCGCTCCACTCCACCGTGTACTCATTGTCCTTGGCCGCCGACAAGGGGGTGCTGCCGTTGACTTCACCGGCGATCTCGAAGCGCTTGTCGTCGGCGCCGGTCATGGCGTGACCGGTCAGGCGCAGCTTGCTGCCGCCGTCCTCGAAGCTCGACTGGTACACCGCAATGCCGTTGTAGATCAGCGGTTCATTGACCTTGATGGTGGCCGCGAAATCCTTGCCGGTGGCGTTGTCGCGCACGATCACGTCGCTCGCGAACAGCTTCGGCATGCCGGTCGAGTAGTAGTCGATGACGAAGCGTTTCAACTGGATCGTGAACGGCAGGTCCTGGATCATCACGCCATTCTGCTGCGGGATGATGGCGGTGCTGCTGCTGGCGCCTTCAGGGATCAGCGTGTTGCCGCGGAAGGTCGGATTGCCCAGGCCCAGCCGGTGCTCGGCCGGAATCTGCGAAATCACGCCGTTGCCGGCGAACGGCGTCTTGTCGTAGAACCATTGCTGGAAGCGGATCGGCAGGTCGGAGTCGAGCAAGCCGCCGAGACAGATGATGACGATGGCCGAGTGCGCGAAGATGTAGCCCCATTTGTTGGCCGCACCCTTCTTGGCGGCGATCAGCGTAGCCCCGTCTTTTTCCACCAGCTTGACCTTGTAGCCGTTGGCACCGATGCGCTGCGCCAGTTGCTGCGCCAGCCCGGCCACCGGCGTGGCGGCGGTCCATTCGGCCTTGTGGTGGAAATTGCGCAGCGATTGCTCGCGCACGTTTTCACGCCAGCTGCCGATGTCCTTGAGCATCTTGGGACCGTTGCGCGCGATGCACAGCGAGGTCGACAGCACCAGGAAACCCATGATCATCAGGAACCACCAGGCCGAGTACACGGCGTACAGCCCGAGCTTGCCGAACACCTCGAACCAGAACGGCCCGAACTGGTTGACGTAGTTAGGCATCGGCTGGTTCTGCTGCAGCACGGTGCCGATAATGGAGGCGACCGCGATCAGCGTCAGCAGGCTGATGGCAAAGCGCATGGAGGAAAACAGCTCGACGATTTCGGCGACCCAGCGTTGGCGGGTCTTCAATTGGATGCCTGCGGTACTGCCTGTCATAAGTGCTACCTTTATCGATGCTCGATGCTGCTTGCGGTGCTGTTTTTTGCGGTGCAATTCTCAGCGGCTGCCTCGCCTGCCGGGTTGAGTTTGCCTGACAGGGCGGAAATGCAAAGGGGGCGGCTTCGCAGCCACCCCCTCCAATTTGTTGCGACCGAATTTTTACATCGGATTTTTTACAACGGACTCTTTAAAGCGGATTCTTTACTTCAGGCCGGCGATGTAGTCTGCCACAGCCTTGATTTCCTTGTCCGACAGGCGATCCGCGATGGTCGTCATCTGCGGGCTGTTGCTGCGCGCGCCGCCGCGGAATGCCGTCAATTCGGTTACCGTGTAATCCTGATGCTGGCCAGCCAGACGCGGATACTGTGCAGGGATGCCGGCGCCGTTCGGGCTATGGCAGCCGGCGCAGGCCGGAACGTTCTTGGAGGCGATGCCGCCGCGCCAGATCTGCTTGCCGAGGTCAAGGGTGTCCTTGCTCTTGGCGGCGCCCGGCTTCGGTGCCTGGGCATTGAGGTAGGCGGCGATGTTCTTCACGTCTTCATCCGACAAGGCCTTGGCCAGCGGCGACATGATGGGGTTGCTGCGGCCGGCGCTGCGGAAATCGGTCAATTGCTTGACGATGTAGGCAGTATGCTGGCCCGCCAGGCGCGGATTGGCGGTAATGGTCGAATTACCCGCGGCACCATGACAGGAAACGCAGGCGGTGATGTTGCGCGCCGCGTCGCCGTTGGTATAGAGCGTTTCGCCTTTGGCCGGATCAACCTTGGCGACGGGCTCGGGTTTTTTTTCTTCGGCTGCAAACGCTGCGGAAGATACCGCCAGCATTGCAATGAACAAGGATTTCAACAACGGCGAAAAGGCACGATTCATTCAAACACCCTGAGACTTGATTGTGATAATAAATTGCCAGGTTGGCGACGCGATTCCTCTTTCCCTAACTTTTCAGGCACGTTTGAAAGTGCACATCCGAAAAGTGTTTCCCCCAGTACAACACAACAAGAGACAACCCCTTATTGTACAATAGCTTTTCGGCATTTTTGCCCACTTTCAATGCATTTTCCTCCTACTATGTCCCAACTTTGGCAAGCCCGCTTCTTCACCACGGTGAATCATCTCCGTGATTTGCCAAATACTCAGGTACCGGAGATCGCCTTTGCCGGTCGCTCCAATGCCGGCAAATCCACGGCCATCAACGTACTGTGCAATCAAAAAAAGTTGGCTTTTGCATCAAAAACGCCAGGACGCACACAGCATATCAACTATTTCTCGATCGGCGGCGCGCATGTCGCGCAGCATCGCAAAGATGAGACAAAAGTGGATGAAATCCGCGCGCTGCTGGTCGACTTGCCCGGTTATGGCTACGCCCAAGTGTCCGGGTCGGCCAAGCTGCACTGGCAGGAACTGCTGGGCGACTACGTGCGCCGCCGCGACCAACTCGCTGCGCTGGTGATGATCGTCGACTCGCGCCGGCCTTTCACAGACCTGGACATCCAGATGGTGGAATGGTTTGCGCCCACCGGCAAGCCGCTGCATTGCATCCTCAGCAAAGCCGACAAGCTCAACCGCAACGATGCGACCAATGCATTGCGGCAGGCGCATACCTTTTTGTCCAGCTACGTCGATGCGAACGGCCAGCCGTTTCCATTCACGGCGCAATTGTTTTCCGCACTCAAGCGCACCGGCCTCGAAGAGGCCAACGACAAGATTCTGGAACTGGCGGGATTGTCGAATGATGAAGATACCGAATGGGATGCATCGAATGCGCCCGACGATATCGGCAATGAAGAGAATTAGCAGCGAATTGACAGCGAATCAATACCGTAAATAAAAATGCCCTGGAAGGGGGGAAACCTTTCCAGGGCAAACGCCTATCGTTTGCACGATGAGCCCCGCTCAGGGAGGGAAGGGGAAGCGGGAGGCAACATACATTGCCTATGCGTCAGAACCCCTCCCGGGAGAAAAGTTTCAGAGGACGAATCGATTTTTTAATTATCGTCTTTTGACTATTTTTTAATTGAAATTGTTTAAATTTGTCCGCAGTTAAAAGGCCGGCAACATCGTGCCGCGAAGGCTGGCAGATACCGCCAGCCATCTGTCCGTGGCAGCCTTTCCTTGCGGTTTAGCGAGCACTTACTATGTCATCGACTTCCACCTCCGCCCAGTTCCCCGCCATCCGCATGCGCCGCATGCGCAAGGATGCGTTTTCGCGCGCCATGATGCAGGAAAACGTCATCACGCCCGCCGACCTGATCTATCCGGTCTTCATCCAGGAAGGCCAGAACCTGCGTACGCCGGTCGGCTCCCTGCCCGGCGTTGAACGCCTGTCGATTGACCAGTTGCTGCACGTGGCCGAAGAGACGGTCGCGCTCGGGATTCCGGTGCTGGCGCTGTTCCCGGTCATCGACGTCGCGCTGAAAACGCCCGACGGTATCGAAGCCATCAATCCCGACGGCCTGGTGCCGCGCGCGGTGGCGGCGCTCAAGCAGCGCTTCCCTGAACTTGGCATCCTCACCGACGTCGCGCTCGATCCGTACACCAGCCATGGTCAGGACGGCGTGATGGATGACAACGGCTACGTGCTCAACGACGAAACCACCGCACTGCTGGTGCGCCAGGCCTTGGCGCAGGCCCGGGCCGGTGTCGATATCGTGGCGCCGTCGGACATGATGGACGGCCGTATCGGTGCGGTGCGCGACGCGCTGGAAGCGGAGCAATTCATCTACACCCGCATCATGGCCTACTCGGCCAAATACGCGTCGGCCTTCTACGGTCCGTTCCGCGATGCGGTCGGCTCGGCCGCCAATCTCGGCAAGGGCAGCAAGAGCACCTACCAGATGGATCCGGCCAACAGCGACGAAGCCTTGCGCGAGGTGGCGCTGGACCTGCAGGAAGGCGCCGACATGGTCATGGTCAAACCCGGCATGCCGTACCTGGACATCGTGCGTCGCGTGAAGGATGAATTCAAGGTGCCGACCTTCGCCTATCAGGTCAGCGGCGAATACGCGATGATCAAGGCGGCAGCGCAAAACGGCTGGCTCGATCACGACAAGGCGATGATGGAAGCCATGATGGCCTTCAAGCGCGCCGGCGCCGACGGCGTGCTGACGTATTTCGCACGCGACATTGCGCGCTACCTGAAGAAATAACGCAGTAGAAGCAATCCCGCCGGCGTCGCCCTCAGCGCGACGCCGCATTCTCCCTTGCATGGATTTGCGACACACCGACGCGCGACTGTTGGCGCGCGCAGGACGACTCCACCAAGCTGAACGCCGCATAAAAAAAGCGCACCCCGACGTGAGTCGAGATGCGCTGAAATGCATCGGCTTGCGCCGACTTCTGCTCAGAAACGTTACTGCTTCAAATCTGTCTTTGCCAGGCTTCTGGTTACTTCCACAGCGAGCACTTCGACTCCGCCTTGGTCATGTACGCCTGGTCGCCGGGAATCGTCTGCACCAGCTTGTAGTAATCCCATGGGCGCTTGGATTCGGACGGCTTTTTCACTTCCATCAGGTACATGTCATGCACCATGCGGCCGTCCGGACGGACCACGCCGTTGGAGGTGAAGAAGTCGTTGATCTTGTTCTTGCGCAGGTAGTCCATGACCTTGTCGGCATCTGTGCCGCCGACTGCCTTGACCGCCTTCAGGTATTGGCCCACAGCCGATGCGTCGCCGGCCTGGAACATGGTCGGCATCTTCTTCATCTTGCCGAAGTAGCGATTGCCCCATGCGCGCGACTGGTCGTTCATGTCCCAGTACCAGCCGTCGGTCAGGTACATGCCCTGGGTGACTTGCAAGCCCAGCGAGTGCGTGTCGGTGATGAAGATCAGCAGGCCGGCCAGCTTCATGGTCTTGTTCACGCCGAATTCATTGGCCGCCTTGATGGCGTTGATGACGTCGCCGCCGGCAACCGCGAGACCCAGGATCTGCGCCTTGGACGATTGCGCCTGCAGCAGGAAGGACGAGAAGTCCGACGTCGCCAATGGAGCGCGCACCTGGCCGACGACGGTGCCGCCGCCGGCCTTGACCACATCGCTGGTATCTTTTTCAAGCGAGGTGCCGAAGGCGTAATCGGCCGTCACGAAGTACCACGACTTGCCGCCTTGCTTGGTGATGGCAGCGCCGGTGCCGCGCGCCAATGCCGTGGTGTCGTAGGCGTACTGGACGGTGTAGGCGTTGCATTCTTCATTGGTCTGGCGCGTGGTACCGGCGCCGACCGAGATGAAGACCTTTTTCTTTTCACCGGCTACTTTGCCCATGGCCAGGCTGGCTGCGGAATTCACGCCGCCGACCAGCATGTCGACGCCGTCCCGGTCAAACCATTCGCGCGCCTTGTTGGCGGCGATATCGGCCTTGTTCTGGTGATCGGCAAAAACAAATTCGACCTTCTTGCCGTTGATGGTGCCGCCTGCATCGGCGATCGCCATTTTGATCGCTTCGATGCCGCCCTGGCCGTCCATGTCGGCGTAGGTACCGGACAAGTCGGTGATGAAACCGATCTTGATGGTGTCGCCGGCTGCATTGGCGTTACCGCTGAACGCAGCGCACATCGCGGCGGACATTGCCGCCATTTTCAGAAATTTTTTCAAACCCGTCTCCTCTGTTGTTATGGTCCTGCCGCGGCGCGCAACCTGGAATTGCGCGCCGCCTCCCTGTTCAATTCAAATTATTGTGCAGTACGCGGATCGTTCACCACCGCCTTGGTCGGCTCGCCGTCGACCAGACGCAGCAGGCCGAGCGGATTGGCGTTTTGCAGTGCAGCCGGCAACAACTCGTCCGGATAGTTCTGGTAGCAGATCGGACGCAGGAAGCGGTCGATCGCCAGCGTGCCCACCGAGGTGCCGCGCGCGTCGGAAGTGGCCGGATACGGACCACCATGCACCATCGCATCGCTCACTTCGACGCCGGTCGGGAAGCCGTTGACCAGCAGACGGCCGGCCTTTTGTTCCAGCAGCGCGATCAGGTCCTGGTGAGCGCGCAGGTCTTCCGGTTGCGCCTGCAAGGTCGCGGTCAGCTGACCGTGCATGTTGCGGGCGAAATCGATCAGTTGCTCGCGGCTTTCCAGTTCGACGATCACGGTCGCGGGGCCGAAGACTTCCTCTTCCAGCGGCGCTTCCTTGGTGAACAGCACCGACGCTTCCGCCTTGAACAGATGCGGCACAGCCTGGGTAGCGCTGCTGCCGCCGGCGGCAAGAACGACTACGCCGGGGACTTTGCTCAGGCGTTCCACACCGCCGCCATAGGTCTTCAGACCGGCGCTGTTGAGCATGGTCTGGGGCGATTGTGCGAGTGTCGCTTCGCGCAGTTGTTCGATGAACTTGGTCAGTTCCGGAGAACGCACGCCGAGCACGAGGCCCGGGCTGGTGCACAGCTGACCGACGCCGACTACGACCGAGCCGATCAGGTCGCGGGCAATCGCGTCGCCGCGTGTGGCCAATGCTTGCGGCAACACGATGATCGGGTTGATGCTCGACATTTCGGCGAACACCGGGATCGGTTGCGGACGCGCCGCCGCCATGTCGCACAGTGCACGGCCGCCGCGCAGCGAACCGGTGAAACCGACCGCCTGGATACCGGCGCTCTTGACCAGTTGCGCGCCGACGCGATCGCCGTAAATCATGTTGAAGGTGCCGGCCGGCACGCCGCTGCGCTTGACTGCGCGCTCAATGGCGTCAGCCACCAGTTCGGAGGTGATCAGATGGCCGCTGTGCGCCTTGAACACGACCGGGCAGCCGGCCGCCAGTGCAGCGGCGGTGTCGCCGCCGGCCACCGAGAACGCCAATGGGAAATTGCTGGCGCCGAACACGGCCACCGGACCGACGCCGATGCGGTATTGACGCAGGTCGGGACGCGGCAGCGGCTGACGTTGCGGCAGCGCCGTATCGATGCGGGCACCGTAGAAATCGCCGCGGCGCAGGACCTTGGCGAACAAACGCATCTGGTTGCTGGTGCGGCTGCGCTCGCCTTGCAGGCGACCTGCAGGCAAGGCGGTTTCACGCGAAACTTCCGCGATGAAGTCGTCGCCGAGGGCGTCGATTTCTTCCGCGATGGCATCAAGGAATTTGGCGCGCGCTTCGGCCGACAAGGCGCGATAAGCGGGATAAGCCGCGCTGGCGGCGTCGACCGCAGCGCTGACTTCGGCTTCGGTCGCGGTCAGGAATGGGACGGCGTGTGCCTCGCCGGTCGCCGCTGCGATGCTGAGCAACTTGACGTCGCCTTCGCCGCTGCGTCCGCCGCCGATATAGTTATGTCCGAGCAGAGTCATTTTTATCGTTCTCCTGTTACATCGATTGGGTGAGCATACGAGCGTAGTCGTCTTCCGACGCCACGCGCGGATTGGTTTTGTGGCTGTGGTCAGCCAGTGCGCCCTTGATGATCTTCGGATACATGTCTTCGGTCACGCCGAGTTCGGCCAGGCCGGTCGGCAAGCCGAGGCGCTTGCTCATGTCCTTGATCGCGGGGCCGATGTCGGCTTCGTTCGCCAGTCCCATGGCGTGCGCGATGCGCGCCAGTTTCTTTTCCTTGATGACCGATTCCGAATCCTTGTTGAATTCGATGATGGCCGGCAGAAAGATGGCGTTCAGGGTACCGTGGTGCAGGCGCGGATTGATGCCGCCCAGCGAGTGGCTCAGGCTGTGCACGCAGCCGAGGCCCTTCTGGAAGGCCATGGCGCCTTGCATCGATGCGCTCATCATGTTCAGGCGCGCTTCGCGGTCGTGCGGTTCCTTGGTGGCGCGTTCGATGTGCGCCCAGGCGCGCCACAGGCCGTCCAGCGCAATGCCGTCGGCCGGTGGGTTGAAGGACGGCGCCATGAAGGTTTCCAGGCAGTGGGCGATGGCGTCCATGCCGGTGGCGGCGGTCATCATGGCCGGCAGATTCAGCGTCAGTTCGGGGTCGCAGATCGCCAGGCGCGGCACCAGGTACGGCGACAACACGCCGACCTTGCGGCCGTCGTCGAGGATCAGGATGGCGCCGCGGCCGACTTCACTGCCGGTGCCGGCAGTGGTCGGGATGGCAATCACGGGTGCGGTCTTGGCGGTGATGTTGGCGAGGCCGCCTTCGATCAGCGCAAACGATTTGAGCGAGCCTTCGTGCGTGCCGCAGACGGCCACGCCCTTGGCAAGATCGATCGAGGAACCGCCGCCGACGGCGATGATGCCGTCACAGGCGCTGTCGCGGAACAGTTTGACCGCAGCGCGCACGGCGGTTTCATTTGGATTCGGCGGCGTCTGGTCAAACACGGCGACCTGGGCGCCGTCTTTCAGTTGGGCCACGACCTTGTCGAGGATGCCGGCATTGCGAATGCCCATGTCGGTGACGATCAGCGGCTTGCGGATGCCGATGCGGTCGCATTCCTGCTGCAGCAGCGCGAGTGCGCCGAAGTCGAACTGGACTTGGGTAATGTAGTTAATCAATGCCATCGTACATAGCCTTAAAGTTATAGATATACTTGCAGCGTGTTGCGGAGCCGGCAGCTTCAACAACACGGCGCATCAGGCGGTTTCCCTGAGCGATTCAAGCTTTAGAGGCAAAACTGTATGCCAATCGGCAGGCTTTGCCTAATGAGAGCTGCTGATACAGCTATAACCAACACTCATATCCACAATGCAAGAAATCCCCTCGCTGAGCTCCATCACTTCCCGCCTGCATCTGAAACAGCTGCGCCTGCTGATTGCACTGGCCGACCACGGTTCGCTGCTCAAGGCGGCGGAACAGGTCGCACTGACGCAACCAGGCGCCAGCAAGGCCTTGCAGGAGATCGAAACCACCCTGGGTGCACAGCTGTTCGTGCGCACCAACCGCGGCCTGGAAGCCACCGACCTCGGCCATTGCGTGATCCGCTACGCGCGCCTGATCCAGACCGACTTGGCACACCTGCGCGAAGACATGATCGGCATCCTGCAGGGCCATGGCGGCCGGCTGGCGCTGGGCGTCATCATGGGCGCGGTGCCGCTGCTGACCGACGCCCTGACGCGGCTGCTGGAAAAGCGCCCGGCGCTGTCGGTGGAAATCGTCGAAGACACCAGCGCGCGGCTGTTGCGCCTGCTCGACCAGGGCCGGCTGGACATGGCGATCTGCCGCACCAGCATCAGCCAGCAGCCGCACCTGTACGACAGCATCGACATCCATAACGAGAAACTGGCGGTGGTGGCCAACATCCACCACCCGCTGGCGGGGCGCGAGACACTGCAGCTGACCGACCTGGCGGATTCGCGCTGGGTGGTGTATTCGGCCAACATGCCGATGCGGCTGCTGCTGGAGCGCGAATTCCACGAGGCCAACCTGCGCTTTCCACTGCATCTGCTGGAAACCACCTCGGCCTTCACCACCTTGTCGCTATTGCAAAGAAATCCATCGTTCGTAGCGCTGATGTCGGTCGACGTGGCGCAGTTCTGCACGCGCTTCGGCATGACCACGATCCTGCCGCTGCCGCTGCATTCGCGCAGCGAGCCGTATCAATTGGTGACGCGCCACGGCAGCATGCGTTCGTCGGTGGCGCAGCTGTTCATCGACGAATTCAGCGAGACGCCGAAGGAAGAGGCGTAAAAAAAGCGCCCCGCGAAGGGAGCGCTTTCGATATTTTCCGAACCTGCTTACTTGTTCGGCTGCGGCGTGATGCGCAGGTAGGGACGCGGTGAAGTGTAGCCCTTCGGATACTTTTGCTTGATCACTTCTTCATCCTTGACCGACAACGGGATGATGACGTCGTCGCCGTCTTTCCAGTTGCCCGGTGTGGCCACGGTGTAGCCGTCGGTCAGTTGCAGCGCATCCAGCACGCGCAGCACTTCATCGAAGTTGCGGCCGGTGCTCATCGGGTAAGTGATGATCAGGCGCACCTTCTTCTTCGGATCGATGATGAACAGCGAGCGCACGGTCGCGGTTTCGGACTGGTTCGGATGGATCATGTCATACAGGCCGGCGACTTTCTTGTCGACGTCGGCGACGATAGGGAAACCGACCACGGTCTTCTGCGTGTCTTCGATGTCCTTGATCCATTGGGTGTGCGCTTCGGCGCCGTCGACCGACAGGGCGATGGCCTTGACGTTGCGCTTGTCGAATTCAGGTTTCAGCTTGGCGGTCAGGCCCAGCTCTGTGGTGCAGACCGGCGTGAAGTCGGCCGGATGCGAGAACAGGACCACCCAGGAGTCGCCTGCCCATTCGTGGAACTTGATTTTGCCGATGGAGGAATCTTGCTCGAAATCCGGCGCGGTGTCGCCCAAACGTAGTGTCATGTCAGTCTCCTTGGTAACAAAATTCAGGACGTCCACTATAACGTCAGTGACGTCACGACCCAACAATTATTAACGAGTAACCAAATAACGCCGCGCTATGAAAACGCCGCCGGCGGCGACCGATTTCAAGGCGCCAAAGCTTGCAGGCTTTGCAAGAACTGATCGGCGTTCTGGTAGCCGATCACGCGCTTGCCGGCCAGCTCGCGGCCCTGGCCGTCGAACAGGATGATGCCGGGCGGGCCGAACAGCTGGAAGCGCTTGAGCATGGCCTTGTCGTCGGCGTTGTTGGCGGTGACGTCGATCTGCAGCAGGACCATGCGGGAGAATTTTTCACGCACGCGCGGATCGGTGAAGGTGAATTTTTCCATCTCCTTGCAAGACACGCACCAGTCGGCATAGAAGTCGAGCATTGCGGGCTTGCCGCCGGTCTGCGCCAGCGCGGCGTCGAGTTCGGCGACCGAGCGCACGCGTACGAAATCGGTATGCACCGCCGCTTTGGGGCCGCCCAGATGCGACAACGGCGCCAGCGGATCGCGACCGCCGGTAGCGACATTGACCAGTTGCAACAATCCCAGCGCAGCGAACGCCATGCCGCAGGCGCGCGACATCCAGTGTCCCCGCTTGCTCCACAGCAGGTAGGCGCCGTAGGCGATGCCCAGCACCGCCCAGCCGGCCACGAAGGCCCAGGCCGGGATGACCGGCGACACCATCCACAAGGCGGTGGCCAGCATCAGCACGCCGAAGAAGCGCTTGACCGATTCCATCCAGCCGCCGGCGCGCGGCAGCAAGGCGCCGGCGGAGGCGCCGATGACCAGCAGCGGCACGCCCATGCCGAGCGCCATCGCGAACAGAGCGCTGCCGCCCAGCACGACGTCGCGCGTCTGGCTGATGTACAGCAGCGCGCCGGCCAGCGGCGCCGCGACGCAGGGGCCGACGATCAGGGCCGAGATCGCGCCCATCACAAATACCCCCGCCAGCTTGCCGCTGCCCTGCCCGGACGCTTCCGTCAGTTTGGATTGCCATGCCGCCGGCACTTGCAGTTGATAGAAGTCGAACATCGACAGCGACAGGCCGACCATCAGCAGCGCGAACGCCGACAGCACCCAAGGATTCTGCAGCGCTGCCGACAAGCCTTCGCCGATCAGGCCGGCGGCGATGCCGAGCGCAGTGTAGACCAGCGCCATGCCAAGCACGTAATCGGCCGACAGCAAGAGGCCGCGGCCGCGTTTGGCCTGCGCGCCTTCGCCGACGATGATGGACGACAGGATCGGCACCATTGGCAGCACGCAGGGTGTGAACGAGAGACCAACGCCGAGCAGGAAGAACAGCGACAGGACGGTCAGCAGCTTGCCGCTCCTGAGTGCAGCGGTGATCCTGTCCATGTCCGAGCCGCTGGAAGCGATGACGTTGCCGGATGCATCCGCCGGTCCTACGACCTTGCCGACAGCGCTGGCCGACATGTCCACAGCAGTATCCATCGGCGGATAGCACAAGCCCTTGTCGGCGCAGCCCTGTGCGGTCGAGACCAGTTTGAATGCGCCAGGGGATGTGGACACCTCAACCGGGATGCGGATGCTGACGCTGTTGCGATAGGTCTCGACTTCCTTCTGGAAATTCTCGTCGTACTTGACCTTGCCATGCGGAAAATCAGGCCGGCCCAGCGTGGCGCCGTCGGCCTTGAAATGGAAGCGATCACGGTACATGTAGTAGCCGTCGGCGATCGCGTAGGTGATCTGCAATGTACCCGCATCGACCATCACGGCGGAAAAGCGGAAGGCCGCTTCCGGCGCGAGATACTCTTCCGCCGACGCGCTTGCCGGCGCCAGCGAAGCGGCCAACACGGCGGCCAGCAATAATTTCATCAAGAAGCCGCCACGTACGGCGACCAGCAAACGCTTAAACATTCATCTCTTTCCCGGTTTCTGCAACGATCCAATTCAGGTAGGCGGGCAAGCCTGCGGTAATCGGCAGTGCGATGATTTCCGGCACGTCGTAAGGATGCGCGGCGACGATCGCCGCTTCCAGTTCGGCATAGCGCGCCTGCGTGCTCTTGATCATCAAGCTTATCTCGCTGGCATGCTCGACGGCGCCCTGCCACCGATATATTGACTGTACCGCAGGCATGATGTTCACGCAGGCCGCCAGGCGGCGTTCCACCAGCGTGTGCGCCAGCGATTTTGCCAGCTCGGCGTCGGGCAGATTGGTCAGTACGATCAGCGCTTGTTCCATGGCATCTCTCCGGTTTTCTTCAATATTCAGAAGCGCCGCCGCGTGAAGATCACCGCGGCGTAGAATCCGCCGCAGCAGTAAAACGCCAGCACCGCCAGATCCAGCAACGGCGTCTGCGGCCAGCCCCCCAGCACCAGCGGGCGCACCAGGTTCACGGCGGCTCTCAGCGGCAGGAATTGCGACACTGTTTGCAACCATGACGGCAACTGCGCAACCGGATAATACACGCCCGACAGGAAGGTCATCGGCGTGAGCACCAGCGTGAAGTAATACGTGAAGAAATCGTAGCCCTTGGCAAGCGCGTTCATGATCAGACCCAACGCGCCGAACGTCATGCCAACCAGGAACAGCACCGGCAGCACCAGCACCACCTGCGGATGCAGGCCGATGCCGAGCGCGAACATCACGCACAGGATGGCGGCGCCGCTGAACAACGACTTGGTGGCGGCCCACAGCAGCTCGGCGAGAACGATATCGTCGAGCGCCAGCGGCGCGTTCATCAGTGCGTCCCAGGTGCGCTGTACGCTCATGCGCGAGTAGGCCGAATACAGCGCCTCGAACGACGCGGCAATCATCACCGACATGCAGATCGAGCCCGAGGCGAGATAGTGGATGTAGGGAATGCCGTCGATTTCCTTGAGGATGCTGCCGAGGCCGTAACCGAAGGCGATCAACGTGATCAGCGGCTCGGCGATGTTGCCGATGATGCTGGCGGCCATGAGCTTTTTCCAGACCAGGAAATTGCGGCGCCAGATCGGATAGAAGCGCAGCGAAAACACCGGCGGTGCGTAGATTGTCGTCATGTGATTTTCCTGAGGCCTAATCGCGCATTTCGCGGCCGGTGAGTTTGAGGAAAAGGTCTTCGAGATTGGCCGGGCGGTGCATGTAGCGCACCCCCTGCACGTGCTGCAGGGTGGCCAGCAACGCCTGCGCATCGTTGGTATAGCAGAACACGGTCTCGCCGCTGTATTCGACGCGCGAGGCATGGCTGCGGCCGTGCTGCTCGGCCCATGATTTGGCATTCTCGCCGTAGATCTCGAGCACCTCGGCTTCAATGTGTTGCGCGATCAGGTCCTGCGGCGAACCTTCCGCGATCATCTTGCCGTGATCGATCACCGCCAGGCGGTCACACAGCCGCTCGGCTTCGTCCATGAAGTGGGTGGTCAGCAGGATGGTCTTGCCGCGCGCCAGCAGGTTCTTGAGGCGCTCCCAGATCATGTGGCGCGCCTGCGGATCGAGGCCGGTGGTCGGCTCGTCCATGAAGATCAGGTCGGGATCGTTGACCAGCGCGCGCGCCAGCGTCAGTCGCCGCTTCATGCCGCCGGACAGCTCAGCGATGCGGGCATCCTTCTTTGCCGTCAGGTTGGCGAACTCGAGCAACTCGGGAATGCGCTGCGCCATCGTCGCATCGGTGATGCCGAAGTAGCGCGCGAACACCAGCAGGTTTTCCTGCACGGTGAAGTCGGGATCGAGGTTATCGGCCTGCGGCACCACGCCGACGCGCATGCGTGCGCCGCGCGCCTGTTCCGGGATGGCCTTGCCGCCGAGCCGGATCTCACCGCTGTCGGGCGTGGCCAGCCCGAGGCACAGACGCAGCGTGGTGGTCTTGCCGGCGCCGTTGGGGCCAAGCAGGCCGTAGCATTCACCGGGACGCAGGGCGAAGCTCAAGTCGTTGATGATGGCGACGCGCTGGTCGCCGGCGCCGAATGCCTTGTGCAGCTTGCTGACCGACAGTATCGATGGCTCCGTCATATCGTTCCTAGCGCCGCGCGGGCGCTTCGTGGTTGGCGTATCGGCATGCCGGCTGGTTGCGCCGGGCATGCCGTTGATGTAGCTGCGACGGTTCGTCCGATCCGCCCGACTTGCAACAAGCGGTTCGACCGTATTTACGTGTGCTTGTTGCAGTCGGGGCGGTCAAGTTCGGCAGAGCAAACTGCGCGGTATTGCAATGTCCCGGAAATGCAAAAAGCCAGGCATGGCCTGGCTTTTTTCTTCCATCGTGCTTGACGCGATGTCAGCATGCAGCAGCGTGATTACTCGACGCTTGGCGCTTCTTCCGAGACGTCCGGACGATCAACCAGTTCAACGAAAGCCATAGGAGCATTGTCGCCGACGCGGAAACCCATTTTCAGGATGCGCAGGTAGCCGCCGTTACGTGCTGCGTAACGTGGGCCCAGTTCGGAGAACAGCTTGCCGACGATTTCGCGGTCGCGCAGGCGGGAGAATGCCAGGCGCTTGTTGGCCAGTGTATCGGTCTTGCCCAGAGTCAGGATAGGCTCGACGACGCGGCGCAGTTCCTTGGCTTTTGGCAGAGTTGTCTTGATGGCTTCGTGGCGCAGCAGGGATACTGTCATGTTGCGCAGCATTGCCAGGCGGTGCGAGGAAGTACGATTCAGTTTACGGAGACCGTGACGGTGACGCATGATATTTCCTTTCAGATTACAGTTTTAA
This sequence comes from Herbaspirillum sp. NPDC101397, assembly GCF_044767325.1. Taxonomy (NCBI): domain Bacteria; kingdom Pseudomonadati; phylum Pseudomonadota; class Betaproteobacteria; order Burkholderiales; family Oxalobacteraceae; genus Herbaspirillum; species Herbaspirillum sp. NPDC101397. Next base: position 37,508 of record NZ_JBIWNS010000007.1, read on the forward strand.
TCCAGTTCTTCTATCGGCAGTGTCTATTTGCCGCGGACCGGTATCGATTGGGTTATTGCCTGTTGCCAGGACTTGGTGCTGCTCTACGGTGCTGCTTTTTACTGCTTCGCTTTGCACGGTGAGCGATCTTTCAACCGCTCACCATCATTGCAAAATTACTTTTCCAGGCCGGCTGGCGGCCAGTTTTCCAGCTTCATGCCCAGGGTCAGACCGCGGGATGCCAGAACTTCCTTGATTTCGTTCAGGGACTTGCGGCCCAGGTTCGGCGTCTTCAGCAGTTCATTCTCGCTACGTTGGATCAGATCGCCAATGTAGTAGATGTTTTCGGCCTTCAGGCAGTTTGCCGAACGGACAGTCAGTTCCAGATCGTCGACCGGACGCAGCAGGATAGGATCGACTTGCGGTGCGCGCGATGGAGCTTCGGCAGTCGCTTCGGTGCCTTCCAGGGCGGCGAACACGTTCAGTTGATCAACCAGGACGCGGGCCGATTGACGGATCGCTTCTTCCGGTGTGATCACACCGTTGGTTTCGATGTTGATGACCAGCTTGTCCAGATCGGTACGTTGTTCCACGCGTGCCGATTCGACAGCGTAGGAAACACGGCGGACTGGCGAGAACGACGCGTCCAGGATGATGCGACCGATGGTCTTGTTGGCATCTTCGGACAGACGACGAACGTTGCCCGGCACATAGCCACGGCCCTTTTCGACCTTGATCTGCATGTCCAGCTTGCCGCCTGCGGTCAGGTTGGCGATCACGTGATCCGGATTGATCAGCTCGACATCGTGCGGCAGATCGATATCCGATGCCAGAACAACGCCTTCGCCTTCTTTCTTCAGGGTCAGTGTGACTTCGTCGCGGTTATGCAACTTGAACACGACGCCCTTCAGGTTCAACAGGATGTCAACGACGTCTTCCTGCACGCCGTCGAGGGAGGAATACTCATGTACGACGCCGGCGATGGTGACTTCGGTCGGGGCGTAACCGATCATCGACGACAGCAGAACGCGACGCAGCGCGTTGCCCAGGGTGTGGCCATAGCCACGCTCGAACGGCTCCATCACGACCTTCGCGTGACCGGCGCCCAGTGCTTCAACTTCGATGATACGTGGCTTCAACAAACTATTTTGCATGAAATGTCCTCTTCAATACCCTCGGTTCGTTACACCGATAAGGCTGATGGCATGTCGGAAAAATGCCCACCAAGAAGGTGGGCACAGGGAAAACGCAGGATACGGATTAACGCGAATACAGTTCGACGATCAGCGATTCGTTGACGTCGTTGGCGATTTCGTTACGGTCCGGGGAAGTCTTGAAAGTGCCTTCCAGCTTCTTGGCATCGACGGAAACCCACGATGGGAAACCGGATTGCTCAGCCAGCGACAGGGCTTCGGCGATACGCACTTGCTTCTTGGCCTTTTCGCGGACGGCGACGACGTCACCAGCCTTGACCTGGTACGAAGCGATGTTCACGACGATACCGTTGACGGTCAGCGCCTTGTGCGAAACCAGTTGACGCGCTTCAGCACGGGTCGAACCGAAACCCATACGATAAACGACGTTGTCCAGACGAGCTTCCAGCAGCTTCAGCAGCGTTTCGCCGGTGTTGCCCTTGCGGCGGTCGGCTTCTGCGAAGTAGCGGCGGAATTGGCGCTCGAGCACGCCGTAGATACGCTTGACCTTTTGCTTTTCGCGCAATTGGTTGCCGTAATCCGAAGTGCGAGCACCGGAAGTGCGGCCGTGTTGACCTGGCTTGGAATCCAGTTTGCACTTGGAATCCAGCGAGCGGCGTGCGCTCTTCAGGAACAGGTCGGTGCCTTCACGGCGGGAAAGTTTTGCTTTAGGTCCGATATAACGTGCCACGGTATTTCCTTTAATTGAATGACGTTCCAAGACCGTCGCCGGCCTGAACGCTAGTTTGATCTGCGTGCAATCAAACAGTGGGCTTAAGAACAAAACCCGCCAAGGTCATTGGCGGGTGATTTCCAACGCTTTCGCATGTTCTGCGAAAGCGCAAGATTATACTACAGATTAGATACGACGACGCTTTGGTGGGCGGCAGCCGTTGTGCGGGACCGGAGTCACGTCCTGGATCTGGGTGATCTTGATGCCCAGATTGTTCAGTGCGCGCACAGCCGATTCACGACCTGGGCCTGGGCCCTTGATGCGCACTTCCAGATTCTTGATGCCGCATTCGATTGCAACCTTGCCGGCAGCTTCAGCAGCGACCTGGGCAGCAAACGGAGTCGATTTACGCGAACCCTTGAAACCGGCACCACCCGAAGTCGCCCAAGACAAAGCATTACCTTGGCGATCGGTGATCGTGATGATGGTATTGTTGAACGAAGCGTGAACGTGAGCGATACCTTCTGCAACGTTCTTCTTAACTTTCTTGCGCACACGTGCTGCTGCGGCGTTATTTGGGCTCTTTGCCATAATTATTTCCTTGAATCCGGTAATCGACTAGCGGGTGCCGGGATTATTTCTTCAACGATTGTGCGGCTTTACGTGGACCCTTGCGAGTACGCGCATTGGTGCGGGTACGTTGGCCACGGCAAGGCAAGCCCTTACGGTGACGCATACCACGGTAGCAGCCCAGGTCCATCAAACGCTTGATGTTCATCGACAGTTCGCGACGCAGGTCACCCTCGACGACGAATTTTGCAATTTCGTCACGGAGCTTTTCCAGTTCGTTATCGTCCAGATCCTTGACCTTTTTATTGGTCGGGACACCGGTGGCGACGCAAATATCTTGCGCGCGTGGACGGCCAATACCGTAGATGGCTGTCAAGCCGATTACAGTGTGCTGATGGTTGGGGATGTTGACCCCTGCAATACGTGCCATGCGTTATTCCTCGATCAATAACGTTAAATTAACCTTGGCGCTGTTTATGACGCGGTTCTGTGCAGATAACACGAACTACGCCTTTGCGCTTGATGATTTTGCAGTTGCGGCAGATCCGCTTGACTGATGCGAGCACTTTCATTGTGGCCCTCTTTCTTTCGATACTAGGTTCGTTTCACACTACTTGGTACGGAACACGATACGTGCCCGGCTCAAATCATAAGGAGTCAGTTCCACCGTGACCTTATCTCCTGGGAGGATGCGAATATAGTTCATCCGCATTTTCCCGGAAATATGGCCGAGTACAACATGTCCGTTTTCCAACTTAACTCTGAATGTCGCATTAGGCAGATTCTCCAGAATCTCGCCTTGCATCTGAATAACGTCGTCTTTTGCCATTCGATCGTCTGTTCCTTTGGGCGCTACCCTTCACCTATCGTGAAGTCATACCGCCCTTGAAATTTGCCTTGCGAAGCAACGATTCATACTGCTGAGACATTACATAATTCTGGACCTGCGCCATGAAATCCATGGTGACGACCACAATAATCAGAAGAGAGGTTCCACCGAAGTAGAAAGGCACCTTCCAACGTGCGATCAAAAATTCAGGCAACAAGCAAACCAATGTGATGTACACCGCACCGGCCAACGTCAAGCGCATCAAGATCTTGTCGATGTAACGGGCAGTCTGGTCACCAGGACGAATACCAGGAACAAACGCACCGCTCTTTTTCAGGTTATCTGCCGTTTCTTTGCTGTTGAAAACCAACGCAGTGTAGAAAAAACAGAAGAAAACAATTGCAATCGCATACAGCAGCGCATGAATCGGTTCGCCCGGCGCCATCGATGCAGCCAAATCCTTCAGGAAACGAATGAAAGGATTCGATGTATCGCCGGAAGTGAACCAGCTCGTGATCGTCGCCGGGAACAAGATGATCGACGAAGCGAAGATGGGAGGAATCACACCAGCCATGTTCAGCTTCAGCGGCAAATGACTGCTTTGCCCGCCGTAGATCTTGTTGCCGACCTGACGCTTCGCATAGTTCACCAGGATCTTGCGTTGGCCGCGTTCAATGAACACCACCAGGAACGTCACCAGCGCCACGATCACGCAAATCAGGATCGCCGACAATGCGCTCATCGAACCTGTACGAACCAGTTCAAACAAGCCACCCAATGCGTTCGGCAAACCAGCTGCGATACCGGCGAAGATAATGATCGAAATGCCATTACCCAAACCGCGCTCCGTAATCTGCTCGCCCAGCCACATCAGGAACATCGTACCGGTCACCAGCGTCACGACCGTCGTCAGGCGGAACGCCAGACCCGGATCCAACACAAGACCAGCTTGCGATTCCAGTGCAACAGCAATACCCAGCGCCTGAAACGTTGCCAGCACCAGAGTGCCGTAGCGGGTGTACTGGGTAATCTTGCGACGCCCGGCTTCACCTTCTTTTTTCAACGCCTCGAGCTGCGGCGATACCACCGACAGCAACTGCATGATGATCGACGCCGAAATATACGGCATGATCCCAAGAGCGAAAATTGTGAAACGCGACAGGGCGCCGCCGGAGAACATGTTGAACATGCCCAAGATGCCGCCCTGGTTTTGTTTGAACAATTGCGCCAACTGCGTCGGGTCAATTCCTGGAACAGGAATGTGAGCACCGATGCGATATACAACTAATGCCGCCAGCAAAAACCACAAACGGTTCCAAGGGAATCCTTTTGCAGCGCCTTTAGCAAGTTGAGGTGTAGTCGCCAATTAATGCTCCGCGTCAAACGTCAGATTAAGCTACCGAACCGCCGGCAGCTTCAATAGCTGCTTTTGCGCCCTTGGTAGCAATCAAACCCTTGACTGTTACTTTCTTGGTCAGCTCACCCGACAGGATGATGCGGACAACCTTGGCCAGTTCGCCGATGACGCCGGCTTGCTTCAATGCCAGGATATCGATCTCGGTAACCGGCAGGCTTTCCAGGTCGGACAAACGGACTTCAGCCTTGTACGGCGCTGCCAGCGACTTGAAACCGCGCTTTGGCAGACGACGTTGCAGAGGCATCTGACCACCTTCGAAGCCGACTTTATGGAAGCCGCCCGAACGCGATTTTTGACCCTTGTGACCACGACCGGCTGTCTTGCCCAGGCCAGAACCGATACCACGGCCGACGCGACGCTTGTAGTGCTTGGCGCCATCAGCTGGTTGGATTGTGTTTAATTCCATGATTTGCTCCGTTCGCAAGCCCAAGGCTTACGAAACCACTTTCACAAGATAGGACACTTTGTTGATCATGCCGCGAACCGATGGGGTGTCTTGCAATTCGGAGACCGAATTAACGCGACGCAGTCCCAGACCGCGCACTGTTGCACGGTGGTCTTGGCGAGTACCGATCAAACCTTTGACCAGTTGTACTTTGATTGTGTTTGCCATCTGTTTTACCTTAGCCCAGGATGTCTTCAACAGACTTGCCGCGCTTGGCTGCAATTTCTGCTGGAGTGTTCATTTTGGCCAAACCGTCGAGTGTTGCACGGACCATGTTGTAAGGATTGGTGGAACCATTCGACTTTGCAACAACGTTGGTCACGCCCATCACTTCGAAAATTGCGCGCATCGGGCCGCCGGCGATCACACCGGTACCGTCTTTGGCTGGCGACATCAGAACCGACGACGCACCATGCTTGCCGGTCACTGTGTGTTGCAGAGTACCGTTCTTCAAGGTGACCTTGATCATCTTGCGACGGGCTTCTTCCATTGCCTTTTGCACTGCAACTGGCACTTCTTTCGACTTGCCCTTGCCCATGCCGATACGGCCATCGCCGTCACCAACAACTGCCAGCGCTGCGAAACCCATGATACGACCACCCTTCACCACTTTGGTGACACGGTTGACCGCGATCATTTTTTCGCGCATGCCGTCATCCGGCTTGTCGCTTTGCATTTTCGATTGCATTTTTGCCATGATGATTTTCCTTAGAACTTCAGGCCGGCTTCACGCGCAGCTTCAGCCAACGCCTTGACGCGGCCGTGATAACGGAAACCGGAGCGGTCAAACGCTACTTCGGTGACTCCAGCTTTCAGTGCCTTCTCGGCGACGCGCTTGCCTACCAATGTCGCGGCAGCAGCGTTGCCGCCCTTGCCCGATTGGCCAGCCAGTTGTTGGCGAACTTCCGCTTCCAACGTCGATGCCGAAGCCAGGACGTTTGCGTCGGGGCCGATGATGCTCGCGTAGATGTGCGTGTTGGTACGATGCACGGCCAGGCGATTGACCTTTAATTCTGCGATCTTGGCACGGGTTTGAGTCGCGCGGCGCAGACGTGATTGTTTCTTGTCCATCGTCAACCCCTATTACTTCTTCTTGGTTTCTTTGAGTACAACCACTTCATCCGAATAACGAACGCCCTTGCCCTTGTAAGGCTCTGGCTGACGATATGCACGGATTTCAGCGGCGACCTGGCCAACTACTTGGCGGTCGATACCCTTGATTAAGATCTCGGTTTGAGTCGGGGTTTCACACTTGATGCCTTGTGGCATCTGGTGAACGATCGGGTGCGAAAAGCCCAGCGACAGATTCAGCTTGTCGCCTTGTGCTTGAGCGCGGAAACCCACACCAACCAAGTTCAGCTTCTTTTCGAAACCCTTAGTGACACCGTTGACCATGTTATTGACCAACGCACGCAGGGTACCGGACATTGCATTCGCTTCGCGGCTGTCATCTGCCACTTCGAAGTTCAGCGTGCCATTGTTGTTTGCAACTTTCACCAGGCCAGTCAATGGCTGGGAAAGCGAGCCCAACGGGCCTTTTACTGTGATCTGCGCTGCAGTAATGGTCGCTTCCGCGCCACCTGGCAGTGCAATCGGCATTTTACCAACACGAGACATATTGCACTCCTTAGGCCACGTAGCAAATCACTTCGCCACCGACACCGGTAGCGCGCGCTTTGCGATCTGTCATGACGCCACGTGGAGTGGAAACGATTGCCACACCCAGGCCGTTCATCACGTTAGGAATCTCGTCTTTGCCTTTGTAAATACGCAGGCCAGGACGGGACACGCGCTCGAGGCGCTCGATAACCGGACGACCGGCATAGTACTTCAGGCCGATTTTCAGTTCTGCTTTGCCGCCGGCTTCTGCCACGGCGAAGTCTTCGATATAGCCCTCGTCCTTGAGGACGTTAGCAATTGCGATTTTGACCTTCGACGACGGCATTGCTACGGTCGTCTTTTGCACAACTTGCGCATTGCGGATACGGGTCAGCATATCGGCGATAGGATCGCTCATACTCATTGCTTGTTCTCCTATTACCAGCTGGCTTTAGTCAAACCCGGGATTTCGCCACGCATGGCGATTTCACGGACCTTAATACGGCCCAAACCGAATTTACGGAATGTGCCACGTGGACGACCTGTCAGTGCGCAACGATTACGTTGGCGGGTCGGAGCAGAGTTACGTGGCAGCGCTTGCAACTTCAGGCGCGCTTCGTAACGTTCTTCTTCCGACTTGGATTGGTCGTCGATGATTGCCTTCAACTCAGCGCGCTTGCCGGCGTATTTCTTCACCAGATCTGCACGCTTTTGTTCACGGTTAATCAGTGCCAGTTTTGCCATGGCAGCCTCAGTTTCTGAACGGGAATTTAAATGCGGCGAGGAGCGATTTCGCTTCGTCGTCGGTCTTCGCGGTTGTCGTGATGCTGATATTCAAGCCACGCAGCGCATCGATTTTGTCGTATTCAATTTCGGGGAAAATGATTTGCTCTTTCACACCGATATTGTAGTTACCACGACCATCGAAAGCACGACCGGAGACACCACGGAAGTCACGCACACGCGGCAGAGCCACGGTGATGAAACGATCCAGGAACTCGTACATCTGGGCGCCACGCAGGGTCACCATGCAACCAATCGGGTAGCCTTCACGGATCTTGAAACCCGCAATCGCTTTACGCGCCTTGGTCACGACCGGCTTCTGACCAGCAATCTTGGTCAAATCGCCGACAGCGTGCTCGATGATTTTCTTATCCGCAACAGCTTCCGACAGACCCATGTTCAATGTGATCTTCAGAATGCGCGGAACTTCCATTACCGACTTATAAGCGTACTTAGCAGTCAAGTCGGCAACGACTTTTTCTTTATAGAACTCTTGGAGACGTGCCATGATCTATTAAACCTTAACAACTTCGCCGCTGGATTTATAAGCGCGGACTTTCTTGCCGTCCACGTTCTTGTAACCCACGCGATCTGCCTTGCCGGCCGTCGCATTGAACAATGCGAGGTTCGACACATGAATTGGCATCAGCTTATCGACGATGCCGCCAGTTGCACCAGTCATTGGATTAGGCTTGGTCGCTTTTTTAGCGACGTTAATGCCGTCAACAACAACGTAATCAGCGCTGACACGCTGAGTTACCACACCGCGCTTACCTTTGTCTTTGCCGGTCAGCACGATGACTTCATCGTTCTTACGAATCTTTCCCATGACCACTCCTTACAGAACTTCAGGCGCCAGAGAGACGATCTTCATGAAGCGCTCTGTACGCAGCTCACGAGTAACTGGCCCGAAAATACGGGTACCGATAGGCTCAAGCTTGGCGTTCAGCAGGACAGCAGCATTGCTGTCGAACTTGACCAAGGAACCATCCTGACGACGCACGCCCTTGGCGGTACGAACGACGACAGCGTTATAAATTTCACCTTTTTTGACGCGACCGCGTGGAGCTGCGCTCTTCACGGTAACTTTAATCACGTCACCGATGCCTGCGTAACGGCGCTTGGAACCACCCAAGACTTTGATGCACAAAACTTCGCGCGCACCGGTGTTGTCGGCCACTTCGAGCCGGCTTTCAGTTTGAATCATGATATTTTCTTTCCCAACTTAATCCGCTTAAATCACACAATGTGAATCGCGGTCAGTCTTGGTCCTGTTAGCAAGCGAACCTGCTAGTTAGGGGACGATTAAGCTACGTAACTGCATCTTGCCTCTCGGCCTTGCCAAACACCAAGAAGCAAAGGAGAGCTCAGCATTATGACGCCATAATGCTGAGTAAGCAAGCACTACTTAAACTATTTGTGCCACTTGTACAACGCGTGTCACGCTCCAAGCTTTGGTCTTGGAGATTGGACGGCCTTCCTGGATCTCGACGGTGTCGCCAGTCTTCGCCTGGTTGGCTTCATCATGAGCGTGGTACTTGTTGGTACGCACGATGATTTTGCCGTACAGAGGATGCTTGACGTGACGTTCGATCAGAACGGTAACAGTCTTATCCATCTTGTCGGACACAACCTTGCCAATCAGCGTGCGCTTGAGCGCTTGTTTCACTTGATCGTTCATTGTTGACCCTTCGAATTGATGACTGTTTTCACACGTGCGATATCGCGACGTACTTTCTTCAGTTGCGCAGTATTGTTCAGTTGCTGCGTAGCCACTTGCATGCGCAAGCTGAAGTGAGCCTTCAGCAGCTCATTCAGTTCTTTGGCCAGAGCCGCTTCGTCTTTACCACGGAGTTCAGATGCTTTCATATTCCGCTCCTATTATTGACCGACTTGACGAACAACAAAAGTCGTCGACAGTGGCAATTTGGCTGCTGCCAAGCGGAACGCTTCACGCGCCAGAGCTTCGTCAACACCATCCATCTCGTACAGCATCTTACCTGGCTGAATTTCAGCCACGTAGTATTCTGGATTACCCTTACCATTACCCATACGCACTTCAGCAGGCTTTTGGGAAATCGGCTTGTCCGGGAAAACGCGGATCCAGATACGACCGCCACGCTTGATGTGACGGGTCATAGCACGACGAGCGGCTTCGATCTGACGCGCCGTGATACGACCACGGCCAACTGCCTTCAGACCAAATTCGCCAAACGATACGGCTGTACCACGCGAGTGCGAGATACCCGTATTGCGACCTTTTTGTTCTTTACGATATTTTCTACGTGCTGGTTGCAGCATGATTATTCTCCTGCTTTCTCAGCCGACACACCGGCATCGGCAGCTTGACGTGGAGCACGCTTGGCGCCCGCACCTGCTGGAGCACCGGCGGTCTTCGGACGAGGACGAGCACCTGGCTTGCCATCATCACGACGTGGACCGCGACGCTTCTTGTCGTCTTCTGGCTCACCGACCAACACTGGTGCATCGCCGTTAGCCAGACGATCGCCCTTGTAAACCCAAACCTTGATACCGATGATGCCGTATGTGGTTTGTGCTTCGCCGAAGCCGTAGTCGATATCAGCGCGCAGGGTGTGCAGAGGCACGCGGCCTTCGCGATACCATTCCTTACGGGCGATTTCGATACCGTTCAGACGACCGGACGACATGATCTTGATGCCTTGAGCACCCAGACGCATTGCGTTTTGCATCGCACGCTTCATGGCGCGACGGAACATAATACGCTTTTCGAGCTGCTGAGCGATCGAATCGGCGATCAATTGCGCATCGGCTTCCGGCTTGCGGATTTCTTCGATGTTGACGTGCACGGGCACGCCCATCAATTTACCCAGCGCTGCCTTCAGCACTTCGATGTCTTCACCCTTCTTACCGATCACAACGCCTGGACGGGAGCTGTAAATGGTGATGCGGGCATTCTTCGCCGGACGCTCGATAACGACGCGACCAACCGAAGCGTTCTTCAGTTTTGTCTTCAGGTAAGCACGAACCTTCAGATCTTCGTTGAGCATGTCGGCAAAATTGTTATTGCCTGCATACCAGCGCGATCCCCAGTTACGTGTAACCGCCAGACGGAAACCGGTTGGATGAATCTTCTGTCCCATCGTGACTCCTTAGTTTCCGACAGTCACGTAAATGTGACAGGATTGCTTGGAAATACGATCACCACGGCCTTTTGCACGCGCTGTGAAGCGCTTGAGGACCGTACCTTTTTCCACATAAATAGTCGTGACTTTGAGCTCGTCAATGTCGGCGCCATCATTGTGTTCGGCGTTCGCGATTGCGGACTCCAGAACCTTCTTGATGATGACCGCACCCTTTTTAGGGCTGAAGGCCAAGATATTCAGTGCTTGATCAACTTTTTTGCCGCGGATCAGGTCTGCAACCAGACGGCCCTTCTGGGCCGACAGATGCACACCACGCAGGGTAGCTTTAGTTTCCATCATAGGACCTTATTTCTTAGCCTTCTTATCGGCGGCGTGACCCTTGAACGTACGGGTCAGCGCGAATTCACCGAGCTTATGACCAACCATGTTTTCGGACACATACACCGGCACGTGTTGCTTGCCGTTGTGCACCGCGATCGTCAGGCCGATGAAATCCGGCATGATTGTCGAACGACGGGACCATGTCTTGATTGGCTTCTTGTCTTTAGTCGCTTGAGCGGCCTCAACCTTTTTGACCAGGTGAGCGTCGCAGAATGGACCTTTTTTCAATGAACGTGTCATGTTTTATCCTTATTTCTTGCCGCGGCGCGAGACAATCATTGAAGTCGTACGCTTGTTGCTGCGTGTCTTCTTGCCCTTGGTCTGTTGACCCCACGGCGAAACTGGATGACGACCTGCTGCAGTCTTACCTTCACCACCACCGTGCGGGTGATCGACCGGGTTCATGACCACACCACGCACTGTCGGACGAACGCCACGCCAACGCATGGCACCAGCTTTACCGATCTTGCGCAGATTGTGTTCGCCGTTACCGACTTCACCGATGGTTGCTCGGCATTCGATGTGAATGCGGCGCACTTCACCGGAGCGCAGACGCACCTGAGCGTAAGTACCTTCGCGCGCCATCAGCACAACGCCGGCGCCGGCGGTACGAGCGATCTGAGCACCCTTGCCTGGCAACATTTCCACGCAGTGGATTGTCGTACCGACAGGAATGTTGCGGATCGGCAGCGAGTTACCAGCCTTGATCGGCGCTTCCGAGCCGCTGATCAGCTGATCGCCGACTGCGATGCCCTTGGGAGCGATGATGTACTTGCGTTCGCCGTCTGCGTAGCACAGCAGAGCAATGTGCGCAGTACGGTTCGGGTCGTATTCGATACGCTCGACCTTGGCAACGATACCGTCCTTGTTACGACGGAAGTCGATAACGCGGTAGTGTTGCTTGTGGCCGCCACCGATATGACGGGTGGTGATGTGACCGTTGTTGTTACGACCAGCAGTCTTGGACTTCTTTTCGATCAGGCCGGCAAACGGACGACCCTTGTACAGGTCGCTGACGACCTTGACCATGCCACGACGACCAGGCGAGGTTGGTTTAACTTTTACGAGTGCCATTATTTAGCCTCCTCGGTGAAGTTGATCTCTTGACCAGGCTTCAGGCTGACAAATGCGCGACGTGTATGGTTGCGGCGACCAACCGAACGGCCGGAGCGCTTTTGCTTACCTTGACGATTCGCGACCTGAACGGACTCCACTTGGACCTTGAACAGCAGTTCGACCGCAGCCTTGACTTCCAGCTTGGTCGCATCTTGCGTCACCAGAAAAACGACTTGCTCGTTTTTCTCGGCGACGAAGGTTGCCTTTTCAGAGATCACCGGCGCCAGCAGCACTTTCAGCAAGCGCTCTTCGCTATGTTTAATTGCGTTCATGCCAGCAACTCCTCAATCTTGGCCAGTGCTTGCTTGGTGATCAGCACTTTCTTGTAGAACACCAGGGAGACTGGATCAGCTTGACGCGGCTCGACAATCAGCACGTTCGGCAGATTGCGCGATGCCAGCAACAGGTTTTCTTCCAGGTTGTCAGTAATGACCAACACGGAGTCCAGACCCATGACCTTCAGCTTTTCGGACAGCAGCTTGGTCTTCGGTGCTTCGACCGAGAAATTCTCGACGATCGACAGACGACCTTCGCGAGCCAACTGGGACAGAATCGAGCAGACACCTGCGCGATACATCTTCTTGTTGACCTTGTGCGAGAAGTTTTCGTCAGGCGAGTTCGGGAAAATACGACCACCGCCGCGCCACAGTGGCGACGACGACATACCGGCACGAGCGCGGCCAGTACCCTTTTGGCGCCATGGCTTCTTGGTTGTGTGGTGCACTTCTTCACGGTCTTTTTGCTTGCGGTTACCGCTGCGAGCATTGGCTTGATAAGCCACGACGACTTGATGAATCAGCGCTTCGTTGTAATCACGACCAAAGATCGTGTCAGGGGCAGCGACGTTCGATGCGGCTTGACCTTGATCATTCAGGAGCTTGAGTTCCATGAATTAGGCTCCCTTCTTGGCTTTAACTTTGACTGCCGGCGACACGACCACTTGGCCGTTCTTCGCGCCTGGCACGGCACCCTTGACCAGCAGCAATTGACGCTCAGCGTCGATGCGTGCGATCTCGAGGTTTTGCACTGTGCAGGTAACGTCACCCAGGTGACCGGTCATGCGCTTACCAGGGAAAACACGACCTGGATCCTGCGCCATACCGATGGAGCCTGGAACATTGTGCGAACGGGAGTTACCGTGGGATGCGCGACCGGATGCGAAGTTGTGGCGCTTGATCGTACCAGCGTAGCCCTTACCGATGGACACGCCCTGCACGTCCACTTTCTGGCCAGCTTCGAACAAGCTTGCAGCGACGACGTCGCCAGCTTTCAACTCGGCAGCCTTGGCTGCGTCAATGCGGAATTCTTTCAGGACGGTACCAGCTTCAACGCCAGCTTTGGCGTAGTGACCGGCAGCAGCTTTAGTCACACGCGAGGCGCGACGCTGACCGTATGCGACCTGAACAGCGGAATAGCCATCCACTTCAGGCGTTTTGATTTGGGTCACGCGGTTGTTCGACACATCCAACACGGTCACAGGAATAGAATCCCCGTCTTCCGTGAAGATACGCATCATACCAACCTTGCGACCAACAAGGCCTAGGCTCATTGTTTTTCTCCATTCCCGCCTGCGATTGGGCGGGGCTGATGTTTGTACTACTAAAATATGTGAAATCGCCGAGGCAAAAAGCCAGCGCGACTCCACCGAAGCCGATCAGTATAACCGGGTAAATTTTTATTTGCAATACCCGACAGTGTCGTGGTATGTCAAAGTCCTACCCGGTCATACTTTTTACAACACCTGCCGCAAAAGCTTATTGCAGCTTGATTTCTACATCAACGCCAGCCGGCAGATCCAGCTTCATCAGTGCATCGACTGTCTTGTCGGTCGGATCAACGATGTCCATCAGACGCTGGTGCGTGCGGATTTCGAATTGATCGCGCGAGGTCTTGTTGACGTGTGGCGAACGCAGAACGTCGAAACGTTGGATGCGTGTCGGCAGCGGAACTGGACCCTTGACGACGGCGCCGGTGCGCTTTGCCGTGTCGACGATTTCCTGTGCGGATTGGTCGATCAGACGGTAGTCGAATGCCTTCAGGCGGATACGGATTTTTTGGCTAGGAACTGACATGGTTTTCCTTTAAAGAACGAACCGCGGATGACAACCATCCGCGGCAATGATAAATAACTACGTATTACGCGTCTGGCAGGATCTTGGCAACCACACCGGCGCCGACGGTACGACCGCCTTCACGGATAGCGAAGCGCAGGCCTTCTTCCATCGCGATCGGGTTGATCAGCATCACGGTGATCGACACGTTGTCGCCTGGCATGACCATTTCCTTGTCCTTCGGCAACTCGATCGAACCAGTCACGTCCGTAGTACGGAAGTAGAACTGTGGACGATAGTTGTTGAAGAACGGAGTATGACGGCCGCCTTCGTCTTTCGACAACACATAGATCTCGCCGGTGAAGTGCTTGTGCGGCTTGATCGAACCTGGCTTGGCCAACACTTGGCCACGCTCCACGTCTTCACGCTTGGTGCCGCGCAGCAGCACGCCAACGTTGTCGCCTGCCTGACCTTGGTCCAGCAGCTTGCGGAACATTTCGACGCCGGTGCAAACTGTGTCTTGTGTGTCGCGGATACCGACGATTTGCAGGGCTTCGCCGACCTTGACGATACCGCGCTCAACGCGACCGGTCACAACGGTACCGCGGCCGGAGATCGAGAACACGTCTTCCACTGGCAGCAGGAAGGCGCCGTCAACAGCACGTTCCGGTGTCGGGATGTAAGTGTCCAGCGCTTCTGCCAGGGCCATGATCGCTTGCTCGCCCAGCGGGCCAGTGTCGCCTTCGAGGGCCAGCTTCGCCGAACCCTTGATGATTGGCAGGTCGTCGCCTGGGAATTCGTACTTGGTCAACAGCTCGCGCACTTCCATTTCGACCAGTTCCAGCAGCTCTTCATCATCAACCATGTCGGCCTTGTTCAGGAACACGATGATGTAAGGAACGCCAACTTGACGCGACAGCAGGATGTGTTCGCGTGTTTGTGGCATCGGGCCGTCTGCTGCGGAGCAAACCAGGATCGCGCCGTCCATCTGCGCGGCGCCGGTGATCATGTTCTTCACATAATCGGCGTGGCCTGGGCAGTCAACGTGCGCGTAGTGACGGTTTGCCGTTTCGTATTCAACGTGCGCAGTGTTGATGGTGATGCCGCGTGCCTTTTCTTCTGGCGCTGCGTCAATTTGATCGTAGGCCTTCGCTTCGCCGCCGAATTTCTTCGACAACACGGTCGCGATTGCGGCTGTCAGTGTGGTCTTGCCGTGGTCAACGTGACCAATCGTGCCAACGTTCACGTGCGGCTTGGTCCGCTCGAATTTACCTTTTGCCATTTTGCATTTCCTTCAAAAAGAACGATTTTCTCAACAATTAAAAGCGCATCCCCTGCCAACGCAGGGAATGCGCAAAACTAAATTACTTGGTCTTGGAAGTAACGATCGCGTCGATGACGTTCTTCGGTGCTTCGGAGTAGTGCTTGAATTCCATCGAATATGTCGCACGACCTTGTGTTGCCGAACGCAACGAAGTCGAGTAACCGAACATCTCCGACAGCGGCACTTCAGCCTTGATGATCTTGCCGCCACCGCCGGCGATTTCATCCATGCCTTGCACCATACCGCGGCGGGACGACAGATCGCCCATCACGGTACCGGCGTAGTCTTCCGGTGTTTCAACTTCAACGGCCATCATCGGCTCCAGAATGACCGGGCTGGCTTTACGGCAACCATCCTTGAACGCCATCGAGCCGGCCATGCGGAACGCATTTTCGTTCGAGTCGACGTCATGGTAGGAACCGAAGAACAGAGTGACCTTGACGTCAACCACTGGATAGCCGGCCAACACGCCGGTGTTCAGTGTTTCACGCACACCCTTTTCAACTGCAGGGATGAATTCGCGAGGAACGGTACCGCCCTTGATCGCGTCAACGAATTCGAAGCCCTTGCCCGGCTCTTGCGGTTCGATCTTCAGAACCACGTGACCGTACTGACCACGACCACCGGATTGCTTGACGAACTTGCCTTCGATTTCTTCGCAAGTCTTGCGGATGGTTTCGCGGTAAGCAACTTGTGGCTTGCCGACGGTCGCTTCGACGTTGAATTCACGCTTCATGCGGTCGACGATAATGTCCAGATGCAACTCGCCCATACCGGCGATGATCGTTTGACCCGATTCTTCGTCGGTACGCACGCGGAACGACGGATCTTCTGCAGCCAGACGGTTCAGCGCCAGGCCCATCTTTTCCTGGTCAGCCTTGGTCTTTGGCTCGACAGCTTGCGAAATCACTGGCTCAGGGAAGACCATGCGTTCCAGCACGACCACAGCCTTGTCGTCGCACAGGGTGTCGCCGGTTGTGGTGTCTTTCAGACCGACCACGGCAGCGATATCGCCTGCCAGCATTTCCTTGATTTCTTCACGTTGATTGGCGTGCATCTGAACGATACGGCCAATACGTTCCTTCTTGGACTTCACCGAGTTGAACACGGTGTCGCCCGAATTCAGGGTGCCCGAGTAGCAACGAATGAAGCACAGCTGACCAACGAACGGGTCAGTTGCGATCTTGAATGCGAGCGCCGAGAACTTCTCGGTGTCTTCTGCTTTACGCACGACCGGCTCGTCGTCTTCATCCAGACCTGGAACAGGCGGGATGTCGACCGGCGACGGCAGGTATTCGATCACGCCATCCAACATGGCTTGCACGCCCTTGTTCTTGAACGCGGTGCCGCACATCATCGGAACGATTTCGCTGGCGATGGTGCGTTGACGGATCGCAGCCTTGATCTCTTCTTCGCTCAGATCACCGTCTTCCAGGTACTTGTTCATCAGTTCTTCGGATGCTTCAGCAGCCGCTTCGACCATGTTCTCGCGCCATTTTTGAGCTTCTGCCTTCAGATGCTCAGGGATATCACGGTAGTCGAACTTCATGCCCTGGCTGGCGTCATCCCAATAAATCGCACGCATCTTGACCAGATCGATCACGCCTTCGAAGTTGTCTTCGGCGCCGATAGGCACTTGCATAGGGATCGGGTTGGCCTTCAGGCGTGCACGCATTTGATCGTACACCTTGAAGAAATTCGCGCCGGTACGGTCCATCTTGTTGACGAACGCCAGACGTGGAACCTTGTACTTGTTCGCTTGACGCCAGACTGTTTCCGACTGTGGCTGCACGCCGCCGACTGCACAGTAGACCATGCAGGCGCCGTCGAGCACGCGCATCGAGCGCTCAACTTCAATGGTGAAGTCAACGTGGCCCGGGGTGTCGATGATGTTGATGTGGTGAGCCGGGAAGTTGTTCGCCATGCCCTTCCAGAAACAGGTCGTCGCAGCCGAGGTAATGGTGATGCCACGCTCTTGCTCTTGTTCCATCCAGTCCATGGTGGCGGCGCCATCATGCACTTCACCGATCTTGTGGTTCACGCCCGTGTAGAACAGAACGCGCTCAGTCGTCGTTGTCTTACCGGCGTCAATGTGAGCGGAAATACCGATGTTGCGGTAGCGCTCAATGGGGGTCTTGCGAGCCATGATTTATTCCTAAGTCTTTAATGCGCGAAACCGAGCGCCATTTTTGTAAAATAGTCGCTCGGCTCGAACAAATTTTAGATACAAGCGAAGTCTTTCCAAAAAGCCCGGAAAGCCCCGCACAGTCTTGTTAGAAGCGGAAGTGCGAGAACGCCTTGTTCGCTTCAGCCATACGGTGAACTTCGTCACGCTTCTTCATCGCACCGCCACGGCCTTCAGCCGCTTCGATCAACTCGCCACCCAGACGTTGCGGCATGGACTTTTCGCTACGCTTGTTTGCGGCTTCGCGCAACCAACGCATCGACAACGCCATACGGCGGACAGGACGCACTTCCACCGGCACCTGGTAGTTGGCGCCACCAACGCGGCGGGACTTCACTTCGACCAGCGGCTTGCAGTTGTTCAGCGCAGCGGAGAACACTTCCAGCGGGTCTTTACCGGTTTTGGTTTGGATATGGTCGAACGCACCGTAGATGATGTTTTCAGCGACCGACTTCTTGCCGGACAACATCAACACGTTGACGAACTTAGCAACTTCAACATTGCCGAACTTTGGATCAGGCAGGATATCCCGCTTGGGTACTTCACGACGACGTGGCATTTCAATTCCTTTCAGTCTTCAGTTGAGCGCGCAGATAAACTCTTGCCGCACTCGCGGACGGCCATCATAGCCAACCACTTACTCGGCCCGTTACGGACCGACACATTTCACCAGGCTTGCGCCCGACAAAAAACAAATTACTTCTTAGCGGCCTTGGCGCGCTTAGCACCGTACTTCGAGCGAGCCTGCTTACGATCCTTGACGCCTTGGGTATCCAGAGCACCACGAACCATGTGGTAACGCACACCCGGCAAATCCTTCACACGGCCGCCGCGCAGCAGCACGACACTATGTTCTTGCAGGTTGTGGCCTTCACCACCGATGTACGAAATCACTTCGAAGCCGTTGGTCAAACGCACTTTTGCAACTTTACGCAAAGCGGAGTTTGGCTTTTTAGGAGTCGTTGTGTAAACACGGGTACATACGCCGCGTTTTTGCGGGCTGTTTTCCAGCGCCGGCGATTTGCTTTTCACGGTCGCGGAGACACGTGGGTTGCGAATCAATTGATTGATGGTTGGCATCGTTTTATATCCAACAAAATTTACGACGTTAATAACATTAATTCCAGGAACGGTTGCTTGGAATTAAACAAGAAACTTGCACGAAAGAAACCTGTGCACACCGATTTTAGAGAAAACGAGAGAAGCGCCGAAGAAAGCCGGAAGCAGACCAAAGAACGCTTAAGCTCAGGAGAGCCCAAATTCGAGAACTCGCGAGTGTATGCCAAAAACGTAAAAGGGTCAAGGGCAGCTCCCTGCGCCCTGACCCCCGTGTCCGTTTTACGACGTTTCTGCCACTTTTTTCATCAAGCGGCATCCCGCGTCAAGACGATTTTGCCAGACTGGCAACAATATTGCGCCAGGCGGCTGTCTCCTCCTTGTTGCGGTCCCGGCGCGAGAAGAAGTTGACGACCTGCTCACCCTTGGCGTCGTAGAACTCCACCGAGGTGATCATGCCGTCCTTGGCCGGACGCTTGACCACCCAGCCATGGTCGATACCGGCCTGGCGCAGATGCAGGTTGAAATCCGGATCCAGCACGTTGTACCACTCTTCGGTCGCCTTCACTTTCGTGATCTTGCCGCTGAAGATTTGCGTCATGCCCGGATTGCTCACGAACACCATGATCGGCTGCCCTTGCGTAGCGGCGCTGTCGAGCAGGGTCTGCACCGACTGCGCACTGATGCGATAGGCGGCATCCTTGCCGATCAGATCCAGCGCTTGCTCACGCGTAATCCCCAGGTCCTTGAGCAGACGCGGGAATTCATGCACGTCGCTGAGTTCGTTCCAGGTGTCGCGCAACTCCTTGACGTCGACTTCGCCGTTCGGCTTCTTGACGACCTTGGCCGGCGCTTTGTCGACACTCAGGTAGGCAGGCTGCTCGGGCGCCTTGAAGTCCGCCACCAGCTTGTCGAACGCCGCCACGCCGGCTTCGTTGTCGAGGTACACCTTGTTCACCGCGTTGCCATGCACGTCGAAGAACTGCAGACTGCGGCTGATCTTGCCTTCGCGGCCGGGCTGCACCACGGCGAACGCCGAGCGCCATTGATCGGTGCCGAAGCGTAGATCAATGGGGCCCCCGGCGAATCCGGTACCTGGAATCACGCGGCCGTCCGCATTGAGCTTTGCCTGCGTGACCGTTCCGACACGCTCCAGCACGGCGGTGTCATTGCGCGTGATGGCCTTGATCTGGCCAAGCTCGTGCAGCCGGTCGTACACCGCCTTGTAGGAGACGCCGCCGTCGCGCAGGCGGGTCGTCCCCTTGCCGACATTGGTGGCGACCAGCTCTGCTTCCGAGACGGTGAGCTTCTGCGCGGCGTCGCGCGGTTGCAGCTTTGGCTGTTCCGCACGCAATGCCGACCAGCGCTCGGCCAGGTTGCTGTTCGGCGTGGTCGAACATGCGGCGATGCTGATGACGCCTGCCGCCAGCAGCAACGCGCCCAGTTTGGTGTATTTCATTTCATGCCTCTTTTCGGTTAAGTGCCTTGCGGCGTTTTTTTTGCTGATGTCAGTATTCGAACTTCATACTGACGTTGAAGCTGCGGCCCGGTTCTGTGTAGGCGTCCTTGTTGGTGGCGCTGTCGGCCAGCGACAGACCACGGATGTCGGTCCAATTCCAGTACTTGCGGTCGAACAGGTTGCGGATGCCGGCATACAGCACAGCGTTCTTGCTGAAGCGATAGCCGGAGCTCAGATCCATGACGAAGAAGGATGGCGAGACGAAGTTGGTCGGCGTCGCAATGTCTTCCTTTTTCTTGGCGGCGTTGTAGACCACGTCGCTCTGCACGAACCACACCTGGCTCGGCTCGTAGCGCACGCCGGCGACCACGGACAATGGCGCCACCGACTCCAGCCCGGTCTTCTTGCCCGTCCGGTCGGTGGTCGTGCCCTTGGTGTAGGCGAAGCCGCTCTTCAGCGAGATACCGTTTTCCATACGCCAGTCGAGGCGTCCCTCGAAGCCGTGGATGGATGCCTTGGCTGCATTCACGTATTGGAAGATGGTCGGGTTGAGTACCGTTCCTGCGCCTGCCACCGACACCGAGTCGATGAAGTTGCGATACTCGCCGGCATAGGCTGCGGTACTGTAGCTGAACAGGCCGGCTGAGGTCGGCAGCTTGCCGCGGAAACCGATTTCATACGAATTGCTGGTCTCCGGCTTGAGAGCCGGATTGGCGATTTGCGAATAGCCCTGCGACGCGTTGTTGAAGTAGGAGTTCACCTCGTGCGGGGACGGCGAACGGAACCCGCGGGCGTACTGGATGTACGGCGCAAATGCGGGTGCGACTTCGTAGATGAAGGCCAGGCGCGGCGAGAATGCGCTGTCCTTGCTGGTCGACGCCGGCTGGCCGTTGGCGACGGCCTGCGCGTCGTACTTGGCGCTGGCTTCCGGCTTGATCTTGTAGGCGTCGTAACGCAGACCCGGCACGATGCTCAATGCGCCGATGCGCATGTCGTCCTGCAGGTAGGCGCCGAACACGCTGTACTCGGTTTTCGGGAAATACTCGCAGTATTGCGTACCGGTGCAGGTCGTCCAGCCGGTGCCGGATGCCGCCATCTGCAACTTGGCCACGCTGAGGTCGACGCCATAGGTCATCTTGTGTTTGACGATGCCGGTGCTGAAGCCGCTCTCGGCCAGCACGCCGCCGCCGAGGATGTCGTCCTGGTACGTGATATCGCGGAAACGAGGACGCGTCGGCGCAGCGCCGTTTTCGAAGGAGTATTGATTGGTCTTCGAATCGCGGTAGTAAATGTTGGCGCGCAATTTCTGGAACACCGGGTTGTCGACGTCGTCATGCTCGAATTGCAGTTGCAGCTTGTTGCTCTTGACGTCGCTGGTGCTCCGATAACCGGTGATCGTCGGCGCGGCGACGGCGGACAGGCTGTCGCCGCGCAACTTGTTTTCCACCGTTTCAAAACTCAGCTTGAGGAGGTTGCGCGGATCGATCTTGAACACCAGCTTGCCCAGCGCCGAGCGATTGTTGTAGGTCAGTGGATCGGCCTTCGTGCGCGCGGCGCCGGTGCCGCCGACGCTGCCCTTGGTTTCGGTCTCATTGCCATGACGCGCATTGAGCACCAGCATGCCTTGCACGCGATCATTTCCAAAGGCCATGGTGCCGGTAGCGCCATAGCTGCTGTCGCTCGAATCATAGGAAGGACGCAGCGCAAAGTAGCTGCTCTTGCCGAAGACGTTGAGCAGATCCTGCGGGTCTTTGGTGACGAAGTTGACCACACCGGTCAGACCATCGCTGCCGTACATGGATGACGCCGGACCGCGCAGGATTTCAATACGCTGATACAGGTCGGTATCGGTGTAGGCGCCACGACCGGCGCTCAATGTGCCTTGGCTGAATGCACGCGGCAAGGCCACGCCGTCTTCCAGCAACATGACGCGATTGCCTTCCAGGCCACGGATATTGATGCCTTCGTTGCCGCCCCGCCCCATCGTGGCGGACGCACCGGTCACGCCGCCGACGCGATATACAGAACGGCGCACTTCCACGCCCGGTTCATAGCGCAGCGCATCCTTGATGTCCTTGGCGTTCTGTTGTTCGAGCTCTTCGGCGGTGATCACCGAAACGGTGGCGGCGACCCGGTTCAGGTCACTGTCGACGCCGCGCGTGGCGGTGACGGTGATTTCATCGAGCGGGCGATTCAGCGCCGCCAGTTGCTGCGTGGCTTGCTGCGCGGTGGCGGGCGCCATGGCCCATTGTTGCAGTACGACAGCCGTTGCCAAGACCAGTTTTTTCTTGCATAGCTTCATGATAACCATTCCCCTGAGTGAGTTCGGTTACTGGCATGCTGCTAGCTGGCTACCTGGATGTTAGTACGAGATTTTTGCCTGCCCCGCGACTGCACCGCGACACGTTGATCGCGCAGAGTCGTTTTTGTTTTGGTCACGGCCGACGTCCGGTCCGATGAAACGGGTGGGAGTACCGTCGGGCATTCCTGAGGCGGATTATTTTTAATAAGAATAATTCTTATTCAAAGATTGTAGGACAAAACCTGAATCATCTCAAGTTGATTCGTCAGCATTTACACGGCGCTACATGACAGCCCGCGCTCAAGTGCGCTGCAATGTTTCCGTCCATAAAAAAACGGCGCCGGAATTTCTTCCGACGCCGCTCTTCTTTGCCACGTATCCACCCTTCAGGGCAGATGCGCTGCTATTGCATCATCACGCTTCGCCGTCCGCACCGCCGAAAGTCTCGGCAGGATGCGCTTCGGTTTCGGTCACACGCGCCACACGCTCGGATTCCAACAGCGCTGCGCGCTCGTCGGCTTCCCATGCGTCTTTTTCCTTGCGTGCACGGTGGAACGCCAGACCGGTACCAGCCGGGATCAGACGACCAACGATGACGTTTTCCTTCAGACCGCGCAGGCCGTCCTTCTTGCCCATGATCGCCGCTTCGGTCAGGACACGTGTGGTCTCCTGGAACGATGCAGCCGAGATGAACGAATCGGTTGACAGCGATGCCTTGGTGATACCCAGCAAGACGTTTTCGTACGTTGCAGGGATCTTGGTCTCTGCATTGACGCGGTCGTTTTCGTCCAGCAGTTCGGAACGTTCGACCTGTTCGCCGGTGATGTAGTTGGTATCGCCCGGATCCACAACCTGCACGCGACGCAGCATCTGACGCACGATGACTTCGATGTGCTTGTCGTTGATCTTCACGCCTTGCAAACGGTACACGTCCTGAACTTCGTCGACGATGTAACGCGCCAGCGCTTCGATACCCAGCAGGCGCAGGATGTCTTGCGGATCGGCAGGACCGTCGACGATCATTTCGCCCTTGTTCACCACCTGGCCGTCATGCACCAGGACTTGCTTGTCCTTGGTGATCAGGAACTCATGCTTGGCGCCGTCCATGTCGGTGATTTCCAGACGTTGCTTGCCCTTGGTTTCCTTACCGAACGCCACAGTACCTGTGACTTCAGCCAGCATACCGGCATCCTTCGGCGAACGCGCTTCGAACAGTTCGGCAACGCGCGGCAGACCACCGGTAATATCACGTGTCTTTTGCGATTCAGTCGGGATACGTGCCAGCACTTCACCAACGTGCACTTGCTGACCGTCCTTGACAGTAATCAGCGCGCCGACCTGGAAGCCGATCGTCACTGCGTGTTCGGTGCCGGCGATCTTGACTTCTTCACCTTGCTCGTTCAGCAGCTTGACCTGCGGACGTAACACCTTGGCAGCGGACGAACCGCGGCGCTTGGCATCGATAACCACCAGTGTCGACAGACCGGTCACTTCGTCGATCTGCTTGGCGACGGTCGAACCTTCTTCGACGTTTTCGAACTTCACGGTACCGGTGTACTCGGTGATGATCGGACGTGTCAGCGGATCCCATGTCGCCAGTGCAGTACCGGCCTTGATGATCATGCCGTCCTTGACGATCAGGGTCGCGCCGTACGGTACTTTATGACGCTCACGCTCACGGCCGAGATCGTCGGTGATCAGCACTTCGCCCGAACGGGAAATGACGATCAGCTCGCCCTTGCCGTTGGTGACGTAACGCATGGTCGCCGTGAAGCGGATGGTGCCGTTCGACTTGGCTTCCACCGACGAGGCCACTGCTGCACGCGATGCCGCGCCACCGATGTGGAACGTACGCATGGTCAGCTGAGTACCTGGCTCACCAATCGACTGTGCAGCGATAACGCCGACTGCTTCGCCGCTGTTGACCAGCACGCCGCGGCCCAGATCGCGACCGTAGCACTTGGCGCACAGGCCGTAGCGCGTGTCGCAAGTCAGCGGAGTGCGAACCTTGACTTCGTCGATGCCGAGGCGTTCGACTTCTTCAACGGTGTCTTCATCCATCAGGGTGCCGGCTTCGTACAGCGTAGCCTGGGTTTCCGGATTGATGATGTCGGTAGCTGCAACGCGGCCGAGGATACGGTCGCGCAGCGCTTCAATGACTTCGCCGCCTTCAACCATTGCCTTCATGGACGCGCCGTTGGACGTACCGCAATCATCTTCGATCACGACCAG
Source organism: Herbaspirillum sp. NPDC101397 (assembly GCF_044767325.1). Lineage (NCBI taxonomy): Bacteria > Pseudomonadati > Pseudomonadota > Betaproteobacteria > Burkholderiales > Oxalobacteraceae > Herbaspirillum > Herbaspirillum sp. NPDC101397. The sequence goes on from NZ_JBIWNS010000007.1 coordinate 62,227, forward strand.
ATCCTGAGTCACGTCAACCAGACGACGTGTCAGGTAACCGGAGTTCGCAGTCTTCAGCGCGGTATCGGCCAGACCCTTACGGGCACCGTGCGTCGAGATGAAGTACTGCAACACGTTCAGGCCTTCGCGGAAGTTCGCGGTAATCGGCGTTTCGATAATCGAACCGTCCGGTTTCGCCATCAGACCACGCATACCTGCCAGCTGACGAATCTGCGCTGCGGAACCGCGGGCGCCGGAGTCGGCCATCATGTAAATTGCGTTGAACGACTCTTGCGTGCCCTTGGTGCCGTCGCGGCGGACCACGTCTTCGACCTTCAGCTGGTCCATCATGGCCTTGCCGACGTCGTCGCCGGCCTTGCCCCAGATGTCCACAACCTTGTTGTAGCGTTCGCCGGCGGTAACCAGACCGGACGAGTATTGCTGTTCGATCTGCTTCACTTCTTGTTCTGCAGTCGCAATGATGGTCGCCTTTTGTGGCGGCACCAGCATGTCGTCCACGCAAATCGAGATACCGGCGCGTGTCGCCAGGCGGAAGCCCGATTGCATCAGCTGGTCGGCGAACACAACGGTTGCGCGCAGACCACACTTGCGGAACGAAGTATTAATCAGCTTCGAAATTTCCTTCTTCTTCAACGCGCGGTTCAGCACGGAGAATGGCAGGCCCTTCGGCAGAATTTCCGACAGGATGGCACGGCCGACAGTCGTTTCGTAACGCTTGACGGTACGCACGAATTCGCCGGTGACCGGATCCTTTGGATTTTCGACGATACGCACGGTGACGCGGGTAGCCAGTTCGACTTCCTTGTTGTCGTACGCACGGATGACTTCCGAGACGTCCTGGAACAACATGCCTTCGTTCTTGGCGTTGATCGCTTCACGGGTCGCGTAGTACAGACCCAGCACGATATCCTGGGACGGCACGATCGACGGTTCGCCGTTCGATGGGAACAGAATGTTGTTCGACGCCAGCATCAGCGTACGCGCTTCCATCTGTGCTTCGATTGACAGTGGAACGTGGACCGCCATCTGGTCGCCGTCAAAGTCGGCGTTGAACGCGGCGCACACCAGCGGATGCAGCTGGATCGCCTTGCCTTCGATCAGGACCGGCTCGAACGCCTGGATACCCAGACGGTGCAACGTCGGCGCGCGGTTCAGCATGACCGGATGTTCGCGGATCACGTCTTCCAGGATGTCCCAGACGACCGGCTCTTGAATTTCGACCAGCTTCTTGGCTGCCTTGATGGTCGTTGCCAGACCCATCAATTCCAGCTTGTTGAAGATGAACGGCTTGAACAGTTCCAGCGCCATCAGCTTCGGCAGACCGCACTGATGCAACTTGAGCTGCGGACCCACCACAATGACGGAACGGCCGGAGTAGTCGACGCGTTTGCCCAGCAAGTTTTGACGGAAACGACCGCCCTTGCCCTTGATCATTTCGGCCAGCGACTTCAGCGGACGCTTGTTGGCGCCGGTCATCGCCTTACCGCGACGGCCGTTGTCCAGCAGCGAGTCAACCGCTTCCTGCAGCATGCGCTTTTCGTTGCGCGTGATGATTTCCGGAGCGCGCAATTCCATCAGACGCTTCAGACGGTTGTTACGATTGATGACGCGGCGATACAGATCGTTCAGATCGGAGGTCGCAAAACGGCCGCCGTCCAGCGGGACCAGTGGGCGCAATTCCGGTGGCAGCACCGGCAGCACTTCCATGATCATCCAGTCAGGCTTGATGCCCGAGCGTTGGAACGCTTCCAGCACTTTCAGGCGCTTGGCGTATTTCTTGATCTTGGCTTCGGACTTCGATTCTTTCAGTTCCACGCGCAGAGTTTCTGCATCGCGGTCGATGTCAATCGAGCGCAGCAGTTCACGGATGCCTTCGGCGCCCATGAATGCGGTGAAGTCGTCGCCGTACTCTTCGTACTTGGCGGCGTAGTCGTCTTCCGACATGATTTGGCACTTCTTCAGCGGAGTCATGCCTGGATCGGTCACGACGTAGGCTTCGAAGTACAACACGCGTTCGATGTCCCGCAGGGTCATGTCGAGGACCATGCCCAGACGCGACGGCAGCGATTTCAGGAACCAGATGTGCGCAGTTGGCGAAGCCAGTTCGATGTGGCCCATGCGTTCACGACGCACCTTGGCCAGCGTGACTTCAACGCCGCATTTTTCGCAGATGACGCCGCGGTGCTTGAGGCGCTTGTACTTGCCGCAGAGGCATTCGTAGTCTTTGATCGGGCCAAAGATCTTGGCGCAGAACAGACCGTCGCGCTCAGGCTTGAAAGTACGGTAGTTGATGGTTTCCGGCTTTTTTACTTCGCCGTAGGACCACGAACGGATTTTTTCCGGGGACGCCAGACCAATTTTGATCGCGTCGAATTGTTCGTTTTGCTGAACTTGCTTGAATAGATCGAGCAGTGCTTTCATGTATCACTCCAGGTTGGCGTGAGAACGCTAGGTAATGCTATGTATATCGAGACGGCCGCACCACAATCTGCGCACACCCTGTTCGCACCTGCGGGAGAGCCGTGGCTTGCGCCGGGTTCCGCATGTACCGGGACAGACTTGGTCGTCCTTGACTGCTTACAATTGCTTGTAGCTGCTTGCTGAACTGCTGTATTGCTTTACTTTACTGCGTTGCCGCCGTTGTTGCCGGCGGCAGGATCAGACGATGAAACAGGGCAAGACGGCCACGCCGCCTTGCCCTTGGGAACATCAGTCGCGTTCGAGATCGATGTCGATACCGAGCGAACGGATTTCCTTGACCAGCACGTTGAAGGACTCCGGCATGCCGGCGTCGATCACGTGGTCGCCCTTGACCAGGTTTTCATAAACCTTGGTACGGCCGTTCACGTCATCGGACTTCACGGTCAGCATTTCCTGCAGCACATACGATGCGCCGTAGGCTTCCAATGCCCAGACTTCCATTTCACCGAAGCGTTGACCGCCGAACTGCGCCTTACCGCCCAGAGGCTGCTGAGTAACCAGCGAGTAAGGACCGGTCGAACGTGCATGCATCTTGTCATCAACCAAGTGATGCAGCTTCAGGTAGTGCATGTAGCCGACAGTGACGGTGCGCTCGAAAGCTTCGCCGGTACGGCCGTCATACATGGTGACCTGATTCTTCGACGGCGTCATGCCCAGTTGCTTGGCGATGTGATCCGGGTACGCCAGATCCAGCATGCGACGGGTTTCGTCTTCGTGCGCGCCGTCAAACACCGGCGTGGCGAACGGAACGCCCTTCTTCAGGTTGGATGCCAGTTCCAGGATTTCCTCATCACTGAACTCGTCGAGCGCTTCCTTCTTGCCCGATTCGTTGTAGATGGTCGTCAGGAACTTGCGCAGCTCAGCGATCTTCACCTGTGCGGTCAGCATTTCGCCGATGCGCAGGCCCAGACCCTTGGCTGCCCAGCCCAGATGGACTTCGAGAACCTGACCGACGTTCATGCGCGATGGCACGCCCAGCGGGTTCAGCACGATGTCGGCTGGTGTACCGTCGGCCATGTGCGGCATGTCTTCGATCGGCAGAATGCGCGAAACCACACCCTTGTTACCGTGACGACCCGCCATCTTGTCGCCTGGTTGCAGGCGGCGCTTCACGGCCAGGTAAACCTTGACCATCTTTTGCACGCCCGGCGGCAGCTCGTCGCCTTGTGTCAGCTTCTTGCGTTTTTCTTCAAACGCCAGATCGAACTGGTGACGCTTTTCGGCGATCGATTCCTTGATCGCTTCCAGTGCAGTCGCCATGTCGTCATCCGCAGGACGGATGTCGAACCAGTGGTACTTGTCCAGATCGTCCAGGTACGCCTTGTCCAGCTTGGTGCCCTTCGACAGCTTCTTCGGACCGCCGTTGGCGACCTTGCCGATCAACATCTTTTCCAGACGCTGGAAGGCATCGCCTTCAACGATACGCAACTGGTCGTTCAGGTCCAGGCGATAGCGCTTCAGTTCATCGTCGATGATCTGTTGTGCGCGCTTGTCGCGTTGGATGCCTTCGCGGGTAAACACTTGCACGTCGATGACGGTGCCGACCATGCCCGAAGGCACACGCAGCGAGGTGTCCTTAACGTCCGAAGCCTTTTCACCGAAGATCGCGCGCAGCAGCTTTTCTTCCGGTGTCAGCTGGGTTTCGCCCTTTGGCGTCACTTTACCGACCAGCGTATCGCCGGCTTCGACTTCAGCACCGATGTAGGTGATGCCGGACTCGTCCAGACGCGCCAGTTGGTTTTCCGCCAGGTTCGAAATATCGCGGGTGATTTCTTCCGCGCCGAGCTTGGTGTCACGTGCAACAACCGACAACTCTTCAATGTGGATCGAGGTGTAGCGGTCGTCAGCCACGACTTTTTCGGAGATCAGGATCGAATCTTCGAAGTTGTAGCCGTTCCATGGCATGAACGCCACCAGCATGTTCTGACCCAGAGCCAGTTCGCCCAGGTCGGTCGATGCGCCGTCGGCGATCACGTCATGCTTGGCAACACGGTCGCCAACCTTGACGATAGGACGCTGGTTGATGTTGGTGTTCTGGTTCGAACGTGTGTACTTGATCAGGTTGTAGATGTCGACGCCGACTTCACCAGCCTGGGCTTCTTCATCGTTCACGCGGATCACCACACGGCCTGCATCGACGTAATCGACGATACCGCCACGCAGCGCTTGCACGGTCGTACCGGAGTCAACTGCAACGGTACGCTCGATACCGGTGCCGACCAGCGGCTTTTCCGGACGCAGGCAAGGCACAGCCTGGCGTTGCATGTTGGCGCCCATCAATGCGCGGTTCGCATCATCGTGTTCGAGGAACGGAATCAGCGATGCCGCCACCGACACGACCTGGCCTGGGGCCACGTCCATGTATTGGACGCGCTCTGGCGAGACCAGAATGGTTTCGCCGGCTTCACGCGCCGAGACCAGTTCATCGGACAGCTTCAGCGAGGCGTCGATGGTCGCATTCGCCTGAGCGATGATGTAGCGGCCTTCTTCGATTGCCGACAGATAGTCGATCTGGTTGGTAACCTTGCTGCCCTCAACCTTGCGGTATGGGGTTTCCAGGAAGCCGTATTCATTCAGGCGCGCATACAGCGCCAGCGAGTTGATCAGACCGATGTTCGGGCCTTCAGGCGTTTCGATCGGGCACACGCGGCCATAGTGGGTCGGGTGCACGTCGCGGACTTCAAAGCCGGCGCGTTCGCGGGTCAGACCACCAGGTCCCAGGGCGGAAACACGGCGTTTGTGCGTGATTTCCGACAGCGGGTTGGTTTGATCCATAAACTGCGACAACTGCGACGAACCGAAGAATTCGCGGATCGCTGCCGAGATCGGCTTCGAGTTGATCAGGTCATGCGGCATCAGGTTGTCCGCTTCGGCTTGGCCGAGGCGTTCCTTGACGGCGCGCTCAACGCGGACCAGACCGGCGCGGAATTGATTCTCCGCCAGTTCGCCGACGCAACGGACGCGACGGTTACCCAAGTGATCGATGTCATCGACTTCGCCGCGGCCATTGCGCAGTTCCACCAAGATCTTGATCACGGCCAGGATGTCTTCGTTCGACAACGTCATGGCGCCGGTCAGTTCATCACGACCGATACGGCGGTTGAACTTCATGCGGCCGACTGCCGACAGGTCGTAACGGTCTTCGCTGTAGAACAGGCCGTTGAACAGCGCTTCCACCGAGTCTTCGGTCGGCGGTTCGCCAGGACGCATCATGCGATAGATTGCCACGCGCGCAGCAGTCTGATCCGCTGTGTCGTCGGTGCGCAATGTTTGCGAGATGTAACCACCCTGATCCAGGTCGTTGGTGTACAGCGTCTGAATAGCGTCGATGTCTGCTTCGCGCAGGCGAGCCAGCAGTTCTTCCGTCAGCTCGTCGTTGGCCGAGGCAATGACTTCACCTGTGTCGCCGTCGACGATGTTCTTCGCCAATACGCGGCCCAGCAGATAGTCTTCCGGCACGGAAATTTGCTTGATGCCTGCAGCTTCGATGTCACGCACGTGCTTGGCGTTGATACGCTTGTCTTTCGCGACCAGCGGCTTGCCGGACTTGTCGAGAATGTCGAAACGCGCAACTTCACCACGCAGACGCTCCGAGACGAATTCCATCTCGGCGCCTTCAGCGTGCAGCGTGAAGTTGTCGAACACGAAGAAGTTCGCCAGGATCTGTTCGGACGTCATGCCGATGGCCTTGAGCAGGATCGTTACCGGCATCTTGCGGCGACGGTCGACGCGGAAGAACAGGATGTCCTTCGGATCGAATTCAAAGTCCAGCCACGAACCGCGGTAAGGAATGATACGAGCGGAGAACAACAGCTTGCCGGACGAGTGAGTCTTGCCACGGTCATGTTCAAAGAACACGCCAGGCGAACGGTGCAGCTGCGACACGATGACGCGCTCAGTGCCGTTGATGACGAACGAACCGGTCGTCGTCATGAGCGGCAATTCGCCCATGTAGACTTCCTGTTCCTTCATTTCCTTGATGACCGGCTTGGTCGGCGATTCCTTGTCCAGGATCACCAGACGTACTTTGGCACGCAGCGGCGACGCGAAGGTCAGGCCACGTTGTTGGCATTCCTTGACGTCGAACGGCGGCGCGCCCAACACATAGGACAGGAACTCGAGACGCGCAAAACCATTGTGCGAAACGATAGGGAAAATCGATGTAAAGGCCGATTGCAGACCTTCGTTCTTGCGTTGGGACGTTGTTTTGTCCGTCTGCAAGAATGTCTGGTATGACTCGATCTGAGTCGCTAGCAGGAACGGAACGTTGTGGACGTTAGCGCGTTTCGCAAAGGATTTACGAATACGCTTCTTCTCAGTAAATGAGTAGTGCATGGACACTCCGTGAGTGACAGGAAGGATAGAGAGTTCAGGACTCGCCCGGATTGCTTGTTGCCTTGTTGCTGCAACCCGTTAGCAGCGAAACCTCAAGTCTCAGCCCTTCAGTCTTGGTTGGCGCCTTCTCTTGCTTCACCGGCGAAGCTGGCAAGAAACTGCTGACCATTAACGAACTTGAATTCGACGCAAATTCGAATCGGACTCAAATTCACATACAAAATTACGAAACGACAAAGGAGCCAAAGCCGAATCCTTCTTTCAAAGGATTCTGCACTTTGACTCCGGTGGAACGATGCGCCGGCGAACCGGCGATATTCCAGCTCAAGTAAAACTTACTTGAGTTCAGCTTTCGCGCCAGCTTCTTCCAGCTTCTTCTTGGCTGCTTCGGCGTCTGCCTTGGCGATGCCTTCTTTAACTGGCTTCGGTGCGCCGTCAACCAGATCCTTGGCTTCTTTCAAGCCCAGACCGGTGATTTCGCGAACTGCCTTAATGACGCCAACCTTGTTCGCGCCGACTTCGGACAGAACAACGGTGAACTCAGTTTGCTCTTCAGCAGCAGCGGCGCCAGCGCCACCACCAGCAGGACCAGCGACAGCCATTGCTGCGGCGGAAACGCCGAACTTTTCTTCGAATGCCTTCACCAGGTCATTCAATTCCAACACGGTCAAGGCGCCTACGGCTTCCAAGATATCGTCTTTGCTAATTGCCATTTGAAACTCCTAATTTATTTCGGTAATAACATCTAATCGGTACTGACGCAGAGGTCAAAGCGCTCACGAACCACCGCCACATTGCTGCGGCCGGCGTTCTTAAGCTGCTTCGGCTTCTTTCTTGGCTGCCAGAGCAGCCAGACCACGCGCAAAACCAGCAACCGGAACCTGCATCATGCCCAGCAATTGGGCCAGCAGAACTTCGCGGGACGGGATATTTGCCAATGCAGTCACAGCAGCCTTATCCAGCGGCTTGCCTGCATAGTTACCTGCCTTGACAACCAGCTTGTCGTTGGTCTTAGCAAAGTCAGAGATGACTTTAGCTGCAGCAACGGCATCTTCCGAGATCGAATAGATCAGCGGGCCGGTCATTTCAGAAGCGAGGTCAGCAAACGCGGAACCTTCAACGGCACGACGTGCGAGTGTGTTTTTCAACACGCGCAGGTACACGCCCTGGTCACGCGCTTTGGCGCGCAGTTGCGTCAAGTGACCAACCTGGATGCCACGGTATTCGGCCACGACGATAGTCTGCGCAGTTGCTACTTTTGCGGCGACTTCGGCGACAACGGCCTTTTTGTCATTCAGATTGAGACTCAAGATCAACCTCCAAAAATGATGCTTGGCGACGACACAGGCGAAAAACCTGCTTGCCTTACATCGGTTCGAACACGGCGTCCGACGTTAGGAGTTCAGTGCAACGCTTCGTGAAACATGAAACGCTGTGTGAGACTGCAAAACTTGTTCGGGGTCACCATCTGCGCTGGGTAACCGGAAACGGAAGTTTCCGGCGTTTTAACTTTGTGCCTGCCTGCTGCACGCCGCCCAACGGTCTTTGATTGCCTGGAGCACTTCACAATTGCAAAATGCTCCAGCCCAAAGATGCGCCCCGCTTCCGTGAGGAAACGAGGACTTGATTCTTTACTTAAGCCGACAGGGTCGATTGATCCACGCGGACGCCAGCGCCCATGGTGGACGACAGCGACACCTTGCGCAGGTAAACACCCTTGCTGGTGGCAGGCTTGGCCTTGTTCAGCGCATCGATCAGCGCAACCAGATTCGACTTCAGATCTGCGTCGCTGAACGACTTGCGACCGATGGTGGCGTGAATAATGCCGGCCTTGTCGGTACGGTATTGCACTTGACCAGCCTTGGCGTTCTTGACGGCGGTAGCAACGTCAGGAGTCACGGTGCCGACCTTCGGGTTAGGCATCAGGCCGCGTGGGCCCAGGATCTGACCCAGGGTACCGACGATACGCATGGTGTCCGGCGAAGCGATCACGATGTCGAACGGCATGTTGCCGGCCTTGACTTGTTCAGCCAGGTCTTCCATACCGACGACGTCTGCGCCAGCTGCTTTAGCTTGTTCAGCCTTTTCACCCGAAGCGAACACGGCGACGCGGACGGTCTTGCCTGTACCAGCCGGCAACACCACGGAACCGCGGACCACTTGGTCCGACTTCTTCGCATCAACGCCCAGCTGGACGGACACGTCGATCGATTCGTTGAACTTCGCTGTTGCGAATTCCTTGATCAGCGCCAGTGCGTTATCGAAAGGATAAGCCTTGGTGCTATCGATCTTGCCTTCTTGCGCCTTAGCGCGTTTTGTCAACTTAGCCATTACAGACCCTCCACCGTGATGCCCATGGAACGTGCCGAACCAGCGATGGTGCGCACAGCCGCTTCCAGATCAGCAGCGGTAAGATCCGGCTTCTTCTGGGTAGCGATTTCTTCCGCTTGTTTACGAGTGATCTTGCCAACCTTGTCTGTATGCGGCTTGGCAGAACCCTTTTGAATACCGGCAGCCTTCTTGATCAGGATGGTTGCTGGAGGAGTCTTCATCACGAAGGTGAAGGACTTGTCCGCAAATGCAGTGATCACGACTGGAATCGGCAGACCTGGCTCGACGCCTTGAGTCTGGGCATTGAATGCCTTACAGAATTCCATGATGTTCAGACCGCGCTGACCCAGCGCAGGGCCGATCGGTGGGGATGGATTTGCTTTACCAGCTGGCACTTGCAGCTTGATAAAACCGATGATTTTCTTTGCCATGATGGCTCCTACGTTGATTGAGTGTTAGCGCCTGTTCATCTGCCTTGCGGCGTTTTACTGAGGCTCCTCTGCTGCTGCAGGATTTGGGGAAACTTGCATTTCGCCGCGCTCCTGCGGGCGCTTGACTTGTGCTGCTTAGACTTTTTCGACTTGGCCGAACTCGAGTTCGACCGGTGTTGCACGACCGAAAATGGTCACGGAGACGCGCACGCGGGATTTTTCGTAATTCACTTCTTCCACGTTGCCGTTGAAATCGGTAAAAGGACCATCCTTGATGCGAACCAGCTCGCCCACTTCGTACAAGACCTTTGGACGCGGCTTTTCGATGCCGTCCTGCATTTGCTGCATGATCTTGTCGACTTCATGCGGCGGAATCGGCGTCGGGCGATTGGACTTGCCGCCGATGAAACCGGTCACCTTGCTGGTGTTTTTCACCAGATGCCAGGTTTCGTCCGTCATTTCCATCTCAACCAGGACGTAGCCCGGGAAGAAACGACGCTCGGTCACCGACTTGTGGCCATTTTTCATGTCCACGACTTCTTCTGTCGGCACCAGGATCTGGCCGAACTGTTCTTCCATGCCGGCGCGGACGATGCGCTCGGTCAGTGCACGCTGCACACTCTTTTCCATGCCGGAATAGGCATGCACAACGTACCAGCGCTTTTTACTTGCGCTTGAAACGCTTTGCGCACCAATCGGTGCGCTGTCTTGTGTGCTATCGCTCATTTTTATTTCCAGCCCAAAATTACGTCATACAACAGGAATTCGAGCAACTTGTCCGTACCCCAGAGGAAGATCGCCATGATCAGCACGAAGGCGAACACGATCGCCGTGATCTGCGTCGCTTCCTTGCGGGTAGGCCAGACAACTTTTTTGGTTTCACGTACCGATTCTTTGGCAAAGCCGACGAAACCGCGACCCTGCGAAGATGTCCAGGCGAAACCTACCGCCACCAGCAAGCCGGCCACCAGGGCCAGTGCGCGCACCGGAGTCGATTGACCCGACAACACAAAAAAACCGACCACACCCGCGATGACCGCTACGATTGCCAGGGCAACCTTGAGCTTGTCGCTTGATGTATTGACGGTTTGTACAGGCTGGTTAGACATTTATTTACTTTCAGTACCCTACTCACCTGAATCGGTGGCAGGGGCGGAGGGCATCGAACCCCCAACCTCCGGTTTTGGAGACCGGCGCTCTGCCAATTGAGCTACACCCCTACGATCAAAACACTGATCTGAACGGCTTGGCCAGCCAACTTATGCTTGCCGCTCAGACATCAACGCCGCGAGGCGGGAATTTCCCGAATCGCGGCGATTGCTACTCTTCTTATTACGCGTCTGGCAGGATCTTGGCAACCACACCGGCGCCGACGGTACGACCGCCTTCACGGATAGCGAAGCGCAGGCCTTCTTCCATCGCGATCGGGTTGATCAGCATCACGGTGATCGACACGTTGTCGCCTGGCATGACCATTTCCTTGTCCTTCGGCAACTCGATCGAACCAGTCACGTCCGTTGTACGGAAGTAGAACTGTGGACGATAGTTGTTGAAGAACGGAGTATGACGGCCGCCTTCGTCTTTCGACAACACATAGATCTCGCCGGTGAAGTGCTTGTGCGGCTTGATCGAACCTGGCTTGGCCAACACTTGGCCACGCTCCACGTCTTCACGCTTGGTGCCGCGCAGCAGCACGCCAACGTTGTCGCCTGCCTGACCTTGGTCCAGCAGCTTGCGGAACATTTCGACGCCGGTGCAAACTGTGTCTTGTGTGTCGCGGATACCGACGATTTGCAGGGCTTCGCCGACCTTGACGATACCGCGCTCAACGCGACCGGTCACAACGGTACCGCGGCCGGAGATCGAGAACACGTCTTCCACTGGCAGCAGGAAAGCGCCGTCAACAGCACGTTCCGGTGTCGGGATGTAAGTGTCCAGCGCTTCTGCCAGGGCCATGATCGCTTGCTCGCCCAGCGGGCCAGTGTCGCCTTCGAGGGCCAGCTTCGCCGAACCCTTGATGATTGGCAGGTCGTCGCCTGGGAATTCGTACTTGGTCAACAGCTCGCGCACTTCCATTTCGACCAGCTCCAGCAGCTCTTCATCATCAACCATGTCGGCCTTGTTCAGGAACACGATGATGTAAGGAACGCCAACTTGACGCGACAGCAGAATGTGTTCGCGTGTTTGCGGCATCGGGCCGTCTGCTGCGGAGCAAACCAGGATCGCGCCGTCCATCTGCGCGGCGCCGGTGATCATGTTCTTCACATAATCGGCGTGGCCTGGGCAGTCAACGTGCGCGTAGTGACGGTTTGCCGTTTCGTATTCAACGTGCGCAGTGTTGATGGTGATGCCGCGTGCCTTTTCTTCAGGCGCTGCGTCAATTTGATCGTAGGCCTTCGCTTCGCCGCCGAATTTCTTCGACAACACGGTCGCGATTGCGGCTGTCAGTGTGGTCTTGCCGTGGTCAACGTGACCAATCGTGCCAACGTTCACGTGCGGCTTGGTCCGCTCGAATTTGCCTTTTGCCATCTTAGACTCCTAACGATTATGAGAATGTTCAGGCAACGCGCCCGATCGACTTGCTGACTTGCTGCAGCGCTTACGGTGAAACACCTGCTACCTGCTATACAACTGGTGCCCTTGACGTGGATTGAACACGTGGCCTCTCCCTTACCAAGGGAGTGCTCTACCACTGAGCTACAAGGGCATACCTGCCGATCGCACCAACTGCCAAACGATGCAACCGGACAAAAAACTTTGGAGCGGGTGAAGGGAATCGAACCCTCGTCATAAGCTTGGAAGGCTTCAGCTCTACCATTGAGCTACACCCGCGAGGAACTGCCATCGAACACTTATCACTTCACAGCCGCAACAACTTTAAGACTGCTCCCAAAATGGTGGAGAGGGCTGGATTCGAACCAGCGTACTCGTAAGAGGGCAGATTTACAGTCTGCTGCCATTAACCACTCGGCCACCTCTCCGCGCAGGGAACTCAAAACTATAGGCGAATACTTTTCCCTTGTCAACTAAAATACGAAAGCCGACGCAATATTTTTAGCTGCCGGCTATTTAGGGATCTCGACTGTCGCTTCCGGAAGATGCTCGACGTGATTCCACGGAGCAATTTTGAGTAACATGACCATGCCGGGCAAGGCCAGGATGAAGCACAGGATGAAGAAATTGAACCAGCCCATATAGGCGACGATGTACCCGACCGAAGAATTGACGAAAGTGCGCGGCACCGCCGCCAGGCTGGTGAACAGGGCAAATTGCGTGGCCGTGTAGCGTGGATCGGTCTCGCGCATGATGTAGGCGACGAAAGCCGCCGTGCCGAGGCCGACGCCAAAGGCTTCGATGCCGATCACCACCGCCAGCGCCACGGTGCTGGCGCCGACATGGGCCAGCCAGGCAAAACCGAGGATCGCCACCGCCTGGATCACGCCGAACACCCACAGCGCCTTGTTGATGCCGAGCCGGATCATCCAGACCCCGCCGACAATGCCGCCCGCCACGCTGGCCCACAGGCTGGTGGTTTTCGAGACCACGCCGATCTGCGTCATGGAAAATCCGAGGTCAATGTAGAACTTGGTCGCCAGCGCAGTCGCCATGCTGTCGCCGAGCTTGTACAGGAAGATGAAGGCCAGCACCCACAGCGCCTTGTTCCAGCCGCCGCGCGTGACGAACTCGCGGAACGGCAGCACTACGGCTTCGCGCAGATTCTTCGGCGGCACGCCGTAGACCACCGGCTCCTTGACCGCCAGCGTGCACAGCAAACCCGGCAGCATGAAGCCGGCCGTGATCCAGAATACGGTCTGCCACGGCATCAGGTCGGCCAGCACCAGCGACAAAGCCCCTGGCACCATGCCCGACAGCTTGTAGGCGTTGACGTGGATGGCGCTGCCCAGGCCCAGCTCCTCTTCCGGCAGGATTTCACGGCGATAGGCGTCGATCACGATGTCCTGGCTGGCCGACAGGAAGGCCACCACCGACGCCATGAGGGCGATCGTACCGATCTGGGTCTGCGGATCCAGCATGCCCATGGCGCCGATGCCGACGAACAGGCCGATCTGGGTGAAGAACATCCATCCGCGTCGGCGCCCCATGCGACCGAAGTGGAAACGATCCATCAGCGGCGACCACAGGAATTTCCAGGTGTAGGGGAACATCACCAGTGCGAACAAGCCGAGCGCCTTGACGTTGAGCCCGGACTTGGCCAGCCAGGCCTGCAACAGGCTCAGCAGGATGAACAGCGGCAACCCCGACGTGAAACCGAGAAACACGCAAATCAGCATGCGACGGTTGAGATAGCTGTGCCACGAAATGCGGTTGTCGGTCATAAAAAGAGAAAGCGAGACGTCAGTACGGACAGGAAGAACTCCGCCCGCGGGACACCTGGGCGGAGACGTCTGCGGAGTATAAGGAATTTGCCGGCGCCGGTACGATTTTTCCTGCGGCGGCGCGGGCGATCGACAGGGCGGGTTACTTCTTCTTGAGACGGAACACTGCCAGGCTGCCGCGCCAATTGGGCAGGAAGGTCACCGGTTTGCCGTCGTGCAGCGCCACGCATTCCAGCACGTCGAGGCCGACCTCGTTGGCCAGCGCTTCGAAGTCCTTGATCGTGGCGCAACGCAGGTTGGGCGTGTCGTACCACTCGTAAGGCAACGATTTCGACACCGGCATGCGGCCGCGCAACAGCGCAATGCGGTGCGTCCAGTAAGCGAAGTTGGGGAAGGACACCGTCGCTTCGCGGCCGACCCGGGCGATTTCGCGCAGGATGCCTTCGACGTCCTTGACCATTTGCAGCGCCGACAGGCACAGCACGTTGTCGAAGGCGTTGTCTTCGAACATGGCCAGGCCGCCTTCCAGATCTTGCTGGATCACCGACACATCGCGCGCCACGCATTCGGGAATGCGGGCGTCGTCGATTTCAATGCCGTAGCCGCTGCAGGCCTTGTCAGTCTGCAGGTAATCGAGCATCACGCCGTCGCCGCAGCCGACGTCAAGCACCTGCGAGCCGGCAGGAATCCAGTGCGCGATGAACGCCAGGTCGGGGCGCAATACGCTCAGTTCAGGGAAATTCATGCGCTCTCCTCCATGGCGATTTCCGCCCAGACGCGTTGATAGTATTCGCGCAGCAACTTCATATAGCGCTCGTCGTCCAGCAGGAAGGCGTCGTGGCCGTGCGGCGCGTCGATTTCGGCATAGCTGACGCGGCGCTTGTTGCTGACCAGCGCCTGCACGATTTCACGGGTACGCTCCGGCGAAAAGCGCCAGTCGGTGGTGAACGAGGCCAGCAGGAATTGCGCCTTGGTGCCGGCCAGCGCCTTGTTCAGATCGCCGCCGAAGTCGCGCGCCGGATCGAAGTAGTCGAGCGCCTTGGTGATCAGCAAGTAGGTGTTGGCGTCGAAGTAGGTCGAGAATTTGTCGCCTTGGTAGCGCAGGTAGGATTCGATCTCGAAATCCACGCCGTAGCCGAACTGGTATTCGCCCGAGCGCAGGTCGCGGCCGAATTTTTCGGCCATGTCGTCGTCCGACAGGTAGGTGATGTGACCGACCATGCGCGCCACGCGCAAGCCGTTTTTCGGCACCACGCCGTGCGCATAGAAGTCGCCGCCGTGATAGTCCGGATCGGTCAGGATCGCCTGGCGTGCAACGTCATTGAAGGCGATGTTCTGCGCCGACAGTTTTGGGGTCGACGCGATCACCACACAGTGGCGCAGGCGATCCGGATACATGATGCTCCACGCCAGCGCCTGCATGCCACCCAGCGAACCGCCCATGACCGCGGCAAACTGGGCGATGCCGAGCTGGTCCGCCAGGCGCGCCTGGGCGTTGACCCAGTCTTCCACGGTCACCACCGGGAAGCTCGCGCCGTACGGCTTGCCGGTGGCCGGGTTGGTATGCATCGGACCGGTAGAGCCGAAACAGGAGCCGAGGTTGTTGACGCCGATGACGAAGAACTTGTCGGTGTCGAGCGACTTGCCGGGACCGACCATGTTGTCCCACCAGCCGACGTTGTCGGGGTCGTCCTTGTAGACGCCGGCGACGTGGTGCGAAGCGTTGAGCGCGTGGCACACCAGCACGGCGTTCGATTTGTCGGCATTGAGCGTGCCGTAGGTTTCATACATCAGCACGTAGTCGGCCAGCGCCGTGCCGTTCTTGAGCGGCAGCGGCTCGGGAAAATGCATGATTTGCGGCGATACGATTCCGATCGACATGGGCTCTCTTCGTTATCTTGCGGTTATGTCCGTCTACCGATTCAGGGGCCCGAAAACAAAAAAGCCCGGAGCTTACGCTCACGGGCTAAATTCTGGGCTTGTCTTGTATTGCACCAAGCTCGCTTTAGCCGTATTTAGATGGAACCCAAGGTTCCGGCGCCCGCAAGCTGAGGTTTGGATAAACCATTCAAATCGGCGCAGTGGTGTAAGAATAACCAAGTCGGGGCATGCCGTCAAACCACGGTGAAAGCGTATCCATTCCGAATCTGTTCACGACCTGTACGAGAGGCCATCAGCCGGCGGCGGTGGAACGGAGCTCAGTTACACGCCTTGGAGTGTACTTTAGTACATGAGGATTCCGAGTACCGCACGACGCCGGATCATGGCCTCGCAGTGAGATCGTGAACAGGTTTAGCGGCGCCGTGCGGCGGTGGCCTTCATTTCCGGTTCGCTGGTGATGGCGCGCAGTTGCGCCATGGCGGCTTCGATGGCGGCCGGCTCGGATGCCTTCAACACCTTTTTGACCTGCGGCTCCAGCAAGGTCAGGTCGCTGTTGAGAATTTCCTGCTTGACCGACAACAGTTGCGAAGGATGCATGGAAAACTCCAGCAGGCCCATGCCGAGCAACAGCCGCGTCCACTTTACGTCACCCGCCATCTCGCCGCACACCGCGACCGGGATATCGGCCTTGCGCGCCATTGAAATGACGCTCGACAGCAGGAACAGCACGGCCGGATGCAAGGGGTCGTACAGATGCGCCACCTCGTGGTCGACCCGGTCGATCGCCAGCGTGTACTGGATCAGGTCGTTGGTGCCGATCGACAGGAAATCGAGACGCTTGATGAACATCGGCAAGGCCAGCGCGGCTGCCGGGATTTCGATCATCGCGCCGATCTCAATGTCTTCATCGAACTTCTGCTTGCGTTGACGCAATTGTTCCTTGGCCTGCTCGATCAGCGCCAGCGTTTGGTCGATTTCGAACGCGTGCGCCATCATCGGGATCAGTAGCTTGATCGGACCGAAGGCTGAGGCGCGCAGGATCGCGCGCAGCTGCGTCAGGAACATCTGCGGCTCGGACAGGCAATAGCGGATCGCGCGCAAACCCAGCGCCGGATTCAGCGCAGTCTGTTCATCTTCGTCGAGCGGCTTGTCGGCGCCGACGTCGAGCGTGCGGATCGTGACCGGGCGCCCCTTCATCGACACCACGGTCTGGCAATATGAATCGAACTGTTCGTCTTCGGACGGGAATTTTTCCAGATGCCCGGCGCGGCCCATGAACAGGAATTCGGAACGGAACAGGCCGACGCCGTTGGCGCCCGCTTCCAGCGCGGGGGCGCTGTCGCTGGGCAACTCGATATTGGCCAGCAGCGTGATTTCGGTGCCGTCCTGGGTGATCGCCGGAGTCTTCTTGAGACGGCCGAGTTTCTTGCGGTCGCGCAGCATGCGCTCCTGGCGCGCGCGGTATTGCGCGAGCACCAGCGGCGACGGATTGACGATGGCCACGCCGGCGTCGCCGTCGATGATCAGCACGTCTTCCTGCTTGACCAGCACCGAAGCGTTGTTCATGCCGACTGCGGCCGGGATGTCGAGGCTGCGCGCGACGATGGCGGTATGCGAATTCTGGCCGCCGAGGTCGGTGACGAAACCGGCGAAGGCGCCGTCACGGAACTGCAGCATGTCGGCCGGCGAAATGTCGTGTGCGACAACGATGATGCTGGCGGCGGCGCCCTCTCCTGCCGCTGGCGGCAGACTGATGGCGCTGCCGGTCAGCACTTTGAGCACGCGGTCGCCGACCTGCTGGATGTCGGCCTTGCGCTCGCGCAGATAAGGGTCTTCAATCTCGTCGAACTGCGCCGACAAGCCGTCGATCTGCGTCACCAGCGCCCATTCGGCGTTGTAATAGCGGTGACGGATGATGTTGAGCGGCACTTCGGCCAGCATCGGGTCCGACAGGATCAGCGCATGCACATCGATGAAAGCACCCAGTTCGGGCGGCGCTTCCTTGGGCAAGTCGTCGCGGATGGTTTGCAGTTCCTGATGGACGGCGGCAATCGCGCTCTTGAGGCGCAGGACTTCGGCTTCGACCTGCTCCTCGGGAATCAGATAATGTTTGACGTCCAGCGCGGCCGGCGCGAGCAGATGCGCGCGGCCGATGGCGATCCCCTTGGAAACAGGAATGCCGTGTAAGGTGAAAGATGCCATCGCGTTTGTCTCCTGCGTTATTTTGTTATGCCGTCATCTGTGTTCATGCGCGGTAGCTCTCAAAACCTTACCGGACAACGCATCATTTAGCAATCGTGCGGCAAAACAAGAGGAAAACAAACGAGAGAAATTCGAAGACTTACGACTTTACGGGGATTACTGGCCTTCGCCGAATCGGTCCAGGATCAGCGCTTCCAAGGCATTGAAGCAATCCTGTTCGTCGGCGCCTTCTGTTTCCAGCAGCACTTTGGTGCCCTTGCCGGCGGCCAGCATCATCACGCCCATGATGGACTTGGCGTTGACGCGTCGCTTGTTGAAGGTCATCCAGACTTCGCACTTGTACTTCGACGCCAGTTGCGTGAATTTGGCCGACGCGCGCGCATGCAGACCGAGCTTGTTGATGATCTCAAGTTCTTTTTGAATCATGGCAATTCTTTCTTTGTGCTTTTATTGGGATGAAACGCGAATGCGGTTGTCGATCCGGACGGCGCCGCTCTGGCCGCCGGCCAAGGCCATTTCCATGACGACGTCAAGCGTGTCGTTGCGGTAGGTCAGCGCGCGCAGCAGCATCGGCAGGCTGATGCCTGCGATGATTTCGACATTGTCGATGGCGCACAGGTAACCGGTGCAGTTGGACGGCGTGCCGCCCATGACGTCGGTGATGACCAGCACGCCGCTGCCGTCGTCGAGGCGATGCACGGCGTCAGCCGCCATGCGCTGCACTTCCGCCGGGTTCTGGTCGGCGATGACGTCGATTGCTTCGATGCGTTCCGGCAAGCCGCGGAAGACATGCGTGGCCGCTGCGATGAAAGCCTGACCCAGCGGGGCATGCGTGAGGAGAAGGATACCGACCATGAATTTCTGCTTGCTTATATGTACGTTGCCAGACCGGGCGCCGGATTGATTGCTTCAGCTGCCTGCGACCGCAGCTTCCAGCGCATCGACGAACATGGCGGCAACATCGAAGCCGCTTTGCTGCGTGATTTCCTGGAAACAGGTCGGGCTGGTGACATTGATTTCTGTTAAATAATTGCCAATAGCGTCCAATCCTACCAGCAACAACCCCCGCTGCGCCAATACCGGCGCCAGTGCTTCGGCGATTTCCAGCTCGCGCGGCGAAATCGGTTGCGCCACGCCGAGACCGCCGGCCGCCAGATTGCCGCGCACTTCTCCGCCTTGCGGAATGCGCGCCAAAACATGCGGCACCACTTTACCGCCAATCAGCAAAATGCGCTTGTCGCCCTTGGAAATTTCCGGGATGAAACGCTGCGCCATGATGGTCCGGTTGCCGTTGTCGGTCAGGGTTTCGATGACCGAGCCGAGGTTCATGCCGTCCTGGCCGATGCGGAAGATGCCCATGCCGCCCATGCCGTCCAGCGGCTTGAGGATCACGTCCTTGTGTTCGTCGTGGAATGCGCGCAAGCGCTTGGCGTCGCGCGTGACCAGGGTCGGCGCGGTGTATTGCGGGAACTGCGCGATCGCCAGTTTTTCGTTGTGGCTGCGGATCGCCTCGGGCTTGTTGAAGACGCGTGCACCCTGCTTCTCGGCGAGCTCCAGCAGATACGTCGTGTAGATGTATTCCATGTCGAACGGCGGATCCTTGCGGATCACGATGGCGTCGAACTCCGACAGGAAAGTCGAGACCGGCTTGTCGGCGCGGTACCAGTCGTCGGCCTCGCCGGTGAGCGTGATCTTCGCGACGTTGGCGGTGACCAGGCCGCTTTCCAGCACGACGTCGGTCTGCTCGAACGCGTAGATGGCGTGGCCGCGGCGAGCAGCTTCACGCATCATGGCGAAGGTAGAGTCCTTGTAGGTCTTGAAGGTATCGAGCGGGTCGGCGAGGAAAGCGATTTTCATGAAATGTCCGTCAAAAATGTCAGCCAAATAAGATTAATAGACTTCCGGATTCGGATCGGTCTTTTCCATTTCCAGCGACGCCGCCAGCAGCGCCAGTCGCGCCACCACGCCGTACATGTAAAAACGGTTCGGCGCCGCGGTGCCGGGCTTGGCTTGCAAGTCCGGCAAGGCATGCTGCTGCTGGAACGCCAGCGGCACGAAATGGGCGCCGGGGGCGTTCAGGTTTTCGTTGATGTCGCGGTCGGCGTGGACGCGATAGAAACCGCCCACCACGTAGCGGTCGATCATGTAGACCACCGGCTCGGCGACGGCTTCGTTGATGCGTTCGAACGAATGCACGCCCTCCTGGATCACCAGTTCGTTGACTTCCAGGCCTTCCTTGCCGACCGCCAGCTTGCTGCGCTGCTTGCGGTTGAGATCCTTGACCTCGCTGGCGTCCTTGACCGTCATGATGCCCATGCCGTAGGTGCCGGCATTGGCCTTGACGATCACGAACGGCTGTTCCTTGATGCCGTATTCCTTGTACTTCTTGCGGATCTTCGACAACAGGCTGCTGACGTTGTCGGCCAGGCAATCGGAGCCGGCGTCTTCCTGCAAATTGAGCTCGCCGCATTTGGCATACAGCGGATTGAGCATCCATGGATCGACGTCGACCAGTTTGGCGAATTTCTTCACGACGTCGTCGTAGGCGGAAAAGTGGTTGCTCTTGCGGCGCACCGCCCAGCCGGCGTGCAGCGGCGGCAGGACATTTTGCTCGTCGAGGTTTTCCAGCACCGACGGGATGCCGATCGACAGGTCGTTGTTGAGCAGCACGGTGCAGGGATCGAAATTCTTCAGACCCAGGCGACGGCCGTTCTTGGAGCGCTCAAGCGGCTCCAGCGTGATGGTGCTGCCGTCGGGCAGATCGATCTGCTTGGGCTTCTTGATGTCTTCCAGGGTACCGAGGCGCACATTCAGGCCGGTCTGGCGGAAGATCTGCATCAGCCGCGCGATGTTTTGCAGGTAGAAGCTGTTGCGCGTGTGATGCTCGGGGATCAGCAGCAGGTTCTTTGCGTCAGGGCAATATTTTTCGATCGCGGCCATCGCGGCCTGCACGGCCAGCGGCAGCATTTCCGGCGACAGATTGTTGAAGCCGCCCGGGAACAGATTGGTGTCTACCGGCGCCAGCTTGAAGCCGGCGTTGCGCAGGTCGACCGAACAATAGAACGGCGGCGTGTGCTCTTGCCACTCCATGCGGAACCAGCGCTCGATCGCGGGAGTTGCGCCCAGGATTTTCTTTTCCAGGTCGAGAAGCGGACCGTTGAGGGCGGTGACAAGATGCGGAACCATAAAAGACCTTCTGCGCGTGCTGGGTAGCGATTGGACGAAATAGCGGCCGGTGATCGATGGAAACAACCGATAACAAAACCGACAGGAACCGGCCATTTTAGCGGGATTCTGGCTATTACGTCGCCCGCCACACGGCAATATCTGGTGGAGAGGCCTTTTACATGGCGGCGTTGTCGTTTTTTTAAAGAGACATAAAAAAAGCGCCCGGACCGGAGTCGCGGGCGCTTCTGAAAGGGGCGCAAGGCCCCCGGGAAACAATCAGGAGTGGTAAGCCGATTCGCCGTGGCTGGAGATGTCCAGACCTTCGCGTTCTTCTTCTTCCGTCACACGCAGACCGATCACGATGTCGACCAGCTTGTAGGCGATGAAGGAGACCACGCCCGACAGGATCACGGTAGTCAGCACGCCCTGGAACTGAATCCAGACCTGACCGCCGATCGAGTAGTCGGGAGCGACTGCGTTGGCGACGTAGTCATAGATACCTGTGCCGCCCAGGCTAGGCGCAGCGAACACGCCAGTCAGGATCGCACCCAGGATACCGCCCACGCCGTGCACGCCGAAGACGTCCAGCGCATCGTCCGAACCCAGCAGCTTTTTCAGACCGGTGACACCCCACAGGCACAGCAGACCGGCCAGCAGGCCCATCACAACCGCACCGCAGACACCGACGAAACCGGCTGCAGGAGTAATCGCCACCAGACCGGCGACGGCACCCGACGCTGCACCCAGCATCGACGGCTTGCCCTTGCCGATCCATTCACCGAAGCTCCACGACAGCACTGCAGCAGCAGTTGCCAGGATGGTGTTGACGAAGGACAACGCTGCACCGCCGTTGGCTTCCAGACCGGAGCCGGCGTTGAAGCCGAACCAGCCGAACCACAGCAGCGAAGCGCCGACCATGGTCAGAGTCAGGCTATGCGGCTTGAAGGCTTCCTTGCCGTAACCGACGCGCTTGCCGATCACATACGAACCGACCAGGCCGGCGATCGCAGCGTTGATGTGCACCACGGTGCCGCCGGCATAATCCAGCGCGCCCTTCTGGAACAACCAACCCGAAATCGCAGTCGCCTTTTCTGCAGCGGCAGCGTCGGTGAATGCATCCGGACCAGGCCAGAACCAGACCATGTGGGCCATCGGCAGGTACGAGAAGGTGAACCACAGGATCGAGAACACGATCACGGCGGAGAACTTCACGCGCTCTGCGAAGGAACCGATGATCAGCGCCACGGTGATGGCTGCGAACGCGCCCTGGAAGGCCACGAACGACAGTTCAGGAATCACGACGCCCTTGCTGAAGGTGGCAGTGGTCGAGTCGCCGTTGAGGCCATGCAGGAACAGACGATCGAAGCCGCCGAAGAACGCGTTGCCTTCAGTGAATGCGATGCTGTAGCCGTAGACGAACCACAGGATGTAGATCAGCGAGAAGATCACGA
Source organism: Herbaspirillum sp. NPDC101397 (assembly GCF_044767325.1). Lineage (NCBI taxonomy): Bacteria > Pseudomonadati > Pseudomonadota > Betaproteobacteria > Burkholderiales > Oxalobacteraceae > Herbaspirillum > Herbaspirillum sp. NPDC101397. The sequence goes on from NZ_JBIWNS010000007.1 coordinate 84,844, forward strand.
AACATTGCATCAGCACCGACAGCATGTTCTTGCTGCGGACCAGGCCGCCGTAGAACAGGCCGAGGCCTGGCAAGGTCATCAGGATCACGAATGCAGTACATACCAGCATCCAGGCCGTGTCGCCCTTGTTAGGGACCAGCACGGGTGCAGCTGCGGCAGCAGCCGGGGCTGCAGCGGCGGCAGGAGCAGCAGCGGCGGCAGCCGGAGCTGCTGCAGGTGCTTCGGCTTTCGGTGCGTCAGCCTTCGGCGCTTCCGCCGCAGGAGCAGCTGCAGCTGCAGCTTCCGGCTTCGGTGCGTCTTGCGCCTGGACCGGTGCGGCGAAACTTACCGCCAACAACAAGGTGCCAATTGCAAGCGCACTTGAAAACATTTTTTTAATACTCATTACTGTTCCCCCTTAAAGAGCGTCTTTGCCGGTTTCGCCGGTACGGATGCGGATAACGTCCAGCAGATCCTGTACGAAGATCTTGCCGTCGCCGATTTTGCCTGTGCGTGCTGCAGCCTCGATCGCTTCCAGCGCGCGCTCAACGATGGAATCGTCGACTGCGGCTTCGATCTTGGTCTTCGGCAGGAAATCCACAACATATTCCGCACCGCGATACAGCTCGGTGTGGCCTTTTTGGCGGCCGAAACCCTTGACTTCCGTCACGGTAATGCCTTGCACGCCGATTGCCGACAAGGCTTCACGCACCTCGTCGAGCTTGAATGGTTTGATGATCGCTGTAATCAGTTTCATACCGACCTCAATTAGAAAGTTTTGCTGAGGGAAACGACGAAGCCGCTCTTGCCGACATTCTTGGAACCATCGGAAACAGGGGTTGTTTGCACGCCATCCTTCAAATTGGTGCCCAGATACGCAACGCCCAAGGTAACACCGGCCAGTTCGTCAAACGACTTGCTCAGACCGATTTTCCAGTCGGTGTAGCTGTATTGGTCATTGGAGACGCCGTTGTTGCTGCCCTTGACGTTCTGACGACCGACATGCAGACCGAGGATCACGCCATACCAAGTGTCGATGTTGGCGCCCAGATCGAAGTACTGGCTGTACTTGCTGCTAACGTTGCCGAACAGATTGGTCAGCGATTGCGAGTACTTGAAGTACGCTGGACCGTAGCCCACCTGGCCGTAAAGTTCGAATGTATTGGCGTTCTTGGCGCCGCTGTTGGACAGCGTGTTGCCTGGGTAGTAGTAGTACAGACCGCCGACGTCATAAGTGAAGCCACCGCCGATATCGCCGCGTTTGCCGCCGTAGATATCCCACTCGACATTGCCTTTGGTGTTAGTGCCGGTCAGCGTGCCTGCATCCTTGATCCATTTGATGTTGGTCAGCCATGTGCCGAGATACAGACCGGTTGGATTGTGCGTGTAATCAGCTCCAACTTGCAAAGCCGGGTCGAAGCGCGTCTGAGTCAGGCCGCGATAGCGGTAGTCGTTGACGACGGCAGCATTGAAGGTAACTTCATTGTCTGGCTTAGGTGCGTCTTCCGCATGGGCGAAGCTGGCGACTAACGATGCTGCGACTGCTGTTGCAAGAATCAATTTTTTCATGGCGTCCCTCTAGGTTTCTGTTAAACAACAAATTGTTCATTTCTGCACAACTTGTATAGCAGGAGCCATGCCAACCCTTTTTTGGCGGTTTGCGTTACTTTTTTTAGCGCAAATCAACATTCCAATTAGGCATTTTTTCTTTTTTTCCCAAAAACAGTGCATTAGAGTGAAACACAAACCTTGGCGCACAACAATAGTGCGCAACAATTTCAACATAACATTTTCCACTGGGAAATTTTTGTTTTTTATGGTGCATGGCTGGGCGCGGTTTTGCCACCCAGTTGAGCACGCAAGAAACTGTTGCAAAAATGCAATGCCCTGCAACGATCTTACGCGGGATTTTCGGTGGTCGCCTTCTTATATTTGGACAGGCCGTCAACCCTTCGCAGGACCGGTGATGAACGTTTCCGCGCGACGCGATTCTGACAGGTAACGCCATCACGCCGATCACATGGCCGCCTTTTGCGCCGCTTTGTTTTCCCGCAGGACAACGAAAGCGCTACACTTGTCGGATCGTCACTACTAATAAAAGGAAGCATCATGGATAAGCCACAATTCTTCGAAGATATTCAATCCAAAATCAACAAGGCTATCGAGAACTCTCCGGCCAAGGATATCGAAAAGAACGTCAAGGCCATGCTGAGCCAGGGTTTCTCCAAACTGGACCTGGTCACCCGCGAAGAATTCGACATCCAGGCGCAGGTGCTGGCCAAGACCCGCGCCAAGTTGGAAGAGCTGGAAGCCCGCGTGGCCGAACTCGAAGCGCGCCAGAAAGCCTCCTGATCCGGTCACGATGAGCCTTGCTGTATTGAAGAGCCGTGCGCTGGCGGGCATGCATGCGCCGCAAGTCACGGTGGAAGTACACCTGGCCAACGGTCTGCCGTCCTTCACCATCGTGGGCTTGCCGGAAACCGAGGTCAAGGAATCCAAGGATCGCGTGCGCGCCGCATTGCAGAATGCGCGCTTTGAATTCCCCGCCAAGAGAATCACCGTCAACCTTGCGCCGGCCGATCTGCCCAAAGAATCGGGCCGCTTCGATCTGCCGATTGCGCTGGGCATCCTGGCTGCTTCCGGACAAATGCCCGGCGACGGCCTCGACGAGTACGAATTCGCAGGCGAGCTGTCGCTGTCGGGCGATCTGCGTCCGATCCGCGGTGCGCTGGCCATGACGTACGCCATGCGCACCTCGCATCACAGCGACGGTCGCCGACGTATCTTCATCCTGCCGCGCGACAATGCCGACGAAGCTGCGCTGGTCGCCGACGCCACCATTTTCCCCGCCGATTCGCTGCTGCAGGTATGCGCGCATTTCGCCGCGCGCGGCGCCGACAGCGATGCCCGGCTGACGCAGCACCGGCCGGCGATCAAGCCTGCCGCACCTGCCTATCTCGATTTTTCCGACGTCAAAGGCCAGTTGCAGGCCAAGCGCGCGCTCGAAGTCGCCGCGGCCGGTGGTCACAGCGTGTTGCTGGTCGGCCCTCCCGGCACCGGCAAGTCGATGCTGGCGGCGCGCTTTCCAGGTATTTTGCCGCCCATGACCGATGAAGAAGCGCTGGAATCGGCAGCAGTGCAATCACTGACCGGCGGTTTTTCCGCCGCGCGCTGGAAGGTGCGTCCTTACCGCTCGCCGCATCACACCGCATCGGGCGTCGCGCTGGTGGGCGGCGGCGGTACGCCGCGTCCGGGTGAAATTTCGCTGGCGCACCGGGGCGTGCTGTTCCTTGATGAGCTTCCGGAATTCGATCGCAAGGTATTGGAAGTATTGCGCGAGCCGCTGGAATCGGGTCAGATTACAATTTCACGCGCGGCGCGCCAGGCTGATTTTCCGGCGCGCTTCCAATTGATTGCCGCCATGAATCCCTGCCCCTGCGGCTACCTCGGCGCGCTTCATCGCGAATGCCGTTGCACGCCAGATCAGGTGACGCGTTACTGGCCATCGTCAAAGTTAGACACACAAATCATTAAAATTAGCGCCTAACTCTGACGATTTCACATTGTTAAACAGTAAATGCTATGTAATTGCCCGTCCTGCAACAGGCGTACAAATCAATGTAGTTGCAACAAAGTGGGGATAGCATGAACACATCTCATAGCTTTTTATGAAATGTGTTCCACGCTAGTAAGCTGGAATATTATGAAGGCGAGATATTGGACGCTGTCCATCAAAATGGTAGGTCTAACGGAATTTAATCCTAGCAATATAGATATTAAATTTCACCGAAGCCCAAGCAAAGAGACTTTGTTTAGCTCTCTTCGGAAATCTTTCTATCGTCGGTAAAAGTGTGGCCCACATCTTCAAGGACCCAAGCATACAAAGAAGTGTAAAACTCGCTAACTACATTGGTGGCCTGTCCCGAGTCTCGCGTTGCATGTTCAGTTCGCTGCCAATCGCTATAGCGATCGACACTAAAATCTCCCCACGCTTTTTCGACGTATTTTTTAAATCTATAAAAAATTTGGATATGCGTTTTTGATACTAAATAAGTAAAGTCGGCACCGAATTTCGTGAGATTTTGAAATTTCGGTTTCAATCCAATCCAGCACACGGAAAAGGACATGTCTTTGGATAAAGGACTGGAAACCCCTGATAGGACTCTCCGGGTTTTGACTACTTTTTTGGGTTCTTCGCCAGTAAATGCCGCGAGGCCGCCAAATAATGGATTCACGGTTGTTTCAAATTCTTCTGTAGTGTGAGTCGGACTTGCGAAGTAATTTCTGTCTTGATTTTGCAATAACCATTGCGCAATTTCTTTTCCGTACAAACCGTCGTAACTAGCTGAGAAATCCACCGAAACCTCAAACAGTTGTTCGACAGTTGGGTCAACTAATGGCGTACCTAATAGCGTATGTAATTGATCAATGTATTGCTGAGCCTCGGCCATCGTGGCATACAACGCCGCACGCTGTCGCACCAACTCAACTAAATTGGTAGTTCTTGCATTAGTAGAGGCCGATTCGACAGGCTCATCCATTTCGCAGTCCTCATTTTCTATAACGGCTATATTCACATCACCTAATTGATCGGCAGGTGGCAGCATATCCTTAATGAGCTCTTTGACATCTGCAGCATATGTACCAAACGTTTCGGTTTGATTCCCTTGCACAATAAAGTAGGGCACCTGGCCTCCTTTATTTTCGAAAGCATCCGTAACGAAATCAGCTATCGCTTTATATCTCACCAGTTCGGAGGATTGACTCACTACTCCGCGCGCAAAAGCGTTGGTAAAGTCACTTCCTCGAACGTCCGCATAAGAACGCTGATCACCTTCCGAACTTGCCATGAAGTATATTTTCGGATGCTTTCCCTTGATGAAATCTTTGTAGCTATCAAAGCGACTCGATCCATCCTTGATATACGCGACTCCCGAATAACATGCATCAACCACTTTTACAAATAGAACTGGCGACAGACTCAAAAGCATTTGATCGAGGTCCGAATTAGAAATCGATGTCTGCGCCGCACACGACTTGTCATAGTTCCGCAGTAAATAACAGAACTCCCCATTAACTTCCTCACCATGACCAGTAAAATAAAAAAAAAGATGACCGATGTCGTCATATTCGTATCTCCGAATAACCTCGGCCAGCTCCATCTTCACAGCTTCGGCATCGCGAGATTGGAGAACAACGACATCTTGAAACTCACCACCTCGGCGAGCCAATGCCTCTATCAGTGCGACATCGTTAGTACACGCGGGTAAAGGACGGTTGGGAGATTGATAATTCGTGACTCCCAGAATAATTGCCAGATTCTTGAACATATGTTTTTGTAGGACAATTAATCCACTTAGAACTATGGACTACATCGTCACTCCGCCTTTTGGAATGTGTTACCCAGGATTTTTGCCTTGGTTAGGACGTAGTTGCAAGATATCTCCGATAGCCATATATGTGTAGATCACATATCGATCAGCCTCCTGCCGACTAGTAATTGTTGCATGTGATCCCTTTTGTGCGGCCTGAAAAAGCGCGTCTAGCCTATCACCGAGAAAAGCCATTTGTGATCCGATGATCGCCTGCGTACGTTCCGAAGATGAGTTATCTTCAGCAAAACAAATCAGACGATTTATATAGTTGTCGGGACCGAGTTTAATTTCGCGGGTCTTTCCTCCCCCTTCAATTTTACGAGGCAGATCTGTCGCCGGAAATACGGCGTCTGCAAGGTCTTGAAGAACTCGACGGCATCCATGCACCGCATTCGACCAATCTTCAGGATTTTCCGACTGAAGATTTTCGTAAATAGCACTAAATTTTTGAACCGCGGAAGGGATGAGATCGCCGATAGATTTATCTACAAGGTCACGAATCCGCGAAAATACGTCACTCGCTATGCCTGAAAATTTAAGTTCTAGGTTCCGTTGAACAACATAGCTATGAATAAAAGAACGTCGAGACCCTAGTTTCTTAACAGACTCTTTTAGAGAATCATGTAGTCCCCGGCGTTCTATTAAATTCCCAGCATTGGCGTGCACAAACTGATTCGGATTTGCAGATGATATTGATACGTTTGCATCTCTCGCCGCATCGATACCAATTTTTGTTGCCTCAATTTCAGACTCAAGGTTTTCAATTGACTCTGAGATGCCATATTCGGTGATAACTTCTTCTTTATTTTTCTTCTGATACACGCGCCCCGCTAACTGCAGATATTTCCAGATGTCCGGTTTGAACCCACCGGGCCCCACAGGGTATCCTCCAGCTTCGTACTCAAAAATTTTTTGAAAGTCGAATTCATTCAACAATCTGGCTAACCGAGATGTTTTGAGCACTACATTTGTCAACGGGATCTCTGAAAGTTCGATATTCCGTAATATCTCCTCAGAAAGAAGAAAAGCCTCCTTACTTGCAGCCGCACTTGGTTTAATTTCATCACTCATATTTTTATATTTTAAATAAGTACATTAAGCAATAAAGGTCTCAAAGATATAGAGCACGCCATTTCATAGAGAACGCTATTTTATTTAGGTCGCATCTTTCCGTTAGCCCATGACGCGAACTGGAACAAAAATAGCGATCCTTATCTAAACGAGAGCAGGCCAGTTTCCCGTTTTCGATTTTGAGGATCAACTGAAAAATCTTCTGCGTAAGCTCTTCGCTAGTGGGCAACGAGTACTATTTCCATTGGCATCACTTTCGTCTACGCGCAGTTCTTGCATTCACTATGGATTCCAGCTCTCCTGAAATACGGTCTTTCCTTCAGGGTCTGTTTGAACAACTGTTACTGTTCGGCGAAATCCTTTAACCGCAGTATGATCTGTGACCTTCACATTTCCTCTGACCGTACCGTCACAACCTACGATGGTATACAGATCTACGTCCTCTTCTTGCATGAACCCTTTCAAGAAAGAACGATCGTGTCGAAGTGTTTCACCCTCTTTCAGAGACACCTTTTTTTCCCACTCGCTCATAACGCCTCCTTTAGCTCTTCATGACCGTGTTCCAATCGATGGAATAGCCCACTGCGCCCAACTCTCTTGCTAATGCAACCTTCCAAGCTCCAGCATCATCTAAGGTTGTCCATACTACGCCAGCGAAGTCCGTCGGGATCTCTAGATCGCCCTTCGCTAAAGCACACACACGCTCCCTGCCTAAACGCGCGATGAAGTATCCCAACTCTAATAGAACGTTTTGACGTGCACGTGGCCGCAGTAAATCAGCAGACTTTCCCCCGACATCATCAGGCGTTAACAGAACCACGACGAAACCAACGTCACTATTCGCCTCGATTTTCTCGATAATCGTGCGCCCTTGATTAGCCTGTTCGCTCAGAATAATTGCCTCAAGTCCGATACGCTCAATGAAGCGCGCCACTGATTGCTTAGCTGCATCATCATGTCCATGAACCACAAAGACTTTCGATGACAATGACATACTTGAAGCTACCGGCTTCACGGGATTTTCCGCATCGCCGACCTCATCTTCGAGCCACTTGATCGCAGTGTTTAAAGTCCGGATGGCATCGATCTTTCCCTTTGCAACATGCTCGCGTGCCTCGCGGCCATTGTCTACGTACTCCCCCAACGACATATATATCGCCCCGTGGTCTAGTTGGGTTGCATGTGAGTAGCGACGATATTCGACCGTGTCATGACCAAAAACTGAAGTCAAAGTACCCTCAATTTGAGTCTCAAGGGCCGTCTGTTCTCCACTGAATCGATCAGTCAGTTTGGTCGGATCGAATGTTTCGATGTCAGCAATTAGCCGTTGCAAGCGGGGAATTGCTTTCCGCATTTGTTCTGGACTCAGGTTTGCCTGTTGGGGCGACGACGGCTTCTTACTTGCCATTTATTGTTCCTATCAAAATCTATGCGATGACTGCATTTCTTGCAGCCGCGTTTTTAGAAAATGCGTAACGAATAATCGTCTGGCGCTCTTCACTAACAGTTTCAATGAGGAAATGAGTTCTGCCCGCAGCAGCAATAAATGTTCACCCCGAAATGCTTTTAACAGATTTTTTCTACAAGTACTTCGGTACCATAAACTGAATGGTCATAGAAGCGGACATGCCTTGCTAACCCAAAACTTAGACCTAAGGAGTTTAGGCGCTTAGTTTATCTTTAATGTGCTGGCTGATGCTTTCAGTCTGTTGGGCGTCAAAGCGCCGATACTTTATGTGATGTGAGGCCGTTTGTACCACTAGAACACATCGATTAACACACTCTTCAATCTGACCGCTAATTTGTAGGCGATCTACGTCGAAAATACACTCCAAACCTTCACCAAAAGCGATCAAATTAGTGCCGCTATTGGAGCGACGAATAGGTGTCATCGAATGGCATACGATATACGTGCCGATCATACGACGAAATAAAACTGGTATCTGGCGTGTTGACCAACCCAAGTCCCATAAAAACCATCGCCACTTTGTTCTCGCGAGGGGCTGAAAAATACTTACGCTGGCAATTTCTACGGGACGCTGGCCTATATTCGTTATCCTAGTCACCAGATTGAGGCGAGCACTTGCGCCCTGCTCTGCCCCACCTATAGTGATCTCGTGATGCCTTATCGTCGTTAGGTCAAGTCGCTCGCGCTCATTTCGAGAGGCTAGTCGAAGTGCGACCATTACAGACGCTGCAGTCGCTATCGCGGAAATCACTTGAGCCCAATCGACAAGTGTTTGTGGCCAAAAGCTTGAAATCACACATCTCCTCTTGTTTTTATAGTCCGAATGAGAAATTCTACTTCAGGTTGCCCAATGATCTCCTTGCACTATCATTGGGATCAGATCGTGTGATCAACCGGCTACCGTATTTCCTTTTGAATCGTCTTTAATCCCAAGGCTATGATTTTATTTTTGGATTTTGATGGCGTTTTGCATCCGCTCAATCGAGAGGAAGGAACACTGTCACGCCTCCCACAACTTGAGATCACTCTTCGGAAATTTAATGAGATAGACATAGTTATCTCTAGCGCCTGGAGACAAGAATATTCGCTGACTCAATTGCGTACATATTTCTCCGATGACATACAGAGGCGAATCCTAGACGTGACGCCAGTTTTGGATCATCTAGATAATCGATATTTGCGCCAGGCCGAGATCGATCTGTGGCTACGCGATGCGGGGCGTGAGTATGAGGGTTGGATCGCTCTAGACGACAGCGAGTGGCTTTTTCCTCCAGGATGTCGAAATTTAATCTTGGTCGATCCCGAGGTCGGATTCGATGAAGCTGTTGAAGATGCTCTACATCGCAAACTCACTCGCTAAACGAATTTCATCCCTTTCAATAGAAGAACATCTTAATGCGCCAATTACGTATCGCACTAACGATACGAACTAAGTAGTTGATTTTAAACGATTATTTGCAACATCCATCTATTTCAGTTACGATTCCCAGATCGTTAACATACCCACGCATCGGCACGCAAAATGAGCCACCGCGACCCCTCTTCCGAATTGGTTAGCTTTAGCGGCGAGCTTTTTAGACTTCGAGTTATTAGAGGTCTGACTCAAGCAGACGTGGCGAATGATGCTCGATTAAATCGAGGTTATTACTCGCAGATAGAGAATGCTCGTCGTGCGGCGCCTCCGCCAAATACGTTAAAACGTATTTCGGCGGCGCTTCGGCTTACGGAATTGGAAAGACAGAAATTGTTTGAACTGGCCCGCATGGATTGGTTGAAACCATATCGACTTGAGGCCACCGAGAGTGCGGCCGAGCAATTCGATTTTATAAGCAGTGCGTTAAATTTGCCGGCGGCCAAGCTACATCGAATCCGCGCAATATTGGAGGAAAAATAACTATGTAAAAAAGTAAAAAGCGACGAACCCCACAATTCGAGATCCGCCGCCTTTTGGCCAAAGATTGATATCTCTGACATCGCAATTCGAAGATATCGTTCTCTAGCCCGAAGGTCAACCCCCTGCTTGCTGAAATGCCGCATTATTCCGCGCCTGCCGTGGAAGGGAGACCCTATGCCTAAAGAAATCCATTCGCTTGGTTCGCCAGGTTGGCTAGACCATGTTTTTCACACCCCACCGGTGCGAGCCCTCAAGGGCCGTTCCAAATTTACTCAATATCATCAGTTCTGGTCGCATAGCCTTGGGCGCTATGTCGGTAGCCAAGGAAGAAATGAAGCACTCGCTGCATTGACCTTGGAATACCTCATTACCCTCGGCTACATAAGTAAATTTAAAGAACAGCCATTCAAAACAGAACCCCAGACATTCGGCGCGCAGATCGTGCCTGACTTCATTGCGGTGTCTCCGAGCAAGAAGATATATGTCATTGAGATAAAAAGCGCTCGTTTTATTACCCCCTTCATACAAGCCTCGCTGGACAGGAATCGCGAAGTCTTTCAACAGGCCGGACTTGCTTATGTTTGTTGGACAGACCAACACCCTCTCAACGTGGCGACACGGCACAACCTGCTTAACATGCTGCGGCACTCCAACATTATGCAACCAGATGAATGCATTGCGTTTGTGGAGCATCTTGAAGCATTTGGCTCCTTGTCTGTGGAAGAAATCCAGCAGCATGGTTACGACTACGGAGTCATTTACGCCGCAACTTGGTCCGGTAAAACGTTTTTCACTATCACGAAGGAATTCACTGCAACTACGTCTATCTCAACGCGACCGATGATTGATATTCCCGCAGTCTTCTTGGACAGCAGAAGTGACAGTGATCGCTGGTGGAGTTCCTTGGAGGGATGCTAGCCATGCCGATATCCTTGACAGCCAAAGTCCGCCTCCACGGTCTTTCTTCAAACAACTTTTCTTTCTCTCCTGGTCAAAAATTTGAACGAGATCTCACTGTCTTTATGATCATAGAAAGGCGAGAGGCGCATTGCGTAATCGAGAACTTCCGATCTCTAGAGAGAAAACTTATTGCAATGGATCAGCTCTACCAGATGTATTTGACCGAAGAGATCATTCCGTTGAGAGAAGCTCCTCCAGACATGCATCTCTCAGAAATCCAGATCCATGAGAATACGTTTAAGAGACAACAAATAGAAAGTCAGAGCTCTGCGGCAATAAAACATGGAATTTCGGTGTCCTACTTCATAAAAGCACTTCGCGCCTTAGGCCATGCGAATCTAAGACCGACACCGTTGTTGGCACTCGACTATGCAAAAATCTCAGACGCAGTGATTAAGTCCGAGGCCACTCTCGATATCACAATCCCTTCGCTCGATACCATCTATCGATGGTCACGTAAGCTGGATGCTGTTGATGGAGACATGCGGGTTGTTATTCCTAATTTCGCCAAGCGCGGAGGCCCTGGCCGAGGGCGTATTTCAACGGAGGCGATGAATGCCTTAGAAAATATTTGGAACCGAATCAGAAATGATCCTGAAAGCAAGATTCGATTCTTTGAGATCGAAAAAGATCTCAAGAAGCAACTACTCAGTATGGGAAATCACACGCATATTTTTACAATGATGCCAAGTCGCTCGACCATTGAGCGGCTCACAAAGAGAGAATTCGGTAATTACACGATCTGTTTCCGCAATCATGGTGCCCGATATGCAAAGAAGATCTTCCATAGCTGGTTCCCCAGGGATCGAGCTGAATCGCCTTTAGAGGTTGTCGAATTTGATGATAAGGATACTAGAGTCTTTCTGATAGACGACCGATCTGGACTTCCTTATGGTCGCGCCTTTGTCACTTCAGGTGTCGACCAATATAGCGCTGTTCCACTTGGCCTGTCGATCGGAGACAAGCACAGAAGCACAGTCTCCGCTCTAGATGCCTTTAGGCGAGCAATACTACCGAAGTCCTTATCGGATATCGAGTTCGCTCATCTTAAAAACGCTCCAGAATTCTTCGGCATCTGTTCCGTCGCAATTTTCGACAATGCGCTTTATAACCATTCAAAAGCTATTGAGCGGGCGACATTGGAATCATCCGGATCTATTTCCGCCTGGGCGACACCAGAGACAGGAACTGAAAAATCTATTGTTGAAGATTTCAATGACCGAATGAATTCGGGGCTGTTTGCGGAGACGCCAGGTTTTGTTGGAACAAAGCGTTCGCTTGATGGAGAACAGCATGCACTTGCCAGCGCAAATATGAGCCTGCTAGCTTTTAAGCAAAGGCTGCAAAAATGGGCATACGAAATCTACTGCAATACCCCTCGAAATGACGGATTGACACCTCGCCAACTTTGGCATTCAGAAATGCGTCATGTACACCAAAGACTCCCCAGTAATCTGAACCAGTTTGATTTCATTTTCACTGTCGAACATAGCGTTCAGTTGCGGCCATCAGGATTGGAGTTCACAGGTCTTTGCTATCAGAGTCCAGAACTAATTGAATTACAACGGAGCTGTGGAAGTAAATTTAGAGTGACATTTCGCTTTCACCCGAACGTACTTTCCAAAGTCTTCGTTTTAGACCCCCGAAGCAAAACTTATTTCATCGTCCATAGCACAACCCCCTCCTATACGAATAACTTAACCCTGTCGCAACACAAATGGATTCGCAAGATGGCACGAGATAGGGGCCAGAGAAATCCGGCCATTTTGCAACTCTTGGACGCTCGAGAAGAATTGCGACTACTAACGTCTCAAGCCGGCATGTCAAAGAACAGAAAAGACCGACGCTGGGCAAATACGATTGGGCCAATCTCAGCTTCTGAAGGCTCATCTGACGAACCGGCTGGCACCCCAGAATTCGTCAGTGAGCTTGAATATCAAATCAATCAGATCTCTCAGATCGAGCTCGGAAAACTCGATGATGCGTGGGATTTTCCAGAGGATTTCTAATCGTGGATCAAATATCTGAACATCGAGATTGGCGAGGCGTCTCTATTTTAGAGAGACAGCACTACATGGCAAATTCAATGCATGTAAATCACCCTGATTTTGTTCTGGCAGCAAACGAAATCCGACGCCGCTCCCTAAGGTGTGAAAATGAAAATGCCGGCGCCGGCATCCTCGTTTTAGCACCGTCCGGCGCTGGGAAGACGCATCTCTGTCGCTTTCTCAAGTCGCGATGGCCAGACGAGGTCGGCGACGCCATCACTCGTGTACCGGTCGTGAAATTTGATATACCTCCAAGCCCATCAGATCGATCGATGGGACGAGCCATGCTGGCTGCCATGGGAGATCCAACATGGAACGTAGGTACCGCGATAGAACTTGATTCAAGAATTCGAACACTGCTCCCTAAAATTGGGACAAAAGTTATCTTGGTCGATAACGTTCATGATGTCCCTGACAGACGGGGAGTCAAGGGCATACAACTGATCGGAAACTGGATACGTAATTTAATTGAGTCGAGTAAGCGCACAGTCGTTTTGCTGGGAACGTCTGCCGCCATGCCGATTGTGTACTCGAATAGTCAACTAAGACGGCGAACGGTAAAGCAGCTCCATATCGACTACTTTTACACAAACACGGATCGTCACTTAGCACTGTTCACACGCTTCCTGCGCCATCTCTATGCCGCTCTTCCTCTAGCGAATCCAGCGAGCGATCTAGATGAGTCTCTCGTAAAGGAAATTCACTACGCGACATTTGGCATACCTGATTACATCTTTCAGCTATTCATCGAAGCAGTAGCACTGGCGGTGGCTTCTGGGCGGGAACATCTTTGCCAAGAAGACTTTGCCAACGCATTTCCCCTCATTCACAAGGATGCATTGGCTTTGGGTCTCAATCCTTTTCTTCCTACAGGCCCAAAGCGACCACTAACACAGGAATATGAACCATTTTTCAATTGGTTCGATAAATCCAATCCCCCCCTGCGCTCACCGAGAGGGTTACATCCATGAGAGATTCAAGAATGCCCTACCGTTCTCGTCCCAAAAAACGACCAAACCGAAAGCCGCTCTTAGTCAGACCTCGTCCGCTCGAAGAGCAATGTCGGCAAGACTACTTGATGACTATCGTCGAAGACAATCATCTTCCCAGTTTTCAGATGCTGAATAAGATCCTGGGCGTAAGCTATGCCGATTTGGTAACGACACCTACGGAGATTCTTGTTGCTGCAATTGACGGCAAATGCTCTCTCGTTGAATGCAAACTGGTAGCGCGTGCACATGGATACGATTTAAATCGTATCGGCTTGGGAGGGCGCTCAAAAATCTGCCCCGAATGCGTTGCTTCTAGAATCCCAACTCCCCCATCGTTCAACCTAGGTTTCGAATTTTTCTGTGCAGCTCATCAACTCCTTCTACACAACACGTGCCATGCGTGTTCCGACTATCTTTTTTATCGACGGACAAAACGTCAGCATTGTCCGTGCGGCGCCGACCTAACGACCACCGAACGCATTGGTGTGCCCGAATGGCTTCCGCAGTTCTTTAAAATTTTTGCCCCTTGGCGGCTGCCAGGGCAAACCATGCCGGCGGGTATTGCAGAACTCGAATATGAAATCGGGCGATTTCTTCAAGGAGTGCTAATTGACAGCCCCTCTGTCACAGCGAAGGTGGCGTATCCGCAGTTTGGGCCGAATGATTTGGGCGAATTAGAAGTGTTGATAGAGAACTGGCCAAATAATTTTATGGAGAAGATCTGCTTGAGATTGAAAAACTTCAATGTGGACCGCGCGATGTATCTCAATTCCCCTTGGCAAAAGTCACTACCAGCTTTGGCCCCCGTCATAGAAGAACTTCGGTCTGCCCTTTCTTACGTGCCGGATTGAGATTGCCATGTTCTTGATACGGAAGTCACCATTGCTCGATGAATCCCTCTCATCATGGCGGCAGCGCTCGGGCCTCGAGAATGGATTTCATCGATTCCCGTTGAATCGGAATGAAAAAAATAAAGATCCTGACAGGCTTCCAGAAGAAAGAGATATCGATTGGATCCAACATTCGTTCTCCGTGGAGCGTCAATCGTTAGAAAGAATGACGGCCGACTATTGGATTGGCAATGCAAAATCTCGACTCTCCGGAAAAATTCGGTGGCTAATTGCACTAGAGGCCAATGGCAATTCTATCTCTTCCGGCTCAATGTTTTGCCCAATGTGCCTGCGAGAAGATGTAACTCCTTACTATCGAATCGCTTGGCGATTTGCCTTCGTTACCTCTTGTCACACACACGGTAGAACACTTCTTGATCGGTGCCCGCAATGCCGAGAACGTATATGGCCGACAGCAAGTGAATTTAAGCGGCGCAAGGGATGGCTCCCGGTTCATTACTGCTCAAGCTGTCGATCTGATCTGAGCACCTTTTTCTCTATTGAACAGCCAGGTAATTTTCGGTCTGTCTGGCCGGCACTGCGCAGCGATCAACTGCCCAATAGCATAGCCCAGGCATCGAACAGATATGATTATCTTCAAGGTCTTTGGGTTGTCTCACAATTCCTTATCCGGCGCCGATCCGAGAAACTTCGCGACAAGCTACGGCAGTCCATTTCCCCAGAACTAGCCATCGATTACTTTAAAGTGCATACGATCGAGCAACTAAATGTTATACAAAGACAACCTGTAATTCAGGCCGCAACCTGGCTTCTTGAATCTTGGCCTCACCGTTTTGTAGAAGTCGCTCAACATTCCGGTGTACAGCGACATCATTTCGGAGAAATTCTTCATATCGCGCCGGCCTGGTTTCAGACCATCGTTAGCGAAAATCTGACCGTCCGCCACTACCGGGCGATCAGTCTGAACCAAGCTACAGAGATGATCGACCGTCTCAAATCCACGAATCCCAAGACAACCAAAGCCGATGTCAGAAGAGCGTTGGGGATTTCTGAAAGCGCGGTGCTAAATGACTTGATGAGCCAGCGCCGCCACGCCACTCAACAAGATCTTTTGGCAATGCGGGATATATTTGAGGAACTCACTCTTACGACCCCAACCCGCAGAACCGCATTGGCCTCCGTTAAACGTGACTACCTCATCTTTTTACTGTCAGTCTTATTTGGCGGCACTATTGAGGAAATATGTGAACTTACTAAAGAGAGGGTACTTAGCCGGCTCCAAGCAGAACAACGCAGGGACAATGACCTCTACAGGTCTCTTTTGGCAAAGGCATATGATCTTCTCCAAGAGTACCCATGGAAAATGAAACCCAACGGGACTCAAGGCTTCGCTTCAAGATTCGGAGCAGAATTGAAGGGACACTCTGTTCGGTCACGCATCACCTTGATGATGGCGCCATTGGATCAAACTCTTTGGCGGAGCGTCGATGTCTTTCGATTTCTTTTCTCAACTCAACCTTTAGGACGAAGAGCAAAACGATTGAAGAAATTCACTGGAGATAAACATTGATTGCGGCAGGAATGCTCTTAGTCTGCAAAAATTATATCGTTCGAGGCAGGATAGCGAGAGCCAAGTCAAAAACTTGAGTAGCTCTGCTTTTAGGTGGATACAAGGCTTGCCTAGTCGTTTTCAGTTGGGTCCGAAATTCCGAGAGAAGCTCTTCAGGGATTTCTCCAACCGCAATGCGGAATTGATTGCACGCATCGGAAACTGCCCTACGTACCTTTTCGTCGACCTGATCGCCTTCTTCGGCAACGATCGCGTATGTTTGGATCAGCGCGACAGATCGCCGCACGATCGATATATCAGACATCCACTCTCTCCCACACGATAATCTCAGTTTTGTTTTCATTATAGAGAGCGAGAGAAATCGTGGCGCGTTAGGAGCGATTGATATGTTTGGCAAGCCCACGACCGCTCTAAAAATCCTCGCGCTGCAGCCGTCAACTGAATTGTTGCCGCCTGAAAACCCGTAATATAGATTGGAATTTTGCGTCTGATCGCGGGTTCGTTTAGGTTGGCACTCGACTATCGTTGTCTTAGCTGTTCCCCAACAGCCGGCCATCCCCTCATGGCCAAGCCCCTAGGTCTCTTCCCAATCGGAGATCTGGGGGCTTTCTAATTTTGGAAGAAGATACAGTCGATTCATAAGAATCGAATAGCTAAGCGCCATCACAGAGCTAGCGTAAACTCTCCGCCATTTTCAAACGATGGAACTCGAGATAGTCAAGATGCTCTTGCCAATACTCTCAGCCTACGCAGTGTATGGAGTTCACTCAGCCTCTGCAGGCATTTTGTCGATCCATTTCTTTGCTGCTTCGATACCAAAACGAAGAGCATCTTCTTTATAGCTCATGGGGCTTCGTTTGGCAGTTGGGCGCCAGCAGTTATCTATCGAAATTCGATAGAGCCATTTTCCTGTTTGAGGTTGTACAAGCTGAATTAGGACTTTCCGGTCCTTGTAGTTAAATTCCTCTTGTTCCATGTGCCTCTCTCCTTATTTGTCAGATCTCTCTTTCACCAACTGCTGGAGAACATTTCCCAGCTGAGCGAATAGATGTTCTGCTCCATGCGTAAATGTGTGAGCAATAGGCTGCTAAGCGAGGCCTCCCGGCAAGGTGGTGAGCGTGGTGGCTTTGCCGGCGTGGGGAAGTCACGATGCCAGCTGAGCACGACGTGCGGCAATCTTCTCAATCTTGTCGTTCAATGTAGCGGCATTGAAGGGCTTCACGATATAGCCATCCGCACCTGATTCCGCTGCCATGACGATGTTCTCTTTTTTGGCTTCGGCAGTAATCATCAGAACGGGTAAATTCGCAAACTTTGGGGTGCTGCGAGTTTTCTTGAGTAGCGTAAGCCCATCCATGACGGGCATATTCCAATCCGTGATGACAAACGACGCGGGGACCGAACCTGACTCTAGGAGCTTCCAAGCACTGGATCCTTCATCCGCGTCGGTCATCTTGGTGTACTCAAGTTCCTTGAGTAGGCCCATTACAATTCGGCGCATCGTCGAAAAATCATCGACGACTAGGAAGTGTTGGTCGGTCTTAGGCATCTTCTTTCCCCCAAGTATTGTTTGCAGCCCCAGCTGAGCCCTGCTGTGTTTAATTTAACCGAAAAAGAAGCGCGCTGGAGAGGAAAAAATTATTTTCCCTGTGGAAATTGGAATCAGAAAACGCGGAACGCTTATTCACTGAGCAGCCGCAAAATTGCGCTTCAAGTTAGCTATAGATTTCCATGTTCAAAAGTAGCTTGGGCCGTCTCGCAACTTCTGGATACACATCTAACGCAATAGATAAAAGAGAATTGCATCGTCTGGCAATTACATGCAACTATTCATTTTGTATTGGCGTGACGACAGCCACTTCTACATATGGAGGCCGATGAATGACTAACCTTGAATGGGATAAGGTGCGAGGGGAAATTACCGGTTTAAAAGCCGTTCTTTACTCGCTCTGTGCAATACAGACGACAGAACAATCGCAACAGTTTCATGCGGTTTTGCAGCTGCAGCTTGATACGATTGAAGCTACTCTTGTTCCGTCGGCAGATGCCACTGTCTTTATGGAAAAAACTGTTGAAGTAATCAAAGGCTTCATACAACTAAAAAAGACCTAACCCTTAGGAGGGTGATCATGTCAGACGAAGAATTCGAATACAAAGGTCAGCAAGTCAAAATCCAAATGGTTCAGCCACTGACAGGCGGATGGCTGTGGCAGACGGATATTAATCGGATTCGTCTGGCGTCAGAGCGGCGTGCCCCAATCAAATATCGACAGGATGCTCTTCAATATGCCGTGATGGAGGCAAAGGAATCCATCGATATCAAAAGTGACGGCAAACCTAGTTCCTTTAGATAACAATCCCACTTCGATACATCGAAATAGAAGTGATTTTTTTGCGCGGTTGATGGCGCTGGCCCCCTTTGGCATCCACATGAGAGGCTCCCAAAATGAGTGATACCGAAAACAGTGCCCCGACCGAATCAGCGACCTCCTGGGAAAGAAAAGCAACAACGATCAAATACCTGCTCCAACTGGCATTTGGCTCTTATACGCATATTCGGACAAGTAGTGACACGTGTGTTGTGCCCGACCGGAAGGCCGTTACTAACGCCGTATTGACGGCCCTGTTGGATATAGATCTGACGTCTTCAGAAATTACAGAATTGTATGCGCTCTTCTCGCTAGCTCAACTAACGGCAATCCGGGAGAACGCCATCATAGATAATCTTTCTGCATTGCTTGATCTAGCATCGGAGTTACAAAACGATGAGCGAACCGAATTTTTGGAGAAGTTCACTGTACTTAACGCTCAAGCGAAGGCTCGGGAGAGTGCCGCGGTTCAGGAAGATGGCGGAAACGGACCGATCAGAAGCCAGAGAACGGCAGAAGGTTAGGCCGGAAGTAAAGGGCCGCATGCAGCTCCATCTATGGACGCAGTTCAGGTCAGCAGCTAGTACCGTGACGTCTTTAGCCGGCGCGACAGACGCTGGGCTTTTGACAAGCGTGAATTCGAGACTCACTTCGCCACACCTTTGCAGGGCTGGAAGCCGGTAGCTGGTGCGGAGCGCTTCAGCACTACATAATTTCCGTCGTCCACCGAAGAAGGATTTACGATGATGTGGTGACACCGACGCTGGTCAGCGCCACTCGTAGCCCCAATGACGGCCTCATTTTGACACGGCAAACAGATGGAGATCAAAGCAGGGAGAGCGTCCGCTTCTGGACGATTGCGGATTTCGAAAACTAATTCAAGTATCTGTCTTTCAAGCACGTCTATTCACTTGGTCGACTGTCCGAGTTGCTGGACAGTCGATGTCCATGTTGTTGAACTATGCGACTAAATTCACTTGAATATGCCCCCCTTCGTGGCAGGTCCGGGACATTCCGATTTCTGCCAAGAATCGGAGTAAGGACTGACCTTCCGAGAAAAAAATCTACTTCCCAACAGTTTTGAACTTCAGTCTCTACCATTGGTTTTATACGGGGTATAGTGCAAAAACAATACGGCAGAATATTACATAAAATCCGCTGGGAGACCGCGTATGCCTATTTTGATCCGATACGTCTTGTTTCTTGCACTAGTGCCGTTGGCTGCTTTTTCGCAAGAGAAGGAATGTCGAAAAGTGGTTATTTCGGCCGACTCCGACTATGCGCCCTTGCATTGGTACGACGGGAAAAATCTGACGGGCGCCAGTATCGAGATCGCGACAACAGCCTTGATTGCTATCGGCATCCCCTACGAAGTCCGCTATGTCGGCCCTTTTCACCGTGTACTGAAAAGCGCACAAGAAGGTGAAATCGACATGATCTCGTCTCTCAAAGACACCCCCGAGAGACGCGAATATCTGACCTATACAAATGTTGCGCTATTTTCCAATCCCATTGCTATATTTGTTGCAAAGGACAGGATCTTTAGTTACGCGGGATGGAACGATCTGATCGGAAAAAAGGGTGGCGTGACGGTTGGCAATCAGTTCGGGAATGGCTTCGATGAATTTTTGAGAGGGAATTTGCAGGTCGAGGCCGAGCAAAAAACCTATATGAATTTTAAGAAACTGGAGCTACGTCGTATCGACTACTTGGTTACCGGGTATTACACAGGATTAGCCTACTTAGCTGGTTCGGGACAAAATGACACCTTTGTTGCCATAAAGCCGTACGTCTCGGAATCTGACAATTTCATTGCCATAACTAAGTCAAGTCCATGCATCAAACACCTGAAGGCTTTAAATCTTCAATTGGATAATATGCGCCGTGAAGGCAAACTGCAGTTGATATTAGACAAGCATATAGCACTACTATCAAAGCGAGTGAATCAATAATAAATACCGGACTCGGTTATGGCTTAAAGCCGTTCGATGGCTCGTCTATTCATCACGAATTTTTTTCTGCTTGCCCCACGCTACATCGAATGTTGCTTTCAATAAGCAAGGAAAATCCCGCTTAACGTTCTCAATAGTATCTGTTAGATTGTTGTTATTACTACATCAAGTAACGGAGGGAGAAAATGGCAACAGAAAAGGAAGTTCAGCTCGCGATGCGTGAGGAATTGCTTCGATTTGTTTCCAACATCACTCAACTCAGTGGAGCGCTAGCCACGCTGAGTCGCCGTGTCGAAGATTCGTATTTGAATTCGAATCTTGACGAAGCAGTCCAGGTAAAAAACTTAGCGCGTGATCTGATTGCCCGAGCACGAGAGTAGTCTTTGCTCCCGATGCGGCTCAATCTGACCAGCGTGCGGCTAGCATCCTCTATTCCGCAATGAGGCTGTACTGGATCATTTGGCAGCTCGCTTGTGCGCCGCATTGAAGTGGAAAATAGGAGAATGGGGAAAGACAAATACGACAGTGCAGGAGATTTATCAAACATTGGAATATACGATACAGATCTCTATTCAGAAATTTTTGAGCTTTAATGTAGAGCCTTAGAGAGCCTTTCTAGCCCCCACTAAAATGGACTCAAATCCAATTTCCTGAATATTGAATTTTACTTATCGTGACAATTTCGGTTTTCCCTTTTGCTTTCACAGCAAATGAAGGTTGCCAGTTTAATTTTGTTACGTCTTTGTGGCTGCGGCTTTCATCAAATATTACGTAGTTAATGCCACCACTATGTTGTACTGATTTGAAAATAATCCCATCAAAATTCTCTTTGTGTTTGTAGCGGAGATATTCAGCCATCGCTTGCGTCACGATATAACGGCTCGGCTCTGAGGTAACTGGGTGTGCGATAGTTTCATGCAGATAAGCTAAAAAATTCCGCCTATCTTTACGTTCAGCATAATCATCTATGAAATAGCTAAGTAGTGGATGGGACCTGTGCATATTCAATCCACAGAAGTCGAAGAACTTCAACGCCCTTTCACTCTGGAATTGACATATGGCGACTTCGTCCCCAATAGAAGGCCGCACTTCCGCAATACTCGTATTTCTATCAGACGCCGCGTAGAAAAGCGGAACCCCTGAACTATTCATTCGATTGTGTGCTGCGCGCTCTTTAGGCGGCGCACCCAACGCCCGGTCCGGAAATTTTTGCATCTCCCCCTTATCCGCCTGGTTTTCCACTTTCCGTGCTCGATAAAAAATAAAGCCAGCCTTTAGTATGGTCACCGTTGCAAGTGCCACTTTAAAAAGTCCTTTGTGTTCCGTCTTTACTGCTTCGTCGAAGAGAAGCTCGAAATATCGAGCAGCCTCATCGTTGAAATATCTTTGTCGATGTGTGAGGCTTAGTGCGATTGCATCCCATTGTTCCTGCAAATAGTCCTGTTCTTTTCTTTTTGACTTAAAAGGAAGTGTTAGCGCCGAATAGCTATAGCTTTTGCAAAAGAATTGATCACCTTTAGAGTTTCCTTCTGATGTCTCGAGATAAGACGCGACAATCTGAGAGAATCTCTCATCTTTAATTTGAATCACTTTTGAAACAATTTCCCTCAAATGGAAATTGTTTTCACTCGGTACTTTCGTACAAATCTTGAAATTCTTGCGAATTACATCCTGAGATATCTTGGCTAAAAAATAGGCGTCTACGCAGAAATTTTCACCACTACCGCAGACCGAACAAATTTCTTTCGATCGACCATTCATTAACCGTTTCAAAACTACGTCACCGATACATTTTACGCAAATAATTTCGTTCGGATCAATTGGTGCGGGTGGAAATTCTTCGAGGAGAGTTCTTTTTATATTCATATAAACCACGGCAATGGATTTGTACTCAATAGCGGCTTGCTAACTCCCAGCTTCTTTTCAGGTCAGGACCTTTGTTATCGACTCGCTGACGCGCTATTCAATCACACTATAGTGATTGGGAATTGATCGAAATACGGAGCGACGGAGATAGTCATCAGATGTTGCCGTCCCAAATTGATCTGACGGCTTCTCCAAGCCCGATCGGTTAATTGGAGCAAATGTCGGTTTTCCAGCGGTTGACGAATCGGTCATTCTCTTCACTACTACCCCAGACTCCCAATCACTTGTCTCTTCAAGGAGTTTCGCTAAAAACCGGTTTAATGGATAAACTCGAGCTGACGTCTTATGGCTGTCTACAAGATTAATTACGAGATTAGGCTGCGGACGGGTGACTCGCCTCCTCCATGCTTGGAGTTCCTTTTTGTGATCTTTGCAGAGATTTTGGATCACCTTGTCATGAACAGCGTCCAACCTTGAAAAAATTTCTGAGCCGTCGTATCCCCACATGTACGCACGACCCGCATTGTTTTCAGCGCACTGTATATCGATGAGAGAACGGTGCCAGCACCCAAGATCTGCCCCAAACTCATCTTCTAATAGTTTTATAGCCAACGATAGATCGTGATACTTAGGGAGTAATGCGGCTCTAAGTACCTCTTGGAGTCCACCGTCACCACTTCCTTCAATGACGATGTTACATATCCTTTCATCTTTATATTTTTGAATATCTTGTTCTAAACTTTCGTATCCCCAGAACGAATCATTTGCAACTTGGTGATGATCAATCTCTACTTTCTCAGAGCCAAAACCGACTGCAAATACAACTATTCGAGTATGAAAATTATGCGCTGATACAGCGCCGGCTAACTTGATGGGTTCAGCAAGGCTAACCACAACACGCTTTCTATTCTCTTTCCACGAAAAAGGCGACTCGAGCGGAATTGCAGTGTTTCGGTTTATTACCAATGTGTTTGGATATTCTTTCTCATATTTCGCCACCTGTTGATCAAGATGCGCTGCCAGATTTATTGGTGATATAGGAGCGTCAGGAAAATTAAGGATAGACAAACTGTCTTCCTTTGGCGAGGAATCGGCAGCAAGGGCTGAGATATTGGGAAAGTTATGCTCACAGAAATGTAGAGAAGGCCAATCGTAAACTGTCGCACTCAATAAGCGATCTGATCCTTTCCGGAGAAGCGGAAAAAGAACCTCATTCTTTTCAAGAACCACAGTTGTCAAACCTAGCTCCACCGCCGCGAGCGCAGCGGAAATTCCGCCTACTCCGCCACCGATGATCAACACATCTACATTGGGAGGGGAATCCTCTTTGGACAACGACGAGTCGGTTTGGCTAAAAATTTCGGCGCTATGTGCAGTATGGATAAGCGTGCGTGCGCGAATTATCTGATCACGCATACTGATGTAAGTGAGCCCCCTATTGATATCAAACTGATGCTGACCAATCTTGAATGCCAGAAGTGCCAATCCAGAATCTTTCGCAATTTTTTTCATCAGAGGCTAGCTCCTTGATAGGTCAAGAGCGCGGCGAACTCTTCTTGCGAAATGCAAAGCAAGCTATCGTGTTCAACCCACTCTAATACACTGCTAGGAAGTTTCTGCATGTTTGCCAATTGCTGCAATTCCTTTGTTAAAGCATCATTTTTTTCCTGAAATAGAGAATTCTCTCTCCTAAGTTCCAATACGTTGGTCTGCAATTCAGCTAAGGCATATACATCCTGAGTGGACGTGCGCCCAATACTTTGCGGGCTAGGCACTACGTATTGCTGAACAGACTCTGCCACTCGGCTATAGTTAGTTCCAAAACCATAGACACCTCGCCGAATCCGCACTATTTTCCTATCTCTAAGAAAATCTTGTAGGAGCGCATCCACAGCGGAGCTCACCCCTGATCGCTTGAGGTCCGGGCGCTCTGATTTAGCTAGCGCGTCAAAGGCGATCTCGAGAAGTTGACTCCTCGTCTTAATTTCGGCCCCTTTGGTAGCGAGGAGACTTGCAAATACTTTTCCAAGAAATATTTTCACTATTAACCTTTTCTTATCTTCTATGTCATTCGGCCTGGCTAATTTGGACCATAGATTGGCTAGTTATTCGGCGCTGAAAACGCGCGACCATTTTTGTAATTTCAGGATCGGCTAGGCGCCCCTCGGCCTTTTTCAATTTCTCAATAGCCGCATCATAGACAGCGGCGTTTCCTGTCAACTTATAGGTTTCCACCCCCAACTCACAGTAAGCACTCAGGACGGTCTTGTTAGACTCGAACTGCTCCACCGCTACCACCGCTAGATCGCAAGCCTGCTGCAAGATCGCCTCTCTATCTTCCCGCATAAGTCCCGGTGTTTCTATGGCGCGCGCTATCATCAACAGAATTCGATATCTAACGATGGGACCGTCTCGTCTAAAGTCTTTCTCAAAGATACGTATTTCCGATTCAGCCTGATCGAAGTCGCCTTGTTCGATCAAATTTCGAATTAGACGATGCCGTGGTACGCGCTCCGCTGGCGCGATAGACATCATGCGTCTAAGTAACGTGTTCTGAATGTGTTTATCTGGAATGACCGCAAGACCAGATTCGATGTTGCACAGCTCTCGAATGGTCCGAATTTCTATGTCATATGTTGGAGAAATTTGATTTATAACTTTGGTGAACAATTCTGTTATTTTTTCTACGTCAGAGAATTTGTATCGCGAGACAATCGATGCGATTACAGCATGCCTCACTCTCCAACCATAGATTCCCTCTTTTTCATTTACACCATACTCATGAATGATGTCCGTCAGACTTTGTAAGCTGGAGGCGACCTGATGAGCAGAAATAGATGCAAGGCGCATCACAAGTTGACGGTGAACCCTAATCCCAGCATGTTCCATCGCTGCGACGAGTTTATATATTTCTTGCTGATCCGGATCTAATCCGGCGAACTCGCGCAGAATGATGTCATCGAATTTTTCCGATGCAAATATATTTTTTAGACAGACAAACATATCTGCCTCGCATCGATCAAGGAGTCGGCGTCGTTGTTCATACCTTGAAAAACCGCCAAATCCGCTCTCAACTAAAGACCTAACTTGCGGTACAGTTTCGACTAACGTAAGCAACCGATCAATCTCAGCGCCCGACAGTTGCGAGAGATGGCGCTCAACTCCTTTGAGGTAGATATTAGGAGTTTTTACTCTTGGATTCCAATGACTCCGTGTGGACACCAATATTATCTTCAGTGAAAATATATTCGCCCCTACTAATGCATCCACCAAATCGTTTACCGACATCAAGTGAGCGTGAGCATCATCTATAAAAAGTACACCTACTTTTGATGCATTCTTCAGCCGTGTCGCCACCGAGACCCAGTCGTCAACGATAAGCGCATGATCGCTCTTGTGTTCCCAAGCTAAATATTGTGCATTCCGTAGGCGAATTACGGCCTGTCTTGCCGCCGTAGTTTTCCCCACCCCGCTCGCGCCGAGTAGCAACGCACAGAGGTTGTCCGAACTACGAAGGTATTCCGCTATTTCTGCCGCAACCGTCCTGTCAAACGTAAAGTTTCTAGTAATGTCCCCGTAGCGCGCGGGCCAGCCGTTAAATATGGCACTCAAGTTTGCCTTATCCGCATCTACCTCGTCTGCTACGTTGATAGTCACAGGACGAAGGCGCGGTGTATGCTCCAGGAAGTCTCCTGTGTCCTCAAACGCCATGACGGTGCTTGAGTTTCTTTTGGCAAGAGCTAAGAAGAAATCATCCACGCCTCCAAAGACTACTCGGATTCCTCTTGCTTCAAATAGGGATGCTCTGCTTTCGTCCCGAGTGTAAAGAAGTAACGTTATGCGACCACCGCTCATCGATTTCTGATGAATTGCAAGGGCTTTTTGAATCACTTCTCGTAAATCTGGATCAGCCAATGATTGGCCAATGATTACTATGTGACTGCCATCGGTAAGATCTGCGGAGAATCGTATATAAAGTGCTTCCCGATAGTCTTGTGTTAGATCATAGTCGAGATCAGTAATGATCATTCTCGAGACATGGCCGTCCGCAATGTCCTTCCCAATAGTGCCGTGTAACTTTAAGTATTTAACAGCTGCAGGATCGGCATGAACAGTGAAATCGAAGTTGGAAGAAAAAACAGTCAGAGGTTTTAATTTACGCTTATAGGCATCTTCTACGACTTCGTCATAGTTGGTCGTAAATATACTTTTCCAGTTGTAGAGTGGCAAATTCAGAATCGCCCCTTTTGCTCTCACTCCCTTGAACGCTTTTCTCAAGCACGAGATAAGATCAACTCGACTTCTTTTACGTTCCGCCAGCCCTGATACTTCGGCAAGCGTAAGACTTTCTCCTCTTATACCGAACTCACTTCCAATGAGCTCAATTAATTGAGCGGCTGACGGTGCATCTGAATCAACGGAAGCCCCTGCTCCAAAAACAAGGACCGTTCTCTCGGGTACGATTTCTTCTATGAGCTGCTGAATCGATATAGCCACTGCCCCCCCTATTGAATTGTTTTCATTAACCACGTCTCAAAAACTGTATCACGAAGGTTCTAGAGGCGCATGGATTCTACTTAGAAAATGAGCAAGAAATCGGCGGTTGCTAGATACTACTTATACCTACTACGTAGGTTTTTCTTTGGGCCTTTGCACCTCTCCTTGCTTAGGCCCGATTCGGCTGTACGCCGTGTCGTCTCGACCGAATATTCTCATCGCTTCAACCACTCATTCTCATAATTCAAAGCTAGGTGCGGCAAACGCGACTGGTGATATTTCGAATATTTTCCGAATGGATAAGATATTATTCTTGGCGACCAACGGCCGAGTTCGAGTAAGAGCGTCCACTCATCTCGCGGCTGTGGGTACAAGATGTCTTGTGACGGAGGCCATAAGTAAACTCGGCCACAGAGCCAGAATTGCCGCGTAACTGCTATAAGAGGGGAGAGGTGTGACGAGCGACGAGCTTTTTCCAAAAGTAAGGAGCACCGAGATATTGGGCGAGCTGTCTGCCTGGACGTCCGTAGCCGACGTCATGGTCGCGGCGCGCATCCTTGAGGAACGAACCATTCCGGGCGATGAACCCAAGAGCTTGTTGCTGATGCCTCTTGAGCATGCAGAGCCTGAGTTCGAGCAAATCTTTGCAATCCTGCTTGGGTACTTGATAGATGGATACGTGGTGCCTTCTCAGAAGGTTGCCGTGTGTCGCGCTTTGGATCCTCAGATCACTGAGACCACCGGAGCTGCCTTGCAATCTCTGCGTTTTAACCCCACCGTTCATGTGGGTAGGGTTCCCCAACTCCCCGACAAGCGAGCATTCTTCATCCAGGATCAGCCGGCTGCGATTGAACTTATACGAGCACCCTTGAACTGTCTCATGGGTCTCTATGTGGATAAATACGAATACACCAAGCGTTCGCGCGACATAGCTGCCGAAGCTGAAGCGAAGACCGGAGGGCGCCCCACTATCTTTCATAGACCCTATTCAGATGCTTGCCTGCCTAGCTTTATCGAAGCAGGGTGTTTCTATGCGTTTGGCTTCGAGGTTGGAACACAATTTGCATCGCCGGATAGGGCTAGCATCGACAATGCTTACCGAGCCGTAAATGTGCAAACGCTCCCCCCAGTAGACCCAGCTTTATTGAAAATCGCAATTCAGGCCAGTCAAAGGAAGCTCGATGCGCTCCGTTGATCAGCTCTTCGCCCACTTACATAATATTAATCCGATTGGAGATAGAGTCTCCCCTGCCTGTGACATCGAACAAGTCAACAAGAGTGCAGGAACGCCGGGATACGAGGATCCACTTTATGGAAACTGCTGGAGCTGGACTCCAGCCCACGGTGCCGCCGTCTACGGGCGCACAGATCAGCTGCCAGTCGGCCCCCTGGACAAACTATCAAATGGAACATTCTTACGGGTACCGTTCCGCCGAGTGCCTGTCATTGAGGTCAGTTCCATTGAGGAAGTTCGCGCTATCGCGAGGAACGTGAAATCAGGTGATCCAAACTTCAGGGGTGTATGGCGCGGGCAATCCAGTCACTACACGACGGAGAAAAAGGGGCGCACGAAGGATGAGCTGCTCCGGCTGTACGGAGCGGAAGACGTTGATGAGCCCTCACTGCTGCCTTCCGCAGCAAGAACTGACTTGTACTTTCCGAACAGCTTCGGCGCATGGTCCGCATTATTGGATCTCTATGTTCACGAGCGCATGAGAGAACAGGGGACGCAGCGGGAGCTACTGAATTTCGTAAATTCCTATCGCTATCGGATGTGGGGCTTTGCGACAGCACAGCACTATGGCCTTCCAAGCGTAGGATTGGACGTCACGCATGACATCGATGTAGCCTTGTTTTTTGCTCTTCACACATTCAAGACGAGTGCCGAGGGAATCACCACGGCAACGCGCGCGACTTCCACTGCGGCGCCAATCATCTATGGCCTCGGTGGCTTCATCGACCATGAATTGTTCGGAGATGAGAAATTGGCACCGGCGCGTCTTTTATGTACTCGGCCGGCCGCACAATCCGCCATGTTCCTTTCCACGGGCTGGGGTCACGCGCCGAACAACGCCGCCCAACGGATTTATGTCGCGTTGAAACTGGTAGGGCACGATGCGTGGAAGTTCGACCTGCAGCCTTCACACTATTTCCCCAAGCCTCAGGACGACGAGTTCCTTCGGTTCCTTCTGGAACGCAAGAGCGAGCTCAAGCTGCCTGTCGTCCAAGCCTTGCTCTCGAAGATTTACCAAGTCCCTTGAATGATAGAGATCTCCAATGACGGAAGCTTTGGTTCGGAGACGGCCTAGCACTAGCTCGACTATCTCTTCTTGGCGATGCGCGAAGCACTCGTTCCTGTTTGTAGGAAAAACACGTTCTCAACGTGAGGCAATTCTTGATCCGAATTATGCGGCGAATACGTCACCCATTTAGTGCGGTTCACTTCTAGGTGGATCAATTGAAGAGATTCCATTTTGCGGGCAAATTAACGGTGCCATTATTTATCAACAGAAAAGCACCTAGAGGCATCCGGCAAAACATTTTCAGACCACCTATAGAATTCTGACTTCTCTTGAATGACCATATACCTTGTCCCATCGTATACCTTAAGACTTTGCCCTTCTGTAATTAGTTTTTCCAGAACATGAAGCCTCTTCTCAAGCCACTGCATAGGCGCGGCTGTTCCATAAATTTCAGCATCCCTAAATTCTCTCAGAGAAGCCGCCGAGACATAACCGTTCGCTATTTCGGAATCCAATTCGCTATTACTCAATTTAATTTCACCTTATTTCTTAATCATGTAGCCCGTTGCGGCATCGTAGCGATAGCCATTTGCCAGTAGATATTGGTACTCTTTACCAAAACCCGTTTGAACGCCGTTTTTAACTAACACATAGCTCGTTGGATTTGTTGCCAAGACGATATCATCGCCTCGGCGGATCGCAGCATCTAAAAATGGACGATTTACCTGCTCCCAAAATTGAGTTGGGCGCAACGCGTTATATAACTCATCTGGTGTGTTTAACAAATTAAAACCTCCAACTTTGGGATCAAGGTATCCCATATTTTTTGGAATTCCAATTTGCTGGTTAATAATACTATTGGTGTCATCAATCCAGGTACCTAAAACCGTCGTTGTTTTATCCGGATTGGCTTGGATTGCTTTTCCGGTAGAAGCCTTCAGCGCCTGTGGAAGCTCTACCCCATCCCGGTAGAAATTATTACTCTTAGCAGCGTCAGTTGTCGCCTTAACGATAGCTTCTGCAATCGCTAACTCTGTGGCTCCTGGACCCAATGCTCTCACGACGTTAAATGCAATTTTACTCACGTCATACGCAGCTTTAGCATCTAGCAGCCAAGCCTCTACATAGACAGGACTTAGTCCCTGAGCCTTGGCTTGCGCGGCCTCCCAATAAGCTTGGAGCGTGTCATTGTCAGAACAAAGATTGGGAATCGCACAGCCCAACTTGGCCATCTCATCTTTAATAAATTGGGCGACTTTATTACAGGCCTCTCCTTCGCAAGCAGCAATCGATTGCTCCAAAGCTCGATTAGATGCTTCATCTTTTTTCTGCAACGCTGCTGCAGTCCCACAGCTGTCTTTATCGCGCTTGGCATAACAATCGCTCTTTGCTTTGTTCAGATCCTTACGTTCCTGATGCCTCAGGTAGTTAAATTCTGTTGAAAGTTTTGCAGTCAGCCCCGCAGCATTGCCGTCTGTTGCTGTCCCACCTGCAAGTTGCGTAGTCGCCTTGGCGACAACCAGCCCTAGTAATTGCACCAATGCAGCTTTGTCTTCGGGACTTATGTCTTCCATTCCCAAAATATCTTTACCGAACATTTGCACTGCCAATTCAGCCGCCGCGGCACCTGCTGCACCAGTACCGAACTCCCCTCCCATGGCCTTGGTCATCAAGCCACCTATCAATGCGTGCACAGCCACTTTAGTCGAAGTATCGGCGTCATTCGTCTGCAACCAATCTCCCACTTTTTCATACAGCAGCGGCGCAATCTGTTGCGCCAACTGGCTCGTCGCCTTGGCGACTTCCTGATCCCGTTGAATCTTTTGCAGGTCGAATATCTTGCCAATCGGCGCACTGGCGTTGGCGGTATCGTGGTTGATGCCGGCAATGGTCTGATCCGCAGTTTGCCCTGTCTTCTGCTGTTGAGCTGTCGTGTCCGTAATCACGATCGATCCATTGCTGATGGCGCTCTTCGTCGTGCTCTCGGCATTGCCCTCCTGCGGGTTCTGGCTATTGGTGGCCGCATTCGACACGACATTGTTCAGCACGTTCTGCGCCACACCTACCTTGCCCGTCGTCAGACTCAGCGACGCGCCTCCATTGCTTGCGCTGTACTCGGCTTTGTTCTCAATGTCACTGGTCGTCAGCGTTCCCGTGGTCAGTGTATTTTTGTCTGCCGTTGCCGAGCTGGCTATGACGCTGCCCTTCAGGTCCGTGTTGTCATTGACGTGTATGTTGTAGCCGCCGTTTCCGGCATAGATACCGCTTTGTTCATTGACGCTCTTGTAAGTGCTGTCGATGTTGCCGCTCTCCGCACTGCCGCTGGCGGATACCGTATTGCCGAGGCAGAACGGAGGAATACACAAACTCACACCAATGCCTTCGCTGTTTTGTTGGCTGTGATAAGTGTCGCTGTCCTGTTGGCTGACGATATTCAGATTGCGTCCGACATCCGCAGTGACCGTATCGCCGCGCAATTGCGCGCCTGCCAGATTGGCGTCTCGTCCTGTGGTGATCGAGAGCGTGTCACTGGCGGTGATGTGCGTATTGTGATTGACCGTCGATTCGCCGTTGGCAATGGCATTCGCTTTAGTAGCGCCAAGCTCCAGGGTGATACCGTTCTGGTCACCACCAAAGGCAACGCCCACGCCGATCGAGACGCCACTGGAATTGCTGCTGCTGCGATTGTTTGTCGTGTCGGTCGCGCTGATGGCGTTGATATCGCGTGCCGCCACCAGGTTGACATCTTTCCCGCTGACTTGCGTCCCGACCATGTTGATATCGCCATCCACCGCCTTTCCTTGTGCATCGGTCTGGCCATTGCCGGTAGCGACAATCGTCATGCTGTTGCCTGCCGCAAGAGTGCTGCCACGTTGTTGCGTCGCCTGGCTGCTGCTTTGGCTTTCGCTACTGCTACTCCCCAACGCGACTGTCACCTTGATCAGCTGAGGCGTACTGGTCCCGTCAGTCGTGATGCCTTTGGCGGCGGTCGCGGCAATGACGCCGGCCTGAGCACCGTATAGTGCCGCCAATCGGTTATCGCCTTTGGCCTGCGCCGCCAACGCTGCGTTGGCAGCTTGCGTAATTTGACCGGCAATGCCCCCGACACTCATCGTGACGCCTATCTGGTTGCTGTTGTGTGTTTCCCTTTGCTGGCTGGCATCGGTGCCGGCATCCAAATTCACGTTCTGGCCGATCAGGGTGATGTCATTGCCGGCGGACAAGTCGCTGCCCTGGACGGAAATATCCTGTTTGGCGTCGAGCGTCAGGTTGCCGTTCCCGCTGCTGATCTGACTGCGGATAGGATTTTGCAGTTGCTGATTGCTATCGATCGTATCGCTGGTGGTGCGATATCCCACGCTGGTGGCGGTGCCGTTGTTGCTACTGCCCAGGTTGCCAAAAGCGGTGCTGTTGTGATCTTCATGCTGATCACTGGTATTTTCTCCGGAATTCACATTGATTCGGCCCTGCTGTGCGAGCAAGGTGACGTCGTTGTTACCGTAAACGCTTGAGCCGCCGACATTGATGTCGCCGGTCCGGCTATTAATGACAACACGATCGGCGTTGATATTGCTGCCGACCTGGGTATTGATCGTGCTCGTGCCGTTATCGGTGCTGTGCGAGAAAGAGACCGGGGAAAGAGTGGTTCCGCCCTGATTGGGGCCGCCGGTCAGACTGCGGATCAAGGTGCCCCAGTCCGGAGCCGCAAAATTGATACCGTTGCTGCTGCTTGATGCGGAATTGTTCTGCTGTATCTGGTTGGTCGCCGCTAGAATATTGATATCACGCATGGCGTTCAGGATCGCGGCGCCACCTGCGGACAGATTGCTGCCGCTGACGTTGATGTTGCCGTCCACGGCCTTTCCGTTGGCGTCCACAACGCCTGAACCGGTTGCCGTCAATTTCAGATCTCCGGCAGCGGTGAAATTACTCCCCTGATTGGCCAGACTGCTGATGGTCGACTGGAAATTGCTTGAACTGCTACCGATGGAAACGGCAAGCTGTGGCACGCTCAAGGCGGAAGCCCCTAGTTCATCCAGAATGCCCTTGCCCTTCTGCGCCTGGCTGCCATTGCCGCCGGCGACCGCATTGATATTTTTAACCGTGTCATACGGCGTCCCGACTAGTCTTATGCCAATCCCGCTTTGTCGGGCTTCCATTGCTTGTTTACTGTCGGCGCTGTCGCGCGCGGGGTCGATGCTGATGTTTTGCGCCGTCACGCTGATGTCGCCGCCGGTGCCGTCAGCAGCCTTTCCTGCGATCACATCGCTGCCGCGGATGCTCACGTCCTTGCCGGCAGTAATGCTGACATTGCCGTTGATGGCACCCAGCGCGCTACGACTCTGACTTTCCGTTACCGAGACACCGTCATAGCTCTCCTTTCGTGAGCTACTGCCGATCTGGATGCCAAAACCACCGCCGCCAAAGATGCCGGAGCGCTTCTGTTCATGCATGCTGCTCTCGGCGAATGTATTGGTGGCTGCGGACAAGAAAATGTTATTTGTGGCGTCGAGGCTGGTTCCGCTGACCGAGACCACGGAGCTGCCTTGCATGCCGATGTCATTCCCGGAAGTGATGTTGACCTTGTCGCCACTGATGTAGCTGCCCACGGAATTGGTCTGCGACCGGCTTTCAAAATCGGTATTGCTGCGACTGAAAAAGAATCCGCTCGACGAGCTGTGCGAGTAAATACTTGTACTGCTGCCTTCCTGAGCCGCCAGAATATTGACATCCCCGCTGGCCGACATGCCGAGGTTCTTGCCCGCGGCAACACTGCTGCCGATGATGGTGAGCGACGCCTTTTCCAGCGCGCCGGCGCTGATTGACAGCCCGTCCGTGGCCCCGATCGTCGAGCCGACCACGCTCTGGCTTTGGCTATTCGCCTGCATGTTGGAACGGCTCTCGTTCTTGTGCTGATCCAGGATGGATTCATTCAGCGCAGCCGCAACCATCACATCTCTGCCCGCCAGCACCGTCCCGTTGCCGCTGCCGTTGGCGCCAATGTTGACGTTCGCGCCGGTCAGCGCGATATCGCGCTGTGCCGCCAACGACATGTCGCTGCCGGAACTGAGTTGCGATCCCTGATTGGTGATGACGCCGCTATGCGTGACGTAGCCATCGACCTCGGCGTTATAGGTACTGCCGGTCTTGGCTGTTGTCAGGGCGATGTCACGTCCCGCGGTGATGCTCACCGTGCCGGTGCCTTGCGCCGCACCGGCGCCTGCTGCAATGATGCCGCCCACGTCGGTGACGTCTCGCCCGGCATTGATCGTCAGCTTACTGCCGGCGGCGATGGTCGCCTGATTGGACAGCGAAGTGAACGTACCGTTGTTTTGCGCATTTGAATAACGCTCAGTCACGGTCAATGTTTCGTTCCTGATGTCGCCGCCGGCACTCAGGGCGATTTCGTCGCCCCGAATGCCGCCTCCGAGATTGCTGAGGTCATTGGAGGCAACCAGAATCGTCCGGCCGCTGCCATTGGCGCTGCGACCATCGATCAGCCCGCCCTTGTTGGTGATGTTGTCCGCCTGAATGGTGACACTGCTTCCAGACACCAGGGCGCCGCTGCTCT
Organism: Herbaspirillum sp. NPDC101397; assembly: GCF_044767325.1. Taxonomy (NCBI): domain Bacteria; kingdom Pseudomonadati; phylum Pseudomonadota; class Betaproteobacteria; order Burkholderiales; family Oxalobacteraceae; genus Herbaspirillum; species Herbaspirillum sp. NPDC101397. Next base: position 119,551 of record NZ_JBIWNS010000007.1, read on the forward strand.
TGAGTGCGTCGGCGTCGACATGGGCGAGATAGACTTTGGGCACCAGTACGTCCTGCGTCGTACCGTCGGGAAGACTGACCGTCTGGCTTTCGAGCCAGACGATATCGCTGGTCAGATGGCTGATCTGGTCCGCAGTCAACGCCACGCCGGGGCGCAGATTCCACGTCTGGGCGTAGCTGACTGCGCTGTTGAGCAGTTGCTGATACTGGCTGTCGTCATTGGCGACGCCGCTCACCCGTCCGGTAAGTTGCGCCATCTGTTCGCGCACCAGGCGTTGCTCATAGAAGCCGTCGCCCAGGCGCTTTTGCGTCGTCGCCGGATCGACGTTCATGGCGCTGAGCAGGTAGTCGCTGCTGAGCCAGTTGCGCTGATTGGCAAACTGCGAGCGTGTTTCGATCAGGTAGTTGCCGCTGCCCACTTGCTGGAACAATCCGCCTATCGTCACGGGGACGGGATTCCCTCCAGGCCTGGTCACTGCATTCCCGATCACGGTGTCCATGGCCTGCCCGCTGCCGGTGGTCAGCGTGACGCTGTCGCGGATATTGGCGGCGCCGCCGGCGGCGGCGTCAGTGTTGGTGAAATTGCGCGCCACGATCGTCAGACCCTGCGTTCCGACGATGGCGCCTTTGGTAGTGCCGATGACTTCGGAAATGCTGGGCATGTCGTAGTGCACGGAAGCGCCGCCGGTGGTGTACCAGGTGCCGTCGAAACTATGCGTACGATACAAGGTTTGCCCGAGATTGGCGACATTGGCGCCGCTGCCGTCGAGGAACAACTTTCCGTTGGCGACGATGTTGCTGTATTCGTTCGAGAGAGTCTGGCTGATTGCAATGCGCATATCGCCGCCCGCACGAATCTCGGCGGCCTTGCCGGCACCGGCGGCCAGTCTGTCTTCGACGGCCACGTGGTGCGCATTGCGCCCGGTTTCCAGCGCATCATGCTCAGGTGCGAGCTGACGTTGCGTGTCGCGGACGATGATGCTGTTGGGATCGTCGTAGCCGGGCTGCGTCATGAATCGCACGCAGTTTGTCGTACAGGATCCGTATTGATTGGAATAGGTCGGCAACTCGCCCCAGTTGATCGGCCTGCCGATATTGGAGAGGTCGTCGCCGCCGGCGACCTTGTCCGGATTGCCTATGCCGTCCGCGCGCGACGTGAAGTAGAGAACCCGGGTGCCGTCGCTGGTGCCGACGCGCCGCACCACGCCATACTCGCCCCAGGCGCCGGAGGAATCCTGATAGAAGGCGGAGTCGTTGGCGTGCGTCCTGATGACGGCTCTGCCGATGGTGTTGCCGTCCGGGGTAACAAACTGGCCGATCTCCAGGATGTCCGCCGGATTGACGTAGTAGAACTCATGCGGCACGTAGTTGGAGGAGCCGGCATCGTAGTAACCGTTGTTGTGTCCGTTGTGCCACCAGGATGGCATGGCCATGTAGCGCGTCTCGTCCACTGTTGTCACGCCTGTCACCGCGACTCCGCTGCGGCTGTTCTTGATGCCGACCGCAGCGATCTCCAGATTGTTGCCTGCTTCGATGGTCGAATCTTCGTTGTTGATCTGCGTCGTGCGATTGACCAGGCCGTTGGTGTCGCGCACACCATCTGCTGCAATCGCCATGTCGCCGACACTGTAGATCGCCGCGTTCCCGGTGTTGTTGAGCGTGTTGCCGATCCACAGCGACATGCTGTTGCCGGATCCCAGCAAGGCATTCGACCCGCTGTTGTTGAGCGTCTGCGCGCGCGCGATCAGATCGGTGCCGATCGCGATGCCGCTGTTGTCGAAGATGCCTGCGGTGATGTCGAGCAGATTGTTGGCATTGATTTCGCCGGCATTGCGCAGGTTCACCGATGCCTTGAGGTTGATGTCGCGTGCCCGGATCGTTGCCCCGGCCTGATTGTTCATTTGTGCGGCCGCAAACCTGAAGCTGCGCGCCGCGCCGAGCAGGGCGCCGGGTCCGGTATTGTTGAGCGCCTGCGTGCGTGCGTTCAGGTCGCCGCCAATCAGGGTACCGGTATTGTCGAGACTGTCGGCGCTCACATCGAGCAGATTCGTTGCGCTGACTTCGCCGGCGTTGCGCAGGCTCGCGCTTGCCTGCAGACCGATGTCCTGCGCCTTGATCGCCGCTCCGGCCTGATTGTCCATCTGATTGCTAGAGAGCGTGAGCGCTCCCGCAGCGCCGAGCTTGCCGGCGTTGGTCAGCGATCCCGTAGCGCGCAGGCTCAGATCGCGATCTGCCGAGAGTGACGCATTGGCCGTTTGCTGAAAGTCTCCCTGCAATGTGACGCTGACGTCGGTCTTGCTGTTAATGACACCGTTGCCGCTGTTGCCGAGCGATCCCGCGTTCAGTTGCAGCTTGTCTTGCGCAGTGATGACGCCGCTGTTCTCGATCCGGCCGTCAGCCGTGATGATGACTTCTCCGGCGGCGGCGCCGATCTTCCCGGCGTTGCGCATGCCGACGCCGGCTTCGTTGCCGACGAGGATGATTTTATTGGCATACATGCCGCCGAGTTGTGCAACGTCGACGCCAAATAGCGGGGCAGCTTCTGTGGCGGCCGGACTGACGCGCACAGCCTGTGTGTTGTCCGCATTGACCTGGTTGGCGCCCACCGTCACGCGCAGCTCTTTGCTCCAGATCCCGGCGTTGATCTGCACGGCGCGCGCGATGATGTCCGTATAGTCGGATTGGCTAGCGTCAAGACCCGCGCCTTGAACGATCACACTGCCGCCGCGCACCAGATAGCCGTCGAGACTACCCCCGTTCATGATCGCCGTGCCGGTGGTCAACGTGGTGCGATTGGCATTGATGAAACCGCAGCCGTCACACGTCACGCCCGACGGATTGGCGACAATGACTTGCGCACGATCGCCGGCGACTTCGACAAACCCGCGCAGGTAACTTGGATTGCTGGAATTGACCTCGTTGAGAATCACGCGCGCCGTGCCGTTGGCCAGATTGGGATTGCGCTGCACCCAACCGCCCAACTGCGTCTGCACATCGACACGCGAATTATTGAGAATCGCCCCCTGCTTCTGTACATCGAATTGCGTGTAAGTATTGCGTGAAACGCCGGCTGCGCTGGGAGTCTGGATGTTGACCTGCGGTAGACCGTTGGCGGTATTGACGATGACCGGCTGTTGCGCTCTTGGAGCATTAGGATCAGCAACGATCTGCGCTTGTGCTACGGGCAGCATGTTCATCACGGCACCAACCATGATCAAAGCAGCAAAAGCAATTCCTGTTAGTCGCGCCATGGGAAAGCGCAATGCCGCTGATGGAGATGAAGCGTCGGCTGCATCGCCGCTACCACTTTGACGGGAGGTATTCTCGGCAACGACCATCAGTTGGCCGCAGGAAAAATTGAAGATGACGCGATACAGGAATTTATTCATATGCGTAGGTCAGTAAGACCAGTTCAGAGTAAAACCAGCGGTGAGGCGGGAGGTTTGTAGTCCTTGCGGTTTGGAAATCGGTGCACCGGCAAAGACGTCATAAGAAACATTCTTGATGTTTCCGCGTAAGCCAATAACGGCACCGGCTAGGCGGGTTCCGACAAGCAGCGCTGCCGATGGTCCGGCGACTTCTCCGTAGTCGGCACCAAGATAGGCTTCCTGTCCGCTGCTGCCGAGCGCAACGCCAACGTCGTTACGGACAAACCAGCCACGTTCTGACAGCAGCGTCATTTCGCCATCGAAGCCACGCACGGTATAGCGTCCGCCTATAGAAAACCGTTCCTGTGCAGTGAGTCGCGTGCCGTTCCATTGGCCCCGCCCGGATAAGTTGTAACGCAGGCTTTGTTTTCCCCAAGGCAGGGACAGATTGAATGGCACGGCAAGGTTCACATCAGCTGTAGCAATCTTGTAGCGAGAGGTACCTTCTCCAAAGGCATCTTCAGGTGCTTCCAGTGAAGAAAAGGCACCTGTGCCGCGCCGATAAGCGAGATTCAGATCGAATGTCGTTTCGCCGACAAATTCTCGATGCGCCAATCCCAATTCCCAGCCACCGGTGCGACGGCGCTGTACCTCGACTTCGGTATCGTCAACGAAGTTGCTGGAGCTCTTTTGGAAGGCTTTAATCGAGAGCGTGGTTTTACGCACGGCATCGCGGTAGATCAGGCGCGACAATTTGATATCGCCCGTATCGCTTTTACCGCTATACATGTAGCTTTGATTCAGGCCGGCGACAGTCTGATGGTAGTCGCTGCTGCTACTGGTAAAGCCCAGGGTCCAGTAACCGAACGGTACTGAATAATGTACGGTGTAGCCGCTGGTGCCGCGAGCGCCAGATTGCCCGCCACCAAGATCGTGATTGAAACTGACGTAGAATAGATCGTTGAGAGTCCACCAGTTGTCGTAGGAGACAGTGACGCCAGCCTGATATTTGCCAGTAGCCTTTGTGCCACTGTCGTCGAGCGACAGGGCAAGACGGAAAGGAAAACCTTGCTGATATTGGATAACCAGATCGCTATCACCGGGCTGAGCATCATCGCCGGTCGTAGGCACGATCTTTATATCGGCTTCGGCTGTTGGTACGCGCTTAAAATTTTCCAGTCCTTGCTCGATATCCCGTAGATTCAAAATGTCACCTGGGTGAATCGGTATGGCATTCCATTTTGTCCCCCTGACACTCGCATCTGATGCGAAGCTGATCGTGCGTACGTGACCAGGCACAAGTGTCAGCACTAACTGACCTGTCGTCAGGTCCTGCGGCGGGGCCAGTACACGCGTGGTGACATAACCATGCTGAACCAATTCATTCTGCACCCTTGCCATCACAACATTGATGCCGGTGACACCGAGGCAACGGCCAAGAATACGATCTTTGCCACTGGTGACAGCCTTGAGTACATAAGAAAATTTTTCTGCTTGATCGCCACGCAAAACGATGCGTGTGATTGTGAAACAAGGTGTCTCTTTATCAGGAATGCGATCTGAAGGGCTCGTAACGTCGTTACGCGGTAGACGCACATCGGGTTGCTGTTCTTGCTGACGACGAAGAGCACGTTCGCGCTCTTGCTGGCGCTGAAATTCCTGATCTGGGGGGATGGTCTGTGCTACGGATGTTTCGCCAAGACAAGCTACCAAGGCGAATGTTGCTAAAAGAAGGCTGCGGAGGGGGTGCTTGAAACTGAAGTTTTTACTGCTATTGCGTGGATATTGCGTAGTAGGCGAGGGATCAGGCTTCACTCTCGGCCCCCGCTACGCCATGCGTATTCGATCATTTTTTTCTTATTACAGCAGCCCTTAAATACCTTGCTTTTATTCTTGGCCCTGCCAACCCCTGTTAATTATCAATTGTTAATTTTTGGTAACCAGATGTTACTTTGCAGGCCTATTTATATACTAAAACATTTTCCAATGGCAATTGATTTCCTTCCTGCACATAAAATACTTGTGCAGAGATAGGGGAAGATGTGGGGGAAATGTCGAATTATTTGTGTTTTTACAATCTTATCGAAACCAGAATAAGCGCAAGAAACTCCAGCTTAAAGTCTCTCGTCTTTTTTGATGATTCATTATTTACTGTCGATTCTCAGCTCTACGCTGTCCCCAAGAAGGGAATACCAACACTGTTTGTCGTATTGATATCACGCGGCTAGTCGACGATGACAGTAAGCCTTTTGATCTCGTATAAATCGCCTGATCTACACTAGTTCCCTGATGCGCCGCTCCGACATTGACATTTCGTCCCGTTGCCGCTGTGAGAAGGCCCTCAGAACTGGCGTATGCCGCTTATGCCTGAATGTCTTGCCCTGCAGACAATCTCAACGCACCGGCTGTACTGTGATGTTGCCAGCGACCACCTGAGTTGGAGCTCTCATTGAGATGATTTTGACTATGAAAAATAACAACTCTCTTCACTTAATATACTTCTAAAAAATTTCCCAACAGCAATCAATGTTCTTTTGAGGGTGTAACTATGACGATAACGATCACTCGACAAATAGAGTTCATTCCCATAAGTGGTTGAATCCATATGATTTAGGGAAGTGCCTAATTGTGACGATGGCCATTACCAGGGCAAGATTTCAGGTCCGCTGCTGGACCGCATCGACATGCAGATCCAGGTCGGCGCCATCGCCCACGACGATTTGCTGCAGCAAGCCGCAGGCGAAGCGTCGGCGCACATCGCCGCGCGGGTGGCAAACAGTTTCGAGGCGCAGCAACAGCGCCAGCGCAAAAGCAACCATCTGCTGTCGACCAGCGAAATCGACCTGCACTGCAAACCCGACGCTGCCGGCGAAGACTTGCTGCGTACCGCGATGACGCGCCTGAACTGGTCGGCGCGCGCCTATCATCGCGTGCTCAAGGTGGCGCGCACAGTAGCCGACCTGGCTGCCGAACCGGTGATCGGCAAAACCCATATCGCCGAGGCGATTCAATATCGGCGCGCGCTGCGCGAACAATAGCGCGCCCCCTTCTCAGGCCGCCTTGAGCAACCTGCGCACGAACCACGCGATCACCAGCCCGAACACCGCCAATCCCAGCCATTGCGCCGCCGGGGCAAAACCGGCGCCGACCAAGGCCAGCGGATCATCACGTCCGGTGGCGCCGATCACGGCCGCCAGGATCACACCCATGAGGCTTTCGCCGACGATCAGCCCGGAGGTGACGAGGACACCACGCCGCTCGATGCGCTCGGCCCCGACCTTGTCGCCGGACGCCTTGCGTTTGGCCAGATGCAGCTGCAAGCCCCAGGCGATCAGTGCGCCCGCCACCAGCGCCATGCCGACCGAGGGCGGCAGGTAAATTCCGAGGCCGACCGCCAGCGCGGGTACGCGCGCCTTGCTGCCGCCTCTTTCCAGGACGATATCAATGACGATCAGCACTGCACCGATAGCTACGCCGATCAGGATCATGGTCCAGTTCAGCTGATGCGTGAAGATGCCGTTGGCGATCGCCGTCATCAGCGTCGCCTGCGGCGCCGCCAGCGCATGCGCAGCATCCATGCCAGGTCGCGGCAGCGCGCCGACGAAACCATAGGCGTTGTAAAGCAGCTCAAGAATCGGTGAAATCACCGCAGCGCCGACTACGCATCCGATCAGCAGTGCGATCTGCTGACGGTAAGGAGTCGCGCCCACCAGCCAGCCGGTCTTGAGGTCTTGCAGGTTGTCGTTGGCGATGGCCGCGATGGCGATGATGGCCGAAGTCACAAAGATCGCCAGCGCAATCGGCAGCTTGCCGGCACCGGGCGCATTGAGCAGGTGATCGACGCTGCCCGAGGCCAGCAGCAGCAGCGACACCAGAATCATCGCGATGATGCCGACGCCGGAAATCGGACTGCTCGACGAGCCCACCAGCCCGGCCATGTAACCGCAGGCCGCCGCCACCAGAAAGCCGAATACGCACGAAAACACCAGGCTCATGGCCACCAGTCCGCACAACAGCGGCAACGACAGGGGCGCATCGATCAGGAACATCGCAAAAATCAGCGTCAGCAACGCCATCACGCCGACGCCGATCAGGGCGATCGCGCGCACCGGCAAATCGCGGTCGGTCAGCGGCCGCTCGCTGCCGTCGTCAAGCGTGCTGCGGCTGCGCAGCGATTCGCGCACACCGGCCACCATCGGCCGGAACAAGGTGATCAAGGTCCACACCGCCGCCACGCCGATGGTGCCGGCGCCCATGAAGCGCACCTGGCTGCTCCACAAGCCCGTGGCGTAGGTAGCGATGGCGGCGCCCTGCGGCGCGGGCGTGAGCATGCTAAGAATCGGTACGGCGAACGCCCAGCTGATGATCACGCCGATCAATACCGCCACGCCGGCGACGATGCCGATCAGGTAACCGGCGCCGAGCAGGGCCAGAGAAAAACCCAACGGCAGCCGGAATATAGCGTTGCCGACGCCGGCCCAGATATTCAAGCTCTCCGACAACAGGCGAAAGCCGCCGGTAACCAGCGCCACCCCGGCTGAAACGATGCTGCCGGCCCAAATGTCGTTGAGCCCCTTGCGCACATCGTCACCACCGCCGGCGGTGTCGGCGTTGCCGACGCGCAGAATCTCAGCAGCCGCCAGTCCTTCCGGATAGGGCAGTTCACTCTGCACCACCATCACCCGCCGCAATGGAATCGTAAACAGTACGCCGAGCATGCCGCCGGCTGCACAGATGCCGAACGTCTGCCAGTAGGGGAAACCCTGCCAGTGGCCGATCATCACCAGCCCGGGCAAGATGAAGATCACCGCCGACAGCGTGCCGGCCGCCGAGGCCTGGGTCTGCACCATGTTGTTTTCGAGGATGCTGGCGGAGCCGAACAGACGCAGCACCGCCATTGAAATCACCGCCGCCGGGATGGCCGACGAGAAGGTCAGACCGACCTTCAACCCGAGATAGACATTGGACGCCGTAAACACGATGGTGATGAGCGCGCCGAGAATGACGCCGCGCACCGTCAATTCCGCCATGTTGTGTTGCGCAGAAGCGGGATGATTGGGATAAGGCATGGGGAATGTCTCCTTCTTGAGTTGCGGTTGGTCGGTTGGAATGATCTGTCGTCATTTCTCCCCGTCTGCCGCTGCGGCGCCGTTTGCTATCATGAGGTTCTTCGTAAAAATTCCGCCGCCATGAATCAGTTCGCCCGCCTTGCCGTTGCCTCCCTGTTGCTGGCTTTGACCAGCGGCGCCGCATTCGGTGCCGCAAGTTCAAACGCCGCCGACAGCATCGCCAGTGAACGCGACATCGACAAGGCCATGAATCCCTTGCCGCCCGGCGTGCAAAAAGGCCTCAACCTCGACCTCGGCAACAGCGGTAAAAATCCTGCTGACAAGGGGTCGCCCCCGCCCTTGAGCCCGCGCTGCCGCCAGCTGCGTGCCGATATCGACCGCGCCCGGCATGCCCCGCCCGAAGCGCCGCGCGACGTCTATCCGGAAGGCCCGCGACGCGACGGCAGGCGAGCGGCGCCGATGCCGCCGCCGTCACCGATGCCCGGCCTGCAGGTACAGTCTTCCAACAGTTTGGGAGGCCGTCCTTCCGGCGATATCGAATACGGCCGGCGCGCCAAAGCGGAAGAACAATTCCAGCGCGAATGCCAATAAAAGACGACACTTGCGGGTTACGCCTGCGGGCTTTTACCTGATCCCGACCCATGTTCATTGGAATACTTTGCGCGCTGTGCGCCGGCCTGATGTGGGGCCTGGTGTTCGTCACGCCGCTGCTGCTCGGCGACTATCCCGGCGTCGTCTTGTCGCTGGGACGCTATGTCGCCTTCGGCCTGATCGCGCTGGTGCCGGCCTGGTTCGACCGCCGCCGCATCGGACTGCTCAGCCGGCAGGACTGGACCGTCGCTTTCAAGCTCGCCCTGGTGGGCAACCTGTTGTACTACGCCATGCTGGCCACCGCGATCCAGCTGGCCGATGCGCCGTTGCCGACGATGCTGATCGGCACCTTGCCGATCGTGATTTCGGTGTGCGCCAACTGGCGCCCCGGCCACGTCTCGGAATCGGTTGCATGGGGCCGGCTGGCGCCGTCGCTGGTGATCCTGGGCCTGGGCCTGACGCTGGTCAACAGCAGCGAACTGGAACACCTGCGCAACACCATCGGCAACGCGCGCTCCACGACCGACTATGCGCTGGGCTGCATCATCGCTGTCTGCGCCGTCGCCGCCTGGACCTGGTATCCGATCGTCAATTCACGCTACTTGCGCACCCACACCCACATCAACTCGGTCACCTGGGCTACCGCGCAAGGACTCGCCACGCTGCCGATGGCGCTGATGGGCTTTGCGCTGTTCGGGATTTACGGTGCCGCCGCAGGCAGCGAATACGCGTTCCCGCTGGGCCCCCGCCCGGGCTTCTTCGTCGCCATGATGCTGGTGATCGGACTGTCGGCGTCGTGGCTGGGTACGCTGCTGTGGAACAAGGCAAGCCAGCTGCTGCCGACCGCGCTGGTGGCGCAGCTGATCGTGTTCGAAACACTGGCCGCCTTGCTGTATGCTTTCCTGCTGCGTGGCACTGCCCCGGACCTGCGCGTGTTGGCCGGTGCGGTGCTGCTGTGCATCGGCGTGGTCTACGGCGTGCGGACGTTTTCGCGCCGGCCTGCGGTTTCCCATTCATCCTGATTCTTCCATGACCATGCGCCAGGTATCCTCCGCCTTTTCCCTCGCCCTGCTCGCTGTCTTTGTCTGCGTATTGACGGCCTGCTCGCCAAAATACAACTGGCGCGAAGCGCACGGCGAAAAGATCCAGTTCACCGTTCTGTTGCCGGCCAAACCGGCCTCGTTCACGCGCCAGATCGACCTGGACGGCCTGCCGGTATCCATGACCATGACTGCAGCCGAGATTGACGGCGTCACCTTCGCGGTCGGCGCCGCCGAGCTGGCCGACGCGGCACAGACGCCGAAGGCATTGGAAGCGATGCGCACCGCGCTGCTCAACAATATCGGCGGCACGCCGACCGCGGCGACGATTCCCGGCAAACCCGCCGGCGACCGCGCGCTCGACGTGGTTGCCGCCGGCGTGGCGCGCGGCCAGCCGATGCGGCTCATGGCGCGGCTGCTGGCGCGCGACAAACGCATCTACCAGGTGCTGATCGTTGGTCCGGAGAAGTCCATCGAAGCTGAACACGCCGAAACCTTTTTCACCTCGTTTGCTCCAAGCTGACACGCCTGAGGCGGCGGCGCAGATGACAAGGGCGGCGCGTCCGGGGTATTCTGTCGGTCTGCCGTAAACCATTAGGCAATAGTCAAGCACCAAAGTTAAGCAACAATGCGTTATCCGGAAGGAAACAGGCGGATACGCTCTCATCAACACCAATACCCTGAGGAAATATGCTGGTTACGTTCAAATCAAAAGCGGCTGCAGATGTTGTCATGTATGAATCCCATGCCAAGCCCATCCTCGACCTGCTGCACAAGGACATCAAGCGCGGCGTGATCACCGCAGCCGAAAGCGCCGACGCGGTCGCGCTGATCGAGAAGCAGATCGACAACAGCAAGTCGCATGAAGCTGCCGAGGCCCTGGAGCGCGATGTGCACGCGCATCACAACGCCAACGGCGACGACAACGGCCATGAAAAGATCGAGCCGGTGACGTTTTCGGCGCGCGCCTATCCGCTGCTGGACATGCTGCGTGAAGCGAAGAAGGGAAATTACGACGTGCTGTGGGGCGTCTGAGTCAGACAGACCCATTGCCGTAGGACCACACTGCAGGAGCCGATGGCTCCTGCAGTCGTTTCAGCGGGCTGAAGAGAATTACTTCCGGGGAGCGCCCAGTTCAGTGCAGTAGTACAGCAAGGCCAGCGTGGGGAACGCAAAACCCAGCCAGGTAGTGGCGCTCCAGCCGCCCTGCGCATAAATCCATCCGCCCAGCGCCGAACCGAGCGCGCCGCCGCCGAAGAAAGTCGCCATGAACAACCCGTTGAGGCGGCTGCGGATTTCGCCGCCGAGCGCGTAGATGGCGCGCTGGCTCAGCACCAGGTTGGCCGAGACGCCGAAGTCGAGCAGGATCGCCGATGCCAGCAATACCGCCAGCGACGATTCACGTCCGCCGTTCCAGAAATGCGTCATCAGGAACGAAGCCGCCACCGCCAGCATGGCCACGCAGGTGGCCGGACGGCTCCAGCCGCGGTCGGCCACGCGCCCGGCAATCGGCGCCGCAATCACGCCGATCACGCCGGCGAAGGCAAACAGCGCGATGCCCTTTTGCGACATGTTGAAGGTCGGACCGGCCAGGAACAACGGCGACGTGGTCCAGTACAGGCTGAACGCCGCGAACATCATGGCGTGATACGCCGAGCGGCGGCGCAGGATGGGCGTGGTCCGCACCAGATGCCACATTGACGCCAGCAGGGCGAAATAGTGCATGCCGGCCGGCGGACGGCGCGCCGGCAGGTAGCGCGCCAGCACCAATGCCAGCAAGGCGGTGACCACGGCCGAGATGCCGAAGATGGCGTGCCAGCCGAGCAGGTCCGCCACCAGGCTCGACAAGGGCCGCGCCAGCAAAATCCCCATCAGCAAGCCGCTCATGACATTGCCGACGGCGCGCCCGCGCGTTTCCGGCAGCGACATGTGGGCGGCGTACGGCACCAGCACCTGGGCGCCGACCGAACTGACGCCGATCACGAACGCGGCCAGGAAGAATTGCGCGGCGCTCTGCGCATAAGCGGCGCCGACCAGCGCGACGCAGGTGATCGCCAGCAGCACCAGCACCATCTTGCGGTTCTCGATCAGGTCGCCGGCCGGCACGATGAATAGCAGGCCGAGGCCGTAGCCAATCTGCGCCAGGGTCACGATAAGGCCGGCGGCGCCCGGCGAGATGCCGGTGGCGACGGCGATCGGGCCGATCAGCGGCTGGGCGTAATAGAGGTTGGCGACGATGATGCCGCAGGCGGCCGCCAGCAGCGTGATCATCCAGCCGGCGATATCCTGTTGCTTGCTTTGCAAAGCTGCTGCGGTGCCCATGAGACGGTGCCTTTGGTCGAAAACGAGGAGCACACTGTAGCCGAATTGACCGGATCCTGCCGAGGCCGGCTTTTCGGGCCAGTCTGACTGCTGTCGCGGACTTTTTGCTGCCTGGCCGGACTTTCTCGTCACGTCGACGTTCTGGAATAGCGCCACCGCCTTCGCGGCTGGTACACTGACGCTCCGCATGGGCGCCCGGGCATCGTCAAGTTCGCGTCTTAAAACATGGCTGGAACGCGTGATCGGCGGCGCCTTCATCGGCCTCGGCGTCAAACCGGCCCTTAGCAAGCAATAATGTGAACCACCTTTCCCTGAAAATCGATTCCCTGGCCCATGGCCTGCACGGCGCTGCGCGCGCCATCGTCGACGTGCGCGCAGGCACCGCGCTGCCGCAAGCCCTGGCGCGCCAGTTCGCCCGGTCCGACATGACGCCGCAGGCGCGCGGCGCGATTCAGGACCTGTCCTACCTGTCGATGCGCCGGCTCGGCATGGCCGACGGCGTACTGGCCTTGCTCGCCGACAAGCCGCCGCAACCGGAAATACTGTACGGCCTGCTGACCTGTGCATTGAGCCTGCTGCTGGACGAAGAGAATCCGGCCTACGACGCCTTCACCGTGGTCAATCAGGCCGTCGAAGCCGCTGCCGCCGACGCCGAAATGAGCCATGCCAAGGGCGTGGTCAATGCGATCCTGCGACGCTTCCTGCGCGAGCGCGCGGCGCTGCTGCCGCAGGTGGAAAAGACGCCGCCCGGCGCCTGGAATTATCCGACCTGGTGGGTCGACCGCCTCAAGGGCGCCTATCCGGCTCAGTGGCAAGACATCCTGCGCGCCGGCAACGTCGCGCCGCCACTGACACTGCGCGTGAACCGCCGCAAGTCGAACGTCCCCGATTACCTGCATCTGCTGGCCCTCAACGGCATCGGTGCACGCCAGGTCGGTGCTGACGCCGTGCGGCTCGACAAGCCGCTGCCGGTAAGCCAGATCCCCGGCTTTGCCGACGGCCTGGCGTCAGTGCAGGACGCCGCTGCGCAAATGGCGGCGCCGCTGCTGGACGTGCACGACGGCATGCGCGTGCTGGACGCCTGCGCGGCGCCCGGCGGCAAAACCGGCCATCTGCTGGAATGCGCCGAACTTGATCTGATCGCGCTGGACCATGATCCCAAACGCCTGCGCCGGATCGAGGAAAACCTGCAGCGCCTGCAACTCAAGGCCCACTTGCAGGCCGGCGATGCCCGCAACGGCGATGATTGGTGGGATGGCAAGCAATTCGACCGAATCCTCGCCGATGTTCCTTGTACGGCCTCGGGAATCGTGCGCCGCCACCCCGATATTCGCTGGCTGCGCCGCAAAACCGACACGGCGCAACTCACAACACTTTCCGCCCAAATACTCGACAATCTTTGGCAGATGCTAAAGCCGGGTGGTAAATTGTTGCTGGTGACATGCTCGTTGTGGCCCCAGGAATCGGAAGAACAAGCGGCTGCGTTCGCCCGACGCCACCAGGGTAACGAAGATGATGCCGGCCCGCGCGCCGTCCGACTGCCAGCTCCAGGTCAATTGCTGCCGACCGCCAGTGCAGAAACCGACCATGACGGCCTGTTCTATGCGCTGTTTCAAAAAACTGGACCTTGAATTGACGCAATCGGCTCTTATTTCCACGCATCTGCCGTCATTCCGCCAACTTCCACCGGCGGCCCCGGCCGCATCCTTACATCCGTCCCGATGGCTGCAGCGCGTGCTGCTGGCGCTGGTATTGCTGTTCTGCCAGGCCGGTGTCCAGGCTGCGGAAATCGACATCACCCAAGCCAGGCTGGAAGCCACCGACGACGGCTACCGCTTGTCGGCATCGTACGCCTTCGAACTTAACCGCAGCCTGGAAGACGCCCTGGTGCGCGGGGTGCCGCTGTATTTCACCACCGACGTCCAGCTCACGCGGCGACGTTGGTACTGGTTCGACGAGGTCTCCATCTCGGTGTCGCGCACGGTGCGCATTTCGTATAACGTGCTGACGCGGCAATACCATGCATCCACCAGCGGCCAGCTGCAACAGAGTTTTGCCTCGCTGGAAGACGCCATGTCGCTGATCCGCCGGCCGCCGCGCTGGAACATCGCCGACAAGAACACGCTCAAGTCCGGCGATATCTACAATGTCGGCCTGCGCATGCGCCTGGATGTCGCGCAATTGCCCAAACCGTTCCAGATCAACGCGCTCAACAATAGCGACTGGCGGCTTTCCTCCGACTGGCGAGAATTCACCTTCAAAGTCGAATGACCCGTACCTTGCGCTATTTGCTGGTGGTGGGCGGCGGCGTCATCAGCATCCTGCTGTTCCTGCTGGCCTCCGCCTCTGAAAACTCCGCCCTGTTCGACCAACACTACCCGTGGCTGCTGGGCCTCAACGCGCTCGCCGCGGTGGCCCTGCTGCTGCTGGTGATCCTGCTGTTGACGCGGCTCTACAAGCGCTACCGGCGAGGCAAGTTCGGCTCCAAGTTGCTGGCGCGGCTGGTGATGCTGTTTGCGCTGATCGGGATTTTGCCGGGGGCGGTCATCTATCTGGTGTCGGTGCAGTTCGTGTCGCGCTCGATCGAATCCTGGTTCGACGTCCGCATGGAAGCCGCGCTGGAGTCCGGCCTCAACCTCGGCCGCAATGCGCTCGACTCTTCCCTGACCGAGCTTGCTGCGCGCGGGCGTTCGATGGCGCAGGAACTGTCCGACATGTCGGAGTCGGAACAGGTCACCTACCTGTCGCGCCAACGCGACCAGAGCATGGAAATCACCGTGGTCAACGCCAACGGCCAGGTGCTGGCTGCCGTGGGCGGCCGTATCGGCGTGCTCACGCCCATCCTGCCGACCTCGGCGATGATGCGCCAGGCGCGCCTCTCGCGCGGCTTCTCGGTGGTGGAAAGCGACGACTCGCGTCCGCTCAACGGCGAGTCCGACGCTGACGGTAACCTGCGCCTGCACGTGGTCATTGCGGTGCCGGCCTCGTCCAAGGCCATGGGCCTGCAAAATGACAACCGCTTCCTGCAGATCCTGCAGCCGGTGCCGGACTACCTCGCGACCAACGCCGAAACCTTGCGATTGGCTTACAGCGAATACCAGCAGCGCTCGGTGGCGCGCTCGGGGCTGCGCAAGATCTATATCGTCACGCTCACGCTGACGCTGCTGCTGGCCATCTTCGGCGCCATCGCCAGCGCCTTCCTGATCGCCAGCGACCTGGCCAAGCCGCTGCTGCTGCTGGCCGAAGGCACCAAGGCGGTGGCCGAAGGCAACCTCTCGCCGCGCCCCATCGTCAGCACTTCCGACGAACTCGGCACACTGACGCAGTCGTTCAACACCATGACGCGGCAATTGCTGGAAGCACGCACCTCGGTCGAAAAGAACCGCGCCGAGCTGGAAAACGCCAAGGCCTACCTGGAGTCCGTGCTGGCCAACATGTCCGCCGGCGTGATGGTGCTCGACAGCGAGTTCAGCATCGTCAGCGTCAACGACTCGGTGCGCCGCATCCTCGGTTACGATTTCAGCGGCAGCACCGGCACGCCGCTGCACACCATCGACGGCCAGGCGCTGTTTGCCGAAGCCATCATCAAGGCCTTCTCGGAGCAGCGCGCCCACCTCGCCGACAGCGCCGAAGACGGCCTGCACTGGCAACAGCAGATCGAGCTGCCGCACCGCGGCAGCAACAGCAATGGCGCCGGCAACGCCGGCGACAACACCGAAAGCAGCAAGGACGGCAGCAAGACCATCCTGCTGGCGCGCGGTTCGCACCTGCCGGTGCAAAGCGGCGTCGGCTACGTCGTGGTGTTCGACGACATCAGCAAGGTCATCTCGGCGCAACGCTCGATCGCCTGGGGCGAGGTGGCGCGGCGCCTGGCGCATGAAATCAAGAATCCGCTCACGCCGATCCAGCTGTCGGCCGAGCGCCTGCAGATGCGCCTGGCCGACAAGCTGCTGCCGGCGGATGCCGCCATCCTCGACAAGAGCACCACCACCATCGTCAACCAGGTCAGCGCCATGAAGCGCATGGTCGACGACTTCCGCGAATACGCCAAGACGCCGCCGGCCAAGCCGTCCGCGCTCGACCTCAATGCGCTGACCGAGGAAATCCTGCACCTCTACCTCGCCGGCGACGGCCGCGACACCATCCATGCACGCCTGGCGCCGGACCTGCCAAAGGTGATGGGCGACGCCACCCAGCTGCGCCAGGTCATCCACAACCTGCTGCAGAACGCCCAGGACGCGGTCGCCGAGAACGGCGACATTGCGCCGCACATTGACGTGGTCACCGAGCTGGTCAAGTACCAGGGCTCCGACGGCGCCGCGCGCAGCGCGGTTCGGCTGTCGATTACCGACAATGGCCCGGGCTTTAGCCAGAAAATCTTGGCCAGCGCGTTCGAACCTTATGTAACATCCAAACCTAAAGGTACGGGTTTGGGCTTGGCAATGGTCAAGAAAATCGTCGACGAACATGGAGGCCGTATCGATATCCAAAATCGTAGCGATACAAGAGGCGCAAAAATACTGATTTTGCTGTTAAAGTTAGCGTCCGATGCATAAGGATTAAGATTTTTCTCATTGCTGCCGTTGATACATGGGTCTTTACCAAGTAAGGTTGCGGAATTAGCCCGGCGTTATTGTGTGTCTGCGTGCCGTACTTCATGTACTGTCCAGTCATACACCCAGCCAGATTGATTTTTGCAGCAGTGCTGTAAAGAGTTCAGCGGTTGCACGGAAAATCTCAAAAAATATCTAGTGAGGAAAGCAGGCACATGGCTAACATCCTGGTCGTCGATGACGAAATGGGTATCCGCGAGTTGCTCTCGGAAATTTTGGGCGATGAAGGACATGTCGTAGCAACCGCCGAGAACGCGCAACAAGCGCGCGAATTGAGAGCGGGCAGCGTTCCCGATCTGGTGCTGCTGGATATCTGGATGCCCGACACCGACGGCGTCACGCTGTTGAAGGAATGGCAGCGTGACGGTTTGCTGACCATGCCCGTGATCATGATGTCCGGCCACGCCACCATCGACACGGCGGTCGAAGCCACCCGCATCGGCGCCCTCAATTTCCTCGAAAAACCGATTGCCCTGCAAAAACTGCTCAAGGCAGTCCAGCAAGGCTTGTCGCACAGCCGCGAACCAGCGCGTCCGGTGTCGTACATCCGACCCACCGTCGCCGCCAGCGCCGACAGCATCGATCATCACGCCAGCCCGCTGTCGTCCTATGCGCCGCCCAGCGCAGCCGACACGCTGCATCATGGCCACGGCCTGACTGCCGCGCCGGCCTACGCGCCGATCGTCGACAATGCCTCCAATATCTCCTTCGACCTGCCGCTGCGCGAAGCGCGCGACGCCTTCGAGCGCGCCTATTTCGAATACCACCTGGTGCGCGAAAACGGCAGCATGACGCGCGTGGCCGAGCGCACCGGCCTGGAACGCACGCACCTGTACCGCAAGCTCAAGCAACTCGGCGTCGAGCCGGGCAAACTGTCCAAGAAACACGTGTAAGCAATCTGCGACCGACGGCGCAATGCCGTCGGACGTCCACCTACAGTTTCGCCGATACTTTCCTGCCGGCTCTGTTTCCCCGCTTGCCGTCCCTTACCGTAGTTTTACTGCCGCCTCCGCGCCCGGCCTGATTGCCGGCAGGCTTGCTCTTGCCTCTGAGGAACCTTCTCGCGTCCATTCCATCCATTCCTGTAGGGCCGGTCGCTTTCGCCCTGCAAGCTCGCCCGTTCTTCATGTCATTTTGTCATTCGGGCAAAAGTTATCGCTGATTGCGCCGTAACCATATGCAGGGGAAACGCAACAGCGAAACCGTCCAGGGCCGCCTTGGGGCGACTCTTGAAATACCCCGATATGACGCCACTTCCTTTCCAAAGCTTAAGCATTTGCACAAGGAGCCACTATGAACCTGATCTACAACAGTGAGCAATACAGCGTCGTTGAATTCGGTGCCGACCGCGACCACGAAGCCCTGCGTTTCGGCGGCTATGAAATCATGGACAAATCCGGCCAGCGCGAGATCTACATCGACGGCCCCGCCGCCGAACTGTTCCGCAAGGACGTACAGGACCTGATCGCGACGGAACCGTCGATGGAAGACATCGACACCTTCCTCAGCAAGTACGACTTGATGATGCGTCACCCGATGACGCTGCACTGAACCAACCACGCTGCGACCTGCCGGCGACGGCAGCGTTGCGGTTTGCCCGGGTCCGCACACGGCGCGGTCGGGGCCTTGCTTCCTCCTATAGCTTCTCCCTTTATAATTTCAGGCTTGCGGCGCGTGCCGCGGCATCCTTCCGCCTGAAATCCGCCTCAATGAATTCCTTGCCCATCACCAGCAGCCAGACCGGCGTCCACGAGCACTTGTCGGCGCTGCTGACGCGCCATGCCACCGCGCCGTTCCGCAAGCCGGTGACCGACTACAACCGACGCGCATTCGAGGAGAGCATCGCCGCCTGGCATGCTGCCGGCGGCGTCCCCCTGATCCTCGACACCGGCTGCGGTGTCGGCCTGTCGACGCTGAACCTGGCGGTGCAATACCCCGATCACTTCGTCATCGGCATCGACCAGTCGGAAGATCGCCTCGGGCGCAATACGCAATGGGACGGGCCACAGCCGGACAACCTGTGCTTCATCCGCGCCGACCTGGTCGACTACTGGCGGCTGCTGCTGGAAGCAAAAATCTTCCCGGCGCGCCACTACCTGCTGTACCCCAATCCCTGGCCCAAGATCGGCCACCTGGCGCGGCGCTGGCATGGCCACGCGGTGTTCTCGAGCATCGTTGCACTGGGCGGCGTCATCGAATGCCGCAGCAACTGGCGGATTTACGTGGAAGAATTCGCTGCCGCCTTGACGCAGGTAAGTGGGCACACGACTGCCTGCGAAGCCTATACCACCGACGCGCCGATCACGCCGTTCGAGCGCAAGTACCTCGCCTCGGGACATGCCTTGTGGCGCTGCCGCACCGAACTGCCTGCGCAGCAAAGTCATTCCCGCTGAGGGCGGGTTTGCGCTCGGCGCAGTATCATAGGGCCTTTTTTGCCGCCCCGATTACGGCACCCTTCTTCATGACCCACCCCATCGGACTGCCCGCATGAGCCTCGCCGTCGTCGCCCTGGTGCTCTGCGCCGCCCTGTTGCATGCTTCCTGGAATGCCTTGCTGAAAAGCAGCGGCGACCGCCTCGCCTCGCTGACCATCATGACCATCGGTGCCGGCATCGGCGCGATTCCGCTGGTGCTGTTCACGCCGCTGCCGCATGCGGGCGCGTGGCCCTACATCATCCTCTCGGCGATCCTGCACACCGGCTACAACCTGTTCCTGATCCGCGCTTATCGCATCGGCGATTTCAGCCAGTCCTATCCGATTGCGCGCGGCTCGTCGCCGATGCTGGTGTCGATCGGCGCGGCAATCTTCGTCGGCGAACAGATGAGCATCTACACTTGGCTGGGCGTGGCGCTGGTGTCGATCGGCATCATCAGCCTGGCCAATATCAAGGACCGCCACAATCTGTCCGGCCCGATCGCAGCCTTCACCACCGGCGCCTTCATCGCCGCCTACACCGTCACCGACGGCATCGGCGCACGCGCGGCCGGCAACGCCTTGGCGTATTCAGGCTGGCTGTTCGTGCTCGACAGTTTCCCGCTGGCGCTGATCTTCATGTGGATGCACCGGCGCCTGCCGATGGCCGCCGAGCGCAAACAGAACTGGCTCAGCCTGGCGGGCGGCGTGATGTCTTTGGTGGCTTACGGGATTGTGATCTGGGCCGTGACGCTGGCGCCCATGGGAACGGTATCCGCCTTGCGCGAAACCTCAGTGCTGTTCGCGGCCCTGATCGGCACGCTGTTCCTGGGAGAGAAACTGACGATGCGGCGCATCCTGGCCTGCATCGTCATCACGCTCGGCGCTATCGTGCTGGGTTGGCACAGATAGCCCAAGCGGTTTTCAAGGACGACTAGATCTCGACTTTGGTGCCCAGCTCCACCACGCGGTTGGCCGGGATGTGGAAGAAGTCCGACGGCTTGGCGCCGTTCTGGTACATCCACGCAAACAGCTGTTCGCGCCACAGCGACATGCCCAGCAACTTGCTCGGCACCACCGTATCGCGCGCCAGGAAGAAGGACGTGTCCATCAGTTCGAACTCGATGCCGAATTGCGAAGACGTCAGGTCCAGCACCTTGTTCACTTCCGGCGCTTCCTTGAAGCCGAAAGCCGCGCGCAACAGGTAGACATTGCCGCCCAGGTCCTTGAGCGTCAGGCGTTCTTCGTTGGAGACGTAAGGCACGTCCCAGATGCTGATCTTCAGGAAGAACACGCGCTCGTGCAGGATGCGGTTGTGCTTGAGGTTATGCAGCAGCGCCACCGGCACGGTGTTGATGTTGCCGGTCATGAAGACTGCGGTGCCGCCGACGCGGTGCGGCGGATGCGCCAGCAAGCCTTCGACGAAAGGCTCCAGCGGAATGCCATCATCCTTGATGCGCATGCGCAGCAGCATGCGGCCCGAGTACCAGGTCATCAGCAGGAAGAACGCCGCGCCGCCGAGCAGCAGCGGGAACCAGCCGCCGTCGGCGATCTTCAGCAGGTTAGCCGTGAAGAACGCCAGGTCGACCGTGATGAAAGCGCCGATTACCAGCGTCACCAGCACCGGATGCCATTTCCATTCGGCGCGCATGACCACCCCCGCCAGCATCGTGGTAATCACCATCGTGGTCGTCACGGCAACGCCATAAGCCGCCGCCAGGTTGTCCGATTTCTTGAACGCCAGCACCACTGCCACCACCAGCACCAGCAGCATCCAGTTGATCAGCGGAATATAGATCTGGCCGCGCTCGTCTTCCGAGGTATGCAGGATGCGCATGCGCGGTACGAAGCCCAGCAGGATGGCCTGGCTGGTCAGCGAGAACGCACCCGAGATCACTGCCTGCGACGCAATCACCGTGGCGAACGTAGCCAGTACCACCATCGGCACCAGCAGCATGTCCGGCACCATCAGGTAGAACGGATTCTTGATTGCCTCCGGATTGGCCAGCAGGTTGGCGCCCTGGCCGAAGTAGTTGATCACCAGGCAAGGCATCACGGTGTACAACCACGCGAAGCGGATCGGCCGGATGCCGAAGTGGCCCATGTCGGCGTACAGCGCTTCGGCGCCGGTCAGCACCAGCACCACCGAGCCGAGCACGATGAAGGCCTGCAGCGAATGCTCGATCATGAAATGCACGGCGTAATACGGATTGATCGCCACCAGGATGTCCGGTGCCTTGAGGATGTGATACAGGCCCAGTGCGCCCAGCGAAATGAACCACAGAAACATGATCGGCCCGAACAGCTTGCCCACCAGGTTGGTGCCGTGGCGCTGGATCAGGAACAGGCCGGTCAGGATCACCAGCGTCAGCGGGATCACGTAGTGGGAGGTACCCGGCACCGCGATGTCCATGCCTTCCACCGCCGACAGCACCGAAATGGCCGGCGTGATCACCACGTCGCCATAGAACATGCAGGCGCCGAACACGCCCAGCATCATCAGCAGCTTGGCGCGCGGCGAGCCGTTCACGGCCGTGCGCAGCGACAGCGCCATGAGCGCCAGCACACCGCCTTCGCCGTTGTTGTCGGCGCGCATGACGAACAGCACATACTTGAGTGAGACCACGATCGTGATCGACCAGAACAGCATGGAGATGATGCCCAACACGGCGTCGGGCGAAAACGCGATGCCATGCTCGGGGCTGAAGCATTCTTTCAGCGCGTACAGCGGACTGGTGCCGATGTCGCCGAACACGACGCCGAGGGCTGCCAGGGTGATGATGTGGAGTTTTTGCGACCGGAAGGAATAATTTGGTCTGACCTGAGTTGAACTCATTGTTTTCCCGTATTTGATTTGATGCTCATGTCTGCAGCGAGCTTGTCGTCGTTTTTTCGTCGTGCTGACCTGCAGCTTTGAATGCGCGTTACGCCGGTGAAACCGGATAGCGCGTACTTTATCGCACTATCCCCCTGCCGGGATGCTGCGTTGCGCAAAGGCATCTACCCGGTGCTGCGGCCTTGACATCGGCGCGCCGGCGAGCATCGCGGCCCGGAGGCGCGCCGCGAATTTCGCCAAAAAACGCAAGTCGCGGCTATGGCTCCCAAAATGCAGCGAAAACCGCATAAAGATATGCGATAAACGCGTTTTTCATTCTGCGAACGTCTTTATATACTCCTAGCTCATAAAGAACAGCCATTTCCACCCATGTTTGTTCTTAAGCCCTCTTCCATCAGAACGAGGTCCCCGCTTTTACCGGAGCATCCATGTTTGCCAAACGACTTCTCTCCGCCGCGCTGAGCCTCGGCCTGCTGACCGCCGGCCTCGCCGCCACCGCCCCCGCACGCGCCGAAGGCCAGCTGCAGCTACGTATTGCCGAACAATTCGGCGTCGTCTATTTATTGCTGAATATCGCCCAGGACCAGAAACTGATCGAAAAGCACGGCAAGGCCCAGGGCGTCGACATCAAGGTCGACTGGGTCAAGCTGTCGGGCGGCTCGGCCGTCAACGACGCGCTGCTGTCCGGCGCGATCGACATCGCCGGCGCCGGCGTCGGCCCGCTGCTGACCATCTGGGACCGCACCCACGGTCGCCAGAACGTGCGCGGCGTGGCTTCGCTGGGCAACCTGCCCTACTACCTCGTGAGCAACAACCCCAACGTCAAGACCATCGCCGACTTCACCGACAAGGACCGTATCGCGCTGCCCGCCGTCGGCGTCTCGGTGCAATCGCGCGTGCTGCAACTGGCCTCGGCCAAGCAATGGGGCGACGCCCAATACAACAAACTCGACAAGATCAGCGTGGCCGTGCCGCACCCTGACGCCGCCGCCGCGATCATCAACGGCGGCACCGAGATCAGCGCCCACTTCGGTAATCCGCCGTTCCAGGACCAGGAACTGGCCGGCAATCCCAAGGCGCACATCGTGCTGAACTCCTACCAGGTGCTGGGCGGTCCGTCGTCGGCCACGGTGTTGTACGCCACCGAGAAATTCCGCAAGGACAATCCCAAGACCTACAAGGCCTTCCTCGATGCGCTCGATGAAGCCGCCAAGTTCATCGCCGCCAATCCCGACAAGGCCGCCGACACCTACATCCGCGTCAGCAACGCCAAGATCGACCGCAACCTGCTGCTGAAGATCATCAAGAATCCCGAAGTGCAGTTCAAGATCGCGCCGCAGAATACCTATCCGCTGGCCGAATTCATGCACCGCGTCGGCGCCATCAAGAACAAGCCGGCCTCGGTGAAGGATTACTTCTTCGACGACGCCCACATCAACGGAGGCAGCTGAGATGCGCGCCACTTCCCTCATCGCGGCAGCGGTTGTTGCATTCAGTGTTAACGTCGGCGCCCACGCCGAAGGCCAGATCCGCATCGCCCAGCAATTCGGCATCGGCTACCTGATCCTCGACGTCGTACAGGATCAGAAACTCATCGAGAAATACGGCAAGCAGCAAGGCGTCGACATCAAGGTCGAATGGAACAGCATCTCCGGCGCCACCGCCATGAACGAGGCGTTGCTGGCCGGCGCGCTCGACGTGGTCTCGGCCGGCGTGCCGCCGATGCTGACGCTGTGGGACCGCACGCGCGGACGCCAGAATGTCAAGGCGATCGCCTCGCTCGGCTCCATGCCCAACTATCTGCTGTCCAATAATCCCAAGGTGAAAACGCTGCAGGATCTCAGCGACAAGGACCGCATCGCGGTGCCGGCCGCCGGCGTCGGCTACCAGTCGCGCACCCTGCAGATCGAAACCGCACGCGTGTTCGGCAAGGCCGACTACAAACGCTTCGACAATATCTCGGTGAGCCTGTCGCATCCAGACGCCACGGTCGCGCTGATCTCCGGCGGCTCGGAGATCAACACGCACTTCT
Source organism: Herbaspirillum sp. NPDC101397 (assembly GCF_044767325.1). NCBI lineage: Bacteria > Pseudomonadati > Pseudomonadota > Betaproteobacteria > Burkholderiales > Oxalobacteraceae > Herbaspirillum > Herbaspirillum sp. NPDC101397. The sequence continues at coordinate 143,833 of NZ_JBIWNS010000007.1, forward strand.
CCAGCCCACCGTTCCAGTACCAGGCTTTGGAAAACAAGAACGTCCACAAGATCATCAGCTCCTACGACATCCTCGGCGGACCGGCGACCTTCAACGTGCTCTACACCACGCAGAAATTCCACGACGACAATCCGAAGACCTATAAAGCCTTCTACAACGCCCTGGTCGAAGCGGCGCAATTCATCCGCGCCAACAAGGCCAAGGCGGCCGACACCTTCATCCGCGTGCAGAAGTCCAAGCTGGCGCCCGAGTTCGTGCGCAAGATCGTCGAAGATCCGGAAATCGACTTCACCGTCTCGCCGCAACGCAGCTACGTCTATGCCGACAAGCTGCACGACATCGGCGTACTGAAGAACCGCGCGGCGTCATGGAAAGATTACTTTTTTGAAGAAGCCTATGCCCAGCCCGGCAGCTGACCCGCACAATCCAGACACGCCGATCCTGCGCGCCGTCGGCGAACACACGCCGCTGCTGCAGGTTGACCGTGTCGGCCTGCAATACCGCAGCGCCACCGCCGTGGTGCAGGCCACGCACGACGTCAGTTTCGACGTCTATCCGGCCGATCGATTCGTGCTGCTGGGACCGTCAGGCTGCGGCAAGTCGAGCCTGCTGAAAGCCGTCGCCGGCTTCCTCAAACCGGCCGCCGGCGAGATCCGCCTGGACGGCGCGGCAATCCATCAGCCGGGTCCGGACCGCATCGTGGTGTTCCAGGAATTCGACCAGCTGCCGCCGTGGAAGACGGTGAAGCAGAACGTCATGTTCCCGCTGCTGGCCTCGCGCACGCTGGGCAAGCGCGAAGCGGCCGAACGCGCGCTGCACTACCTCGACAAGGTCGGCCTCGGCAAATTCGCCGACGCCTATCCGCACACGCTGTCGGGCGGCATGAAGGCGCGTGTCGCGATCGCCCGCGCCCTGGCCATGCAGCCCAAGATCCTGCTGATGGACGAACCCTTCGCTGCGCTCGACGCGCTGACGCGCCGCAAGATGCAGGAAGAACTGCTGATCCTGTGGGAAGAAGTCCGCTTCACGCTGTTGTTCGTCACCCACTCGATCGAAGAAGCGCTCGTCGTCGGCAACCGCATCCTGCTGCTGTCGCCGCATCCGGGCCGCGTGCGCGCCGAAATCAACAGCCACCAGTACGACCTGCAAAGCCTGGGCGGCGTCGGCTTCCAGGAAACCGCGCGGCGCATCCATCGCCTGTTGTTCAATGAAGGCCAGGAAGAACCGGCGCAGGTCAATTTCAAGGACGTGCGGTTTTCGTACTAGACGGGTGGCAGGCAGAGGGTTTTTGTAGTGCTATGCGGGTTCGCATATACCGCTTATCACTGACGGCGCTGTACACGACGACGCCGTTCACGCATCATGGGCGACTTCAATCAGGAGTCCGCCCATGACCACAGCCACAACATCGCCCTCGCCAACCTTCAGCGCCGAACAAGCCGAAGTGCTGGTCCCCATCGAACAATATTTCCTCGGCCATGCGCGCGACGACGCCGCGCACATGCGACAAGCCTTCCTGCCGACGGCACACATCGAATCGATGCGCGAAGGCGTATTTACGTCATGGCCGCTGGAAGTCTACTGCGAGCGCTTCAAGGGCACGCCGGCCGCCGACGAGGCAAGCCGCCGCCGTATCGTGGAGTGGATCGACGTGGGCGGTCTTTCGGCCTGCGCCAAGATCACGCTGGTGCACGGCCCGGTCACCTTCACCGATTATTTCGTGCTGCTGAAAACGGCCGACGGCTGGAAGATCGCCAACAAGGCTTTCCACGGTCGCCCGAGCTGAGCTTCCGCCCAACGTCCCTGTCCTGCTGTAGCGCATTCTTCCCGCCGGTCCGGCCATGCGCACGCATGGCGCCGGCGGTGATTGACGCCCGCCTATCTCCCCGTCGCTTTCATCCTTGCAGCCATATACGAAATTCGCATTTGTTTGTGCGAAATGATTCGTTTCCGGCATATTCGACTTCCGTTATGTTGGACAATTTTTAACAAGAGTCGACAATCGACAGGGTTGAATCCGCCATGCACCTCTCCCCTCCCATCCGCGACGAATACGAAATCGCCCTGACGCCGCTCGACGACGTCCCGCTGGAACGCACCTTGTCATTGCCGCAACGCATCTGGCAACAAAGCTGGGTGCGCAAGGCAGTGATCCTGCTGGTGCTGGCGCTGATCTGGGAAATCATCGCGCGCATCCAGGACAACGATCTGCTCTTGCCGAGCTTCGTGCAGACTGCGCACGCTTTTGTTGACGGTGTCGTCACGGGCGAACTGATCGGCAAGGTCTGGATTTCGCTCAAGGTGCTGGTCAAGGGCTACCTGATCGGCATTGCGCTGGCGTTCGCGCTGACCACGCTGGCGGTGTCGACCCAACTCGGCCGCGATCTGCTGAGCACGCTGACGTCGATGTTCAATCCGCTGCCCGCAATTGCGATGTTGCCGCTGGCCTTGCTGTGGTTCGGACTCGGCGAGAACAGTCTGATTTTCGTGCTGGTGCATTCGGTGTTGTGGGCTTTGGCTCTCAATACCTATGCGGGATTTCTGGGCGTGTCGGATACCTTGCGGATGGCGGGGCGCAATTATGGTTTGCGCGGCTTGCGGTTCGTACTGTTCATGCTGGTGCCGGCGGCCTTGCCTTCGATCCTTGCCGGATTGCGCATCGGCTGGGCGTTTGCGTGGCGTACCTTGATTGCTGCGGAGCTGGTGTTTGGGGCTTCGAGCGGCAAGGGTGGACTCGGCTGGTATATCTTTCAGAACCGCAATGAGCTGTATACCGACAAGGTGTTTGCGGGGTTGGCGATGGTGATTCTGATTGGGTTGGTGGTGGAGAATTTTGGGTTTAATACTATTGAGAGGTTGACTGTTAAGCGATGGGGCATGCAGCGGTGAGTCTTGTGTTGTTCCGACTACCGTATTAACTCATCTCGTCTTTTCTTTCTTCGATCAACCCTTCGCCGGGGGTAGCCCGGCAGCTACTCACTTTTCTTGTCTCGCCAAGAAAAGTAAGCCAAAGAAGGCGACCGCGATTCGCCGCCCCGCTGCGCGGGGTTCCCGTTGATGCCACGCACAAATCGGGAAGGGAAACAAACTCGCTTCGCTCAGACAAGTTTCCCTTCTTTTTCCGATTTGTGCGCGTCACCAACGGCGACTCATAAGCGGACCGGCCAGACTGGCTCGCGCTGCGCATCGCCAAGGGTCGCTCGCCTTCGGCATCGCAATTGTCACGTCTGTGAAGGTAGCGAAGAACGTAGACCATCACTCCACCTCCCTACCCTGGCGAGGCGCAGCGAGCCAGTCTCGAATTCCCGCTTGCGAGCAGCCGGTGGCGGCAGGTGCAAATCGGATAAAGAGGGGAAACTTGTCTGAGCGCAGCGAGTTTGTTTCCCCTCCCGATTTGTGCCTGACGACGCCGGGTACCCCGAAGGGGCTGCGAACTTGCGGTCGCCTTCTTTTGCTTACTTTTCTTGGCGAAGCAAGAAAAGTGAGCGGCTGCCGGGCCGCCCCCGGCTTGGTCGTCCGAAGACACACACAACTTATTAAACGACCAGCCCGAAGGAACAACCGACGCCTGTATCACCAAGCCGCCAAAATCCCGCCTTTAAATTCCGCATCAATAAACTTCTTCACCTCATCCGACTGATAAGCCTTCACCAGCTTGGGCAGCCAAACCTGATCCTTATCCTTCTCCCGCACCGCAATCAGGCAAGCATAAGGACTATCCCCATTCTCCACGACCAGACTGTCGCGCACCGGATGCAAACCAGCCTTCGCCGCATAGTCGGCATTCACCGCCGACGCATCCAGATCGTCTAAAGTGCGCGGCAACTGCGCCGCATCGATTTCAATAAATCTCCACTTCTTAGGATTCTCGACAATATCGATCGGCGTCGCATTGACGCCGGTCAAGGGATCGATCCCCGCACGCAGCTTGATCACCCCATGCTTCTGCAACAGCAACAAGACCCGACTCTCGTTGGCCGGATCATTCGGAATCCCGATCTTGGCACCGGCCGGAATGTCATTCAGACTGCGATATTTCTTGGAGTAGATCGCCATCGGCCCGATGAAGGTGCGCCCGGTGCCGAACAGCTTGTAGCCGCGCGTCTTGATCTGCGCATTGAGGAAGGGACGATGCTGGAAACTGTTGGCGTCCAGCTCGCCGGCATCGAGCGCGGCATCCGGCTGGATGTAGTCGTTGAACTCGACGATCTGGATCTTGTAGCCGGGATTGCTGCGCTCGAAGACGCGCTTGACCACTTCAAAAATCTGCGCGTGCGGGCCGCTGGTGACGCCGACTTTCAAGGTCTTGTCCTGCGCCGCGGCAGTCGCGGAAAAAATTGTTGCAACGCTCGCCAACAATAAACCGGCAAAACCAGCCGTGAGCACACGGGTGAAAAATCGCGCCATGAATCTTCCTCAAATAGCGCTAATTTATCTGCCGCCCGCCACGAACAAAACGAATCTTTTGGCGCTTGAATATGCGCTTTCCAATCGCGTCAAAAGTCAGACGATCAATCAGGCGATCAGCAACTCGCGTGGCGCTTCCTGCACCTGCCTGCGCGCGGCGGCAGAAGGCACGGCGGCAATCAATGACCGCGTGTAGTCATGCTGCGGCGACTGCCAGATGCTGTTGTGATCGCCCGACTCGACGATGCGCCCGCCGTTCATCACCAGCACCTTGTCGGCGATGTAGCGCACCACCGACAAGTCGTGCGAGATGAACAGATACGATAGGCCGAATTCACGCTTGAGGTCGACCAGCAGGTTCAGGATCTGCGCCTGCACCGAGACGTCGAGCGCCGATACCGGCTCGTCGCAGATCACCAGCGCCGGCTTCAGCACCAGTGCACGCGCGATGCCGATGCGCTGGCGCTGGCCGCCGGAGAACTGATGCGGATAGCTGCGCAAGGCGCGCTGCGGCAGGCCGACCAGGTCGACGATCTGCTCGATGCGGCGACGACGCTCGCTCTTGTCCCTGACGTCATGGATCACCAGCGCAGCATCAAGGATTTCGGCCACCGTGTGGCGCGGATTGAGCGAGGCGTACGGGTCCTGGAAAATCATCTGTACGCGGCGGCGATACGGACGCAGGCGTGCGCCGTCGAGCTGGGCGATATCGTCGCCGTCGAGCAGGATCTTGCCGGCGCTGGCATCGACCAGGCGCACGATGGTCTTCGACAGCGTCGATTTGCCGCAGCCGGATTCACCGACCAGGCCCACCGATTCACCGGCGGCGATATCGAACGACACGCCCTTGACCGCGTGCACCACGCCGTTGCGTGAACGGTAATGAGTATGGACATCTTGCAAGGACAGCAAGGCTTTTGCATCCGGGTCGAGCGGCGGCAGCGGCTGCGCATGTGCGCGTTCGGTCAGCGTAAAGATGCGTTCGCCGGCGTCGAGTTCGGTGCGGATTTCGGGCAGGCGGCCGTCGCGGTAGTGATAGTCCTGCTCCATCTGCAAGGACGCGCCGAGCAGGCCGCGCGTGTAAGGATGTTGCGGACGCTCGAACAGGATGGCGCTGCTCGCCTCCTCCACCTTGCGGCCGCCGTACATGACGGCGACGCGGTCGGCCCACTGCTCGACCACGGCCAGGTCGTGCGTGATCAGCAGCACCGCCATCGACAGGTCGCGGCGCAGCTGGCCCAGCAATTCGAGGATCTGCGCCTGGATGGTGACGTCCAGTGCGGTGGTCGGTTCATCTGCCACCAGCAAGCGCGGGTGGCAGGACACCGCCATCGCGATCATCACGCGCTGGCGCTGACCGCCGGAGAGATTATGCGGATAGTCATTGAAGCGACGCTGCGGCTCCGGGATGCGCACCAGTTCCAGCAACTCGATCGCGCGCGCTTTTGCGGCCTGCGGCGACAGCGGTTGATGCAGGCGGATCGCCTCGACCACTTGCTGGCCGATGGTCAGCACCGGATTGAGCGAGGTCATCGGCTCCTGGAAGATCATCGAAATCGCATTGCCGCGCAGCGCACAGATCTCTTCCTCCGGCAGCGCCTGCAAGTCGCGTCCTTCGAACACGATGTTGCCCGACACCTGCGCGCTCGCCGGCAGCAGGCGCAGCAGCGACAACGCCGTGGTCGACTTGCCGCAACCGGATTCGCCCACCAGCGCCAGCGTCTCGCCGGCGGCGATGCCGAAGCTGAGATCCTTCACGGCGTCGTGGCCGGGGAAGGACACGTTGAGGTTGCGGATGTCGAGGAGCTGGCTCATGGGGTTCTTTCTGTGGTGATGCTTGTGCTCATGCAGGCACGTCGGTGCGTTTATTCGTACGATAGCTCGCACCAGCGTGCTGCTGCGGCAGGCGTGCGCCGCTGCCGGTAAACAACTTCTCGCGCAAAGTGCCCGGCGCATACTCATGCTTGTAGGAACCGCGCGTCTGCAGCTCCGGAATCACCAGGTCGACGAAGGCTTCGAAGCTCTCCGGCGTGACCGTGCGCGTGAGATTGAAACCGTCGATGTCGGTCTCGCGTATCCACGCTTCCAGTTCATCCGCCACCTGCTGCGGCGAGCCGACGATGGTGGCGTAGCGGCCGCCCAGCTCCAGTTGTTCCAGCAGCTTGCGCTTGGTCCAGTTGAGCTCGGGATTGGTCACGGTCTTGACCAGCGATTCGATGGAGTTGGTCTTGACCTGGCGGATCGGCTCGTCCAGTTCGTACTGCGAAAAATCAATGCCGGTGCCGCTGGAGAAATGCGCCAAGCCGGCTTCGGGACTGGCGTAGCGCGCGTACTCAGCGTACTTTTCGCGCGCTTCTTTTTCGGTCAGCGCGACCACCACGGTCAGACCCATGAAGACCTTGACGTCATCGGGTTGGCGGCCTTCCTTCACCGCACCTTCGCGGATGCCGGTGACCAGCTTGCGCACGGCCTCTTTGCTCTGGCCGGACACGAACACGCATTCCGCATGGCGCGCGCCGAAGGCCTGGCCGCGACCGGACGAACCGGCCTGGTACAGCACCGGCGTGCGCTGGCGCGACGGTTCGCTGAGGTGGTAGCCCTCGACCTTGTAGTAGTCGCCGCTGTGGTGGATCTTGTGCACCTTGTCCGGCTGCGCGTAGATGCGCTTCTGGCGGTCGCGGATGACGGCGTCGTCTTCCCAGCTGCCCTCCCACAACTTGTAGACCACTTCCATGAATTCGTCGGCGCGGTCATAGCGCTGGTCGTGTTCCAGCTGTTCCGACAGGCCCATCGCGCGTGCAGCGCTGTCGAGGTAGCCGGTGACGATGTTCCAGCCGACCCGCCCCTTGGTCAGGTGGTCGAGCGTGGACATGCGCCGGGCAAACAGGAACGGCGCTTCGTAAGTCAGATTGGCGGTAATGCCGAAGCCGAGATGTTCGGTGACGAAGCCCATCGCCGAAATCAGCAGCAGCGGATCGTTGACCGGCAACTGGATCGACTCGCGCAGCGTGATGTCGACCGAGTTCTGGTAGACGTCATAGACGCCGACGATGTCGGCCAGGAACAAGCCGTCGAACTTGCCGCGCTCCAGCAGCTTGGCCAGGTCGGTCCAGTAAGCGATGTCGGTGTAATCCTGCGAGCGGTCGCGCGGATGCGTCCACAAGCCGTGGTTGATGTGGTTCACGCAATTCATGTTGAATGCGTTGAGGCGAATTTCCTTTTTACTCATGCTGCATCCGCGGTCACGTATTCGGGTTCGAGCTGAACGTCGAGCGCTTCGTTGAAGCGCGCAAAGAAGGCGCACAGTGCGGCGCGCAAGGTCAGTTCGACGATCTGCGATTCCGAGAAATGCTCGCGCAGGCGCGTCACCAGGCTGTCGCCGACGCGTTGGCGCGTGACCGCCAGCGCATAGTCGCGCACCAGCAATTCAACCGGGCCGAGGCCGGGCACGTCGGCGTCGAGGATGTGCTCGACGGTCGCCGCCGACACGTGCTGCGCTACGAGCTTGGGTGCATGGTGCGAGACGCAGTAGCTGCATTCGTTGGCCTTGGAGGCGGTGACCAGCACGATCTCCAGATGCAGCTTGGAGATATTGCCTTCGGCGGCGAACTGCAGCAGCAGGCCATAGATGTGCTCGATCGAGGCCGGACGATGCGCCAGCACGCCGAGCATGTTGCCGAAGGCGCCGTATTCGTTTTCGACCTTCTCGAAGATCGTGCGGGCCGGCCCCTCGGGCAGTTGATTGGAAAGCAGAGTGGATACGCGTGCCATGGTGTTTCTCCTATTTTCTGTCGCGCGGATCGAGCACGTCGGCCAATCCGTCGCCTAATAAATTCAATGCCAGCACCGTGATCACGATCGCGATGCCCGGAATCGTCGTGATGTACCAGTCGGTGCGGATCACTTCACGGCCCGAGCCGACCATGTTGCCCCAGCTCACCGCATTGGGATCGCCCAGGCCGAGGAAGGCCAGGCTGGATTCGGTGAGGATGGCGGTGGCCACCATCAGCGAAGTCGACACCAGGATCGGCGTCAGCGTGTTGGGCAAGATGTCACGCAGCATGATGCGCAGATCGGTGGCGCCGAGGGCGGCGCTGGCCTGCACCATTTCGCTGTGGCGCAGCTTGAGCACTTCGGCGCGCACCAGCCGCGCCAGGCTCGGCCAGGCGGTCACGCCGATGGCCAGCGCAATCGTCACCAGGGTCGGCTGCACCACCGCCACGATCGCCAGTGCGAACAGGAAGGACGGAATGGTCTGGAAGAATTCCGTCACGCGCATCAGCACCGCATCGGCCAGGCCGCCGTAGTAACCTGCCAGCAAGCCGCCGCTGATGCCCAGCACCAGCGCAAGCAGGGTCGACACGACCGCGATCAGCAGCGACACGCGCGCGCCATGGAAGATGCCGCTCAACAGATCGCGACCAAGCATGTCGCTGCCGAGCAAATGTGCAGCGTCAACGCCGGGATGCAGGAAAGGCTCGGCCACCATGTCCAGCGGATCGCCCGGAAACAGCAAGGGCGACGACAGCGCCATCAGCACCACCAGCAACAACAGCACGCCGCCGACCAGCGCCGACGGCGAACGCAGCAGGCGCGCGAACCAGCCGCGCGTGGTCGGTGCGGCGATCAGGCTGGCAGGGGCGTCGGCGGTAGTGACCGGAGTAATCGCCAGCGTCGAAACAAGTTCGCTCATTGCAGATTCACTTTCAGCTTATTAGGCAAAACCATTCAGGCAAAACGGATGCGCGGATCGAGACGGGTATAGACAAAGTCGACCACCCAGTTCACCACGATCACGACGATGGAACTGCACAGCAAAATGCCGAGCAGCAGATTGAAGTCGCGCTGGAACAGAGCCTCGAACGCCAGCCGTCCCAGACCGGGCCAGGAAAACACGGTTTCCACCAACACCGCGCCGCCAATGATGGAGCTGACCTGCACGCCCAGCATCGTAACCAGCGGCAGCAAGGCGTTCCTCAGCACGTGCGCGAACAGCACGCGCGGCGGTCGCGCGCCCTTGGCGACGGCGGTGCGCACGAAATCCTGACGCCGCACTTCGACCATGGTGGCGCGCATCAGGCGCGTGTACACCGCCATGTAGAACAGGCCCAGCGTCACCGCCGGCAATACCAGGTGACGGGCGACGTCGACGATGTATTTCCAGCCGGTGTAGCCGGCCTCGATCGTAAACATGCCGCCGACCGGCAGCCAGTCGAGCCAGACCGAGAACACCACCACCAGCATCAGGCCGATCCAGAACAGCGGCGTGGCGAAGAACACCAGCGCCAGCGTCGAAATCACGACGTCGGCAATGCGCCCCGCGCGGTAGGCGGCGATCGCTCCCAGCGTGGCGCCGGCCACGACCGCGAACAGAATGCTCGCGCCCATCAGCAGCAAAGTCGCCGGCACGCGTTCGGCGATCAGTTGCGCCACCGGCATGCCGTGGCGGAACGAGTAGCCGAGATTGAAATGCGCGAGGTTGAGTATGTATTTCCAGAACTGCACCGGCAGCGGCTGGTCGAGGCCGAACTGCGCCCGCAGCGCCGCCATGTATTCCGGCGTCGCCGCACCGGCCTCCCCTGCCAGCACCTGAGCGGCGTCGCCGGGCGCCAGTTGCAGCAGGAAGAAATTGATGATGGTTACGCCGAGCGCCACGCTGACCAGTTGCAGCAGGCGGCGCACGACGATGTTGCTGATCTTCATTTGGCGGCCTGTGGTGTGGCCGATGCTGCAGCTTGCGCCGCGTTGGCGACCTTGGGCGCGCTGTCGAACCAGGCGTTCTTGAGCGAGCTGTAGATCTGGTCGACGCCGGCAACGGTGTCCTTCAGGTTGGCGGCCTGGATGGTGAAGAAGTGCAGCTCAAGCAGCGGGATCGATGGCAGATCGGTCTGCACGCGTTGCTGCAGTTTCTTGAACAGCGCGACGCGTTCGCTCTGGCTGGCCGAGGATTGGGCTTGTTCGATCAGTTTGTCGGCTTCGGCGCTGCGGTAACCGGAGCCATTGCTCCACGGGATGTTCTTGCCGACCGAATCGCTCCAATAGGCGCGCGTCACGCCCACCAGCGGATCGGCAAAGCCGGCGAACCACACCACCGACAAGTCGTAATCGCGGTCGCCGTAGACGCGCTTGGTGTAGGTCGGCGTGTCTTGTGCACGGACGTTGACGTCGATGCCGATGCGTTTGAGTGCTTGCTTGATGTATTCGCCGCTGCGCTTGTAGTCGTCGCCGTAAGGCAGGTAGTCGAGGTTGATGCGCAGGCGGGTGCCGTCGGCGCCGCGCTTGAGCCCGGCTTCATCGAGCAGCGCTTCGGCCTTCTTCGGATCGTAACCGTACTTCGGCACGTCGTCGGTGTGGAACTGCTTGAGCGTCGACACCACCGGGCTGACCGCCGGCTTGCCGAAACCGTACCAGACCACCTTGTTGAAGGCGTTCAGGTCGATCGCGTAAGCCAGCGCCTGGCGCACGTGCGCATCCTTGAAGTAAGGACGATCGACGTTGACGTCGAGGAACAGCCACGGCGAGATCCAGTCGTAGCCGCGTGTTTCCAGCTTGAGGCCGGGCAGTTTGGCGAGACGCTCGGCGTCCTTCAGCGGCACCGGCGAGAACGGCGCATATTGCGCTTCGCCCTTTTCCAGCGCAGCGGCGCGCGCGCCGGCATCAGGCACGACCTTGAAGATGATCTTGTCGAGGTAAGGCTTGCTCACGCCCTTGGTCTTGTCCCAATAGTTGGGATTGCGTTCCAGCGTGATGTAGTTGCCGCGGCTCCATTCCTTGAACACGAACGGGCCGGTGCCGACCGGCTTGTTGTTGTACGGATTGTTAAGGATGTCGGTACCTTCGTACAAATGCTTGGGCAGCACTTGCGCGCCGTTGCTGTTGAGCGAGCTCAGCACGGCCAGCGACGGTTCGCTGAAGCGGATGATGACGGTGTAGTCGTCCGGCGTGTCGACGCTGGTGACGGTGCCGTAGATGATCTGGTTGCGCGGGTGGAATTTTTTCCAGACATTCTCCAGCGTCCACTTGACGTCGGCCGACGTGAACGGCTTGCCGTCATGCCACTTGACGCCCTTGCGCAGATGGAAGGTCAGCGTCTTGCTGTCCTTGGAGACGTCCCAGCTCTCCGCCAGCGCCGGGCGCAGCTTGAAGTCGTTGTCGTATTCCACCAGGCCGTCGAACACGTTGGCGCTGAAGAAGCCGGTCGGCGCGGCGGTGTTCAGCGCCGAAGTCAGGATCACCGGCTCGGGCTGGATGATCGCGGTCAGCGTGCCACCGCGCGTCTGGGCAAACGCGCTCGCATTGAAGGCCAATGTGATGGCCGTGGCCGCCAGCAGTTTGAATACAGTCTTGTTCATGTTCTGTTTTCCCTCGTTGTTTTGTCGTTGTTTTATTGTTATTGCGCAGCCTTGGCCGATTCCAGCCAGGCGTTCTTCAGCGAACCCTGCGACTGGTCGCCGTCCTGCGTGATGCCCTTGAGACGCGGCGAATGCACGGTGAAGAAGTGCAGCTCGATCAGCGGCAGGGTCGGCAATTCGGTCTGCGTGATCTGCTGGAATTTCTTGAACAGCGCAATGCGTTCGGCTTGCGTGGCGGCACCCTGCGCCTGTTCGATCACGCGATCGACCTCCGGATTGCTGTAGCCGGAGCTATTGGTCCACGGGATGTTCTTGCCGACCCAGCCCGACCAGTACATGCGCGTGAGGCCGATCTGCGGATCGGGGAAGGACGCGTTCCACGTAATCGCGGTGTCGAAATCGCGGTCGCCGTAGACGCGCTTGGTGAAGGCGGCCGTGTCCTGGCTGCGGATGTTGACTTCGATGCCGACGCGTTTGAGTGATTGCTTCAGGTACTCGGCGGTGCGGCGATAGTCGTCGCCGTACGGCAGGTAGTCGTTGCTGATGGTGAAGCGCACGCCGTCGGCGCCGCGCGGGAAGCCGGCTTCATCGAGCAGCGCCTCGGCCTTCTTGGTGTCGTACGGATAACGCGGCACGGTGTTGTCGAAGAACTGCGACAGCGTGGTCGGCACGATGCTCACCGACGGCTTGCCGTAGCCGTACCAGACCACCTTGTTCAAGCCTTCCAGATTGGCCGCGTGGGCAATGGCGCGACGCACGCGCACGTCCTTCAGGTATTTGTTGCCGAGGTTGTAGTCGAGATAGAGCACCGGCGACGACCATTGGTAGCCGTTGGTTTCGACCTTGACCTTGCCGGAGTCGGCCAGGCGTTGGGCTTCTTTCGGCGGCACCGGGCTGAAGACGGCGTATTGTGCGTCGCCGTTTTCCAGCGTGGCGGCGCGCGCGCCGGCGTCAGGCACGACCTTGAAGATGATCTTGTCGAGGTAGGGCTTGCCCTTCTCCCAGTAATTCGGATTGCGCTCGAGCGTGATGTAGTTGCCGCGGCTCCATTCCTTGAACACGAACGGACCTGTGCCGACCGGCTTGTTGTTGTTCGGATTGTTCAGCACGTCGGTGCCTTCATACAGATGCTTCGGCAACACCGGCGCGCCCCACGAATTGAGCGTCGACAACAGCGCCAATGAAGGCTTGGTGAAACGGAAAATGGCGGTGTTGGCGTCCGGCGCATCGACCTGAGTCAGATTGACCAGGATGGCCTTGTTGCGCGGGTGGATGGTCTTCCAGACGTTCTCCACCGACCACTTGACGTCGGCCGAAGTGAACGGTTTGCCGTCGTGCCACTTGACGCCTTTGCGCAGGTGGAAGGTGATGGCGAGGCCGTCCTTCGACACTTCCCAGCTTTCGGCCAGCTGGCCGTGCGGCTTGAGGTCGTTGTCGTAGGACAGCAGGCCGTCGTAGACGTTGGTGGCGATCAGCGAGGTCGGCTGGGCGGTGTTGACCGCGCCGGTCAGCGTGACCGGTTCGGGCTGGACGATGGCGACCAGGGTGCCGCCGGACTTCGGTGTCTGTGCCGCCACCAGGAACGGCAATGCCGCAGCCAGCAAACCCGGGATCAGGGAAACGATGAAGCGATTACGCATGGAGGTCTTTTCTTGTTGTGTAGACGAAGAATTCAAAATCAGAACGTTCAGAGCGCGCCGTGACGCGGCGGCTTCTTGTCGTTGAGGTAGTAGTTGCCGATGGCGTGATATTTCCAGCGCACCGGATCGTGCAGCGTATGGGTACGCGCGTTGCGCCAGTGACGATCAAGATTGTTTTCGGCCAGCGTCGACTGCGTGCCGGCCAGTTCGAACAGCTTGCTGCCGGCGGCCAGCGAGACATTGTTGGTGAGCACGCGCGATTCGGCCACGGCGATCGATGCAGCCGCTACGGTGTCGGCATTGGAATCGGCGGCGGCGATGTCGACCCTGGCGCCGGCGCGGTCCACCAGCGCTTCTGCCGCGTGCAATTGCACGGTGAGATCGCCGACTTCACGGATGGTCAAGGGGTCATCACTGGCGCGTTCGACCCCGCTGTCGATCCATGGGCGCGAACGCGTCGAGACGAAGCTGATCAGGTCGGCATAGGCAGCGCGCGCGATGCCGAGATCGATGGCCGCGTGCAGCAATTGCGCCAGCGGACCGACTGTGGTCGGACGATCGAACGAAGCCTGGAATCCCAGCACCGCACCGCCGTCCACACGGACGTTGTCGAAGATCGCCGAACCGCTGCCGGTGGTGCGCTGGCCGAAGCCGGACCAGTCGTCGACGATGCTCAGTCCCTGCGCATTGCGCGGCACCAGCGCCAGTTGCTGCACGCCGTCGTCGTCGATGGCCGAAGTCGGCACCCAGTCGGCGTACAGCGCGCCGGTAGCGTAGAACTTGCGGCCGTTGATGCGGTAGTCGGCGCCGTCTTTGGTCAGGCGCGTCTTGCGCTCGGCGGAATTCTTGGTGCCGATCTCGGCCAGTGCGTTGCCGAAGCGGTCGCCCTGCAATACACGCTCGAAGTAGAAGCGCTTCTGTGCATCGCTGCCGTTGACGCGGATGATTTCGACCGCGTAGAAATGGTTTTGCGGAATCTGGCCGAGCGAGCCGTCGGCTTCGGCAATGATGGCCGTGACCTGGGCCAGCGTGACGTAGGAGACGCCGGCGCCGCCGTATTCCTTCGGCACCGAGATGCCCCACAGGCCGGAGCGCACGTAGCGGTCCAGCTCCGCCCATGGCAGCCGGCGTTCGCGGTCGCGCTGCGAGGCTTCACGCGCCAGTTCGACGGCCAGCTTGCGGGCGACGGCCAATGCTTCGGCGTCATCGCGGATGCGCGCGACGATGCGTGGCTCGGTGGCGTGTTCCGTGGAGATTGCTGCTGCGGCAGCGATAGCGGATTGGCTCATGGGAATGCTTTCGGAGAGATGTTCTGAAAACGGAATCAGGACCAGTTATGACGCGGCGGCGGCGCGTCGTTGAGGTAGTAATTACCGACGGCGTGGTACTTCCAGCGCACCGGATCGTGTAGCGTGTGCACGCGCGCATTGCGCCAGTGACGGTCGAGATCGTGTGCGGACAAGGTCGATTGCGTGCCGGCCAGCTCGAACAATTTTTCGCTGGCGTGCAACGCGATTTCCGTCGTCAGCACTTTGGCTTCCGCCACGGCGACCGAGGCTTGCGCCATCTGCTCGTAGCTGATCGGCAGCGGCGAGTTGTCGAGCGTGCGTGCGGCGCGTTCGAGCAAGGCCTCGGCGGCGTGCAGGCGGATCTTGAGGTCGCCGATCTGGTTGATCGTCAAGGGATCGTCGCCGGCGCGCTCGACGCCGCTGTCAGCCCAGGGGCGTGAACGTTGGCGGATGAAGGCGACCGCATCGTCCACCGCCGCTTGCGCGATGCCGGCGTCGATGGCGGCCTGGATCAGCTGCGCCACCGGTCCGATGTTGTTGGCTTGTTCAGCCAATTGATGCAGAGGCACGACGTGCCCCGCAGACACGCGCACGTTGTCGAAAATCACAGTGCCGCTGGCGGTGGTGCGCTGGCCGAAGCCGGACCAGTCGTCGACCACGCTCAGGCCCGGCGCATGGCGTCCGGCGAACACGAACACGCTCTTGCCGTCATCGTCGAGCGCACGTGTCGGCACCCAGTCGGCGTACAGCGCGCCGGTGGAATAGAAGCGCGTGCCGTTGAGCAGATAGTCGACGCTGCCGGGATCCTTGGTGATGCGGGTGCGGATGTCGAGCACGTTCTTGCTGGTGCGCTCCGGCCCGGCGTTGCCGAAGCGTGCGCCGTTCAGGACTTCGCTGTAGAAGTAGTGCTTCTGGCTTTCCGTGGCGGTTTGCGCCAGCACGTTGAGGATGCCGAAATGGTTTTGCGGAATCTGCCCGATGGACGGGTCGGCGGCGGAGATGATCCTGACCACTTCGGCCAGTGTCACCCACGACGCGCCGATGCCGCCGTAGGCCTTGGGCACGGTGATGGCCCACAGTCCGCTGGAAGAGAAGCGCTCGATCTCCGCATGCGGCAGACGCCGTTGCTGGTCGCGTTCAGCCGCCTCGACGGCAAATTCCTGCGCCAGCTTGTGCGCGGTCTCGATGGCTTCTGTTTCACTGAGTATGCGGTGCGCCGGCGCACGGGAAGTAGAGACGGCTGCGCCCGCGATCGACTGGTCGATGACCGCTGACATGATGGAATGGCTCCGCGAGATTGACCGCGCCGCAGAAAATTGCACAGAGCGCGGCGAGCGCAGACAAGATTAATGATGGGCCATTAAATCAAAATCCGTGTTTTTGCAGAACGAAGCATTTCGCATTTCTTAGTTCGTAAATTGCATGAACACGCGCATCATCATGCTGATTTGACCGACCGCCTGGTCAATCTCCGAACGCTCACGTTTCGGCCCAGAGGCGCAACAGGTTGTGATAGTGGCCCGCCAGCACCACGGTTTCATCGCTATCGCCATGCCTTTGCCGCAACGTGTGGATGGCCTGATCCAGTTCGTACAGCATGCCGCGCCGCTGGTCGTCGCGGATCATGCTCTGGGTCCAGAAGAAAGCACTCATGCGGCAGCCGCGCGTGACGGCAGTAACTTCGTGTCGGCTGCTTGAGGGATACAGGATCAGGTCGCCGGCCGGCAGCTTGACCTCATGTGCGCCGTAGGTGTCATGCACCACCAGTTCGCCGCCGTCGTAGTCCTCAGGCTCGCTCAGGAACAGCGTCGACGAGACGTCGGTGCGTAATTGATAGTCAATGCCGGGCGCCGTGCCCGCCACGTTGCGGACGGCGCCGTCGATGTGCACGCCGTACTGCTCGCCGCCTTCATAGCGGTTAAACAGCGGCGGCATGGTGCGCGCCGGCAAGGCAGCGGCGAAGAAAGTCGGATGAGCGGCCAGCGCCGCCATGACGATGCGCGCCAGTTCCCTGCCGACGGCGGATTGTTCGGGCAACTGCCGGTTGCGCTTGACGCGCGCGCCCTGCGAACCGACCGTGGCGCGCCCGTCGCTCCAGTCAGCGGCGTCGAGTTGCTTGCGGATCAACGCCACCTGATCGGCGCTGAGAACTTGCGGGATGTGCAGCAGCACGCTGTGCTCCTTTTATCGTGATTGAAGAAGAGGCGGTTTAATGACAAACCCCGCCGTCACCGGCGGGGCTGTTGCTCCCGAAACGGATAGGCGACTCAATACGCCAGATTCAGGCTGAGCTTTGCGGAGCGTTCCGTCCCGGGGATGTACCGCGCACCGCTGTTGTTGATGGAAGCCGCATAACGCTGGTTGGCCAGGTTGTACAAGTTCAGCTGCACCGTGGCGTTCTTGCTGAACTGATACGCCGCCATGGCGTCCGCGATCCAATAGCTTTGCGCGTACGGCGTGTTGGTAGCTCCGTTGATGGTGGTGCTCGCAGTGCGCGCCATCGTATCGATATAACGTACTCCGCCACCGACAGTAAAGCCGGCGGGGAGTTGATAGGTACTCCACAAGGTCATGGTTTTTTTCGGAGAGAAGCTCATTGCGGCATTGTTCTGATTGCTGGTTGCCGACGCGTTGGTGGTGCCGTCCGAAACTTTTGCATTCATCAGTGCTGCGCTCGCGTTGAGTGACCATCCGCGCACAATCTCACCGGAGGCACCCAGCTCGATGCCGTCGACGCGCTTCTTACCGGTTTGCGTGAACGAGTTTCCGGTGACCGCGTCCTGCTTGATTTCATTGCTGACTTCGGTGCGGAACAAGGCCGCCGAGAGCAGCAGTTTCTTATCGAACACCTCCCATTTGCTGCCAATTTCCACGGTCTTGGTTCTTTGCGGCGTGAAGTTGGGATTGTCGGCGCTGCTGCCGCTGCTGCTCAGCGCGAACGCGGCGCCTCCCGGCGGCTGCTGAGAAGTGGCGTAGCCTGCATAGATGCTGCCGTTGGGCGCGGGCTTGTACAACGCGCCGACCTTCCAGTTAAGCAGGGTGTCGGATTTGCTCAGCGTAGTCGGCACCAAGGTGCCGACGGGCAAGGTCGGATTGCTGGTAGCGGTCGACAAACCGATGCCGCTGAAGTCGGTGGTGTAACGATCCAGTCGCACGCCGCCATTCAGTTGGAAGGCAGGAGTCAATTCAAGCGTATCGAACAGATACGCGCCGATGGTATTGGTTGTACCGTCGTTGCGGGCACCGCTTGGACGCACTTGGACGCTTGCAGGGGCATACGGATTTGGCGCGTACAAATTGGCGTTGGCAAGTGTCGGACCTGTGTAGAGAATCGAGGTCTGTTTTTCCCGGATGAACTCCAGTCCGGTTGTGATGGCGTGCTTGACGGGCCCCGTGTTGAACTTAATCAGGGCATTGGTCTGGTTGGTGAAGATTTCATTTTCCTGATCCCTGGTTTGCAGAAGTCTGCTTACGGTCCAGTTGGCGGGATTGGCATTGCTGCCATCGATGGTGTACGGGCTGCCGATCAGATAATTCTGCTTGGTCTTGCCGTAGCGCGTGATGTTGCGAATCGTCACGCCGGCGCTGAGATCGTGCTCAAAGATGGCAGTGAACATGTCGGTAGTGCTTTTGTCGTAGTCGCCGGCCATGCCGTAGTAGTTGCTACGGGCCACCGGCCGCATCGGTTTACCCGCAGTCGATGCGTTGAAGAAGCCCGGTGTGCCGATGGTCGGGATGCCGGCATCCGGTACGTTGTCCCTGTCCAAATGCACATAGTTCAAGAAGATACGTGTCGGCGTCCCGAGTCCGATCGCGAGTGACGGCGCGATGCCCCAGCGATTGTTCTGTACACGGTCGCGTCCCGGCACGCCACTGTCCTGCTTGAGCAAATTGAGCCGAAACGCCGCGCCGTTGAGTCCTTCAATATGGCGATTGAGATCGGCGGTGATGCGCTTCTGGTCGCCGGTGCCGTAGGTCGCGGTTCCGGAATAGGCGTTCTCCGGCATCGGTTGCTTGGTCACCATGTTGATGTAACCGGTCGGTGCACCGCGGCCGTTGTCGACGCCGGCCGGGCCTTTGACCACTTCGACCTGCTCGATGTTGAACAGGTCGCGCGACACGCCGCCGAGGTCGCGGATGTTGTCGACGAAGATGCTGTTGGCGGTGCTGAAGCCGCGCATGAAGATCGAGTCGCCCGTGGCGGTGCTGCCGTTTTCACCGGTGCTGAAGGTGCCGACGCCCGCGCTGTTTTGCAGTGCTTCGGTGAGCGTGGTCGCCAGTTGCGATTGCAGCAGTTCCTTCTTGATGACGGTGATGGTCTGCGTAGTATCGACCAGCGGCTGCGTGAACTTGGGTGAGCTCACGCGCTCGGCCTTGTAAGACTCGTTGCGCTCGTTGACATTGACCTCGGGCAGGCTTTCTGCGGCGACGTTGAATGGTGCGGCCAGCGCCAGCGTCGACACCGCCAATGACGAACGTAAAGTGACCAGACGGCCGGCGGCGCCGTATTTCTTGCTCTTGATGTAGATAGACATGGAAATCCCAGTGGTAAGTGACGATCAGGACCGATTACGCCGGAACGATGGCGCGCTGCGCGAAACTGACTGGCTGTCTGGATAGAGGGGCGGGCTGCTGCGGACGGGAACATCGCGATGCGGTGATCGGCGCTGCGAATATAGTTTTGCGGCATGGTGTGAGGCAATGCTTTCGGGCCGGATTGTGCAGATATTCCGCTTTCCTTGACGGATGCCAAGCGACCGCTCGAAAGTCATCGACATGGACCGCGACGAGTCTCGGGATATTTATCGTTTGCTAAAAATCGGGGCGTCCGGCGACGGCCGAATCCTTGCGCTAAACTGTCGAAATTATTTTAATAACAGATAGCCGAGAGACGACATCATGTTCCATTCCGAGCGCGCGCCCGATTTCAAAACCGTCTTGCTTGCCAGCGGCCTGGTGCTGACGCTGGCCATGGGTGTGCGTCACGGCCTCGGCTTCTGGCTGCAGCCGATTTCGCAGGCGCACGGCTGGACGCGCGAAACCTTCTCGCTGGCGATCGCCCTGCAAAATCTGATGTGGGGCGTGTTCGGCCCGTTCGCCGGCATGGCGGCGGATCGCTACGGCACCGCGCGGGTGATCATCCTCGGCGCGCTGCTGTACATGTCCGGCTTGCTGTGGATGGCGCTGGTGGATCAGCCGATGCTGTTCGCGGTCGGCTCCGGGGTGCTGATCGGCGCAGCTCTGTCGTGTACCGCCTTCGGCGCGATCAGCGGCATCGTCGGCCGTAGCGCGCCGCCGGAGAAGCGCTCGCTGGCGTTCGGGATTTCGTCGGCGGCGGGTTCCTTCGGCCAGTTCGTGATGATGCCGGTCGAGCAACAATTGATTTCCGTGACCGGCTGGCAACAGGCGTTCTACTGGTTGTCCGCGCTGGTGGTGGCAGTGATGGTGCCGATGGCGTTCCGCCTGCGCGAGCCGAAGCTGGTGCACAGCGGCAAGCATGAGCAAAGCATCTGGGAGGCCACGCGCGAGGCATTCGCGTACCGGCCCTTCCAGTTCCTGATCGCCGGCTATTTCGTGTGCGGCTTCCAGGTGGTGTTCATCGGTGCGCATCTGCCGTCCTATCTCAAGGACAAGGGTCTGATGGATCCCAATATTGCGGTAGCGGCGCTGGCGCTGATCGGCCTGTTCAATATCTTCGGTTCGTATTATGCCGGCAAGCTGGGCGGCTTCCTGCCCAAGCGCTATCTGCTCTCGACCATCTATTTCTCGCGCACCATCGCCATCAGCCTGTTCCTGCTGGCGCCGCTGTCGTCGTGGTCGGTGTATATCTTCTCGGCGGCAATGGGCTTGCTGTGGCTGTCGACGGTGCCGCTGACCAACGGCATCATCGCCGGCATTTTCGGGCTCAAGCATCTGTCGATGCTATCGGGCTTCGTGTTCCTGTCGCATCAGGTCGGCAGCTTCCTGGGCGTCTGGCTGGGTGGTTATCTGTTCACGCGCGAAGGCAGCTACAACACGGTCTGGATGATCACCATCGGGCTCGGCCTGTTCGCCACAGTGATGAATTTGCCGATCAGTGAAAAGGCCATCCGGCGCGCGCCGCTGGCGGCATCTTAAGGTTCTCGCGCCATGAACGCCTTCCTCCGTCCGCGCCTCAAGCGAATCGCCATCCTGGCATCGCTGGGCGTGGTGCTGGGCGCGACCTTCCTCGCGTACCTGCGGCCTGATTTCATCTTCGACGTCGCCAACCGGATCGTGCTGTGTTTTTGAGCCCGATGGCGGCGGGCGTACAATGACCGGCATGAGCGAACCCACTATTTCCCTGACGGAACTGGAAGAAGCAATCAACTACTGGCGTATCCAGCGCCCCGCCACCGGCGAGGAATGTGCGCTGTCGCCTGAAGTCAATGCGCTGGCCGACGTCTACGCGGTGATGATCATCGAGCATCTGCACAGCATCGCCGCCGAGGTCATCGGCCAGGAGCCGCGCCAGCTGCTCGACGCATGGCGCCAGGCGCGGGCCGGCCAGGGCGCCTGATCCCCCACCCTGCATCCGCAACGCGCCCGTCGCATTTGTGGCGTATGATTTTTGCATGACGCGCTGCGGAACGATCTTTCCGGCGCGCAGTCTCTCCGTACTCTCACCGCAAGGATCCCGATGCGACGCAAACCCGACGCCAATAGTCTCCCTTCTCCGCGTTCTTCTTCGCGTTCCTCTTCCTCCTCCTCGCCCAAGCCGCGTATTGCGCTGGTGCTGCAAGGCGGTGGTGCGCTGGGCGCCTACCAGGCCGGGGTCTACCAGGCCATGCATGAACACGACCTGACGCCCGATTGGGTGGTGGGTACCTCAATCGGCGCCATCAACGCCGCCATCATCGCCGGCAACCGCCGCGAAGACCGCATCCCGCGCCTGCGTGCGTTCTGGGAAAGCGTGTCGCACGACGACGCCATCGACATGCGTGCCGTGCCCGACGCCACCCGCCAGCTGATGACCTGGGCCACCACCATGGACACGTTCGTCCGCGGCGTTCCAGGCTTTTTCGCGCCGCGCCAGTTCAGTCCTTTCGCCATCGGCTTGCCGGTGCCGCCCGAGGAAGCCAGCTTCTACAACACCGAGGATCTGCGCACCACGCTCAACAAGTACGTCGACTTCGATTATCTGAATGACAAGTCCGATGGCGTCCGCCTGACCGTCAGCGCGGTCAAGGTGACCTGCGGCTCGCTGGTCAGCTTCGACTCCTCGCTGCAGACCCTGGGCGCCGAGCACGTGATGGCCAGCGGCGCGTTGCCCCCGGGCTTTCCTCCGGTGCGGGTGGACGGCGACCTCTATTGGGACGGCGGCCTGTATTCGAACACGCCGCTGGAAGCGGTTCTCAGCGACGAGCCGCGCCAGGATACGCTGTGCATGATGGTCGACCTGTGGCATGCGGACGGCCCGGAGCCGCGCACCTATGAAGAAGTGCAGACGCGCCAGAAAGACGTCACCTTCGCCTCGCGTTCGCAGCGCCACATCGACGCTTACCTGAAGCAGCACCAGCTGCGCAAGATGGCGCGTGAGCTGTATGAACGCATGCCGGCGGATTTGCGCAAGCCGTCCGACCGCAAGCAATTAGCCGAGCTGGGTGCCGACACCACCATCCATATCGTGCGCCTGCCATATGCCGGGCGCGACTGGAACATGGCGTCCAAGGACGTCAATTTCTCGCGCGGTTCGATTGAATGGCGCTGGGAACAAGGCTATCAGGACGCCCTGCGCGGCATTGAAGTCAGCCAGGGCTGTCCGTTCAAGGTATCTGACACCGGTGTGGTGGTGCACGAATTGCCGCCCGTGGTGGAGGTTGCGACGGGTTGAGGACGCCGTTGCAAGGGGGAAACAATTGGTGCTGTGCAATAACAAATTATATTGTTAAAATTGCAATTCCCCGACATTTTGTGCGCCGCACAAAAAGTTCTTGACCTCACCAAATAAGTGCGTAAAATAGTAATTGTTGCGGCGCACAAAAATAGTAATTCGAGACGTAAGCCGCCAGTCCATCACTGTTTTTGAAACCAAAGGAGAAGTCCATGTTTTCGTACCAAGATCAATTTTCCGCCGCAACCAAGACCCACTTCCAAGCTCAACTGGATCTGATCAACACCATCACCACCAAGACTTTCGAAGGTCTGGAAAAGATTGTTGAACTGAACCTGAGCGCCGCCAAGGCATCGCTGGAAGAGTCCGCCGCTACTGCCCAGCAATTCGCATCCATCAAGGACCCGCAAGAACTGCTGGCCCTGGCGCAAGCGCAAGCCCAACCGACAGCTGAAAAGGCTGCCGCTTACGGTCGTCACCTGGCCAGCATCGTGTCGGCTACCCAAGCTGAACTGACCAAGGCTACTGAAGCGCAAGTCGCTGAAACCAGCCGCAAGGTCACCGCCCTGGTTGAAGAAATCGCCAAGAACGCACCAGCCGGTTCGGAAAACGCAGTCGCCCTGTTGAAGTCGGCCATCGGCAACGCCAATGCCAGCTACGAGCAACTGACCAAGAACACCAAGCAAGCCGTGGAAACACTGGAAGGTCACCTGAGCAACGCTGCCAAGCAGTTCACTCAAGTCGCTGAAAAGACTGCCGGCCGCAAGAAGTAATCAGCAGTACCAGTAGCACCAGCAGCAAGCATTCACGGACCGCCATGCGGTCCGTTTTTTATTGGCCGGCCGGTTTCATGTCGAGCCTGAAAATGCAGGCTGGAACTGCAAGCTCGAACCGCCCGCTTAAACTGCAGGCGCCACCCTCACACTATCGCGCCCGCCGCGCTTGGACTCATACAGCGCCGTATCCCCGCGTTCCAGCAAGGTCGCCAGATCCGCCGGTGGCTGGCCGAACAGCGTTGCGCCCACACTCAGCGTCACCGCCGACGGCGTCGCAAACGTCTCGCGCGCCATTCGCCCGAACGCTTCGCGCAAGCTGTTGCCGAGCGCCACGACGCTGTCGCCGCTGGTCTCACGCAGCAGAATCACGAACTCGTCCCCACCCAGCCGCGCCGCCAGCGAACCGCGCGGCAAAGCGTCGCGGATCATCTCGCTCAGCGCCACCAGCAACCGGTCGCCGGCACTGTGGCCGTGCAGGTCGTTGACCTGCTTGAAATTGTCGATATCGATCAGCAGCAAGGCGCCGGGACTTGCCGGCGTGGCCTGCTCCAGCAAGGCGGGGGCGCGCATGTCGAGCGCGCGGCGGTTGTACAGCGCGGTAAGCGGGTCGCGCGCGGCCAGTTGTTCGATGCGCTCTTCGCGGCGGTGGCGTTCGGTCCCGGTCATGGACAAGGCGATCAGCATGATCGCCATGGCGCCCTCCACCAGCGAGATCTGGATCACTTCGCCGCGGAAGGCCGCCAGGTCGACGAACGCACCCAGCGCCACGGTGGAACCGGCCTTGGCGACATAGAACAGTCCGTGCACCAGCAGGACATAGCGCAACTGCACCGCGCCCACGCTCAGCGACACGCCATGCGGACGCAGCAGGAAACTCGCGCGCAGCGTGACGCCCGCAACCAGCAATGACTGAATACACAGCATGGCCCTCGACCACCAAGGCTCGGCCGGCACCAGCAACATCGCCAGCCAGACCACGCCGATCAACCACCAGCCGCGCGACAGCCGGGTGTTGGTAAAGCGGGACACGCCTGCAAGAAACAACCAATGCGCGACGATCAGCAGGCCGTTGGCAAACCAGATGCCGATCAGCAAGAAGCCGCTGGAGCGCAGCAGCGCCAGCGCCGAACCCACGGTGATGACCGCAAAGCCGGCGCTCCAGAACAGCAGCGATTTTTCGCGCACGCTGTTCCACTCCACGGTCAGGTAAAAGGCGGCCGCCGCAGACAGGGCGGTGGTAAGAATGAGGATGCTGGAGGGATCGAGTGCCATGGATAACGAGGGGTGCTTAAGCTTGCCCAAAGAGACTTGGTGAAAAGGGGCCCGGCTATTTTAACGCCGCTCACCGCACCCGGCTTGCAGGGCGGCAGTATCCCTCCCATCGGATTGCCAATCATCGCTTGACGATCTACCTACTAAAAGGTAGGCTATGCACATGACTGATTCTCCCAACACTGCCGACAGCATCCTGCGCTGCGCGCAAACCCTGATCATCGCCGGCGGCTACAACGGCTTCAGCTATGCCGACATCGCCAAGGTCATCGGCATCCGCAACGCCAGCATTCATCACCACTTCCCCGGCAAGGCGGTGCTGGTTCGCACGCTGGTGGCGCGGTATCGCGAGGAAATGCAGGCCGGCGTCGCTAAGCTGGAGCAGCACGTCTCCGATCCGTTGGAACTGCTGCGCGCCTATGCCGGATTCTGGGAGGGTTGCATCGCCGACGCGGCGTCTTCATTTTGCGTCTGCGCCCTGCTGGCAAGTGAGATGCCGATTCTTCCCGAGGAAATCGCGCTCGAAGTGCGCGCGCATTTCAAGGCGCTGGCGGCCTGGCTGACCGGCGTCTTCGCACGCGGCGCAGAGCAAGGCCGCCTTGCGCTGACCGCATCGGCCGAAGCCGAGGCGGACATCTTCATGGCCACCGTCCACGGCGCCATGTTGTCGGCGCGAGCCTACGGAGATGCAAAAATGTTCGGCGCCATCGTCAATCCGGTGTTGGCGCGCGTCGCACATCAGGCCTGATGGCTGAAGGCTGAAGGCTGAAGGCTGGATGAATCAAACTTGACGGATAGAGTTTAAGAAGCGCATTGACTGTTTCAACGTTCGGCCATTTTGCCTACCGATTAGTAGGTAGTTAATTTGCAGGAATTGCACTTCCGGAACAAGGTCGATGCACTCCTCAACCATTTTTAATAAAGGATAGCTCCATGTTTGGAATTTCTCATCTCGGCTGGGTGCACACCCTGGGCAGTTTGCCGGCCATTCCGGCGGCGGTGTACATGTTCGCGCGCCATGGCCGCATCGTGCCGCGTTCCACCGCCGGCGGCATTTATTTCGTGTCAATGCTGATCGGCGCCGTCAGCGTTTTCCTGGTCGCGCATCAGGCGGTCAGTTACGGCATCGCCGTGGCCACGCTGGTCTTTCTCCTTGCCGGCTACGGTGTCGGAAGATTGCCGACGTCGCGCAGCGCAGCGGTCTATGCGGAAACGATCTTCCTGAGCGTCACGGCGTTCCTGCTCATGGTGCCGACCGTCTCGGAAACGCTGCGCCGGGTGCCGGACGGCCATCCGTTCGTGACCGACCTGAAGTCGCCGCTGCTGCTTGGCTTCCAGGGCGCGCTGTTCGCCATGCTGGTCGGCGGACTGATCATCCAGATCGTGTATTTGCGCAGGCAAGGCAAGGCCGCACGCATACGAGCATAATCAAGCTGACGCCGTGCGGCGTCGGTTTTGCCTGAGGAGAAACAGATGGCACGCAATCCCGTAACACCGGTTCAACCCGTCGACGCTGTCGGCGCGATCAGACGCGTCGACAGCGGCTCCACCTACTTTCGTCATCTGGATCAGTGGCGGCTGGTCTCCGAGGTTCAGGCCGCCGACCGGCGCGCAAGAAAACAGCAGCAGGCGCCGCAAGAGCCGCACGTCGGGGAAAGCGATTTTTCCCGTGCGTTGTCCGATGCGGCCAACGCCGACACGCCGGATCTGAAGCGCTAAATCCACTCTCCAGGCCGGCATGTGTTGCCGGCTTTTTCCATGGCGGATGCCGGGCAAGACTTCTTGATATAGTGGCGTGGCAGCATTTTTCGCAACCAACCTGGAAGGATCGACATGGACTTGCAATTGAAAGGCAAGACGGCCCTGGTAAGCGGCAGTACGGCCGGCATCGGTTACGCAATCGCACAGACGCTGGCCCGGGAAGGCGCCAACGTGATCGTCAACGGCAGGTCGCAGGCAAGCGTCGACGAAGCGGCGGAGCGCATCCGTTCGGAAACCGGCGGCACGGTGCAGGGTTATGCCGGCGACCTGAGCAAAGCCGAAGCCGCAAATGAAGTCATCCAGCGTCATCCCGGCATCAACATCCTCGTCAACAACCTCGGCATCTTCGAGCCCAAGGCCTTTGAAGATATTCCCGACGAAGACTGGCTGCGCTTCTTCGACGTCAATGTCCTCAGCGGCGTGCGCCTGGCGCGCCTGGTGCTGCCGGAAATGAAGCGTACCAACTGGGGCCGCATCATCTTCATTTCCAGTGAAAGCGCGGTGCAGATCCCCACCGAAATGATCCACTACGGCATGACCAAGACCGCGCAACTCGCGGTGTCGCGCGGGCTGGCGGAATCCGTCGCCGGCACCGGCATCACTGTCAACAGCATCCTGCCCGGTCCGACCAAATCGCGCGGCGTGGGCGACTTCGTCGAAGACATGGCGCGCGCGAGCGACAAGACCTTCGAACAGGTCGAGGCGGAGTTCTTCGACCACGTTCGTCCGACATCGCTGATCAAGCGCTTCGGCACGCCGCAGGAAGTGGCGTCGCTGGTGGCCTACGTCGTCAGTCCGCTGGCATCCGCCACCACCGGCGCGGCGCTGCGTGTCGATGGCGGCGTGATCAAAAGTGCATTCTGATAAAGGGATCGCCTGCTAAATACGCAGGAGCATCAATCAAGCCGGCGCCTGACGCCGGCTTTTTTCATTCCAATCATTGTTTCAGCAAGGCAGGATTTTCTGCTCTCCCGGCCCGTCAGGTAAGCTCCAGACGACCCGGCGTGATATCGATACTCCCCTTCAACATCGGCAACGTCCCCAGTTTGAAAATGCCGACCAGAGCAGACAACTTTGCCGCCTGCTCTTGCAAGGATTGTGCGGCTGCGGCGGCTTGCTCGACCAGCGCAGCGTTTTGCTGGGTGACATTGTCCATTTGTGCGACGGCATCGTTGATTTGTTCAATGCCTTCGCTTTGCTGGCGGCTGGATTGTGAAATTTCGGCCACCATGCCATTGACCTTCCTGACGCTGCCGACGACCTCGCCCATCGTCGTACCGGCCTGTTCAACCAGAGAGCGCCCGATATCGACTTGCTTCACGGAGTCGGTGATCAGCATCTTGATTTCCTTTGCCGCAGTCGCACTGCGTTGCGCAAGGTTGCGCACTTCCGACGCGACAACGGCGAAACCACGCCCCTGCTCGCCGGCGCGCGCCGCTTCCACGGCGGCATTCAGCGCGAGAATATTGGTCTGAAAGGCAATGCCGTCAATGACCGAAATAATGTCCACGATCTTGTGCGACGAGTTGTTGATCAAACCCATCGTGTTGATGACTTGCTGAACGACTTCGCCGGCTTTGGACGCGACGTCCGATGCCGACACCGCCAGTTCGTGCGCCTGGAAAGCACTGCCGGAATTCTGTTTCACCGTCGACGCCAGTTCTTCCATGGACGATGCCGTTTCCTCCAGCGAACTTGCCTGCTGCTCCGTGCGCGACGACAAGTCCAGGTTGCCTTTGGCAATCTGGCTGGACGCGGTCGCAATCGTATCGGTCCCGGCGCGTACCTGGCCGACGATTTGCGCCAGCGCGTCACGCATGCTCTTGATTGAGAACAACAGGCTGTCCTGATCGCTCGGCTTCGTTTCTATGTTGACGGTGAGATCTCCATGCGCGATCTGGGTCGCGATCTGATTCGCATAGGAAGGCTCTCCGCCGAGCTGGCTCAATACGCTGCGCGTGATCAGATAGGCCGCCATGATGCTGACGACCAGCGCAAGTCCGCCGAACAGCAGCATCATGAAACGTGCGTTGACGTAGGCAATATCAGCATTGTTCGAAGCGTCCTCGTTCTGCTTGTTTTCCAGTACGATGAAGTTATTGAGCTGATCCCACCATTTCCGCTGGACA
Source organism: Herbaspirillum sp. NPDC101397 (assembly GCF_044767325.1). Taxonomy (NCBI): domain Bacteria; kingdom Pseudomonadati; phylum Pseudomonadota; class Betaproteobacteria; order Burkholderiales; family Oxalobacteraceae; genus Herbaspirillum; species Herbaspirillum sp. NPDC101397. The sequence goes on from NZ_JBIWNS010000007.1 coordinate 172,311, forward strand.
GGCCGGAATTCATTGCGCAGGACCGCGTACGCCTCCTCTCGCTTGCCCGCCAGGATCAGTTCCGTTACCTGTTTGACATAGCCGTTGGCGACCTTGGCGGTTTCGCTGATGGCGGCGAACAGTTGTCGCTCTTCCGGGCTTGTCGTGCTTTCGCTCTTGAGCATCGCCTCCAGTTTTTTCTCCGCCGCGGCATATTTCTTTGCCTGCGTATCGACACGCTTCATTTCGGCGTCGATTTCCGGTGGATTCTCGCCAAGCAGGATCATGTTACGCAAAGCCAGCGCGCGTTCGGTGATGGAAAGGTACATCGACGAGGCTTCGCTGGCTTCAACATTGTTGATCTTGGTGATCTCATCCATGCGCTGCTTCTGTTGCGCCATCTGGATGATGCCGAGCAGTGTCACGACAATAAGCAACACGCAGACCAGCGTGAATCCGATTGCCAGGCGCGCGGAGATTTTTAACTGTGAGAGTTTCATGTTGCCCCCAAAAGGTGACGTGATGTAGCTATTCATATTCCTGCATTTTTCGCAGGCGCCGCGCCCGGTCTGCCCAGGATTCCCCACGGTGATGCAATATCGAGATACTTGTAAATGAACAGATGCGCTTATCGAAGTGGCAACGAAACGCCTTCCCTCCACGGCATTTCCCGGATGCGGCAACATTTATTTTTTTGTACATCGTTGACGTAATTTGCAGTTACGAGATTAGCATTCTTTGGCTGGCGTCAAAGATGTATCTCCATTAAAACGCACGGATGTTGACGGTCTGGTAAGCAGTCGTCAGCCAAGCCGCAACAGAATCTCTCCTCATGTTGGCCGCCCCCCAAGCTTGTCTCGGAGAGAGGCAGGATCCCTCGTGGCCCCCCCCCCCGCGTGAAGCGACTGGTGCCGGCGCGTCCTCTTAAACCTGCGGCATGGCGGTTTCCTCGTCGAATCTGCGAATGACATCTCGTCGTTATGAGAAATTTCTCGCTTTTAACCAACCTTCCACACCACATCGCCTTCCCCGGATTTACAATTAAATTCCCGTTTTGTGAGAATTCAATTTCTGAATATGAGAAAAATGAGGAATCATCCGGCCATGAACTCTCCCGCCTCATCTCATCTGACGCAGCCGCCCGCCGTCGCCACCAGCGAACGTTCGCTGATGGTGTTGTCGGTGATTGCCCGTCACGGCAAGCCGATCGCGGTGCGCAAGCTCAAGGAACTGACCGGCTTGCCGCAGAGCACGCTGTACCGCCATCTGCTGCCGCTGAAAAAATGGGGCCTGGTGCAGGAGCAGGACAATTTCTACGCGCCCGGCCCGCTCAGCGTGCAGCTGGCCTGGGGCTTCGACCATACCTCTTACCTGGTCAGCAACGCCCAGCCCGAAATGCTGCAGCTGGCCAAGAAGTGCGGCGAGAGCGTCGGCCTGATGGTGGCGGTCAACGACCAGGTCACCTGCCTCGACATGGTCGACAGTGAGCAATCGCTGCGTTGTTCGTTCTCCAAGGGCCGCTCGCACCCGCTGTCGCGCGGCGCCTCGGCCAAGGCGGTACTGGCGCATCTGCCGCAAGCCATGGCCGAGAACATCGTCGAGCGCCAGCTGCACGGCAAGGACGACGACATCGCGCGCCTGCACGGCGAACTCGCCGCCATCCGCAACCAGGGTTATGCGGTCAGCGAAGGCGAAGTCGACTGGGGCGTGTGGGGCGTGAGCGCCCCGGTGTTTTACAAGCCCGGCCAGGCGGCCGGCGCGATTACCCTGATGGCCCCGGCGATCCGGGCCGAAGAGCGGCAGCGCGAGCTGATTGCCGCCACGGTCCAGGCGGCGGCGACCATCAGCGAACGTCTTGCCTTGTTTTAATCCGTTCACCAGAAGTCTGTTGCAGGTCCATTACAAGTTGTCCATTAAGTCGTCCATAAGTTGTCCATCTGAGGGAGAAACCATGAACCACCGCCGCCGCCTCATCCGCATGCTCGCCGCCGTCAGTCTCGCCGCCGGTTTTACCGTTGCCCCGGCGCTGGCCTGTGCGCAGACCGTTGACGTCATCCGCGTCGCCACCGATGCCACCTTCCCGCCGTTCGAGTTCTTCAAGGACGGCAAGCGCACCGGCTTCGACATCGAACTGATCGAGCTGCTCGGCAAGACCATGGGAAAGAAGGTCGAATGGACCGACATCGATTTCAAGGGCCTGATTCCCGGCCTGGTGTCGCGCCGCTTCGACGTCGCCTCGTCGGCCATCTACATCACCGAAGAACGCCGCCGCGTGGTCAACTTCACCGATCCGTACTATCCGGGCGGCCTGGTGGTCTTGACCAAGGCCAGCAACACCGCGATCAAGCAGCCGTCGGATCTGGCCGGCAAGAAGGTCTCGGTGCAGGTCGGCACCAAGTCCGCGAACTACCTGAAAGAGTATTACCCGCAAGCCGAGCGCATCGAAGTCGAGAAGAACCAGGAAATGTTCAACCTGGTTGAAATCGGCCGCGCCGACGCCGCCGTCACCGGCAAGCCGGCCGCCATCGAATACGCCAAGACCCGTCCCGGCATGAAGGTGCTCGACAAGCAGGTCAGCATTGAGCTGTACGGCTACGCCGTGCGCAAGGACCTGCCGCAGCTGACAGAAGAAATGAACGCCGCGCTCAAGAAGGTCAAGCTCGACGGCAGCTACGACAAGCTGGTGCAGAAGTGGCTGTCGTCGTCGGCCAAGTAATTTAATAAAAAAGACGTAAGGAGATCAGATGAGTTTAGATTTTGTGCCCGTATTCGAGGGCTGGCCGGACCTGCTGCATGGCGCCATCGTGACGGTGGAAATTACCGCCATCTCGCTGGTGCTCGGTTGCTTCCTCGGCCTGCTGGTCGGCCTCGGCCGGCTGGATCGCAGCAAGCGCCTGGTCTACGGCATCTGTACTGCTTACGTCACCTTCATCCGCGGCACGCCGCTGCTGGTGCAGTTGTTCCTGCTGTTCTTCGGCTTGCCGCAATTCGACATCCTGCTGCCGGCTTTCCTGTGCGGCGTACTGGGCCTGGGCATCTATTCCGGCGCCTACGTGTCGGAAATCGTGCGCGGCGCCATCCAGTCGATCGACAAGGGCCAGATGGAAGCGGCGCGCTCGCTTGGCATGTCGTCGGGCAAGGCGATGCGCACCATCATCCTGCCGCAAGCCATCGTGCGCATGATTCCACCGCTGGGCAACGAGTTCATCGCGCTGATCAAGAACTCGGCGCTGGTGTCGTTGCTGACCATCGCCGACCTGATGCACGAAGGCCAGAAAATCATCAGCGTGTCCTACCGTTCGCTGGAAGTCTATATCGCCGTCGCGCTGGTCTACCTGGTGCTGACCAGCCTCACCAGCATGGCCCTGCAGCGGGTCGAGAAACACCTGCGCGCAGGGGGAGCCGTCTGATGTCCACGCCTATGTCTGCACCCATGATCAACGTCTCCAAACTCGGCAAATCCTTCTCCGGCCATCGCATCCTGCACGGCATTGACCTGGAGGTCGCGACCTCGCAGGTGGTCGTCATCATCGGCCCCAGCGGCTCCGGCAAGAGCACGCTGCTGCGCTGCTGCAACGGTCTCGAAGTAGCGGAAGAAGGCAGCATCTCGATCTGCAATCAGGACCTGCTGGTGAACGGCAAGATGATCGCCGACCACGCCCTGAACGAGCTGCGCACGCAGGTCGGCATGGTGTTCCAGTCGTTCAACCTGTTCCCGCATCTGTCGGTGCTGGACAACGTTACGGTCGGTCCGCGCAAGATCCGCGGCACGCCCAAGGACGAAGCCGACAACCTGGCGCGCGCACTGCTGGCCAAGGTCGGCCTGGCCGCCAAGGCCGACGCCATGCCCGCCACCCTGTCGGGCGGCCAGAAGCAGCGCGTCGCCATCGCCCGCGCATTGGCGATGCAACCGAAGGTCATGCTGTTCGACGAACCCACTTCGGCGCTCGATCCGGAACTGGTCGGCGAGGTCTTGCAAGTCATGAAGGCGCTGGCCAACGAAGGCATGACCATGATCGTGGTCACACATGAAATGGGCTTCGCGCGCGAGGTCGCCGACGTCGTCGTGGTGATGGACCAGGGCCGCATCGTCGAGGCCGGCAAACCCGAACAGATTTTCGTCAATCCGGTGCAGGAGCGCACCCGCGGCTTCCTGCAGGCGGTGTTGACCCGCAATAACTCAACGGCAGCATAGGATTTATCTGAGCATGGATCACACTCTCTGGAACGGCCGCATCGATCATGACAGCGCCGGCGACACCCGCCGCCTGCATCAACTGGTGGTGCCGTTCAGCAATGACGTCAAGGGCGGCGGCGCGCTGATCGGCTTCGCCAGCGATGAAGGCGTGCGCCGCAACCACGGCCGCGTCGGCGCCGCGCAAGGTCCGGACGCGATCCGCCGCATGCTGGCGAATCTGCCGGCCCATCGCATCACGCAACTGGCTGACGCCGGCAACATCGACTGCAACGACGGCGACCTCGAACAGGCGCAGCAACGGCTGGCCGGCAAGATCGCCGACGTCATGGCGCAAGGCGTGTTCCCGCTGGTGCTGGGCGGCGGCCATGAAGTGGCGTACGGCAGCTTCCTCGGCATCATGCGCCACCTCGGCCGCTCGATGCCGCAGCGCAAGCTGCTGATCATCAACTTCGACGCCCATTTCGATTTGCGCGAAGCCGAACGCTCGACCTCGGGCACGCCGTTCAAGCAGATCGCCGAATGGTGCGAATGGGCCGACGTCGGTTTCCACTATATGTGCTTCGGCATCAGCCAGCTCGGCAACACGCCGGCGCTGTTCACGCGCGCGCAGCAACTGGGCGTGGACTACGTCAGCGACACCGACGTCGCCACCCGCAGCCTGGCCGAACTCGACGCGCAATTGCGCCTGCGCCTGGAAGACGTCACCGACGTCTACCTGACCATCGACCTTGACGTCTTGCCCGGTGAAAAGGCGCCCGGCGTGTCGGCCCCGGCCGCCTTCGGCATGGCGCTGGAGAAGGTCGAAAAGCTGGTCTCCTCCATCCGCGCCAGCGGCAAACTGATCGCTGCCGACATCGCCGAATGCAATCCGGTCTACGACCGCGACGGCATGACCGCCAAGGTCGCGGCACGACTGGCCCACCTGATCCTGCAACCGGCATAGAATAGAGCGTGCTGCGCGCCTTGCGGCCGCAGCACCCCTGTTCCACCTATCGCCTACCCTCTTTCCAACCGGCCTCATCCATGTCCGTCCTGATCCCGCAATCGCAACAACGCCTGATGCGCTGGAAAAACGGCGGCGGCATGACGTGCGAGATCCAGCGCTTTCCGCAGGACAGCTCGCTCGACTCCTTCGACTGGCGCATCAGCGTCGCCACGGTGCAGCAGGCCAATGAGTTTTCCTTGTTCCCGGGCGTGGATCGCTCGCTGGCGATCCTGGAAGGCAAAGGCATCCTGCTCGACGTCGCCGGCGAGCTTGGGGTCGAGCAACGCGAGTTGACGCCGCGCGATCCGGTCTACCGCTTCGACGGCGAGACCGCGATCCACTGTACGCTGATCGGCGGCGGCATCGTCGACTTCAACGTCATGACGCGCCGGGCCGCGTTCACCCACACGGTGGAACAGCTGACCATCACCAAAACCACGGTGCTCTCGGCGACGGGCGACACCGCGCTGGTCTACGTCGTCAACGGCAATTGCAGCCTGGCCAACGAGACCAGGGTGCACGCCGGCGACGCCGTGCTGTTCCGCGATGCGGACGAAGAACGCCTGCTGATCTCGGATGCGGCGGAACTGATGCTGGTGCAGTTGTACCGGCAGCCGCGCTAAGGCTATATCACCTGCCTCCCTCTCCTCTTGCTGCCGGTCCCGGCGGTGCGTATTCAGGCATTCATTACACTGTGTATTAACTCAATTGCAGTGCTCCGTATTTATCAATGCGGAGGGCATCGGTATAGTCCGTCGTGAACCTGATGATTCCCATCACCTCACGACCCAAGGAGTTCCGCCATGCCCTACGTCAACATCCGCGTCACCCGCGAAGGCGTCATCACCGCCGCACAGAAACTGGAACTGATCCAGGGCACCGCCGCGCTGCTCGAACGCGTGCTCAACAAGCATCCCTCCTCAACCTTTGTCGTCATCGATGAAGTCGATACCGACAATTGGGGTGTCGGCATGGAAAACGTGACCAGCTTGCGCCAGCGCCAGGCCGCCGAAAAAGCCGCAAAGTCCATCGAAAATCAGGACAAGAAATGAAGCTCGTGTATGTAGGCGATCCCATGTGCTCATGGTGCTATGGCTTCGGCAAGGAGCTCACCACATTGACCGAACGCCATCCCGATCTGCCGGTCGAAATCGTGGTCGGCGGCCTGCGCGCCGGCGCCACCGATGTGCTTGACGAAGCCGGCAAGCAATTCCGCCTGATGCACTGGGCGCGTGTGGAAGCCGCCAGCGGCTTGCCGTTCAATCGCGAGGGCCTGCTGGCGCGCGAGAACTTCGTGTACGACACCGAGCCGATCTGCCGCGCCGTGGTTGCCGCCCGCATCCTTGCGCCCGAGGCTGATCTGCTGGCGGTGTTCCGGGCGCTGCAACATGGCTTTTATGTGGAAGCGGTGGACACCACCGACGGCCCGATCCTGAGCCGGCTGGCCACGGATGCGCTGGCGCTCGACGGCCATGCGATCGATGCCGGGACGTTTTATCGCGTGTGGTCGGAGGAAAGCACCATCGCCGCTGCGCGCAGCGATTTCCGCCAGGCCCGTGCGCTGGGCGTGCAGAGTTTCCCGACGCTGTTCCTGGAAAAGGACGGCGAGCTGATGAACCTCAGTCCGGGTTATGTCTCCGTCGATGAACTCGACGCGAGTCTGCAATCAATTCTGCAATCGGCGCTGCACTGACTTAGGCAAGGCCCCGGCGTAATCTCATTGCGAGATTACGCGCCCACCTTCCCCACAATCGCCAGCGCCACCGCTTCGGCCACCTTGATGCCGTCGATGGAGGCCGACATGATTCCGCCCGCATAACCGGCGCCTTCGCCGGCCGGATACAGACCCTTGGTGTTGAGGCTTTGCAGCGTGTCGTCGTTGCGGCGGATGCGCACCGGCGAAGAGGTGCGCGTCTCGACTCCGGTCAGCATCGCATCGTGCATCGCATAGCCGCGGATCTGCTTGTCGAAGAACGGCAGCGCTTCGCGGATGGCGTCGATGGCGTAGTCGGGCAGCGACTGATCGAGCTCACCCAGCAGCACGCCCGGCTTGTACGACGGCGTCACGCTGCCGAGCTGGGTGGATGGTTTCTTCGCCAGGAAGTCGCCGACCAGCTGGCCGGGCGCGTCGTAGTTGCGGCCGCCCAGTTCATAGGCGCGCGACTCCCATTTGCGCTGGAATTCGATGCCGGCCAGCGGATGGCCGGGATAGTCGGCCGGTGAAATGCCGACCACGATGCCGCTGTTGGCGTTGCGCTCATTGCGTGAGTATTGGCTCATGCCATTGGTGACCACGCGCTCCGGTTCCGAACTCGCCGCCACCACGGTGCCGCCCGGGCACATGCAGAAGCTGTAGACCGACCGGCCGTTGGAGGCGTGATGCACGAGCTTGTAGTCGGCCGCGCCGAGAATCGGATGGCCGGCGCTGGGCCCGAAGCGGCACTTGTCGATCAGCGACTGCGGATGTTCGGCACGGAAGCCGACCGAGAACGGCTTGGCTTCCATGTAGACGCCGCGGTCGTACAGCATCTGGAAGGTGTCGCGCGCGCTGTGGCCGATCGCCAGCACGACGTGGTCGGCTTCGATGTGTTCACCGCTTGCCAGCGTCACGCCGCGCACCTGGCCGTCTTCGATGACGAGGTCGTCGACCTTTTGCTCGAAGCGGAATTCGCCGCCCAGCGACACGATCTTTTCGCGCATCAGCTGCACCATCTTCACCAGGCGGAAAGTGCCGATGTGCGGCTTGCTGACGTACATGATTTCCGGCGGCGCGTCGGCGGCGACGAACTCGGTCAGCACCTTGCGGCCGTAATGTTTGGGGTCCTTGACCTGGCTGTAGAGCTTGCCGTCAGAGAAGGTGCCGGCGCCGCCTTCGCCGTATTGCACATTCGATTCCGGCTTCAGTTCGCGCTGGCGCCATAGGCCCCAGGTGTCCTTGGTGCGTTCGCGCACGGTCTTGCCGCGTTCCAGGATCAGCGGGTTGAAGCCCATCTCGGCCAGGATCAGGCCGGCGAAAATCCCGCACGGGCCGGTGCCGATGACGATCGGGCGCTTGCTCAGTCCGGCCGGTGCTTTCGCGACGAAATGGTAGTTGGTGTCGGGCGTCGGCACGATCGGCGACTTGTCCTTGAGGCTTTGCTTTTGCAGCACGGCCGCTTCGTCGCGCACTTCGACGTCGACGGTGTAATTCAGGGTGACGGCGGATTTCTTGCGGGCATCATAGCTGCGGCGAAACAGGCTCACGCTCAACAGGTCCGCGTCGGGCACGCCGAGGCGCGCGAGGATGGCGGCGCGCAGGTCGGCTTCGGGATGGTCGAGGGGGAGTTGTATTTCGCTTATTCGCAGCATGTGCAGTCTTTCAGTTGAGAAACGCTGCATGGCCGTCGCTTCAGGCTTTTTTTGCAGCAGCCGGCATTTTACTCCAAGGGCCCCATCCACCCTTGCCCTGCCGGCATCGCGCGGCGCCATGGGATCGCCGCAATCTGACATTTTTGTCATGCAAATGTCATCAGATTGGCAGCCAGCTTGCCTACCATGACCTTATCTCAACCCACCGGTCCCACTCCCACCTATGAATGCCTCCCTCCAGAAGCGTCTTCGCGGCGCGGCAGTCTCCATCCTTGCAGCTGGTTTCATCGCCCCCGCCGTCTTCGCACAGACGCCGGCGCCGACCGGCGTGCGCGGTGCGATTATCTCGGTCAGCGGCGACAACCTGGTCGTCAAGACCAATCGCGGCGCCGAACAGGCGGTCAAGCTCGACAAGGACACCCGCGTCGCGGCGATTTCCTTGGCCAACATCAACGACATCAAGCCCGGCAGCTACATCGGCGCGGCCGCCATTCCGCAGCCGGACGGTTCGCAAAAGGCGCTGGAAGTGCACGTGTTCCCGCCGGCCCTGGCCGGCACCGGCGACGGCCATCGTCCGTTCGACCTGGCGCCCAACAGCACCATGACCAACGGCACCGTCGGCGATGTGGTCGCCAGCAACGGCCGCACGCTCACGCTCAAGTACAAGGGCGGCGAAAAGAAAATCATCGTTCCTGAAGACGTGCCTATCGTCAACATCGAAGCCGGCGACCGCTCCCTGCTGGTGGTGGGCGCCAAGGTGGTCGTGCGCGCGCGCAAGAATCCGGACGGCAGCCTGACCGCCGCATCGATCAGCGCCGGCAAGAACGGCGTCGCGCCGCCAATGTAAGAAGGTCTCCGATGCGCAAGAACGTGCTGCTTCACCCGCTGGCCGTGCGCATCGCGCACTGGCTCAACGCCTTTGCCATCGGCTGCATGCTGATGAGCGGCTGGGCCATCTATAACGCCTCGCCGCTCTTCGGTTTCAAGTTTCCACTGTGGGCCACCCTGGGCGGCTGGCTGGGCGGTGCGATTGCCTGGCATTTCGCGGCGATGTGGCTGCTGTTCGCCAACGGCGTGTTCTATGTCGTCTATGGCGTGGCCAGCGGGCACTTCCGCAGGCATTTGCTGCCGCTGCATGCGCGCGACGTGGTCGGCGATGCACGCCAGGCGCTGCGCTTCAAATTGCCGCACCGGCCGGGCGTCTATAACGCCGTCCAGAAGTTGCTGTATTGGGGCGTGATCGCGCTGGGCCTGCTGGCCGTGCTATCGGGACTGTCCATCTGGAAGCCGGTGCAACTGGATACCTTGTGCGACTTGCTCGGTGGTTTCGACTTCGCACGCAAGGTGCATTTTGCCGCCATGGCAGGCATCGCGGCGTTCGTCGTGATTCATTTGCTGCTGGTGGCGCTGGTCCCCAAAACCCTGCTGCCCATGATCACCGGGCGGGGACGTGTCAACGGGCACGCGGAGAATCTGCCATGAGCCGACAGGATGACAAACCGCCGCGCAAGCCTGACGGCATCCGCCTGGCGGACCACCGTACCGCGCTGGTAAAACTCGAACGGCGTTTGTTTTTGCGATCGTCCCTGCGGGCCTCGTTGTCGGTGGGCGCGCTGTCGATGCTGTCCGGCTGCGATCTGCAGGACAACGACCAGGTGGACAAGGTCTTGTGGGCCATGTCGCGCTGGAACGACCGGGTGCAGGCCGCACTCTTCCGCGGCGACAAGCTGGCGCCGACGTACGCCGCAAGCCAGATCACCAATCCCTTCCCCTTCAATGCTTTCTATGACGAGGTCAACGCGCCCGACATCGACGTCGCCGACTGGCGCCTCGAGGTCTCGGGCATGGTGAGCGACAAGCAGCCATGGACCATGGAACGTCTGCGCACGCTGCCGCAGGCGGCCCAGATCACCCGCCACATCTGCATCGAGGGCTGGAGCGCCATCGGCCAGTGGTCGGGCATACCACTGCGGACCTTCCTGCAGGCCATCGGCGCCGACATGACGGCGAAGTACGTCGGCTTCAAATGCGCAGACCGCTATTACTCAAGCCTGGACATGCCGACCGCCCTGCATCCGCAGACGATACTGGCGCTCGACTTCGGCAACGAAGCGCTGCCCACGTCCTACGGATTTCCACTCAAGGTGCGGGTGCCGACCAAGCTCGGCTTCAAGAACCCGAAGCACGTCGTCGCCCTCTACGTGACCAATCAGAATCCGGGCGGCTACTGGGAAGACCAAGGCTACAACTGGTTCAGCGGTGTCTAATTCCGGCGAATCAGCAGATCACCACATCACCATTGAGAGGCGTGCTCGTCCTGATATGCCAGCGCCGTCTTGCGGCGTGAGCAACTTTCCCAGGCGGCGGTCAGGATCAGGATCGCCGCCGCCAGGCCGCCCACCATCAGCAGGTCGGTCACGAAGCCGAATGCCGCCAGCAAGGCCAGCAGCACCATCCCGGCCAGATGCGACAGCGGCAGGCGGCGATACACCACTTTCTTGTAGACCGCGTTGCCCAGCAGGTACAGCGCCGGTCCGGCGATCAGCACCAGCAGCGAAGTCGGTGCGATGCGCTGGTCGGGATGCGCGATCACCAGTTCGGCGCCGACCGCCGAGACGATCACGCCGGCCACGATGATCACGTGGACGTAGTGGAAATACGCGCCGATGCGGCCCGGATCACTGGAATGCACGATGGCGTCGCTGCCGTCCTTGCTGCTGGTGTCGAAGTACAGCCACCACATCGCCAGCGCACTCGCGAAGGTCACCACGAACGCCACCATCACAGGCGCCTCCCACTGCGCCGCATGCGCCACGGTGGCGCCGGTGACCAGCAGCGCTTCGCCCAGCGCGACGATGACGAACAGCTGGCAACGCTCGGCCAGGTGGCCGCCTTCAATGGTCCATTCACGCGTGTCCGAACGGCCCAGTCCGGGCAGCGCGAAGCCGATCATCGGCGAGAAGTATTCACAGGCCACGGCAACGATCCACAGCGCCAGCCGGTGTTCCTGCGACAGGCCGCCGGCGATCCAGAACGCCGCCGAGATGAACAGCCAGCCGAACATGCGGCGGAAATTCGGCGTCAACGCGTGATCCTTGCCGAGGCAGCACAGCACGAACAGCGTGCGCCCGACCTGGATTGCAGCATAAGCAATGGCGAACACCAGGCCGCGCCCGGCGAAGGCTTCGGGAATCGCCGCCGCCATCAGCAGGCCGACCAGCATGATGGCGAACAGCAGCACGCGGATCTGCAGCGTTTCGGGATCGAACCAGTTGGTGACCCAGGAAGTGTATTGCCACGCCAGCCACACCGCGAACCACAGCACCAGCGTCTCGACGGCGCCGGCGAGGGTGAGGTTTTCCAGCAGCCGGTGCGACAGCTGGGTCACCGCGAAGACGTAGATCAGGTCGAAGAACAATTCCACGAAGGAGACGCGCGCCTCATGTCCGTCGCGTACGCGCAGCAGGCCGGTGAGCGGCTTTTTTGCCGATGACTTGTTCATGTTCCCTCCCTGGATCAGATGCATCTATCGTCGCACACGCACTCGGCTATGGACAAGGCGCACGGCTTCCGAAACGCCGTAACGACCTGCGACAGTTGCTTATATCTGACAGACGGCTGAAGGCGAATTTGTTTCGAGGCGTTTCCGTTTTGCGGTTTCGCGCCTGCGGCGAAACACAAAATTACAGTTGCCGCGCGCACCCTGATCTACATTGAAGCCATCGCGACATGCTTGCACACGTCGCTTCACAAGGGAGCACATCATGCGTTACAAGAACATCATCCTCGCCGTCGTCATCGCCGCCGGCGCAGCCTCATCGGTCCTGGTGGCGCCGGTCGCGCAAGCGCAGGCACGCACCTCGGTCGACATTCGCATCGGCACGCCGCCGCCACCGCCGCGCTATGAACGCATGCCGCCGCCGCGCCGCGGCTACGTCTGGGCGCCGGGCTACTGGGCCTGGAACGGCCATCGCCACGTCTGGGTCGGCGGTCATTGGGAACGCGTACGTCGCGGTCGCCATTACGCGCCGCCGGGCTGGCACCAGGAACCGGACGGCTGGCGCTTCAACCGCGGCGGCTGGGGTCGTTGAGTCGGCATCACCCATGAAGAAAGAAGAAAGGCCTGCTTTTACTGCAGGCCTTTTTTTATTCTTCAGGACGTATTTCAGAAGATCAATACAAGGTCGTGCGCACCCGCTCCGGCAACGCACTGTCATAAGCGGCGCCATCAATGGCGGCGCGGCTGGCCTGTTCGAGGATCTGCCCCGGCGTCGGCAGGCTGCCCTTTTCGACGTGGCGCGCGGCATCCCACAAACCCGCGCGCACCACCGCCCGCGAGCATTGGAAGAACACCGTTTCCACCGCCACCACCAGCGCCACGCGCGGCGCTTTGCCGTCCACCGCATAGCGCGCCAGCAGGGCCGGATCGCTGCTGATGCGGGCGCGGCCGTTGATGCGCAGCGTCTCGCCCTGGCCCGGAATCAGGAACAGCAGCGCCACACGCGGATCGGCCACCAGGTTGCGCAGGCTGTCGATGCGGTTGTTGCCGCGCCGGTCCGGAATCACCACCGTATGCGCATCAACCACGTCGACGAAACCGCGCGGATCGCCGCGCGGCGAACAATCGAGGCCGCCCTCGCCCACCGTCGCCAGCGCCAGGAACGGCGAGGCTGCGATCCAGCGGCGGTAGTGGTCATTGATGTGGTCCAGTTCCTTGGCCAGCGAAGCCTGGGCCGGCTGGCCGAACAGCGCCTCCAGCGCGGCCACGGAAGTGATGTCGAATTGCGCGTCTGCCAACATGATGCGGCTCTCCCTGTACTTGGATTTTCCTGTGCTTAATTCTTCCTGTGCGCCTTGAGCGCAAATCGCGCCGGATCCAGCAAGGCCAGCAAGTCCTTGCCGAGCGGCGCCGGTTCGTCCTCCAGCGCGCAGGCCACGATCTCTGCCGCCAGCGGCGCCCAGATCAGTCCGCGCGAGGCGTAAGCCAGCAAGCCGTACAGCTGCGGCCAGCGCGGGGCATCGCGCAGCTGGACTTCGCCGCCCGCTGCGAGTTTTTCCTGATCGGGCAAGGCGCCCACGAGCGGCAACCGGTCGGCCGAGACGCAGCGGAAACCGACGCGTCCCGGCAAGGTATCCGGGTCGATCTCAGGCGACACACCCGGCAGCAATTCCCGCAACTTGTCGAGATTGCCGGCGTGGCTGTCGGCGCGCAAGGCCGTATCGTGATCGTCGCGATCATAACTTGCACCGACGCTGATCAACCCATTGACTGCGCCGGTCAGGTAACCGTCGCCGCACAGCACGAACGGCAAGTCCGGCAACGACGCCGCCGGCAAATGACTGACCTGTCCGCGTATCGTGTGCAACGGCAACGCGGCCGCCTGAGCCAGTCCGGTCGACTGCATGCCGTTGGCGAGGATGACCACCGGCGCGGCGGCGATAATCTTGCCGTCGGCGTCGAGCGCCTGCCATTGCCCCTCAACGCGGCGCAAAGAATTTACTTCTTTTCCGAAGCGACGTTGCAGGCGATCACCGCAGGCACGCAGCATGGCGTCGCACACCGCCGCCGGACGCAGCCAGCCGCCGCGTGGAAAGAACCAGCCGCTGCCGGTCGGCATGCCGAGTCGCAAGCTTGCTTCCTCTGCCGATAACCACTGCGCGTAGTCATGCGGATAATTCCAGTGTCGCGCCGCCTGCACGAATGCCTCGGCCTGTTCGGCGTCGCGCGCCACCTGCAGCACGCCGCAGGCTTTGCCGTTGTTTTGCTCACCGTCAAACACGCCGGCGCGTGCCCATGCTTGCTGCGCAAACAGGAAGGCTGCTCGCGTCAGGCGCGCGGTCGGATTGTCGTCACGTGAAATTGCCGGCATGGCGACGCCGGCCAGATTGCCGGAAGCTTCCTGCGCAGCGTGCGCATGCCGCTCGATCAGCGTGATCTGCCAGCCGCGTGCGGCGAGCGCTTCGCAGGCGGCGCTGCCGGCCAGGCCGGCGCCGATCACGAGCGCGTGGCGGTCTTGCGGAACGGCGCGCTCGGTTACCTTCCAGCGTGGGGTGAAATGCGCGACCGACTTGTCGTCTTCATCGGCCGTGAAACCTGCGGCAACCAACTCGATGGATGTCGCATGCCACGCGCCCACGCGCAATTGCGCGCGCGGCGTAGCCAGTCGCGCCAGTCGTTTCAACTGCGGCGCGGTCCACATGGCATCGTCATGCAACAGGAACAGATCAACCCGTGCATCGAGCTGCGCCAGGCTCGCAGCGATGTCACCAATAATCAGGGTCAGCACCACGCGGCCCTGCTCCAGCAACAACCGGTGATAGCCGGGCGTCAACGGCGGCCAGGCGTTGGCCAGTTGGTCGGCCAGTGCATTGGTCGGCGCCATCACACGCAATTGCTGCGCCGTCGGCGGTGCAGCATCGATCAGCACATAGTGCAGCCGCTGCGGAGCATCAGCGCCATCGGCACGGCCGGCCTGCTCGCGCAACGCCGCCCAGGCTTGCAGGAAAGCATTGCTGTAACCGGTCTGCAAAATTGTATAAATCGCATGCCCGCACCAATGCCCACGCAAAGCGTCATCGGTAAAACCGGCGGAGGGAAAAGCGACTGGAGTCATGCAGGCATTCACGGTTCGGGAGCGGCCATCGGCCGCAGCAGCAATATGATACGCTGTCCCTCCATCACGTTGCGGCAGGCGCCGGCCGGGTCTATCACCTTCGCCTCCGCCAGACCGCCGTTGGGGACACCTGTCATGCCGCTTCGCCTGCCACCGCTTTCTTCCCTGCGCTTCTTTGAAGCCGCCGGCCGCCACCAGAGTTTCAAGCTCGCCGCCGCCGAACTCAACGTCACTCCCAGCGCCGTCAGCCACGGCATCGTCAGCCTCGAACAAACCCTGGGCGTGGAATTATTCATCCGCGCGCCGCGCCGCCTGACGCTGACCCCGGCCGGCGCCGATTACCTGCGCTACATCTCCAAGGCCTTCGAGCTGATCGCCACCGGCACCCAACGCCTGCCCGACCGCCACGGCCGCAGCATCTCGGTGAGCTGCGCGCCGACGCTGGCGTCGCGCTGGCTGCTGCCGCGCCTGCAGGACTTCCGCACGCTGTGGCCGGACACCAACGTCACCGTCGACACCTCGCCGCGCCAGGTCAATCTGCCGACCGACGGCTTCGATTTCGCCATCCGCATGAGCCGCGCGCCGGTCGCCGATCCGGCATGGCGCAAACTGTTCGGCGAGCAGTTGGTGCCGGTCTGCAGTCCTGCTTGTCGCGACAGCCTGCGCGGACACGACGGCAAAATCGACCTGCGCCGCGCCACGCTGATCCACGTCACCCAGGCCAGCGAAGACTGGCAAACCTGGCTCGCCCGCACCGGCACACCTACCGGCGCCGGCGGCGTCGACGCCCTTCGCGGCTTGCATCTCGACACCATCCAGCTGGCTTTCGAAGCGGCCATCAGCGGCCTCGGCGTGGCGCTCGGCCGGCGTCCGCTGGTCGACCGCGATCTCGCCAGCGGCGTTCTGGTGGAGCTGAGCAAGGAGCTGCACACCGGACTGGTCGACGCCGAAACGGCCTACTGGCTGGTCAGTGCCGAGGACGCCCCTGAGCGTGCCGACGTGGTCGGATTCCGGCGCTGGCTGCTGGCCGAGGCGCAGGGGGCGGCGCACGCGGATTCACCTCACTGAACGAGGGTGCGCGGCATGAGTGAGCCCCGCTCACTCATCGTCAAAATCCTTTCCTTTGTCGCCGGATTGCGCCGCTGCTAATGTGCGGTTCTGTGATCGCAACGGAGACATCCATCATGTCAGCATCCATCGGGCCAATCGAGCCAACCCCGGCTCCCCTTTCCCGCGCCGGCAATCCCGCGCTGTGGGTCGTCATCGCTGCCGCACTGGTGCTCAGCGTCGTCATGGGCACGCGCCAGACCTTCGGTCTGTACATCAATCCGTTTTCCTACGATCGCGGCTTGCCGGTGACGGTGATCGCCTTCGCCATCGCTCTGCACAATCTGGTGTGGGGCTTCGCGCAGCCGTTCGCCGGCGCCGCTGCCGACCGTTACGGCGCCACGCCGGTGGTGGCGTTCGGCGCCGTCACTTTTGCCGCCGGCCTGGCGCTGGCGGCGGTGGCGCCGTCCGGCCTGCTGCTGATCATCGGGCTGGGCCTGCTGGTCGGCATCGGCATCAGCTGCACCAGCTTCGGCGTGGTGCTGGCCTCGGTCGGCCGCGTCGCCACGCCGCAGCAGCGCAGCATGGCGATGGGCATCGCCAGCGCCGGCGGTTCGCTCGGCCAGGTGTTGCTGGTGCCGTTGGCGCAAACGTTGCGCGAAAGCGCAAGCGTATCGGTCTCGCTGTTCGTGCTGGCTGCCATCGCGCTGGCGATTGCGCCGGCCGGCGTGATCCTGGACCGGGGTCGCAAAAAATCCTGTGCGCCTGTATCAGCAGCGCACACCGCCGCCGAGCCGGCCACGTCATCGCTGAAAGAAGTGCTGGCCCTGGCCGGCCGCCACCGCGGCTATCGCCTGCTGACCATCGGCTTCTTCACCTGCGGTTTCCAGCTGGCCTTCATCGGCACCCACCTGCCCGGCTACCTGACGCTGTGCCACATGCCGCTCGGCCTGGGCGCAACCGCGCTGGCGCTGATCGGCCTGTTCAACATGGCCGGCAGCTGGGGTTGCGGCTGGCTGGGCGGACATTTCCGCCAGCAGTATGTATTGGGCTGGCTATACCTGATCCGCAGCGGCGCCATCGCCGCGTTCCTGGCCTTGCCCAAGACCAGCGCCTCGGTCATGGTGTTCGCCGCCGTGATGGGCCTGACCTGGCTGGGCACGGTGCCGCTGACCAGCGGACTGGTGGCAAAGGTGTTCGGCACGCGCCACCTCGGCACGCTGTTCGGCGTGTGCTTCCTGAGCCACCAGATCGGCTCCTTCCTTGGCGCCTGGCTGGGCGGCTACATGTTTGACCTGACCGGTTCGTACACGATGGTGTGGGGCGCGACGGTGGCGGCCGGCTTGCTGGCGGCGCTGCTGCACTTCGCCATCAACGACAAGCCGGCCGATAACAGCCCGGGCATGCTGACGGCGGCGCTCAGCTGAAAGCAGGCTTGTAGAAATGCAGTGCGCGCAGTACTCGCAAGGTACTTGCGCGGCGGTGGAAAAACCGGGTGCGGCAAAACCCTTTAAAATCGTCCGCACCCGTCATCCATGCAGCCAGCCGCCCTGCGTTCACTTCATGCTCGCCATCTTCAATGTCGTCTTCCCGGTCTTTGCGCTGATCTTCCTCGGCTATTTGTGCCGCAAGCGCAATATCCTCAGCGTCAACGCCGCCAGCGAGCTGAACCGCTTCGTCATCTACCTGGGCTTGCCGGCGCTGCTGTTCGACTCGATTGCGCGGCTGACGCCGGCCGACTTCAGCAACCTGCGCTTTATCGCCGTGTTCGCCATCGGCATTGCGGTGGTGTTCGTGCTGACCGCCTGGATCAAGTATCGCCAGGGCGCGGCGGCCGGCGACATCATCATCGACAGCCTCGGCACGTCGTACGCCAACGTCGGCTTCATCGGCATTCCGCTGTGCCTGCTGGCCTTCGGCCGCGACGGCATGCCGCCGGCCGTGATCGCCATGGTGATGACCGCCTGCCTGCTGTTCGCCATCGCCATCGTGCTGCTGGAAATCTGCCTGCACGCCGAAAAGCACATCGGCCGCAGCCTGCTCAAGACCGGCCACTCGCTGATCCGCAATCCCATCCTGATCGCGCCGATCCTCGGCAGCCTGGTGGCGGCCGGCGGTTATGTCTTGCCGACCGGCGTGCAGCAATTGTTCAAGCTGCTGGGCGCCGCCGCCAGTCCCTGTGCGCTGGTGTCGCTGGGCCTGTTCCTGGCGCAGCCGATCGACAATAAGCAGACCGGTTCGGTGAGCCTGCTGGTCGGCTTCAAGTTGCTGCTGCATCCGGCCATCACGGCATTGTTCGCCTACTGGATTTTGCCGCTGCCGAAGATGTGGGCCGACACCGCTCTGCTGTTGTCGGCCATGCCGATCGGCACCGGCCCGTTCATGCTGGCCGAGCTGTACCGGCGCGAAGCGGCATTGATGTCACGCGCCATCCTGATTTCCACCACCACGTCGCTGCTCACGATCTCGCTGATCCTGGCGTGGATAGCACATTGAGGAATTTCTTTCGCATGAAAATCCAGATCGCCTCCGACCTGCATCTCGAACGCATGACGCCGTCGTTCCCCGGCTATCGCGCCATAGAGCCGACCGACGCCGACCTGCTGATCATCGCCGGCGACATCCACAATGGCGATGCAGCGATTGCCGCCTTCGCCGGCTGGCCGGTGCCGGTGCTGTATGTGCACGGCAACCACGAGGCCTATGACGCACAGTACCCGCAAGTGGTCGAAGATATCGGCCGCAGCGCGCAAGCCTCGGACGGGCGCGTGCGGCATCTCGAAAATTCGGTTGTGATCGAAGACGGCATACGCTTCCTCGGCTGCTGCCTGTGGACCGACTATGCCCTGCAACAAGAAGGGACGCCATCGCTGACGCTGGACGCGGCGATGGAACAAGCCGGCAAGATCCTGTTCGACCATCGCGTGATCACCATGCCGGGCGGCGCGTTGTTCACGCCGCAGGATGCCTTGCAATTGCACCGGCGTTCGCGCACCTGGCTGGAGCAGCAACTGGCGCAGCCTTTCGACGGCAAGACCGTGGTGATCACGCACCATGGTCCGCATCCGCAATCCATCCATGAGCGCTTCGCCGGCTCGGCGCTGAACCCCGGCTTCATCAGCGATCTGACGCCGCTGCTGGCGCGGGCGGATCTGTGGGTGCACGGCCATGTGCATGACAGTTTCGATTACACGGTGGCAGGCTGCCGCGTCGTGACCAACCCGCGCGGCTATGCGCTCAACCTGAAGCAGGCGGCGACATTGGAAGATATTGAGTGGGAGAATCCGGCCTTCAATCCGCAACTGGTGGTCGAGATCTAGGCAAGAAGAAGAAGAAGAAGAAGAAGAAGAAGAAGCGGATGGCCGGACTCAGCGCGCGCTGAACTCCAGCGTGGTGACGAGCGTGTCGTTCTTTTCCTGCAACAGCTCGGCGAAGCGCTCGGCCGGCACCGGCGGGCTGAACAGATAACCCTGCATCTCGTCGCAGCCGTGCTGGCGCAGGTAGGACAGCTGCTCCTCGGTTTCCACGCCTTCCGCGATCACGTGCAGCTTGAGGCTGTGCGCCAGCGAAATGATGGACACCGTGATCGCCGCATCGTCGGCGTCGAGCGTGATGTCGCGCACGAAGGACTTGTCGATCTTGAGCACGTCGATCGGGAATTTCTTCAGGTAAGACAAGCTTGAATAGCCGGTGCCGAAGTCGTCGATCGACAGATGCACGCCGAGGTCCTTGAGTTCGCGCAGGATGCCGATGGCGTGTTCGACGTCAGTCATCACCAGGCTCTCGGTCAGTTCCAGTTCAAGGAAGTCAGCGTCCAGCCCGGTCTCCTGCAACACCTTGGCGATCGACGAGACCAGGTCCTTCTGCACGAACTGGCGCACCGACAGATTGACCGAGACGCGCAGAGTTCCCAGCCCGGCTTCCTGCCATGCGCGCGCCTGTGCGCAGGCGGTGCGGATCACCCATGAGCCGATCGGCAGGATCAGGCCGGTCTCTTCGGCCAGGCTGATGAAGCGCGCGGGCGACACCATGCCCAGCTCCGGATGGTTCCAGCGAATCAGCGCCTCCATGCCGACGATGCGGCCGCTGCGCAGATTGATCTTGGGCTGGTAATGCAGCAGGAATTCATTACGGTCCAGCGCGATGCGCAAATCTCCTTCGATGCGCAAGCGCTCCAGCGCCTGCGCGTTCATGGCCGGCGTGTAGAACTGATAGTTGTCGCGGCCGCTTTGCTTGGCGCGGTACATGGCGATGTCGGCGTGCTTGACCAGCACCTCGGCTTCGCGGCCGTCATCGGGATAGGCCGCCACGCCGATGCTGCAGGTCGGGAAGAAGGTATGGCCCTCGATCGTCATCGGCGCCGCCACGGCCTCCTGGATGCGATGCAGGTGGCGCGTGTCGAGGCCGATGCCGGTGTATTCGGACATGACGATGACGAACTCGTCGCTGCCCAGCCGCGCGATGGTGTCGGTGTCGCGCACCGCGGCGCGCAGGCGACCGGCGATGGTTTTCAGCAGCAGGTCGCCGGCCTTGTGGCCGAGCGTGTCATTGACGAACTTGAAACGGTCGAGGTCGACGAACACCACCCAGAGCGAACGCTGGTAGCGCTCGGCGTAGGCCATCGCTTCTTCCAGCACCTTGCGCAGCATGTTGCGATTGACCAGGCCGGTCAGCACGTCGCGGTTGGCCTGGAATTCCAGCTCCGCCTCATAGCGCTTCATCGAGGTGATGTCGTACAGCGCCGCGACGAAATGCGTGACCGTGCCCTGCTCGCTCTTCACCGGCGCGATGTACAGATCATTCCACACCTCGGCGCCGCTCTTGTTGTGGTTGCGCAGCACGACGTTGCCTTCGCGCTGCTCGCGCATGGCGCTCCAGATTTCCTCGAAACCGTGGGCATGGCCATCGGCGTTGTCGCTTTCCAGCAGGCGGATGCTGTGCCCGATCACTTCGCCGGCGCTGTAGCCGGTGATGCGCTCGAACGCCGGATTGACGTATTCGATCGGATAGTCGGGCGCAGTCGCCTGCATGATGATGATGGCGTTGGCGCTCGCTTCGATGGCGCGCTGGCGCAGCTGCAGCGCGTGCTCAGCCTGCTGGCGCGCCTGAATGTCTTCCTTGAGCAGCACATTGGTCAGGCGCAGCTCGGCGGTGCGTTCGTCGACGGTGCGCTGGATGCGCCGCGAGCGCATCGACAGCGTGTACAAATAGGCCGCCGCCAGCAGCGTGAGCAAGGTACCGGCGCCGAGGATCAGCAGCGAGCTGGAATGATTGGCGGTCAGCGGGATCGGCGCCGATTTGGCTTCCAGATGCCAGGGCTGGCCGGCGATGTTGAAGGTGCGGCGGATGCGCACCGGCTTGCGGTAACCGAGCCACGACGGCAGCAATGTTTTGGCGGCGGTGCTGTCGCTGCGGTAGACCAGGTCGGCCGGATCGGCGTGCTCGCCGATGTAGACGCTGACGTCGACGTCTTCGCGTCGCAGCGGGCCGACCGCGCTGAAAATCCGTTGCAGCAACACGCGTGCATGAAACACCGCCGTGGTGTCGCCGATCACCGCCGCCTGGCGCTGCGCCAGGGTGTCGAGCGGCATGCCGGCGCGGTACACCGGCATCAGCACCAGCAGGCCGCGTTCATTGGTGGATGCCTGAGCAAGCCGGAACGCGCCGGTCGATACCGGCTTGCCGCTGTCGATGGCTTGCTGCAACGCCTGCATGACGGTGGCGTTGGCCGACATGTCGAGGCCGAGCGCGGGACGGTTGCCTTGCAGCGGTTCGAGGTAGTCGACCACCAGGTAGCGCTCGCGGATCGGCGAAGGCACAGTCTTGCCTTCCACCAGCGCGCTGATGCCGAACCCGGGGTAGCGCGCCTGCATGGCGTTCTCGAAACCGGCGCGCTCGCCGCGTGTGACGAAGCGCTGGAAGCTGAACGCCTGCACGTGCGAGTACTTCTCGATCAACGGCGCGGTGAAGGTGTGGAATTGCTCGCGGGTGGGATTGTCGACGGTGGCGAACAGGCGGTTGATGACGGTCAGCACCTGTACCGCTTCTTCCAGTCCGCGTTGCAGCGTGGTCACGCGCAGCAGCGCGCGCCGCTCGAAGTCGAGATTGAAGGCATCATCTTCCAGCTTGCATGTCGCGAGGAACAGCAAGGCGGTCACGCCAAAGCCGATGACCAGTGTCAGCGACACCGAGATCGAGGCTCCTACGCGTTTGATCGCTTTGTACATGCGGGGATGACATTTTTCGTGACCGGTATGAAGCCATCATAAACGCGCCACCCTCTGCGCAGACGCATTATTGATTAATTTTTTTCCAACTTTATTGAAGGAAAGTTTACCGCGATGGGAGCGCCGGAAGGCTTCACTAAAACTGCGCAGGGCTGTCCTACAGAGAAAACTCCGGGCCGGTGCAGCACCTCACCAGAACGGGGCGCGCCGCAATGCAAAACGCGCCACAAAATGCGGCGCGCTGTTGTGTCCTGCAGGAAAGTTTACTGACAGGCGCAATGCTGCAACTGCGGCATTTTTACCACGCAGCGTGCTTGCCTTAGGGCCTGTTAACAATCAATTTACGAATGCGAACGCGCGGCAGGCGTTGACTGCCTGGGCGCAGCGACGCGTCGTAGCGGTGCTACCGAAGTTGCAACACCTTGGAGTTGCAACTTCGGCAGGCGACGCCTGCAACCGTTCCCGAAGGGTTGTTATCAGGCCCTAGTCTGCCGTTGTTCTTGCTCAATCGCCTGCGCCTGCATGAATGCCGTGAAGGAACGTTCGATGGTGGCGCGCTCGATGTCCTTGGTGATGAACACGATGCGCGTGCGGCGGTCTTCCGACGGCCAGGCAGGCAGCGTCACGGTCGGGTGGAAGATGTGCTGCACGCCATGGATCACGGTCGGCTTGTCTTCGCCCTCGAGATTGATGATGCCCTTGATGCGCAGGATGTTCTGGCCCTTGAAACCGACCAGCAGACTCAGCCATTCGTCGAACAGATGCGGCGCGATCGGCTGGTCGAAACTGAAGCAGAAGGCGCGGATGTGATCGTCGTGGCGGTTGATGTCGTGACCGTGGTCGTGGCCATGGTGATGATGGCCGTGCGCATGATCGTGGTCGTGCGCATGCGGCGGCTCGTACGCTTCTTCGCTGAGCCAGCGTTCGACGTCGGGGGTCTTGTCGGCGGCGCGGAACAGGCCGGCGTCGAGCAGTTGCTGCGGCGCCACCTGGCCTTGCTGCGACAGGATTTGTTGCGCTCCGGGATTGATCTGCTTCAGGCGCGCCTGCAGATCTTGCAGCGCGGCCGCATTGGCCAAATCGCTCTTGGTCAGCAGCAAGCGGTCGGCAACGGCAGCCTGTTGCACCGCTTCAATATGGTTGTCCAGCGTGGCGTCGCCGTTGACCGCATCGACGGTGGTGATGACGCCATCGAGCCGGTATTTCGACGCAATGAAATTGTCGGTCATCAAGGTGTGCAAAATCGGGATCGGCGACGCCAGTCCGGTGGTTTCGATGATGACGCGGTTGAACTTGCGCTTGCCGCCTTCGGCAAAACGCCAGGTGATGTCCTTGAGGGTTTTCTTGAGGTCGCCGCGGATGGTGCAGCACAGGCAACCGCTGCTCATCTCGACCACGACTTCATCCTGGCTGTGCGCCACCAGCAAATGGTCGAGGCCGATTTCGCCGAACTCGTTGATGATGACCAGCGTGTCCTTCAACTCGGGCTGGGCCACGAGATAGTTCAGCAGCGTGGTCTTGCCGCTGCCGAGAAAACCGGTCAGCAGCGAAATCGGGATCAGTGCGGGCGTGTCTTGGGTCGTTTGTGTCATGCGCGGGTCCGCTTCAGTCATTGTCGTGCGACGGCAGCAAATGGCCCAGCTTGGTGGCCTTGGTGCGCAGGTAGCGGATGTTG
Source organism: Herbaspirillum sp. NPDC101397 (assembly GCF_044767325.1). Lineage (NCBI taxonomy): Bacteria > Pseudomonadati > Pseudomonadota > Betaproteobacteria > Burkholderiales > Oxalobacteraceae > Herbaspirillum > Herbaspirillum sp. NPDC101397. The sequence continues at coordinate 196,384 of NZ_JBIWNS010000007.1, forward strand.
AACGGATTGCGGTTTTCCACCAGCGGCACGCGTTCCAGCACCTCGATGCCGTTTTCCACCAGGGCGTTGACCTTGCGCGGGTTGTTGGTCATCAGGCGCAGGCCCTTGATGCCGAGATGTTCGGCCATCGGCACCACCATGGTGTAGCGCCGCATGTCGGCCGGGAAGCCCAGCTGCAGGTTGGCTTCGACCGTGTCGGCGCCGCCGTCCTGCAGATGGTAGGCGCGCACCTTGTTGAGCAGGCCGATTCCGCGGCCTTCCTGGCGCAGGTAAAACACCACGCCGCGCTTTTCCCTGGCGATGCGGCGCAGGGCGGCTTCGAGTTGCGCGCCGCAATCGCAGCGCTGGCTGAACAAGGCGTCGCCGGTCAGGCATTCGGAATGCACGCGCGCCAGCACCGGTTCGCCGTTGCCGACGTCGCCCAGCACCAGGGCCAGGTGTTCCTTGCCGGAAACGTGGTCGACGAAGGCGTGCAGTTGGAAAGTGGCCCACGGCATCGGTAATGCGCAGGAGCTGACGAATTCCAGGTTTTCTTCCGGAATGACGACGTCTGTTTCGATGTTTTCTGGTGACGACATGATGAACCTATGTAATTGCCTGGCGCCGTAATTTGGCGCAACCGCCTATCTTACAACGGGGCTCCGTTTATTTCAGGCTGGCCCGCGGTTCTTCAAGCCCGGAGCGGCGTTTTTTGTTGTAAACGCAAGCGCGGCCCGAAGGCCGCGCTTGCTTCACCACTGTATGGAACCGCTCAACGGTCGCGATTCTTGCCCGGCAGCATGCGCACCAGCAAGGCGCCCAGCGAGGCCACCGTTGCCAGACCGACCACGCCGATCCAGCCCCATTGCGCCAGCAGCAGGCTGCCCAGCGCCGCACCGGCCGCCATGCCGACGAACATGCCGACAAACAACACGGCGTTAAGACGGCTGCGGGCGCCCGGTTCGATGCTGTAGACGATGGTCTGATGCGCCACCAGGGTGGCCTGCACGCCAAGGTCGAAGCCGATTGCCGCCAGCGCCAGCAACCACAACTGACCGCTGGTCGAGAAGGCCGGTCCGAACGCCATCGCCACGAAGGACAGGATCGCCAGGCCGATGCCAAGGCGGGTCACCAGCTCAGGACCTTTCTTGTCCGAGATGCGGCCGGCCAGCGGTGCAGCCAGCGCACCGGCCGCGCCTGCCAGGCCGAAGGCGCCGGCGGCGGCGCTGCCCAGATGGAATGGCGCGGCATGCAGCATCACCGCCAGCGTCGACCAGAAGGCGCTGAAGCCGACCGACAGCAAACCCTGCGCCAGTGCGGCACGACGCAGCGCCGGATGCTTTTGCACCAGCTTGCCGAGCGAGCCCAGCAAGGCGCCGTACGACAGGTGCGTGGTGGCCTTGAAGCGCGGCAGGCCGCGCCATGCGGCGACGCCGATCAGGGCGATGCTGACCGAGGCGGCCACGAACATGCTGCGCCAGCCGAAATGCTCGGCGACGAAGCCGCTCAGCACGCGCGACAGCAGGATGCCGAGCAGCAAACCGGTCATCACGGTGCCGACCACCTTGCCGCGATGTTGCTCCGAAGCCAGCGTGGCGGCGGCCGGGACGATGTCCTGCGCCAGCGTGGCCGACAAGCCGATCGCCAGGCTGGCGACCAGCAGCACCGCGATACCCGAGGATGCGCCGGCCAGCAGCAAGGCGCCGGTCAACACGGCGGCCTTGATCAGGATGATGCGGCGGCGATCGTAGCGGTCGCCCAGCGGGGCCAGCAGCAGGATGCCGAGCGCGTAACCGAGCTGGGTCAGCATCGGCACCATGCCGATGGCGCGGTCGGAGGCGCCGATGTCGGCGCCGAGGATGCCCAGCATGGGCTGCGAGTAATACAGCGAGGCCACGGCCAGGCCGGCGCCGGACGACAACAGCAGCATCAGCGAGGCCGGCAGCTGGTTGACAGGCGCGGCGGGCACGGCCGTCGCGCTGTGACTTGTATGCGTGTTCTGAATGGAAGACATGATGGCTACCCCTTTATTGGTTTGACGGAGTGGAGTTTGCGCGCCATTGCTGCGCTGCGGTAGTGGCATCGCATGCAGAATTGTTATACGCTCTACGTATGAGCAAAGCGACCCTTTCGGCTTCGGCCGCCCTTCCGCCGTCTTCCAGCACCGCCGACCGCATCGAGCTGATCCAGACCTTCGTGCGCATCGTCCAGGCCGGCAGCCTGTCGGCCGCTGCGAGCCAGCTCGGCACCACGCAGCCGACCATCAGCCGCCGCCTGCAGCTGCTGGAGCGCTCGCTGGGGGTGCGTCTGTTGCAACGCTCCACCCATGCCATGAAGCTGACCGAGGACGGCGAGCGTTGCTATGAGCGCGCGCTCGACCTGCTGGCCGGTTGGGAATCCTTCCAGTTCGACGTGCGCGGCGCCGGCGTCGAGGCCGAGGGTTCGCTGCGCGTAGTGGTGCCCAACGCCTTCGGGCAACGGCAGCTGATCGCGCCGCTGGCCGAATTCATGCGGCGCCACCCCGGCATCACGGTGGAATGGCTGCTGTACGACCGCGTCGCCGATTTCATCGCGCACGGCATTGACTGCGCGATTCAGGTCGGCGAAGTCAGCGATCCTTCGGTGGTGGCAATCCGGCTGGCCGAGGTGCCGCGCATGATGGCGATCGCGCCGGCGCTGCTGGCGCAGTATCCGGCGCCGGCTCACCCGCGCGACCTGGCGGCGATGCCGTGGCTGGCGATCCCGCAGTTCTACCGGCGCGACGTCACGCTGAAAAATACCGTCACCGGCGAAGTCGCCGAGGTGGCGTTCCAGCCGCGCCTCAGTTCCGACAGCCTGTATGCGCTGACCAACGCGGCGGTCGAAGGCGTGGGGCTGCTGCTCGGCTCGGCCTGGCTGCTGGCGGAGCACATGGAGCACGGCCGGCTGGTGCCGCTCTTGCCCGAGTGGGAAGCGGCGCCGCTGCCGGTCTCGATCATCTATCCGTATGCGCGCTTCTATCCGGCGCGGCTGCGCTACTTCATCGACACCATGCGCGAGGCGATGCCGGCGGCGGTGGGCAGCGCGGCACGCTGGCCGGCGCGCTGAGTTATTTTTTTACGGATGGGACGCCTGGAATGCCGACGCGGATCAATTCCGAAAAGCGCGCATCGTTCCCTGCCGCCAGCGCACGCTCGGTAATGCGGCCGCGCGCATGCAGCGTGGCGTAGTCGAATCCCGGCGCCAGACCGCCGACGTCATGGGCGTATTCCGCCAGGTAGCCTGAAGCCAGCAGGCGATAGTCGAACGGCAATTGCGGATTGATGGCGCGCGCCAGATCGAACACGATGGTCGTGCAATTGCTGGTCAGGGTGTTGTAGAAGGCCGGCTCGCGTTCGAGCTTGGCGGCTTCACCGGCATAGCCGACGAACAGCTTGCGCAAGGTGGCCGGCTCGACCTGCAGGCGATAGAAATACACATCCTCGCCGCGTACATTGCTGCGCACGCGCACGATGTCGCGCTCGTCGCTGGCCACCAGCACCGTCTCGAATTTGCGGAAGAAGCCACCCAGCGCCGAAAAACTCTCGCCCTTTTCCTTGCGGATCTCCACCGAAAACGTCAGGTAGCGGCCGTCGTCGAAACCGAACGACACCAGCGTGTGCGCAATCGCCGGTCCCATCCAGTACGACAGCACCAGATCGGCCGTGACCAGGCGGTTGAGATCGTAGTCGCGGGTTTCCCAGCGCACGGTGTAATCGGTCTCGCTGCGCCAGTCGAAGTTGCGCACGTTGGTCAGGCGCGCGTGGTTGCCGTCGATGTCGATGTGCAAAAGGCGCGCAACGTCGTCGGCCCAGACGCGCTCATGCGAGGGCTTGAGCGTGCTCCACCAGCCCAGCATGCCCGCGAACAGCACGGCAAAGCCGAGCAGCGGCCGCCAGCGTCGCCGCCACAAACCATTGAGCGCAGCCAGCACCGCCAACACCAGAACGACGACCGCGACCGTCCGGATCTGCGCCGGCGCCTGCAACTGATACCACAAGGCGAAGCCGGCCCACACGCCGGCCAGCGTGGTCAGCACGCTGAGCAGGAGGCACACCGCGATGAAGAAAAATGTGCGGACGCGACCGCCCTGCTCGTTCATGCGATTCACTGCCGCCGCATCACCATCTGCACCGATCCCTGGCCGTGGCATTCGAACGCCAGCGAGACGTCGGTCAGCAGCTTGGCAGTACACGTGGTCTGCTGGTCGAGCCAGCTCAGCGTGCTGCCGCTGACGGTGCCGCTGGCGCTGATCGGCACGGTCGGGAAGTTGCCTTCCATGGTGCCGGTGATGGCGGCCTTGCCCGCCGCGGTGGTGGCAAAGCTGAGCGTCCAGCGCTGCGCCGAGCCGAATGAATTGTTGCCGGCGCCGGCCCACTGGCCGTCAAACTGCGTCGGCTTGAGTTCGGGGTTCTCGGGCTTCTTTTCCACCGGCACGGGCGTCATCGCGACCTGCTTGCATACCTGGCAAGTGATCTCGGTGATGTTGGCGCGGCTGATCTGCTTCTGGCCCCAGATGGTGTCGACGCCGGTATTGCCGTTGACCAGCACGTTGAAATACGGCGTGCCGTCGACGTAATAGTTGACCTTCGAACAAGCCGGTGCGGACGAGGTAAAGCGCAACTCCGACGCATACGAACCGAGGGTGGTCGCCTCCACCGGCTTGACCGCAATTGAAGCGGAGCACGTGCCCACGCTCTGCTGGCAATCGCAACTCGGTTCGGCGGCGCGTGCAGAAGGCGCCGCAAACGCGGCGGCAACCAACAAGAACGGCAGCAAGGCCGTTTGAACGCGCCTATGAGATCGCTTGATCTGATAAAACAATTCCATCATCGTTGACTCCCCCTTTTTGGATGCCGGCCCTCCGAGGCTGACACTTTTTGCTTGCAACACCGTCGGGCCATGGTACACCGCCGTGTCGCGGACACCATGCGCCGCGTGGGCGGCTGCGGCGGATCGCATGATTCCGGACGGCATCCCCAAGCTGAACACATGCTGAGAAAAACCTGACGCCCGCATGACCGGATTGTCATATGTTCGTCATGCTTCTGTCCGACAGCGCGGCGCAGAATGTGTTCCACGATGACCGCGGCCCCCCTTCACATTACCCCCTCTAGCCCTGCAGTCTGCATGGCTGACTGCGGTCGTCGCCTGACTTTTTGGAGAACACACCATGCGTAAATTATCCCTCGCCTTCGCCGCCCTGGCCCTCACTACCGCTGCCGGCGCCTACGCCGAAGCCCCTTATCCGGTCGACCAGCCCTTCGTTTCCAGCGTCAGCCGCGCCCAGGTCAAACAGGAACTGATCCAGGCCGAGCAGCAAGGCCAGATTGCGGACGGCGACAACTATCCCGCCACCACGCAAGCGTCATCGCATCTGAGCCGCCAGGACGTGCGCCAGGATTTGCAGCACGCGCAGAACATGCATGACGACGCCACGTACGCCGGCGCCTGATGACTGATCAGTAACGGAAGACTCCGGCTTCGCGGTACGTGATGCGAAACCGGCAAAGGCAACACCAGCGGCTGTGGCGCGCGTGATGGGTAGACATCAGCGCGCGCCGGCCGCATCATCCATCCTGACCGTCGCCTGCCGGTCACGGCGTCACAGAATCACAAACATGCCTCCCGATCCAATCCGGATTCCGGCTACCTATACTTTGGTTTAAGTCGTCTATCGCCGGCGAATTGCTTGCTTTATACTGGCCCGCAACACTGACCGCCGGCGGACTCCTGACTCGTGTTTCCCAAGAGCAGCGCCAGCTTCGCAAGCGTGCAGACAACAATAAATCCCAGAGAGTCTCCTCCATGTCGGAACCGGAACGTATGTCGCTGCTGCAGCTGATGGCCGGTGTGCTCGCGCTGGCGATCTTCCTGGTCGACGCGCTGACGCCGCTCGATATTGCCATTGCCGTGCTGTACGTCGCCGTCATGCTGATCGCCGTGACCGCCTGGCCGCGCCGCGGTACGCTGGTGGTGATGGCCGGGTGCATGTTGCTGACGGTGGCGGCCTATGTCATTTCCTACGGCTTCGCGATTGTCGGCGGCTCCTTCGCCCGCATGCTGGTGAGCATCGTCGCCATCGCCGTCACCACTTTCCTGGCGCTCAAAGGCCAGGCCGCCACCAGCCGCCTGCTGTTGCGCGAGGAGGCGCTGAGTCGCGCGCAAGCGCAATTGACCCATGTCACGCGCGTCACCATGCTGGGCGAACTGGCGGCCTCGATCGCGCATGAAGTCAATCAACCACTGGCGGCCATCAACGCCAACGGCGAAGCCTGCCTGCGCTGGATCGACCGGCCCCAGCCGGAACTCCAGGAAGTGCGCGCCTCGGTGGTCGGCATGCTGGAAGACGCCACCCGCGCCAGCGAAGTGATCCGCCGCGTGCGCGTGCTGTCGCGCAAGAGCGAGCCGAGTTACGCGCCGCTGGCGATCAACGCCATCGTCGCCGAAAGCGCGACCCTGGTGCAGCGCGAACTGGCGCGCCACGACGTGCGCCTGACGCAGCGCCTGACCAACGGCCTGCCGCTGGTGCACGCCGACCGCGTGCAGCTGCAACAGGTCATCATCAATCTCATGATGAACGGCATGCAGGCCATGGAAGACATCCCCGCGCCTCAGCGCGAACTGGTGCTGGAAACCTCGCTGATCGGCGACGACCGCGTCGCCGTCACGGTGCTCGACTGCGGCCACGGCATCGCGCCGGCACACCGCGACAAGCTGTTCGATCCGTTCTTCTCAACCAAGGCCGAAGGTATGGGCATGGGCCTGCCGATCTGCCGCTCGATCATCGAATCGCACGGCGGGCGCATCAAGGTGATCGACGGCGTCGACCACGGCGCGGCGCTGCAGTTTTCGCTGCCGTCCATCTGATTTCATTGTTAACCTGACCGCCATGACCGCCGTGACTACCTCCGACAAGCTTGCCGACAGCGCCATGGTGTTCGTGGTCGACGACGATGCCGCGATGTGCAAGGCGGTCAGCAACCTGCTGCGCTCGTGCGGTCTGCAGGCCGAAACCTTTTCTTCCGCCGCCGAGTTCCTGCAGCGCAAGCCCTACCCTGGCCCGGCCTGCCTGGTGCTCGACGTGCGCCTGCAGGGCGTCAGCGGGCTCGACTTCCAGGTGGAATTGCAGCGCAGCGGCAACGCCCTGCCGATCATCTTCATGACCGGCCACGGCGACATCCCGATGAGCGTGAAAGCGATGAAGGCCGGCGCGGTCGACTTCCTGTCCAAGCCCTTCCGCGACCAAGATCTGCTCGACGCCGTGAACCACGCTCTTGAGCGCAACCGCGCCAGCCTGGCCGAGGACAAGAACAGCGCCGACCTGCGCGGGCGCTTCGCCACGCTGACCGCGCGCGAACGCGAAATCATGGGCCTGGCCGCTTCCGGCCTGATGAACAAGCAGATCGCCGGCGAACTCGGCACCAGCGAAATCACGGTCAAGATCCATCGCGGCAATGCGATGAAGAAGATGCAGGCCAGGAGCTTCGCCGATCTGGTGAAGATGGCGCAGGCGCTGGGACTGCCTTCCTGACCAGCACGGCCCACCGCAAAGCCACGCCGGAAGCGGCTTTTCGGCCCTAATACCATCGTATGATTTCGCCGCCGTAGCAAACCCTCTATTCTGATTGCAAGCGATGGAGCTCTTCAGCTCCGTCCATGCAACCGGATGCTTCAATTGACCACACCCAACCTACGTACCATCGGCATAGTGGATGACGATCCCTTTGTGCGCACTGCCGTTTCCCGCCTGGTGCGCTCGCTCGGCATGCAGGCGCAGGCGTTCGCTTCGGCCGAGGAATTCCTGCAGCAGCGCGGTTTCGAGATCGTCGACTGCGCCATCACCGATGTCCAGATGGGCGGCATGAGCGGCCTCGAGATGCAGGACCAGCTGCTGGCCGACGGCTGCCGGCTGCCGCTGATTTTCATCACCGCCTTTCCCGAGGACAGCATACGCCGGCGCGCCATGGCGGCCGGCGCCAGCGGATTTTTCAGCAAACCCTTCAACGCCGGCGAACTGGTCAGTTGCATAGAACGTGCACTGGCCGCAGATACAGTTGCAGATACAGTTGCGCCGGACCGGCAACATGACAAGGATCCATCATGACTTTCGACGTCCAGGCGCGCAGTTTCCTGTCCACTACTCTGGCGCCGCGACGCCTGCCCGGCCAACGTTTTCAGGCGGCCGCCGCCGGACTGTCATGGCAGTTCCTGCGGCGTCATTCGCGCTGGTCGATCTACGCGCTGCTGCTGCTGGTAATCGGCGCCAGCATCGCCTTGTCGGTGGTGATGGAGCGCACCGTCGGCGACATCCGCCACCGCACCGAACAGATCGCCGCAGACCATGCGCCGGACGGCGCCAGCCTGGAAGACAACAGCGCCAGCGCCCTGATGATGGGCACCGCCAATGACGTCATGCGCATCACGCGCCTGGTGCATCTGTTCGACCTGCTCGCAGTGCTGACTGCCGGTTTCATGATTTATCACATCCGCGCGCGCCTGCGCACCGAGTCGCAGCTGGCGCACCAGGCCGATCACGATCCGCTCACCGGCCTCGCCCACCGGCGTTCCTTCGAACGCCGCCTGCGCCAGTTGCCGGCGCATGCGCACACCGTGGTGCTGGGCACCATCGACCGTTTCGAACGCGTGGTCGGCGGCTTCGGCCATGCCTTCGGTGACCGCATGATGCAGGACGTGGCCGAACGCATACGCGTGTGCGCCGAGAACTTCGGCGCCGAAGTCTATCGGCTCGATGGCGCGAATATCGCGATCCTGTTCCGCACGTCGCAGAGTCATCCCTCGTTCGAGGAAGCGCTGCATGCCTTGCAGGTACAGATGCGCACACCCTTCATCAGCGAGCGCCATGAAGTGGTGTCCAGCCTGAGCCTGGGCTACGCCGAATATCCGCGCCACGGCGCCGAGGCCGCGCGCCTGCTGAAGAACGCCGATGCCGCTCTGCAGGCGGCGCGCCAGTCGGGCGGCGATGCGCGGGTGGGCTATTCGGAAGACCTCAACGCCCAGGCCGACCTGCGCCTCGACCTGGAAGCGCAACTGCGGCACGCGGTCGAGCGCGGCGAACTGGAACTGCATTACCAGCCGCAGCAATCGCTGAGCAGCAACCGTCTGGTCGGCTTCGAGGCGCTGGTGCGCTGGCGCCGCAACGGCGAGCTGGTGGCGCCGGACAAGTTCATCCCGCTCGCCGAAGAGACCGGCCTGATCATCGGCATCGGCGAATGGATCCTCTACGAAGCCTGCCTGCAAGGGCAGCTGTGGAAGCGCATCACCGGCAACGACCTGACCATGGCGGTGAACATCTCGCCGCGCCAGTTCAATCATCCCGGCTTCTTCGACATGGTGCGGCGCGCGTTGGCCGACACCGGCATCGCGCCGCACAACCTGGAACTGGAAATCACCGAAGGCGTCATGATGGACAACGTGCAGCGCTCCATCGAGCTGCTGTGCAAGTTGCGCGGACTGGGCCTGAAACTGTCGATCGACGATTTCGGCACCGGCTATTCGAGTCTGGCCTACCTGAAGCGCTTCCCGATCACCAAGCTCAAGATCGACCAGTCCTTCATCCGCGAACTGCGCCCGCAGTCGGAAGACGCCGCCATCGTCCAGGCCGTGATCGGCCTCGGCCACAACCTCGGCGTCGAAGTGATCGCCGAAGGCGTGGAGACGCCCGAGCAGCGCGAATGGCTGCGCCAGTGGTCGTGCGATGAAGTGCAGGGTTATTTGTACGGTCGTCCGCGTCCGGCCAATGCAACGCCGCAGGAATTGTTCGCCCTCGCGGCGTGAACAAGCCGGCGCAGCGAATAACGCAGAGAGAATAAAAAAGCGGATCTGCCGTACTGCGCAGATCCGCTTTTTTTCGCCTTGCTTCAGCCCGGCTTCGGGCTGATGTCAGGCTTGTTTCAAACGTGTTTACTTCACCGAAGCCAGTGCCGCGTTGAGCGTGGCGCTCGGACGCATGACTTCGCTGACCTTCTTCGGATCGGCCAGGAAGTAGCCGCCGATGTCGACCGGATTGCCTTGCACTGCCTTGAGTTCGCCGGTGATCTTGGCTTCGTTCTCGGTCAGTGTCTTGGCCAGCGGCGCAAACTTCGCCGCCAGTTCGGCGTCTTCCTTTTGCGCTGCCAGTTCCTGCGCCCAGTACATCGCCAGGTAGAAATGGCTGCCGCGGTTGTCCAGCTCGCCGGTCTTCGGCGAAGGCGACTTGTTGTTGTCCAGCAGCTTGCCGGTCGCGTCGTCGAGCGCCTTGCCCAGCACTTGCGCCTTCTTGTTGCCGGTCTTGATGCCCATGTCTTCCAGCGACACCGCCAGGGCCAGGAACTCGCCCAGCGAATCCCAGCGCAGATGGTTTTCTTCCACCAGTTGCTTGACGTGCTTCGGCGCCGAACCGCCCGCGCCGGTTTCGTACATGCCGCCGCCGGCCATCAGAGGCACGATCGACAGCATCTTGGCGCTGGTGCCCAGTTCCATGATCGGGAACAGGTCGGTCAGGTAGTCGCGCAGGATGTTGCCGGTCACCGAAATGGTATCGAGACCGCGGATGACGCGTTCCAGGGTGTAACGCATGGCGCGCACTTGCGACATGATCTGGATGTCCAGGCCCTTGGTGTCGTGATCCTTCAGGTAAGTCTCGACCTTCTTGATCAGTTCAGCTTCGTGCGGACGGTACGGGTCGAGCCAGAACACGGCAGGCATGCCGGAGTTGCGGGCGCGGGTGACGGCCAGCTTGACCCAGTCGCGGATCGGGTCGTCCTTGACCTGGCACATGCGCCAGATGTCGCCTTGCTCGACGTTTTGCGTCAGCAGCACTTCGCCTGTTGCCAGGTCGACGATGTTGGCCACGCCGTCTTCGGCGATTTCAAATGTCTTGTCGTGCGAACCGTATTCTTCCGCCTTTTGCGCCATCAGGCCGACGTTAGGCACGGTGCCCATGGTGGTCGGATCGAAGTTGCCGTTGGTTTTGCAGAAGTTGATGACTTCCTGGTAGATGCGGGCGAAGGTGCTTTCCGGGATCACCGCCTTGGTGTCTTGCGGCTTGCCGTTGGCATCCCACATCTTGCCGCCGATACGGATCATGGCCGGCATCGATGCGTCAACGATCACGTCGTTCGGCGCGTGCAGGTTGGAAATGCCCTTGGCCGAGTCGACCATGGCCAGCGACGGACGGTGTTCGTGACAGGCGTGCAGGTCACGGATGATTTCTTCCTTCTTCGACGACGGCAGGGACTCGATCTTTTCGTACAGGTTGACCAGGCCGTTGTTGACGTTCACGCCCAGTTCGTCGAACAGCTTGCCGTGCTTGGCAAACGCTTCCTTGTAGAAAATCTTGACGGCGTGGCCGAACACGATCGGGTGCGAGACCTTCATCATGGTCGCCTTGACGTGCAGCGACAGCATCACGCCGGTCTTGCGTGCATCTTCGAACTGCTCTTCATAGAAGTCGCACAGCGCCTTCTTGCTCATGAACATGCTGTCGATGATTTCGCCGGCTTTCAGGGCAACCTTGGCCTTCAGGACCGTGGTCTTGCCGCTCTTGCCGATCAGTTCCATCTTGACGTCGCGTGCGGCGCCGATGGTCATGGACTTTTCACCGTGATAGAAGTCGCCGTGGGTCATGTGCGCCACGTGCGAACGCGATGCCATGCTCCATTCGCCCATGCTGTGCGGGTGCTTGCGGGCGAAGCGCTTGATCGATGCTGGTGCGCGGCGATCGGAATTGCCTTCGCGCAGGACCGGGTTGACGGCGCTGCCGAGCACTTTGGAGTAGCTCTTCAGGATTTCTTTTTCTTCGTCGGTCTTCGGATCTTCCGGCACATCAGGAATGGCGTAACCGCGCGATTGCAGTTCGCGCACGGCGGCTTGCAACTGCGGCACCGAGGCGCTGATGTTCGGCAGCTTGATGATGTTGGCGCTTGGGTCCTGGGTCAGCTTGCCCAGTGCGGCGAGGTTGTCGGGAACGCGTTGTTCAGGTGTCAGACGGTCCGGGAATTCGGCCAGAATCCGCGTGGCCACCGAGATATCGCTTTCAACAACGTTGACGCCGGCCGGCGCGGTGAACGTTCTGATGATGGGCAGCAGAGAGTAGGTCGCCAGCAGTGGCGCCTCATCAGTCAGCGTATAGATGATGGTGGAATTATCAGTAGTCACGGTGATGTCCTTGCGGGGTTGGTGTTTGATGAGCCGTCTGGGAGGCTGCCGCACCATCAAGGGGGCCGGACGAGGCGAAGCGGACGATACGGGTAGTACCTGGCTTGCCTGCCCGACGGCGCAATGCGTCGGATTGATGTTGCAACAACTTCATATTGTATTGGCACTTCCTTTCATGAACCTGTAAGGAAGCAAGGGCGTTTCCTGCTGCCACTGCCTGAGCACCAACACAAAAACAACCGGTATTTTAGCCCGAAACCGTCGAAAACCGTTGAAGACCGGGCCTGAAGGCTTCGAAGAATGCCTTGCCGGACTGCATCTTTGGCGTCCGGTTGCCCGACGAAGCGGTCATCGGCGTCCAAATCCTGCCAAACCACCGCCATTTCCCGCCCTTGCGCCCACTCAGAAAAACTTGCCGCCGCCGCTGTCCGTATAGCGCGCCAGAATGGCAGCAATCCGCGCCAGGCCTTGCTTGAGCAGGCGCGGCCCAGCGCCGAGAATGAAATCTCCAAAGCCCGTCCGACTCAACCTGACTTTTTAACCGGAGCACATCATGACCCTCAACATCGGCGACGTCGCCATTCCCGACAGCAAGCTGGCCCGCGAAATCACTGAAGCCGTGCGCGACACCGTGTCGCCGCTGCTGTTCCACCATTCCAGCCGCGTGTTCTATTTCGCGGCGCTGGCCGGACGCCGGCGCGGCCTCAAGTTCGACCCGGAACTGCTGTATTGCGGCTGCATGTTCCATGACATGGGCCTGAGCCACAAACACAGCAGCGCCTGCGAGCGCTTTGAAGTCGACGGCGCCAACGCCGCGCGCGACTTCCTCGACAGCCGCGGCATCGGGCAAGGCGACATCGACACCGTGTGGAACGCCATCGCCCTGCACACCACGCCGGGCATCCCGCAGCACATGCACCCGGTGGTGGCGCTGGTGACGGCCGGCGTGGAAATGGACGTGCTGGGCATGAAGTACGAGGAATACAGCGATGCCGAACGCGAGGCGGTCGTGCTGGCGCACCCGCGCGGCGACAATTTCAAGGAAGACATCATCCAGACCTTCTACGACGGCATCCGCCACAAACCCGCCACCACTTTCGGCAACGTCAAAGGCGACGTCATCGCCGACAAGGAACCGGCATTTGCACCCGGCAATTTCTGCGGCGTGATCCGCGGCTCGGCCTGGGCGGCCTGACCCTGCTCAGTCGTTCAATCGCCGGCCGGCAGCGCCGCGACGATGCTGCGGAAGGCCGCTACCGTCAGTGCCTCGTCCTGCTCGTTGCCGTGGTCGCTGAGCTTGACGATGATGGTGTCGCTGACCGGATCGATGTAGACGTATTGGCCGTGAATGCCGATCGCGGTGTAGTCGCGCGGTGCGCTGCCGCCATCACGCGCGGCGGGTTGACGCGGCAGCCACCATCCGCGGCCGTAAGCGAAATCGGCATCGGCCGCGCCGACTTCCGGCGGCCGTTGCATCCATGCCGCCGGCAATACCTGGACGCCACCGGCGCGTCCCTGGCGCAAATGCAGCAGGCCGTAACGGGCGAAATCGACGGCGCGGGCATTCACGCAGCAAAAGCTTTTTTCCACGCCATGCTTCTTGTTGTCGACGCTCCAGCTGGCGCCGTAGGCTGCGCCCATCGGCTGCCATAGTTTGCGTTCAAGATAGCGCGTAACCGGCTCGCCGGTGGCCGCCGATAGCACCATGCCGAGCAGCAGGTAATCGACGCTGCGATAGGTGAATCCCTGTCCCGGCGTGAACGCAGTCTTGTCCAGCCCACGCACGAAACGCTTCAGATCCGTGGTGATGTACATGAAGGCGATCTGCGAAAACACGCTGTCGTACTTCTCTTCGACGCGCACGCCGGAACGCATGTTGAGCAGGTCGTCGACGGTGAGCGTCGCGAATTTCTCCGGCAGGTCCGGCACATACTTGCGCACCGGATCCGACAACGCCGTGATCTTGCCTTCGGCCAGCGCCACGCCGACCAGGTCCGACAGCATCGACTTGGCCACCGAATACGACGGGAACACCGTGGCGCGCTGCGCGCCCAGCGGATAGTGCTCGTAGACCAGGCGACCGTGCCGCACCACCAGCAAGGCATTGGTATGGGTGTCGCGGAGGAAGCCGGCAAAGTCGATGCGACCGCCGTCGCGCCACGCCACTTCGGGCGCAAGATCGATCTTGCGCTCGTCAAACACGGCCGGCACGGGGGCGGCCGCCACCGGCGCAGCGTCGAAATATTCCCAGCTGCGCGAAGGCGGCTGCCAGTCCAGCGCCAGCCCGATCAATGCCGGCGGCGATGGCAGGCGCGCCACGCCGGTGGCGGCGTAGGACAAGGCAATCAGGACCAGGGCGGCGCCGATGGTGCGGGTGGTTCTGGTAATGCCGGAGGAAGTTTGCTTTGGAACGGGCTGCGATTGCCTTGTTGTGCTCATATCGTACTTACCTTGATCCCATCAATTTCAAGCAGCTCCGCCCGATGCCATCCTGAATGAAAACGTCGTGTGTTCCGCCGTCGATTCGACGTTCAGCGTGCCGCCATGGGCACGCGCGATTTCGGCGACGATGTACAGGCCAAGGCCGAGACCGAGGCTGTTTTTTTCGGTGCGGTCGCTGCCGCGCACGAACGGCTGGAACAGGCGGCGCTGGATGTCCGGCGCGATCGGCACACCCTGGTTGCGCACGCTCAGCGCGAACTCGCCGTCACGGCTGGTCGCCGTGACCGTGATCACGCCATTACGCGCACCGTGGGTCAGTGCGTTGGACATCAGATTGGACAACAGCTGGCAGATGCGCGCACTGTCACAGCAGACCGGTTCGGCCAGCGCAATATCGGCGCGAATGTCGCGGCCGGGCCAGACCTGGCGCATTTCGGTGAGAATTTCTTCAAGACTCTCTTGCAACGTATTGTCGACGGTCTGGTCCAGCACGAACCCGCCGCCCAACCGCGCACGCGAAAAATCGAGCATGTTGTCGACCAGGCCGGAAATGCGCGTGGCGCTGCGCTCGATCTGGCTCACGGTCTTGAGTCCCTGCTCGGTCGCCTGGACGCGCAGCAGGCGCGTCGCCAACAGGATCGCCGACAAGGGATTGCGCAAGTCGTGACCGAGGATGGCGATGAACTGCTCGCGCAAGTCGGCGGCTTCCTGCGAGCTGAGCAAGGCGGCTTCGCTGACGACCGTACGCTCATGATTGTCGAGATGCGTGCCGATCAGTTGCGCGAACAGCTTGAACATGTCGATCACTTCGGGCGTATTGACTTTGGCCGGTTTCGGATCGATGGCGCACAGCGTGCCGAAGAATTCGCCGTCGCGCCAGTAGATCGGCACGGAGATGTAGCTTTGCAGGCCGTACATGCGGGGCGTGTGGTGATTGCAAAAGCGCGCATCCTCGGCCACATGGTCGATTGCGACCAGTTCGCCGCTGTCGCGGATCTCGTCGCAGATGGTGGTGTCGACCTTGAGTTCGCCGCCCACCGGCAAACCGAAGGCGACCTTGTCGAGCACGCCGGCGGCGATCCAGCGATCCTTGGTCACGCGTGCGACGGCGGCATAACCCATGCCGGTGGTGCGACACACGACGTCGAGAATCATCGGCACGGCGTCGATTCTGGCGACAGCTGCAATGTCGGCTAGCAATGTATGGTCTTCAATGGCGGACAACGTGCATCCCTTTCTTCCCTGATTCAACGTCGCAGACGAACTTCTGCGCACGTGCGCCAGCTTAATCGAATCGGCAAATCCGTGACAGTGCCGGACCATCTCCACGGTAAAAAATGGCGTCAGGCGGTCCCGGCATAGCTGGCGATGGCGCGCCGGGCGATGGTCAGGGCGGCGTCCAGTTCGGCCGCCTTGACCCTGCAATCGGAGGCGGAAGCAGCGCCCGACAGCAGGCCCTCCAGTTCACCGGCCAGCCGGTGAACGTCGATCAGCGCCAGCGTGCCAGCGCTGCCGCGCAGCTTGTGCGCCAGGGTTTTGGCTTGCGGCAATTCCTCGGCCTGGAGATGGGCCAGGATGTCGCTGCCGGTCTTGCCGTATTGCTCGGCGAACTTGCCGAGGAACTTGCGGTAGATGTCTTCGCTGCCCCAGGCTTCCAGGCCGACGGCGACGTCGATGCCGGACAGGTCTTGCGCCGATGCAGCGGCGACTCCGGCAGTTCCCATGCCGACGGTGGCGCTTGGGAAGACGGTGGAGACCGTCGCCGACGGATACGCGGCCGGCGCGGCCCGGCGTCGTTCCAGTTCATCCGCAGACAAGTGCGCGATGTGCTGGCGCACCACCGAGATGATCTGTTCGACGTTGTAAGGCTTGGACAGGAACCCGTTCATGCCGGCCGCCATCGCCGCTTCCTGCTGCGCCTTGAAGGCGCCGGCGGTCAGTGCGATCACGGGCAGCTCGCGCAGTTGCAGCGTATCGCGGATTTCATAGGTGGCGGTGTAGCCGTCCATGACCGGCATCTGAATGTCCATCAATACCAGGTCAACGCCCTGCGGGCGTTCGCGCAGCCAGTCGACCGCCTCCTGGCCGTCGGCGGCGGCGAACACTTCGGCGCCGTCGGCTTCGAGAATGCGCTTGGCGACTTCGCGGTTGATTTCGCTGTCGTCGACCACCAGCACGCGCACGCCGGTGATGCGGTTGTCGCGCGCGGCAGACGCTTGCGGCGCGGCTTCATTATTGCCACGGTCCTTGGCTTCGCTGCGGTGCCGGCGCACGTGGATGATCGTGTTGTACAAGGTCGACGGCGTCACCGGTTTGGTGATGACGGCGTCGACCATTTCGGCGTCGGGCGCATTGAGCACCTCGTCGCGCGCATGCGCCGTGACCATGATCACGATGGGCGGCTGGCCTTGCGGCGAGGACGCTTCGCGGATCGCCCTGGCCGCCGCCAGCCCGTCCATGCCGGGCATCTTCCAGTCGAGCAGGTAGAGGTCGTAATACAGGTTGTGACGCAGCCGCGTCATGGTCTTGGACACCGCGTCCTGGCCCGAGTCCACCACGTCGACCTGCCAGCCCATCGACTTGATGGTGTCCGACAGCATGGCGCGCGCGGTGGCGTTGTCGTCGGCCACCAGCACGCAAAGCGGGCCGTCCGCCGGCAACTGGACGGCGGCGGGCGGCATCGCCTGGAACGGCAGCATGAACCAGAACTGGCTGCCCTTGCCCGGCTCGCTGGTGAGGCCGATCTCGCCGTTCATCAGTTGCACCAGGTGGCGGCAGATGGTCAGGCCGAGTCCGGTGCCGCCGTAGCGACGCGTGGTCGAGGTGTCTTCCTGCGTGAAGGCCTGGAAGATGTCTTGCTGGCGTTCCGGCGGGATTCCGATGCCGCTGTCGGTGACGGCGAAGCGCAGCATCACCTTGTCGCCGATTTCGCTGACAACAGAGACATGAATGCTGATCTCGCCGCGCGCGGTGAACTTGATGGCGTTGCTGGTCAGGTTGGTGAGGATCTGTTCCAGCCGCAGCGCGTCGCCGTACAAATGCTCAACGCCGACATCGTTGAAGCCGACCACCAGCTCGACGTCCTTGTCGCCGATGTTCGGCGCGGTGACGTTGACGACGTTTTCCAGCACCGCGCTGAGGCGGAACGGCACGTGTTCGACTTCCAGCCGGCCGGCCTCGATCTTGGAAACGTCGAGGATATCGTTGATGATGCCCAGCAGTGAATGACCGGCGACGATGATCTTGCGCACCAGGTCGCGCTGGTCGGATTGCAGCGACGTCTTCTCGAGGAGGTAGGTCAGCCCGAGCACCGCGTTCATCGGTGTGCGGATTTCGTGGCTCATGTTGGACAGGAAGCTGCTCTTGGCGCGCGTGGCCGACTCCGATTTGCTCAGCGCCAGTTCGAGGTTCTTGTTGGTGTCGCGCAGCGTGCGGGTCTGCTGCTCGACCAGGCCTTCGAGATGCTGGCGGTACTGGCTGAGCTCTTTCTCGAGCCGCTTGTGATTGGTGATGTCGCGCGCGATATAGGAGATGCCCGCGATCTTCTTGTCGCCGTCGAGGATGGGCGAAACCGTCACCGAAATGTCGAGCAGGCGGCCATCCTTGTGCCAGCGTACGGTTTCGAAGTTGGCGACGGTCTTGCCTTCCATGATCTGGTCGGTGATGTGGCGCGCCTCGCCGTTGCGCTCCGGCGGGACCAGGATGTAGGCCGACTGGTTGAGCACCTCGCGCGACAGGTAGCCGAACAGTTTTTCGGCGGCCGGGTTCCAGCTGTTGATGACGTCGTCGAGGCCGCTGCCGATGATGGCGTCTTCCGACGACGCCACGATCGAGGCCAGGATGGAGCGGGTTTCCTGATGGCGCAGTAAATCGGCCACGCGCTCCTCGCTGGCGCTCAGCTCGGCCTCGGTCTTGAGCCGGTCGTGCACGGCTGCCTCGCGACGGCGGCGGTTGATCGCCAGTTGCCAGCTCAGCATGGCCAACGCCAGCAGGATCAGTCCAACAAACAGGCACAGGCGCAGCAGGATGTTGGAGTTGTCGACCTGGACGCGCTTCTCGGGCAGGTACAGCACCACCGTCCAGGGCGATTGCTGATGCAGTCCGTAGCGGCCGGTGCTGGCGTCGAGGTCGACACGCTGCCACGACCAGATGCCGTCTTCGACCATGGTGCCCGTCGCTTGGGCGGAAATGGCTTTCCAGACGTTGGGAGTGCGTTTGGCAAGAGTCTCTTCACGCTTGAACATGAAGGCCCACTCATCGGCCGAATTGGTGCTGTACAGCCAGTAGCCGTCACCGTTGAGCAACATGGCGCGATTGGCGCCGCGTTCCACCTGATTGGAAAATCGATCCAGCAGCGGCGCCATCAGCACGTTGATGATCACGATGCCGCGGGGCGTGCCGTCGGCGGCGGCGACCGATACCGACATCCGCACGGTGGGCTTGTGCGGCACTTCGATGCGGTTGTTCTCGACGTTGAGGTCCATCGGCGACACCAGCATCTGGCCGCGCTGGAGCGCTACGGTATCGTTGAAATACGGCCGGTCCTTCTTGCTCTGGAGCAGCGTCGCAGGCAACGCCGCCGGCCCCATGCTGGTCATGTTGATGCGTACCTTTTCCATGCCGTCCTGATCGATCCAGCGCACCTGGTCGTAATAGGGGTTGCGCAGCATCAATGTGGAAAAATTCTCCGCCATCAGCGCCAGATTCTCGGGCGTGGGATTGTTGATGGCGCGCGCGATCGGCGCTTCGCTGGTGAGGATGCTGAGATGGCGCAGCGGCGCGTCGAGGTCGTTGGCGAGCGAGGCGGCGCCGAGCGATACGCGTTCGCGCTGCTCCAGTTGCAGGCGGCGCATTTCGGCGTCGATGCGGTTGTGATAGAGAAAACCGGCGGCCACCAGCACCAGCGCTGCCAAGGGCAGGAATTGCGCCAAAAAGTAATGCGGATTTCCCTTCGCCCTGCGCATGCATTCTCCTGTCGGCAATCCTGTGGCGGGGTTCGGCTGCGGGTATGGCCATGGCGGAAGCCTGAGGCTTTGTGGATATTGCGCCAAGACGCCGGCCCTGCTCTGCCCCTTATCCGGCCCATTATGCCCATGAACTTTGGGCGTGGCAATTTGACTTGCGTGCCAGTGGCCGGCGCCCGGATGGTCAGATGCGCAAGTGCTGGCTCAGGTGGTCAATGAAGACGCGCAACTTGGGCGACGCATAACGGCTGGCCGGCCACAGCATCCAGAACGTGACCGTGCGCTCAAGGTAATCGTCCAGCACCGTGCGCAGCTGCCCGGTGCTGAGCGCCTCGCGCACCAGGAAGGTCGGCAGGAAGGCGATGCCGCGTCCTTGCAGGGCCGAATAGGCCAGCGGCTCGATGGTGTTGACCGTGATGGTCTCGGGCAGCGCCAGTTCCGGTTCCGACTCTTCGCGCCGCAAGGGCCAGCGCTCCAGTTTGCCGGTAGCGGGAAAGCGATGTTGCAGGCAGGCGTGATGCGTGAGTTCGCTCGGATGGGCCGGTTCGCCGTGGCGCGCCAGATAGCCGGGCGTGGCCACCAGCACATGCGGACAAGCGCCGATGCGACGCGCGACCAAGCGTGAATCATGTTGCTCGCCGGTACGGATGACGATGTCGAAACCTTCTTCGATCACGTCCACCATACGGTCCGACATGTCGATGTCGAGATCGATGTCGGGATAGCGCTGCATGAAGCTGTCGAACACCGGCATCAGCAAACCGGTCAGTTGCGGCGCGCCGACTTTGAGTCGGCCGCGCGGATTGCCGGCGACGTCCGACAGTTCGGCCTCGGCGGCGTCGACTTCGCTGAGGATGCGGCGGCAACGCTCGAGGAACAGGGCGCCTTCCGACGTCAGCGTGATGCTGCGCGTGCTGCGATGGAACAGCCGCACGTGCAGGCGCTCTTCCATACGGGCAATACTCTTGCCGACCGCCGACGACGACACGCCAAGCAGGCGCGCCGCCTCGGTGAAACTGCGCGTTTCCGCGACCTGCACGAACATTGCGATGCCACTGAGGCTATCCATGATTCCCTGTTGTTTTAAATGATTTACCTGCCCTGAGCGCACCTTAGCCGATTTATCGCCGGCCCACAATTTCACTGCATGTTCCGATCAACACCTGTCGATTGCGGAATGCTTGTCCGATATGTTGCGAACTGCGGGCTATTTTTCTTGTGAGGACGAAGACCTATATTGGCTACACCGGCGAAACAGATTGCTTCGCCTTCGTAGCCTCTTCAATCTCATTTACGGAAAACATCATGTCCACCCTGCACACCCCGCTCGTCATCGGTCCGCTCCGCCTGTCCCATCGCGTCGTCATGGCGCCGCTGACCCGCATGCGCGCCGAAGCCGGCGCCATACCCGGTCCGCTGATGGCCGACTACTATGCGCAACGCGCCTCGGCCGGCGGCCTGATCATCGGCGAAGCCACCATCGCCGCCGCCAACGGCAACGGCTACCTCGGCGCACCCGGCCTGTATGACGACAATCAGATCGCCGGCTGGAAACTGGTCACCGACGCCGTGCACGCCAAGGGCGGCCGCATCTTCCTGCAGCTCTACCATGCCGGACGCCAGTCCAACAGCCAGTTGCAGCCAGGCGGCGGACAACCGGTCGCGCCATCTGCAATCGAACACGGCGGCGTCGCCTACACCGAATCGGGATGGGTGCCGAACACGCCGCCGCGCGCATTGCGCACGGAAGAAATCGCCGGCCTGGTGGAAGACTTCCGCAACGCAGCCGTGCGCGGCGTCGCCGCCGGTTTCGACGGCGTTGAAATCCACGCCGCCAACGGCTACCTGTTCGACCAGTTCCTGCAGGACGGCAGCAACAGGCGCACCGACCAATACGGCGGCTCCTACGAAAATCGCAGCCGCTTCCTGCTTGAGGTCACGCGTGCCCTGATCGGGGTGTGGGGCAACAAGCGCGTGGCGGTGCGACTCGGGCCGAGCGGCACCTGGGGCGACATGTCCGACAGCAATCCGCAGGAACTGTTTTCCTACGTCGCCCGCCAACTGGCGCCGCTCGACCTCGCCTACCTGCATCTGATCGAGCCGCGCGTGCTGGGCAACGTCGACGACGACAGCAAAGATCCGGCGCCGGTGGCCGCGCAACTGATGCGCCGTCACTATCCCGGCCTCATCATCGCCGCCGGCGGCTTCAAGCGGGACAGCGCCGAAGCGATCCTGCAAGCCGGCGACGCCGACCTGGTCGCCTTCGGCCGCGACTTCATCGCCAATCCCGACCTGCCGGAACGCCTGCGCAACGGCTGGCCGCTCAACGCCTACGACCGTCCGTCGTTCTTTGGCGGCACCGAAGTCGGCTACACCGACTATCCGTTCCACCAGCAGGCTCTGGCGGCGTAAGCGTACGGGATTGTCGGCGGAGGAGATTACGTTCGCATCGCGTGATATTTATAAAAATATAGCGATGCCGTTAACGTGCCATTACGCGCCCTCCGGCAGCGGTGCGCAGTCAGACAAAACAGCATCTTGACGTCAGCGCAATGCCCTATCGCGCAGCATTGTTTTTTACAGGGCCTGGTTGAACTTTCGTTGTAAGCATGCGGCCAAACTGGTCTGCTTCCAGCCAATTTTCGATGAGTCCATCATGAATGAAAACCAGCAAGAAGAAGCCCGCGGCGAGTCCGATCGCCGCCCTTCCCCCTCTTCCTCCCCTCAAGGCAATTCCCCTTCCGTACTTGTCGAATCCACAAGCGCGCACCGGGATGAAAACGGCGCACCGCAACTCACGCGCCGCTCCTTCCTGATGTGGGTCGGCTCCAGCGGCGCGCTGGGAGCCTTGCCGGCGGCGGCGCTGGCGGCCCCGGTCGCGGCCTCGGCGCCGGTCGGTGCAGTGGACGACTCACTGGTCACGGTGCGCCTGACCGTCAACGACATCGCGCAGGAAGCCAAGGTCGACGTGCGCACCAGCCTGCTCGACTACCTGCGCGAAAACCTCCAGCTCACCGGCACCAAGAAGGGCTGCGATCACGGCCAGTGCGGCGCCTGTACGGTGCACGTCAACGGCCGTCGCGTGAACTCCTGCCTGAGCCTGGTGGCGATGCACGAGGGCGACAGCGTTACCACCATCGAAGGCCTCGGCACGCCTGATCGCCTGCATCCGCTGCAAGCGGCCTTCGTCGCCCACGACGGTTTGCAATGCGGCTATTGCACCTCGGGTCAGATCATGTCGGCGGCGGCGCTATTGACCGAACCGTGCGGGCGCGCCGATGCCGACGTCAAGGAAGCCATGAGCGGCAACATCTGCCGCTGCGGCGCGTACTCCAACATCGTCGCCGCCATCCGCCAGGTGCGCGACGCCGGCTGATTCTCGCCACACCCTTCTCACCACCTCATTCAGGAGCCGCCATGCACACCTTCCAGATGCTGCGCGCACAAAGTCCCGACGAGGCCGTGCGCCTCGCTTCATCATCGATGGATACAGCGCCGCAGCCGGTGCGTTTCCTTGCCGGCGGCACCACGCTGGTCGACCTCATGAAGCTCGACGTCGAGCAGCCGCAACAAGTCATCGACATCAATCGCCTGCCGCTCAACCAGATCGAGCAGACCGCCGACGGCGGCCTCAAGATCGGCGCGCTGGTACGCAACAGCGACCTCGCCAATCATCCGCTGATCGTGCAGCGTTATCCGATGCTGAGCATGGCGCTGCTCTCGGGCGCGTCGGCGCAGCTGCGCAACATGGCTACCACCGGCGGCAACCTGTTGCAGCGCACCCGTTGCGTTTACTTCCGCGATACCGCCACGGCCTGCAACAAGCGCCAGCCCGGCAGCGGTTGCGCGGCGCAGGAAGGCTTCCACCGCAACCTGGCGATCCTCGGCACCAGCGCGCAGTGCATCGCCTCCAATCCGTCCGACATGAACGTCGCGCTGGTCGCATTGGAAGCCATCATCCACCTGCAGGGTGCGAACGGCGCGCGCATCGTGCCGATCAATGAATTCCATCTGCTGCCGGGCAGCACGCCGCAGCGCGAGACCGTGCTGGCGCCGGGCGAACTGGTGACGCATGTCACGCTGCGGCCGCCGCCGGCCAACGCCGGATCGACTTATCTCAAGCTGCGCGATCGCGCTTCGTATGAATTTGCGCTGTCTTCGGCGGCGGTGCAGCTGAGCATCGATGGCGGTCGCATTTCGCGGGCGCGTGTGGCGCTCGGTGGCGTGGGCACCAAACCCTGGCGTTCTCTCGAAGCTGAAGCCGTGCTGCAGGATGCCGCGCCGACGGTGGACGTGTTCGCCCGCGCAGCCGCCGCCGCGGTGCGCGATGCGCGTCCGCTGCGCGACAACGTGTTCAAGGTAGACCTGATCCAACGCTGCCTGGTGCAGGCTCTCCGTACCTGCACGGCCGCCACCCCCGACGCCAATCGAAGGAGCGCATGATGCCCTCACCCGTCCAGTCCCAGAATCCTTCTCTCCAGACCGGCGTCGGCGCGGCGCTGCCGCGCATCGACGGCCCGCTCAAGGTCACCGGCCAAGCGCGCTACACCTCGGACCATCGCTATCCCGACATGCTGATCGCGGTGCCGGTGTGCGCCACCATCGCCCACGGCGACATCCGCGCCATCGATACCGCGACGGCCGCGAAGATGCCAGGCGTGCGCATGATCTACACGCATGACAACATCGGCCGCTTTTTTCACATCAATCCGTCCTCGGGCGTCAAGACCGACGAAAAGCGCCCGCCGCTGGAAGACGCGACGGTGCGCTATTACGGGCAATACGTGGCGCTGGTGCTGGCCGATACCTTTGAGCAGGCGACCGCCGCCGCCGCCGCAGTGCGCGTCGACTACCGCAAGGAAGCACACGATGTGCGCAAGGAGTTGACGGCCGACGGCAAACCCAAGGTCGACAGCGAACGCGGCAGTCCCGATGCGGTCTTTGCCAATGCGGCGGTGCGCATCGACCAGGTCTACACCACGCCGGTGGAGACGCACAATCCGATCGAGCTGCACGCCTCGGTGGCGCTGTACGACAGCCTGTCGCAATCGTTCACGCTGTACGAGACCTCGCAGGCCATCGTCAACCATCGCGGCGTGATGAGCCAGATGCTGGGCGTACCGCCGGAAAACATGCGCATCATCACCGAATACCTCGGCTCCGGTTTCGGCGGCAAGTTGTGGCCGTGGGGGCATAGCCTCCTGGCGGCGCAGGCGGCGCGCAACCTGCGCCGGCCAGTCAAGCTGGTGGTGTCGCGCGACATGATGTTCCACAACGTCGGCCATCGCACCAACACCCAGCAACGCGTGCGCCTGTCAGCCACAGCGGGCGGCAAGCTGACCTCGGTGCAGCAGGATTACCTGTTCCACGTGGCGCAGGTCGAAGCCAGCGTCGAACACTGCGGCGAAGCCACCGCCTATCTGTACGGCACGGACAACCTGCGCGTCACCGGTGCGCCGGTCAAGCGCCACATCGCGCCGAACACCTCCATGCGCGGCCCGGGCGCGGTGCCGGGTCTGTTCGCCACCGAATCGGCGATGGATGAGCTGGCCATTGCACTCAACATTGATCCGGTGCAGTTGCGCCTGCTCAATGAACCGGCCACCGACCAGAGCATCAACGCGCCGTTTTCATCACGTCATCTGCGCGAAGCTTTGCAGACCGGCGCCGAACGCTTCGGCTGGGAGCGCCGCAATCCTGCCGTGGGCAGCATGCAGCAGGACGGCGAAATCATCGGCTGGGGCGTGGCGGCGTGTTCGTGGATGGCCAAACGGCTTGGCGCGGAAGTATCGGTGACGCTGGGCAGCGACGGCAACGCGCGCGTGTCGTCGGCGGTGCAGGACATCGGCACCGGCACCTATACCGTGGTGTCGCAGATGGTGGCGGAAACCACCGGCATCCCGATGTCCAACATCATCGTCGCCATCGGCGACACCAAGCTGCCGCCGGGGCCGATGTCGGGCGGCTCGATGGCCACCGCATCGATGGTGCCGGCCGTGGCGCAAGCCGCGCGCGCCGCCATGCAGCAGGCGGTAGCGGTGGCGGCGGAACATCCGTCGTCGCCCTTGCGCGGGACCCGTGCGGAAGAACTGACCTTCTCCGGCGGCCGCATCCACCGGCGCGGCCAGTCGCCGCAAAGCGGCGTGGCGTTCGCCGACGTGCTGCGCGCGGCGCAGCTGAGCGGCGTCGAAGGCAAGGGCAAGTCCGGCGCCAGCAGCAGCGATCCGGGCGCCGACAAGATTTCCATCCACTCCTACGGCGCGCATTTCGTCGAGGTCCGCTGGCAACCCGACATCGCGCGCCTGCGCGTGAGCCGCGTGGTGACCGTAATCGACGCCGGCCGCATCATCAATCCGCGCACCGGGCGCAACCAGATCGAGGGCGCGGTGGTGATGGGCTTGGGCATGGCGCTGTTTGAAGAGACCCACTACGACCAGCGCAACGGCAAGCCGGTCAACAACAACCTCGCCGATTACGTGATGGTGACCAATGCCGACTCGCCGGACATGGACGTGGTGTTCCTCGACTATCCGGACAAGGCGCTGGACGAACTCGGCGCGCGCGGCATCGGCGAGATCGGCATCGCCGGGTTGGCGCCGGCGGTGACGGCGGCGGTGTATCACGCCACCGGCGTGCGCGTGCGCGATTTGCCGGTAAAGATCGAGGATCTGCTGAAGGCGCCGTTCCGCTATCGCGCCTGAGGAAGGAATGCCGCAGCGTTAAAAACTGCGCTACATTTGGCGTTCCCCCAATTCATTGCAAGGAACGTCCATGTCCATCCAGATCAAGCGCGACCAGTCGCTCGCCATGCGCCACATCGTCCACGTGCGCAACCACGTGATTTCGGTCGACGGCGCGGTGGACGAAGGCGGCGTTGACGCCGGCCCCAATCCACATGACCTGTACGACGCCGCGCTCGGTGCCTGCAAGGCGCTGACGATGGTGTGGTACGCCAAGCGCAAGAACATCCCGGTGGAAGACATCCAGATCAGCATCGACCGCGACAATAGCGAAGAGCGCCAGGGCGTCTACCGCCTGGCGGCATCGATCAGCCTGGGCGGCGACCTCACCGAAGCGCAGCGCCAGGAATTGCTGGCCGTGGCGGAGAAATGCCCGGTGCAAAAACTGATGACCAGCGTCAAGACGGAAGTCACCACCACGCTGGCCTGATACCGCTCCTGTAGCGACCGTCGTATTGAAGCAAGAACCTCCATCCCACAGCCGCTGGCATTCCGATGCCGGCGGCTCGCCTCGATAAAAATCCACCGAATCCCGGATAAAACTCCATTGCGTTGGCCGCATTGGGCGTACATGCAGACTGAATTTTATCCAGATGCGACGGTTTCTTCCGACCATGGCCACACGTACAAAAATGTGCGTACTAGCCTGACCAGGGATGCAACATTAGAATCCGCAGCAGCTGGCAAAGCGATGCTTTCTCTGGCTCCAGGGCTGAATGAGCGACGTTCGTACCGGATGGTCGCTTGGCTCCGCTTTGACAACGCTGTGCAAAGAATAATCTCTCACCACCCGAGGAATTGCAGATGCCCGATACCCGATATAAAAAAGTGACCGATCCCACTCAGATGAGCATGGCTTTTGCGGAGATATTCAACAACGGCCGCGACCTGGACGCCTGGATTTCCCTGTACGAGCCTGATGCGATTCTTTACTTCGGCGGTCCGGACCCGGTGGTCGGCCATGAGGCGATTCGCAAGGCGCTGACCCCATTGGTGGAGATGCCCGGCAAGATTGAAACCAGGATCAATTTTTGCGCGGTCAACGGCGACATCGCCGTGGTGCGCGGCGATTGCATTGGACGGCATGAGGGCGAAATAACCTTCGCAGCCAGCTCTGTCGAAGTGGTGCGGCGTCAAGCCGACGGATCATGGCTGTATATGATTGACCACGCGGCCGGCGCAAGTCTCCCGTCTGCGTGGGAAACACCGTCCGCCTGATTTTCCTGCTGCTGCGGGCCTGATTAGCCGGCACCTTCAACATCGCTGCACAATTCCCGCACCAGCCCGCGCAGCCATTTATGCACCGGGTCGGCGTGGCGGCGCGGATGCCAGCTCTGCGAGACCTCCACTTCCGGCGTCGCCAGCGGCAAGCGGAACGTATGCAGGCGCAAATGCTGCATGGCCCAGCGAGCGAACAGTTCGGGCGCGGCGGCGACCATGTCGGACGAGGCTGCCATCATCATCGCCGACTGGAATCCCGGCGCCACCAGCCTGACCTTGCGTTGCAGGCCGCGCGCTTCCAGCGCATCGTCGATCGGACCGCTGTCGTGGCCGTGGCGCGAGGCCGAAATGTGCGGCCAGGCGATGAAGTTGGCGAGGCTGATTTTCTTGCCTGCCAGCGGATGATCCGCGCGCACCACGCCGACGAAGGGCGTGCGGAACAGCACCTGGCGATGCAGCTCTTCCGAGGTGTCGTCGCCCTCATGCAGGGCCCCCACTTCCAGATCGATGAGACCGTCGCGCAGGCCGGCCACGTGCTTGTCGGTGCGCGGCGAAAAGCGCAATGAAATACCCGGCGCCTCCTGCGCCACGCGCTGCGCCAGCTTGGCCGCCCAGGCGCCGGCAAAGCCGTCATTGGTGCGCAACACCATGGTGCGTTCCACCGTCGACAGGTCGACCTGATCGGTCATGAAGACCTTGCGCATTTCCTGCGCCAGGGCGTCCACTTTCTCGCGCAGTTCCAGCGCACGCTGGGTCGGCACCAGGCCGCGCCCGGCCGGGACGAACAGGGGATCGCCGACCGCAGTGCGCAGGTTGGCCAGGCGCCGGCTCATCGCCGGCGCCGACAGATGAAGGCGACGCGCGGCGCCGACCACGCTGCCTTCGCGCAGCAATGCTTCGAGGTCGAGCACCATGTTGAAGTCGAGATCGCGCATGAGAGATGCTCCTGCAAAAAGTGAATGCTGCCGCGGTAATGATGCTGAATGAAATGCTGCATCAATTGCACTGATGAACTGCAACAATATCACTTTATGCATGCATGGAAAACGCGCACGATGGTGCAACACTTCCAAGGAGCCATCATGTCGAATCGCACTTCCGCGCTGGCTGCGCCTGCGCAAAACACCTCCGCCGCTTCCGCTCCATCCGCGAACGCCGGCGGCAAGTTCTACCTGCTGCCCCTGCTGGCCGTCTGCATCTGGTCCGGCAACACCATCGTCACCAAGGCTGCCTCGACGGCGATCGAGCCGGCCGCCATCGCCTTCTATCGCTGGGTGCTGGCGGTGCTGGTGATGACGCCCTTCCTCGGCCGCGCCGCATGGCGGCAGCGCGCGGCGATTGCCGCCGACTGGAACTGGGCGCGCTTGATGCTGCTCGGCGCGCTGGGCATGGCGATGTATCAGGGACTGGCGTATGAAGCGGCACACAGCACCTCGGCCGTCAACATGGGCGTGACGGTGGCGCTGATGCCGCTGATCTCTGCATGCCTGAGCAGCATGCTGTCCGGCGAACGGCTGTCGACGGCGCGCATCGCGGGCGGCCTGGTGTCACTGCTGGGTCTGATCGTGCTGAGCACGCACGGTGCGCCGGCCAAACTGTTCAGCGGCGGCCTGCATACCGGCGACGCGCTCATGCTGATCGCGGTGGCGTCCAATGCCTTGTATGGCGTATTGCTGAAGCGCTGGTCGCTGCCGTTGACGAC
The DNA here is from genome assembly GCF_044767325.1 of Herbaspirillum sp. NPDC101397. Lineage (NCBI taxonomy): Bacteria > Pseudomonadati > Pseudomonadota > Betaproteobacteria > Burkholderiales > Oxalobacteraceae > Herbaspirillum > Herbaspirillum sp. NPDC101397. The sequence goes on from NZ_JBIWNS010000007.1 coordinate 225,609, forward strand.
GTGGACGCAGCTGTACGTGCAGGCCATCTTCGGCAGCCTGATCCTGTTGCCGTTCTGGCTGGCGGCGCCGGCCTCGCCGCTGACGGCGCAGAACCTGCCGATGGTGATGTACGCCGGCCTGCTGGCGTCGATCGGTGCGCCGTTCCTGTGGATGAACGCCATCAAGCACCTGGGCGCGCCGCGCAGCGCCTTGTTCGCCAACCTGTTGCCCTTGCTGGTGGCGCTGGCGGCATGGGCGCTGCTGGGCGAACAGCTGCACGCCTATCATGCGCTGGCCGGTGCGCTGGTGCTGGCCGGAGTGATCTGGGGCCAGCGCAGCGCGCGCTGAGGCGACCTGGTGCGGCTACCAAAACGTCGATGGCAAGGCGCGCCGACGAAGACAGTACGAAAGTACCTCAGTTAAGTTGAACCGGGAGAAGCAACGCCGCCAGCGGCGTTTTGTTAGCCGCTCTTAAGCTGCGCGGGCAATCAGTTCACGCAGTACGGTATCCAGTTCGACTTCACCTTTGCGCGAACCGGCGCGGCCGCCTTCGAACTCGATCCAGCCTTCGTTGAAACCGTCCAGCATCTGCATGCGCGGCAAGGGATTGCCCATGCCCTGCGCGCGGAAGAGGTCGGCCCAGGTGAAGCGCGGCACGATCTGCGCTTCGACCTCGCGGCCGAACAACTTGCCGAAGCCTGCTGCGAGTTGCAGCGGTGTGATGCGCTTCGGTCCTTCCAGTTCGATCACGCGTTTGCCCGCCCAGTCTTCCAGCAGCAACTCCGCCGCGACGCGACCGACATCGGCGGTGGCGACCATCGGCACCGGCTTGTCGAGCGGCTGCAGGTAACTCGGCATGGCGCCTGCGCGCGCGGCGGCCACATCCCACAAGGCATTCTCGATGAACCAGCCGGCGCGCAGAAAGGCCACCGGCATCGGCAAGTCGCTCAGCGCTTCTTCCAGCAGGCCGAGCTGGTTGAGCAGGTTTTCCTGGCTGGCCTGGGCGCCGACGGTCGAGAGGCAGACCACCTTTTTCGGCTGCGCGGCCAGCAAGGCCTGGCGAATGGCGGCGATACAGCCGCGCGCTTCCGGGAAGCCCGGCGTCGGATCGAAGGTCGGCGGCAGCAGGATGAAGACGCCCTGCGCACCGTGGAAGGCGCGTTCCAGCGCGGCTGCATCGTTCATATCGGCCAGCGCCAGGCCGCAGCCCTGCGCCGCCCATTGCGCGCCCTTGGCGGCATCGCGCACGACCGCGCGCACGCCCTTGTGCTGCGCCAACAATTGGCGCGCGACGACGCCGCCGACCTGGCCTGTGATTCCGGTAATTGCGTACATGGTGTTCTCCGTTGATCCGTTGATGAATTGATTGACGGAGTGGATTGTGGCGCTTCGGTGCCCGCATTAAAACAGCATCAATGTCATTTCATCCATGAGTTAAATGCAAGAATAGGCAAACGCGTGTTCCGGCCGCCACGGACGTCGCCACGCGCGCGGGAATTTGCCCTACACTCATCTCAAAGCGGAGCAGCTCCAGACAACAACAGCGGGGAGAGCGGCCTTGAAACGATCGCGCGTCATCCTTATCACCATGGTGCTGACCATCCTGTGCGCCGTGCTGCCGCTGGCCTGCATGCTGTACCTGTCGTGGACGCGCGCGGTCAGCGAAGAACAGACCCGCCTGACCCAATATGCCGAGCGCGCCATTGCGCGCGCCAACATTTCCTTCACTGAAATTCGCTCGGCGCTGCATGCGATCGAGCCGCTCAACCTGCCGCCCTGCTCCGACGCGCACATCGCGCGCATGCGCCAGCTGACCGTCAACACGCGCTCGGTGGAAGAGATCGGCTACTTCCGCAACGGTTTGCTGCAATGCACCTCATGGGGCCGCACCAATGTGCGCGTGACGGTAACGCCGCCCGACTTCGTCACCCTGGACGGCCTGCAGGTGACATTGCGCATGCTGCCCGTGGTCACCCAGAGCAGCGCGATGATGTCGGTGCAGTACGGCTCGCACAATGTGCTGACGGTGCCGTCGCGCTTCGCCGACGTCATCGTCGATCCGGGCATCCAGCTGGCGACCGCGACCGACCAGGGCTTCGTGCTGGGCGAGCAGAATTCGCCCGATCCGATGCTGGTGCGCGACATCATCGCCAACCCGGTCAACAGCGTTGATGACAGCTATCTCGTTGCGACCGCCCATTCCGCCGGGCTGATCGCCATCGCCATCGAGCCGCGCAATTTCCTGTTCAAGCGGCTGCGCCAGGAGCAATTGCTACTGGTGCCGGTCGGCATCCTGGTGGCGGCGCTGCTGGTCGGTGTGCTGATTTGGGGGGTGCGCCGGCGTCTGTCGCCACTGGGCGAACTGAGCCTCGCGGTCAAGCGCGCCGAGTTCGTGGTGCATTACCAACCCATCATCGAACTCGCCAGCGGCCGCTGCGTCGGTGCCGAAGCGCTGGTGCGCTGGCGCCGTCCGGACGGCACCATGGTGCGGCCCGACCTGTTCATCCCGCTGGCGGAAGAAAGCGGCCTGATCCTGCCGATCACCGACCAGGTGATCCGCAGCGTGGTGAGCGAACTCAATGCGCTGCTGGTGGCTGATCGCGGCCTGCACATCGCAGTCAACCTGAGCGCTGACGACATCAAGAGCGGACGAGCCTTGAACTCGGTCGCGGCGGTACTCAAGCACACCGGCATCGAGCCAAGGCAGATCTGGCTGGAAGCCACCGAACGCGGCTTCATGGATGTCAATTCGGCGCGCGTCACGCTGACCAATGCGCGCAACACCGGCTACGCGGTCGCCATCGATGATTTCGGCACCGGCTATTCCAGCCTGTCGTATCTGCAAAGCCTGCCGCTGGACACGCTCAAGATCGACAAGTCCTTCGTCGACACCATCGGCACCGACTCCGCCACCAGCAGCGTCACGCCGCACATCATCGGCATGGCCAAGACGCTCGGCCTGAAGATCGTCGCCGAGGGCGTCGAGACACGGGAACAGGCCGACTATCTGCGCAAGCACCGGGTCGAATACGTGCAAGGCTGGCTGTACGCCAAGGCGATGCCGGCAGCGGATTTCATCGCCTATTACCGGCTCAACCGCGCCCAGGCGCCGGAAGTCGTGGACGACGACGACGACGGCCTGGCGCGGCCCTGACCGGCCTGGCATGCGCGGTTCGTCGGTGGTTTAACAACACATCGATGTTGCCAACAAGACAACACCCGGGATTTGTGCCTACACTGGGAGACAGCAGGGACATTCGCCCCTGCCATGTCCATGGAAGGAGCCTATCTTGGACCGTTCCCGCGCCATCGTCATCGCCACCGTGCTGGTCATCGTTTCCATCGCCGCGCCACTGGGCAGCGTGATGTACCTGGCCTGGACCCGCGCCGTCAACGAGGAGCAGGCCCGCCTCGAATTGTTCGCCCGGCGCGCCATCCAGCGCGCCACCATCTCCCTGCGCGAGATCCGCTCGGCGCTCTACGCGGTCGAGCCGCTCAACCTGCTGCCTTGCTCGCCCGACCACATCGCCCGCATGCGCCGCCTGACCATCAACACCCGCTCGGTCGATGAAATCGGCTACTTCGAAAACGGCCTGCTCAAATGCACTTCCTGGGGCCTGGTGAACGAGCGCGTCCAGCAGACGCCGGCCGACTTCGTTACCGAAGACGGCCTTGAAGTCACGCTGCGCATGCAGCCGCTGATCACCCAGGGCAACGCCATGATGGCGCTGCAGTACCGCTCGCACAATGTGCTCACCGTGCCGTCGCGGTTCTCCGACGTGATCGTCGACCCCGGCATGCGCCTGGCGGTCGCCACCGGCAGCGGCCTCATCCTGGGCGACCTCAATGCGCCAGACCCCGAGGTGGTGCGCCGCGTGGTCGCCAATCCGGTCAACGGCATCGACGACGAGCGCCTGATTGCAGTGGCGCGCGGCGACAGCCTGGTCGCGGTGGCGATGGAGCCGCGCAGTTTCCTGTTTGAACGCATGCGCGAGGAAGAACTGCGGTTGGTGCCCATCGGCGTGGTGCTCAGCGTGCTGATGGTCGGCCTGGTGATGTGGAGCCTGCGGCGCCGGCTGTCGCCGCTGGGCGAACTGGAGATCGCCGTGAAGAAACGCGAATTCATCGTCCACTACCAGCCCATCATCGAACTGGCCAGCGGAAGCTGCGTCGGCGCCGAAGCGCTGGTGCGCTGGCTGCGTCCCGACGGCAGCCTGGTGCAACCCGACCTGTTCATCCCGCTGGCCGAAGACAGCGGCCTGATCATGGCCATCACCGACCAGGTCATCGACCACGTGATGGAAGACCTGCGCGAACTGCTGATCAACGACCGCAGCGTGCACATCGCCATCAACCTCGGCGCCGACGACATCCGCACCGGCCGCGTCATCGATGTGTTGCAGCACGCGCTCGCCCGCAGCGGCGTCGAAGCTCAGCAGATCTGGCTGGAAGCCACCGAGCGCGGCTTCATCAACGTGCTGCCGGCGCGCCTCACGCTGGGCAACGCGCGCGCCCTCGGCCACGCCGTGGTGATCGACGATTTCGGCACCGGCTACTCCAGCTTGTCGCACCTGCAAAGCCTGCCGCTGGACGCACTCAAGATCGACAAATCCTTCATCGACACCATCGGCACCGACTCCGCCATCAGCAGCGTGACGCCCCACATCATCGGCATGGCGCGCACGCTGTTCCTCAAGATCGTCGCCGAAGGCGTGGAGACCGAAGAACAGGCCGAGTACCTGCGCCGGCAAAAAGTCGACTACGCGCAAGGCTGGCTGTATGCGATGCCGATGCCGGCGGAGGCCTTCATGGCCTTTCATCGGCAGAATCGCAGTGCGCAGGAGGTGGTGGCGCAGGCGGCTCAAGGGGAGGCTGCCGTTCAGCGCGATCCCGGTTGAGGAATCGCCTGCTCAGTGCATCGTCCCATCCGCCTGCAGATGCCTGAGCTTATCCGGATTCCGCACCACATACACCTCCGCGATCTTTCCCTCCTCAATCCGCAACGCCGTGCTCTGCAAGATGTCATCCGCTTCGCGCGTGATGAATCCCGGCAGGCCGTTGATCAGCCCATACATGACCACGTGCGAGCGGTTCAGCGCGAAAATGTGCGCCAGGTCCTCGTGCAGTTGCAGCACGTCGGCGATGCCGTGGATCGGGAAGGCGGAGGCCGGGCGCTTGCCGCCGCCGTCGGCGTGCAGGGTGACGTCGTCGGCCAGCAAACTGCGCAGTCCGGTGATGTCGCCGCTGCGTGAGGCGGTAAAGAAGGCGGTGGCGATTTCGAGGCCGCGCTCGGGCGGCAGGTCGAAGCGCGGACGTTGCGCCCGGACGTTGGTGCGGGCCCGGCTGGCGAGCTGGCGGCAGGCGGCCGGTTCGCGGCCGATGATGTCGGCGATGTCGTCGAAGCCGACGTCGAATACGTCGTGCAACAGGAAGGCTGCGCGCTCCAGCGGCGACAGCCGTTCCAGCGCCATCATCAGCGGCAGCGTGACGTCTTCGAGCTCATCCTCGGCGCTTTGCACCACCGGCTCCGGCAACCATGGCCCGATGTAGGTTTCGCGCTGGTGGCGCGCCGATTTGATCTGGTCGAGGCATAGCCGCGTAACGACACGCCGCAGATACGCTTCCGCGGATTGCACTTGCGTGCGGTCGGTGGCCAGCCAGCGCAGGAAGGCGTCCTGCACGATGTCTTCGGCGTCGGCCACCGAGCCGAGCATGCGATACGCCAGCCGGATCAGGCGCGGGCGCAGCGGATCGAAGGAATCCGCTGCCTGCTGTTCCGGCGTGGCGTCCATGCGGTCCACTAGGCGGCCTGCTTCAGTTCAGCGTCGCCGAGGCGGAAGCCCACGCCGAAACGGTTGAAGGTGTTGATCACGCTGATCATCAGCGTGAGCATGACCTGTTCGGCCGGGGTGAACTGGCGCTCGACCTGCTGATAGACGTCGTCCGGCGCGCGGCTTTCCTTCAACAAGGTCAGCGCATCGGTCCAGGCCAGCGCGGCGCGTTCACGTTCGGTGTAGAGCGAGGATTCGCGCCAGGCGTCGAGCATGTAGATGCGCTCTTCGGTTTCACCGTTCTTGCGGGCGGCGGCCGTGTGCATGTGCAGGCAGACGGCGCAGCCGTTGATTTGCGAGGCGCGGATTTTCACCAGTTCCATCAGGTCCGGTTCCAGGCCCATGCTTTCAACGGTCTGGGCGAAACTGATCAGCGGTCGGACCAGTTTCATCTCGGTAGCGTAGGGGTTCATTCGGGTGTGCATTGTCAGTCCTTTATCGTCAGGGAAGATTCCCGTTGATAAGACGAGGCAGCTACTGCCGATTGTGACATCGCGGCGAAATTTTTCGTGTTCGCCGGCGATCTTCTTGCCGGAAATTCAAGTCTTCAATCTGAACTTCGCCAGCAACGGCGCCCCGAACAAATTCACGATCAGCCCCACCATCAGCAAGGCGCCGCCGATCAGGTGCACCGCCTGCAGCTCTTCGCCGAAGGCCAGCCAGCCGGTGGTCAGACCGACCAGCGGCACCAGCAGCGTGAACGGCGCGATGCGGTTGACGGCGTAGCGCGACATCAGGAAATTCCACACAGCATAACCAAACAAGGTCGAAGCCCAGGCGATGTAAGCCACTGCGGCAAAAGATTGCAGGCTGAAATGCTGCAGCGCCGAGCTGATCGCTGTCGGTCCTTCGATCAGCCACGACAGCGCCAACAGCGGCAGCGGCGGCACCAGGCTGGCCCACACCACGAACGCCACCTGGTTCATCGGACCGTGGCGGCCGACCGCACGGCTGACGATATTGCCGCATGCCCACATGGCCGCCGCCGCAATCGTCAGCAGGAAACCGTTGAGCGGCATGGTGGCGCCGTGCGCGCTGCCGATCAGCACCAGCCCGGCGGCGGCCAGCGCCAGTCCGGCCAGTTGGTTGGCCTGCCATTTTTCGCGCAGCCACAGCACCGTCAGCAGCAAGGTGAAGAAGGACTGCGACTGCAGCACCAGCGAGGCCAGTCCGGACGGCATGCCGACATGGATGGCGCTGAACAGGAAGGCAAATTGTCCGACCGACATGGTCAGTCCGAACGCCAGGTAAAGGCGCAGCGGCAGCTTGGGCGGACGCACGAACAGCAGTGCCGGAAACGCCGCCAGCAAGAAGCGCAGCGCCCCCAGCAACAGCGGCGGCACGCCGTTCAGGCCAACCTTGATGATGGCGAAGTTGACGCCCCAGACCAGGATGACCAGCAGGACGAGCGCCACGTGGGCGGGACGCATGGGTTGAGCGAACATGTTTTTACCTTATGAGCATGACCTTGTGAGCATCGCAAAAAAACGACGGCTGCTGTCCTTCAGAGGCAGACATTTTATCGTTTCGTCACGCCTCGGGCTGCCCATCTTAGAGTGGTGCGGGATGACGTCAAGACTGGCGGCGGACAAGCGACGGACAGAATGCGCCATCGTCGCCCGGTGACGGCGGTTACCTATTCGATATCGGGCGATGCAGCCTCCTTCCCTCAAAGATCTTCGCCCGTTGAATTGCAGGAATCAGAGTTTTAGCACAATAGTGCACGGGCCACAGCCATTCGCGGGCGCGCTTCATTACAATCCCGGCGCACACATCGTGTCCGTCACCCCCGCAGCAACATCAACGCGCCAGCCGCAGCCGCCAGGCGCGTGGGCGTGACGCCGGCAACCGCCAATCATCTTCTTTGGGAAGTCCTCGCTCCATGAATCTCACCACCATCCGCTTTGCGGTCCTGGGTCTGCTCGCCTGCGTCCAGACCAATCACGTGCGCGCACAGACCAGTACAGCGCCGACGGAACTGCAAGCCATCACCGTCACCGGAAGCAACGAAAAAGAACAGTACCGGCAGTCGCGCAGCGCCAGCGCCACTCGCACCGACACGCCCCTGCAGGAACTGCCGCAGTCGGTGCAGGTGGTATCGCGCCAGCTGATGGACGACCTGCACGCCACCCGCCTGGACGACGTGCTGCTGTACGTCAGCGGCGTGGCGCGCCAGAACAATTTCGGCGGACTGTGGGACAACTACTCTGTGCGCGGTTTTTCCGGCAATGAAAACGGCGGCATGAATATCCTGTGGAACGGCTTCGCTTCCAATCGCGGCTACTCGCCGCCGCGCGACGTCGCCAATGTGGAGCGCATCGATTTTCTCAAGGGTCCTTCGGCGGCACTGTACGGCAGCAGCGAGCCCGGCGGCACACTCAACGTCGTGACCAAGAAGCCGCAGTTCAAGGCATCCAACGCCCTCGACCTGTCGATCGGCAGCAATGACTTTTACCGCAGCGCCATCGACTCGACCGGCGCGCTCAGCGGCAACGTCGCCTACCGCCTCAACGCTGCCGCCGAGAGCAAGGGCGGCAGCCGCGACTCCGTGCGCAGCAAGCGTGAATTCGTTGCACCGGCATTCACCTGGCTGCTCGACAATCACACCACGCTCAACTACGAGGCCGAATTCTTGCGCCAGATCGCGCCGATGGATCGCGGTATCGTGGCGGTCAACGGCCGCCTTGATGCATTGCCGGCGTCGCGCTTCCTCGGCGAGCCGAACGACGGCAAGCTCAAGATGGACAACCAGAACCATCTGCTGACACTGGAACATCAGATCAACGAGCAATGGCATCTGCGCACCGGCGTGTTCCACAAGCAAGGCACGCTGGACGGCTACTCGACCGAGGCCTCGTCGCTGCGCGCCGACAACGCCACGCTGTGGCGCCAGCGCCGCTATCGCGATTTCTCGTGGCACGATACTTCGCTGCAGGCGGAGATCGGCGGCAAGTTCGATACCGGCGGCATCAGCCATGAGATCCTGAGCGGCGTCGAAGCCGACCGCATGACGCTCGACCAGCGCCTGCTGCGCATCAATCCGAGCGCCGGCGCGCCGTATGCGATCAACGTCAGCAATCCGCTCTACGGCCAGTTCCAGCCGACGCCGCGGCCCAACACCGACACCGCCGAACGCCAGATCAGTACTGGACTCTTCCTGCAAGACCAGATCAGTCTGGCGCAACGCTGGCGCCTGCTGGCCGGCGTGCGATTCGATGGCTTCCGTTCGACGCTGGACAACCGCCGTGCGGGTACCAGCACTCGCCAGGACAAGAGCGCGAGCTCGCCGCGCCTCGGCCTGACTTACCTGGCGACGCCGTCGGTGTCGCTGTACGCCGGCGTCGGCAAGTCGTTCCGTCCCAACAGCGGCAGCGATGCCGGCGGCAACACCTTCGGCCCGGAGACCGCACGCGCCGCCGAAGCCGGGCTCAAATACGAGAGCAGTGACAAGCAGGCCGGCGCCACGCTGGCGGTGTTCAACATCACCAAGCGCAACGTGCTGACCGTCGATCCGGTCAACGCCTCCTACAGCATCGCCGCCGGCGAAGTGCGCAGCCGCGGCGTCGAGCTCGACTTCAACGGCAAGCTCGCGCGCCACTGGCGCGTTACCGGCAACCTGGCGTATACCGACGCTGCCGTGACCAAAGACAACACGCTCGCGGTCGGCGCGCGCCTGATCAACGTGCCGCGCACCTCGGGCAGCCTGCTGACGGTGTATGAAGATGTCGACGCGCGCGGCGGCGCCTATGGCCTGGGCGGCGGCGCCAGCTATGTCGGTGCGCGCACCGGCGACGCCGGAGGCACTTTCATGCTGCCGGCTTACGTGACGGCCAAGGCGCTTGTGTACTGGCAAGTCACACCGGTCGTGCGCTTGTCGCTGGATGTCGGCAACCTGTTCAACAAGCGCTACTACGCCAGTTCCTACAGCAGCGTCTGGATTGCGCCCGGCGACGAGCGCACGATCACGCTCGGGCTGAATGCCAGGTTCTGATGTCGGGCTTCAGTATCCTGCCATGAACAGAGCCGCTGGCGCTACACCAGGCCGCCATTGGCGCGCAGCGTTTGTCCATTGACCCAGTTGCCCGGCGCCGCCAGGAAGGCCACCGTCGCCGCGATATCCTCCGGCGCACCCAGGCGTTCCAGCGGCGCGGCCTTGGACATGCGCTCGACGACTTCCGGTGATTTTCCGTCCAGGAACAACGCGGTGGCGGTCGGTCCCGGCGCGACGGCGTTGACGGTGATCTGCTTGCCGCGCAATTCCTTGGCGAAGATGTTGGTCATCACTTCGATGGCGCCCTTGGTGGCGGCGTACACCGCGTAGCCGGGCAACGCCAGGCCGATCACGCTGGTCGAGAAGTTGACGATGCGGCCGCCCTGTTGCAGGTGGGCGGCGGCGGCGCGCATGGTGTTGAAGCTGCCCTTGAGGTTGACTGCAATCAGGCGGTCGAAGGTCGCGTCGTCGGTGTCGGCCAGCATCGGCAGGTTTGGCGGCATGATGCCGGCGTTGTTGATCAGCACGTCGACGCGGCCGAAGGCGGCGATGGCTTGTTCAAACAAGGCGTTGACGGCCTTGGGGTCGGCGACGTCGGCCTGGACGGCGATGGCTTGGCCTTCGCCGCTCGCGATGGCGTCGACCACCTTTTGTGCCTCGGCCGCGTTGCCGGCGTAGTTGACGACCACGGCGTAGCCTCGCTTGCCCAGTTCTTTGGCGATTTCCGCGCCGATGCCGCGCGAGGCGCCGGTAACGATGGCGACTTGCCGTGCTGTGGCGATGTTGGTTTGTTCCATGATGTGCTCCTGATGAATGATTGAAGTCGGGATGAGCTGGCTGTGAATGCGATCCAGCCGTTGAGGCTATTGTGAACCTTGGCCCGGATTGGATAAACAGTCTTAATTTGCTATCACTATTCGAAAATCGCCAAGAATGACATCGCCCCTCGCTTCGAAAAATTGATATTGCCAAGTGCCAGCTTCGCTTATATGATGTACGACAACATATAAGTGTGAGCAGGCCGGCTACCCGCCGCGACCTGCCACCCAGGAGACCGCATCCCCCCTTCTTTGCGACATGCCGTACCGGCATTTCCCCGTCGCAGCGCACGCCTATATGGAACAAATCTGATTTCTTCGCATGCTGCGGACCAGCTCCGGCAGCTGGCGAGGTCGGTATTTTCCCCACATGGAGACAACGATGAATCAAGAAGACAAGAAAAAAACACCTGGTTTCGACGCAACTCGTCGTACAACATTGCTCGGCGGCCTGGCGATGGCCACCACCGCCCTGACCGCCAAGGCGCAGAGTTTCGACTTCAAGGCCAGCCAGCGCTATCCCGATCCCAACGTGCAGGTGCTGGACAACAGCTTCCTCAAATACCGCCTGTACAGCTCGACGGTGGAACAGCTGGCGACCGGTTTCCGCTGGGTGGAAGGCCCGGTCTGGTTCGGCGACGGCCGCTATCTGCTGTTCAGCGACATCCCCAACAACCGCATCATGCGCTGGGATGAAGTCACCGGGACCACCTCGGTGTTCCGCAATCCGGCCAACTTTACCAACGGCCTGGCGCGCGACCGCCAGGGCCGCCTGATCGCCTGCGAACACCTGACCCGCCGCATCACGCGCACCGAATATGACGGTCGCATCACGGTGCTGGCCGACAACTACAACGGCAAGCGTTTCAATTCGCCCAACGACATCATCTGCAAATCGGACGGCTCGATCTGGTTCACCGATCCGCCGTTCGGCATCGCCGGCGAATGGGAAGGCGACAAGCAGACCTCGGAACTGCCGCACGCGGTCTACCGCATCGACGGCCAGAGCGGCAAGCTGAGCCTGATCACGGATGCGCTGGCCGGCCCCAACGGCCTGGCGTTCTCGCCCGATGAAAAAGTCATCTACATCGTCGAGTCGCGCGCCACGCCGAACCGCCTGATCTGGGCCTATCAGCTGACCGACAACGGCACCAGACTCGGTTCGCGCACGCTGGCGGTCGACGCTGCCGGTCCGGGGGCGATCGACGGCTTCAAGGTCGACGTCGACGGCAACCTGTGGTGCGGCTGGGGCAGCAACGGCGCGCTCGACGCCAAGCCGTCCGAGCTGGATGGCGTGCGTGTCTTCACGCCACAAGGCAAGGCCATCGGTCACATCCACCTGCCGGAGCGCTGCCCGAACCTGGTGTTCGGCGGGGCAAAGAAAAACCGCCTGTTCATGGCCAGCAGCCATTCGCTGTATGCGGTCTACGTGGATACGCGCGGCGCGGTGTAAAGCTCGGCCACAACCATGGTCGGTTGTGCTGCGTCGCCTGATCGGCTGATCGGGCGGCGCTTCTTCTTGTTACCTCCTCCATTCACGGCTCACCATGCGCGTGAATAAATCCCCCGCGCCTCAGCGCAGCGTCAGACGGATAAACTAGAATGATTGCCTGTGCCGCGTCTGCGGCCTGATCTCCGTCAGATCCGATTCCCAACCTGTACTTCCCCACACCACACATGCTGCGCTGCCCCCCATTCGGCTTGCAATCCCGCCACCGGCGCCTGCGTTCAATTTCTGTTCTGCTGCTTCTCTCGATCTGCGGCCTGCTTGCCGCCTGCCAGCGCGCACCGCAAGTCTTGCCGCAGCAGGCGTACATCTGGCAGCGGCAATGGAGTCCGGCCGTTGCTGCCGCCATGCAGGCCAGCGAGCAACTGGTCGGCGGCTGGCGTGTACTCGCGGCCGAGCTCACGACGCAGCGCCAATGGAAGACCGCCAGCCCTGACTGGCAGGCGCTGAAAACCACGCAGCACGCCATCGTGATGGTGGTGCGTCTGGACGGCCAGACCGAGTCGCTCGATGCCGCCACGCATGCGCGCATCAGCGATCTGCTGGCGCGCTGGCGGCAACAGGGCGTGCCGGTCGCGGGCGTGGAAATCGACTACGACTGTCCGACCTCGCAGTTGCCGGCGTACCGCAATTTTCTTGCCGGGCTTCGGCAAAGCCTGGACCGCGACACCACGCTGTCGATCACGGCCCTACCGACCTGGCTCAACAGCCCTGAGCTCGGCAAGCTGCTGGCGGTCGCCGATGAATCGGTGTTGCAGGTGCATGCCGTGATGAATCCGCGCCAGGGCCTGTTCGACGCCGAGCGCGCGCAGGCGTGGCTGAAAGCCTATGCAAAACAGACCTCGCATCCCTGGCGCGTCGCCCTGCCGTCGTACGGCACGCGCGTGAGCTGGGACGACAATGGCCGCATCAGCACCGTCGAAAGCGAACGTCCGCTGCTGGCATCCGGCAACACTGCGCAGGAACTGACGGCCTCGCCGGCGGTGGTGAGCGCCTTCCTTGCGCAGCGGGACAAGAATCCTGAACCCGGCCTGATCGGCGTGGTCTGGTTCCGCCTGCCGACCGAAGACGACGTACGTAACTGGAGCCTGCCGACCTGGCAGGCGGTGCTGGCGCGCCAGCCGCTCAAAGCCGCCGTGACGGTGGAAGCGCAGGCCAGTAGCCAAAATACGCAAGCCGGCCTGCACGACCTCACGCTGCGCAACAAGGGCAACGCCGACAGCGCGCTGCCGTTGATCGTACGCATCGATGCGGCATCGGCCTGCGACGCCGCCGACGGCATCAACGGCTATGCGCTGGAAGCCGACGCGCAAGGAAAATATTTACGACGCACGCACGAAGGTCTGCTGCGTGCCGGCTACCAGCGCAACATCGGCTGGGCGCATTGCGGACAACAACACATCCAACTCCATGTGGAACACTGACATGCATATCAAACATCTCCGCATCGCGATCGCCCTGGCGATCCCTTTCAGCGCCGCCGTGGTGATTGCCTGCGGCCCCGACTTCCCGCTGCAGGTGCTCGACGATCGCGCCGGCACGCTCAAGGCGACGCCGGCCAATTCCTTTGCCTACGAAGCTGCGCATCTGGTCAAACCCGGCGATGCATTGCTGGCCAATGAAAGCGACAGCGCGCCCGATCCGTCCGGCAAACCCGACGCCGCCGATGCGGCCTTCATGACGCCGGCACAGCTGGCGCAGCTTAACGCTGTGCGCGCGCTCAAGGATGGCGACGCCGCTTACGCGCAAGGCACGGACTTGCCGCCGGCGGTACGCCTGTATGCGGCCGGCGCGGTGGATTATCTGGCCGGCAGCGACAGCGCGACGCGCGCGCTGAAACGCTTCCAGGCCGTGCTCGACCTGCCCAAGGCCGACGGTGACAAACGCGCCGTACCGGCGGCCTACATGCTTGGACAAAGCCATGCCGGCGCCATGACAGCCGCCGGCAACAAGCCCGGCGATGAACGCGCCAAAGCCATCCAGGCCTATGCACTGACGCGTTCGCGCGCAATTGCCGGCGCCCCCGATCCCAAGGGACTGGCGGTGGCGAGCTACGGCGAGCAGGCGCGCGTATTTCTGGTCAGCGGAGCGAGCAACGGCACGACCATGTGCGGCTATCTTGATTTCGTCAACGCCATGCCTTGCGCCGACGAAGTCTCCGCCGCCGACCTCAAGCAAGCCGTTCGCCTGTACGCCGAACAGGCCGCGCGCAATTCCAACAGCGGCGTGCAGTCGCTGCGCATTCTCGCGGGGTGGGCGCTGAGCGATCCGGAGCGCGCGCAAAAGCTGATCGACGATCCGGTCGCGCAACGCCTGCTGGTCAGCTACGCACTCGCGCGCGTGGGCGACATGAGCGGCGCCGACGCCAGCCAGCCAGCCGAATACGATACCTGGGGCGGCGGTTACGGCTACGCCGACGCCGGCCGCGGCGGCAAGGACGTCAAGGTCAATCCGGTGCTGCCATCGCTGGTTGCAGCGTTGCAGAAACGCGGCATCGCCAACATTGCCGACGCCGACCGTGTGGCGGCTCTTGCTTACCGCAGTGGCTTGTATGAGCTGGCGCAGACGCTGGCGGATAAACAACGCAGCGCATTGGCCAGCTGGGTGCGCGCCAAGCTGGCCTTGCGCAAGGGCGATGTCGCGGCGGCGGCGCAAGCCTATGCCGAGGCGTCCAAGGCCTTCCCGCAAAATGACGCCAGCGTCGAACCCGCCTCGCTCGGCCTGATCAAGGCCGAGCAAAGCGTGCTGTCGCTGTCGCGCGGACAATATGTTGAAGCCTTCGACCAGTTGTACAACGTCACCAAAGCCAGCCAGACGCGCGGCAAGGACGGCAACCTCAGCCATCCCCTCTACAGCGACTACAGCGGCGACACCTGGTACCTGGCCGAGCGCGTGCTGACGGTCGATGAACTCAAGACCTATGTCGACGCGAAAGTCCCGGCGACGCCGGTGCCGGCACCGCCGCCGATCATCCCGACGACACCCGACCAGCCGTATTACGAATGGCTGAGCGCGCATCCGGCGCAACAGTCCGACTATCTGCGCCGGCTGCTGGCGCGCCGCCTGGTGCGCGAGGGACGCGTCAGCGATGCGCTGTCCTACTTCCCCGACGACCAGGATTGGCGCTACGTCGATGTCGACGAGAATTACTACACCGACGGCAAGCGGACGCTGGCCTCCTGGCGCTATCGCGCCACGGCGAAGGAATACGGCGACGCGCTCGACGACGCCAAACATGCATGGCGCGCGGTGACGCGCGCCGAAGCCTGGTACAAGGCGGCCACGCTGGCGCGCCGGCGCGGCATGGACATCATGGGATACGAAGAAGCGCCCGACTACACCGGGCTCGGCGGCATGCTGGCCTTCGGCATCGGCCGCATGGAAGTCCAGGAATATCCGCGCGGCGACACCAGCAAGGCAGCCTTCGTCAAAACGCCTGAACAGCGCGCCGCCGCCGACCTGCCCGGCCCCTTCGTCACAGAGGATGAGCGCAAGCGCTACGCCGCCAGCGAGAGCAAACCCAACCAGCGCTATCACTACCGCAACATCGCCGTCGACTACATCATGAAGTCGGCCGACGAACTGCCCGCGCGCTCGCAGGCTTTCGCTGCGGTGCTATGCAAGGGTACCGGCTTCGTCTACTACGACGCGGCGCTGGCGCCGGTACCTTACCGCCGCTACGTGAAGGAAGGCGCCGCCGTGCCGTTCTCGGCGGACTTCGGCCAGAACTGCGCGGAGCCGGATTTCAAGGCGGCGGGACGCTTTCCGTATGTGCAGGCGTGGAAGAAAACGCGCCACTGGGTGGCGACGCATCGCAATGCGGCCGTCGTCACTGCGGCACTGGCGCTGATTGCGGCGGCGGCCGTTGTCGCCGGGCTGGTGCGGCGCCGGCGACGTCGTATGCCCACGAACAAATCGTAGTCATTGCAATTTTAGCAACTCGTTTTTTGAGAGTTTTCTCATATAAATCCGATCTTTAAATCGTCAAAATGGCTTCACTGCTTAAGCAAACACAAGGCGCTCAGGCACAACGAATGCAAACCGAATTGAACCCATGTTGACTCTTTAAGGAAACGATCATGAACAAGCAAATCGCCCTCTTCTCCGCCCTGGCTGCTTCACTGTCTGCGTCCCTGCTGGTGTCCTTCGCTGCGCAAGCCGCCGACACCGCTGAACTGAAGGTCAAAGGCGTGATCCGCCCTTCGGCCTGTACACCAAGCTTCACCGGCACCAACGTGGTCGACTACGGCACCATCGCCGCCAAGAGCCTGAGCGCCACCGCGCCGACTGCGCTGGCGGAAAAGACCATCGCCTTCACCGTCACTTGCGATGCAGCAACCAAAGTTGCCGTGCGCGCCATCGACAACAAGGCCTCCACCGTCGTTCCCGGCCTGATGACTGCGATCAACTCCAATCTGGCCGACAAGCATGCCTACGGTCTGGGTGCTGCTGGCGGCAAGAACATCGGCGCCTACAGCGTGCGCTCCATCGTCGGTTCGTTCACCGCTGACGGCGCTACCCCTGACGTCGTCGCCGACGCCGCCAACAACAACACCTGGGCCAAGTCGACCTACGGCCGCTTCAACGCCGACGGCACCGGCCGCCAGTCGTTCTCCGCCAGCGGTTCGACCGTGCCCGGTTCGTACAAGACCATCTCCGGCAACCTGGGCGTCACCGCTGTTCTGGACAAGGGCGCCAACCTGCCGCTGACGCAGAACATCGACCTCGACGGCTCGGCCACGATTGAAGTGCAGTATCTGTAATTGACTTGAGGAGGCGCTGTGGTTGGCGCAAGGCCCGTCCCTGCATTGCGCGGTGGCGGGCTTTTTACATTGCACCCGGCGATTACTGCCCGCGCAGAACCCGCCGCATGTCGTCCAGCACCGGCACCAGCGCGACAAAGACCAGCGTCGCCGCGAGCGGCAGGGTGAAGACGAAGCCGATGTGCCTGAATCCGAGCGCGCCGACAGCGCCGCCGATGAAGAACAGCGACACCAGCGTCGCCAGCGTGCGCAGCTTGGCGAGATCCGCGCGCACCTGCATGTCGGGATGGCGGCCGCTGTTCCAGTAGAGCGCCTTGCCCAATTCGATGCCGATGTCGGTGACCATGCCGGTGACGTGGGTGGTGCGGATTTCAGCGCGCGAGAGCTTGGTGATCACGGCGTTCTGCAAGCCCATGATGAAGCACAACAGCAGCACCGTGACCGGCACGAACAGCCATTCAATGCCGGCGATATTGCCGCCCAGCAGGCCGAAGCACAACAGCAACAGCGCTTCGGCGATCAGCGGCATGGCGTATTCGGCCTCAAGGCGACGCTTGCGCGCCCAGTTGATCATCACCGCCGAACAGGCCGCGCCGGCGATGAAGAACGACATGCTGGCCGCACCTGCCAACAGCAGCCCGATCGCGCCGATGGCCAGGTCCTCGGCCATCATCGACAGGATGCCGGACATGTGCGAGGTGAACTGCCCCACCACCAGGAAGCCGCCGGCGTTGATCGCGCCCGCAATTGCGGACAGGACGAAAGCCAGGTGCCGGTTGGCGGTGACGGTGCGGTTCTTGCCGGCGAGGCTGCGCAGATAGGAGACGGGCATAGAGGCTTTCTGATGCGGTGATTGGACGAGAAACCACCTTGCCCGATGAGTATAGATCAAGCGCCGACGAAAAAAAGCCGCCACTTGGGCGGCCGGTCCCGGCTTGGACTTGACTGGCTTAGCTGTCGGTGTTGCGGATGAAATACTCCGGCACGTCCGGTCCCCACAGATACAATGAATCCTCCGGCTGGTAATTGCCCGCATCCCATTGCGCGCCGGCCGGGACGTAGTCGATGTCGGCCGAGTACTCGGAAAACGATCCCCAGGGATCGCGCACGTAGTGGAAATAGTTGGAGCCGAGCACGTGGCGGCCGGTGCCCCAGCCTTCCTTGTAGCCGGCCTTGGCCATTTGCGACGCACCGATGCCGACGTCATCGATGCGCGCCACATCCCAGGCGACATGGTGCCAGCCTTTCGCGTGGCTCTTGGCGAAGGCGACCAGGTGATGGTCGCTGCCGTGCGGACCGTGCGTGAAGGCGATCACATCGAGCGATCGGTCCGACAGCTGCAGTCCCAGGGCGCGATGGTAAAAGTCGAGGATACGCAACACGTCCGGCGAGAACATCAGCACATGCGACATGCGACGCGGCCGAATGAACGGCGCTTCGGCGCGCGTGACCGAACCGCGCGCATTGGCCGGCGCCTGCTGCTGCACCAGCGGCAGCTTGCTGTCGGGCGTGGTCTTCACACCCGGCTTTACCTGCAGCAGATTGCCGTCGGGATCATGGAACCAGATGCCCTCGTTCACCGCACCGCGCAGCGCGCGCGGATTGACGTCGAAGGAAGCACCCGCCGCGCGCGCCTGGCGCTCGATCTGCGCCAGGTCGGCGGCATAGCAATTGAAGGAGAGATAAGCCAGCGACTTGCCCGCCGCCGGCAGCACGCGGGCCCAACGATGACCATCCTGCGCGCGCAACTCCAGTTCATCGGAGCTTCCGTTCACCTCCAGCCCGAAGCTGCGGTAGAAGCGATCCGCCTCGGCCAGCGACGGCACGTTGAGTGCGAAGTGATCGATCGAATGTACGCCTGCCGGGCGTGTCTGACTGCTCATCCCTGTCTCCTTGCCTGTTACAAAAACGCTAGCAAACAGCGGCGTCGCTGCGCCGCTTGTTATTGTTTTACCGATCAGCGCGGCGCTTCGTCGACGATCTTGTTGGTCAGCGTGCCCATGCGTTCAACCGTGACTTCACAGACGTCGCCGTGCTTCATCAGCAGCTTCGGCGTACGCGCCCAGCCCACGCCCGACGGTGTGCCGGAAACAATGACGTCGCCCGCTTCCAGCGTGAAGGCTTCACTCAGGATGGAGATCAGCGATTCGACGTCGAACACCATGGTGTCGGTGTTGGCGGATTGCACCACTTCGCCGTTCAGGCGCGTCTCCAGCAGCAGACCCTTGGCGCCCGGCGGCAGTTCGTCGGCAGTAATCAGGTCGGGACCGAACGCGCCGGTGCCGTCGAAGTTCTTGCCGACCGTCCATTGCGGCGACTTGAACTGGTATTCGCGCACCGAGCCGTCGTTGAACAGCGCATAGCCGGCGACGTGTTTCAGCGCGTCTTCCTTGCGGATGCTCTTGCCGCCCTTGCCGAGCACCACCGCGATCTCGCCCTCAAAGTCGAGGCTGTCGGACACGGTCGGACGGATCATCGGCTGGTTGTGCGCGATCAGACTGGTGTGCAGGCGCAGGAAGATGGTCGGATAATCCGGCTGGGCAAAATTGCTTTCCTTGGTGTGGTCGGAAAAATTCAGGCCGACGCAGATGATCTTCGGTGGACGGCGCAGCGGCGGCAGGAGTTTCAGGCCGGCTTCTTCGACCGTTCCCTTGCTCTCCGTATCGCGGCCATAGGCTTGCAGGTCGACGCCTCGCGCCAGCAATTGCTCCAGCGTTTCTTCGCCGAGCACGCGGATCTGTTTGCCGTCGCGCACGCCGAGCAGGGCCTTGCCGTTTTGTTCAAAACTTACGTATCTCATTTTCACTCTCCAGACACACCGCCGGCACCATGCCGGCGGCATTAAAACTATTTCACTACCAAACTCAGAACGCGTGGCGCATGCCGATCATCGTGCCCCACTGATTCATGCCCTTGCCCGGACTCGCGCCGGCGCCGCCCTGGCTCAGCGTGTAGGCGGCCTGCGCACTGTTGGACAAATAGGCCGTCTGCAGGTAGACCGACGTGCGCTTGGACAGCGCATAGGTGCCGCGCACCACGCTGATGGTGCCGCGTGCGTCCTGCTGCTTGTTGATGATGCGGTAGTAGCCGCCGTCCAGCGTGAACTGCGGTGTGAACAGATAGGCCGCGGTCAGGTAGTACTGATCGGATTTGACCTCGCGGTTGCCGATGGCTGCGGCCACCTTGCGGCCCAGCCAGCCGCCGCCGATCTTGAGATCACCGGCCTTGACATAGCCGTTCAGCTGGGTGCGCGCATCCTTGTCGCCCGACGAGGTCAGCGCCAGCGGCGCGACGCCGTTGTAGAAGTTGGCGGCCGCACCGGCGCCGCCTTGCTGGCGGTCATAAGCGGTGGCGATGCCGAAGTTGGCGCCGTCGTAGCGCAGCATCGCCGACCAGTCGCGGCAGGCTTGCGTGTCGCCGGCGACTTCACCGGCGCAGGTGCCCTGGCCCGGCGAATTGCCGGTGCCGGTGCTGTCGCGGCCGAAGGAATACGTCGCGCCGACGGTGACGTTGTCGAACTTGCCCTTGTACGCCACGGTGTTGTCACTGCGCGCATTCGGGATGTAGGCGTCGAAGGAGCCGACGCCGCCATAGATGTCCGGGCCGATGATGTCGGCGTCGAGAATCGCCCAGAACATCATGTTGTATTGGCGGCCGACCGACACCAGACCGTAAGGACTGTTGACGCCGACCCAGGCCTGGCGACCGAACAGCCGGCCGCCCTGGTTCATGTCGCCGGCGCGGACGTTGAAGCCGTTCTCCAGCGTGAACTGCGCGGCCCAGCCGCCGCCGAGATCTTCGGTGCCACGAAAGCCGATGCGCGACGGCATGCTGCCGGTGATGCCCGGCATGCGCAGCACGCTGTTGCCGGCGGCGTTGGCGTGGGTGATGTATTCCACGCCGGTGTCCAAAATGCCGTAGACGCTGACGTTGGTGGTATTGGTGACTTGCTGCGCCAGCACCGGAGCGCCGCCCGCCATGGCCGCCGCAGCCAGCATGGCGATCGAAAAGTGGTTGAGTTTCATGTCTCCTGCCTCGTGTTGTTTATGGAAATCGGTCAGCCTGTGGCGGCTGTTTTTAAATGGCTTTGGCCTTGCCGTGATACAGGCGGCCGGCGGTGAACATCGACAGTCCGGCGATCACCGCCGGCACCGCGAACACGATGAATGCCATCTGCGTCGACGGCAGCGCCGCCAGCAACAGGCCGCCCGTCATCGAGCCGATGATGGAACCGATGCGGCCCACTGCCAGCGCCCAGCTCACGCCGGTGGCGCGGGCTACCGTTGAATAGAATCCAGACACCAGCACGTTGGCGCCGGTCTGCGCGCCGGACAGGCCGAAGCCGGCGCAGAACACCGTGACGTAGAGCCAGCCGGCGTGATGCACGGCCGGGCCGATGCAGACGATGGAAATCGCCGCGATCAGGTAAGACACGCTCAACACCGCGAACGGGTTGTGACGATCCATCAGGCGCGCATTGATCAGCGAACCGATGGTGCCGCCGACCGGCATCATGGCGCCGATGGTGGCGGCCTGCGTGACGGCGATGCCGCCTTCGGTGATCACGGTCGGCAGCCAGCTGCTGATCTGGTAGTAGACCCACAGCGTGCAGAAGAACGCCAGCCACAGCAGCATGGTGCCGGTGCGATAGTGACGGCTGAACAGCGTCGCCAGGATGCCGGCTTTCTTGTCGTCGTCGTTGCGGACTTCATCGGGAATCGCTTCCGCCAGCGCGGCGTTCGGATTGCCGGTCAGGCGTTCCAGCACCTTGCGTGACTCGGCTTCGAATTTCTTTTTGCCGGCCATGAAGCGCAAGGACTCCGGCAGGAAAATCCAGATGATCGGCGTCAGCACCAACGGCACGATGCCGCCGAAAATGAAAACGCCCTGCCAGCCGTAAGACGGAATCAGCAAGGCGGCCAACGCGCCGCCGCAGGCCAGTCCCAGCGTGAAGCCGCAGAACATCAGCGTCACCAGCAAGGCGCGGTTGCGCTCGGGGCTGAACTCCGACGACAGCGTGATCGCGGTTGGCATCGCGCCGCCCAGGCCGACGCCGGTGAGGAAGCGCAGCAAGGCCAGCGAACTGGCCGAGTCGGCGTAGGCGCAAGCCAGCGTACCGAGTGCGAACAGCAGCATCGACATCACGATCACGCGCTTGCGGCCGATGCGGTCCGCCAGCGGACCGAACACGAAACTGCCGACTGTCAGGCCGAACAGGCCGGCGCCGAAGATCGGACCGAGCTGCGCCGGCGTCAGTGTCCACGCCTTCCTCAGCAACGGTGCGACGTAGCCGACCGCCGCCAGGTCGAAGCCGTCGCAGGCCACCACCATGAAACACAGAACCAGCGTCAGTATTTGCAATCCCGATGTCTTGCTGCCGTTCATGACGGCGTCCGACGTCACTGCTTGTGCGTGCATTTTCCTTGTCTCCTGCAGGTGAAGTCCGCTCAGCGGATCTTGTAGTTGGTTATGTTGGAAAACCGATGTGGCAATTCTTTTACCGTTGTCTTTTCTATTCTGTCGTTGCGAGCCGTTCCGGTTCGGTCAGGTGCACCGGCGCGGTGTCCCGGATGTGCCCGAGCGCACGCGCCGCGATAGTGGCAAAGCTTGCATCCAGTACGTTGCCGCGCCACACCACGTGCTGGTCGGGACGGATCAGCGCGAAGTCGGCTTGATACAACTCACGCACGGCGCGGTCGGCCACCGTCACGCAGGTCAGTCCGGGCAAATCGGCGACAAGCCTGGCCGGATCAGCTTGCGTGGCGTTGTCGGCATTGAGCGTGAGCAGCGTGAAGCCGGCGCCGAACAGCGCGTACAGTGAACGCCCGTCACGCAGCCAGGCATGCGGCGCACGATGTCCCGGCCGCGCGCACGGCAGATACAGGTTGGCCGCGTCCAGACCGGGGCTGCCGGCTTCGGCAACCAGCAGCGGCGATTGCTCGTAGCGCGTGCCCAGATGCACGCCGGGGATCATGAATTCCCGATACGCGTGAAAGTCGAGATAGCGCCCGGCGGCGTCGCGTGCGGCGTCTCCTTGCGGGCCGTCTTCAAACGCGGCGGCCGGCAACTGCACGTGGCCGATGCTATCGGCGAACTCGCGTGCAAAGGCGGTGTTGCGCAAGGCCGCCGGATGGCGTTCGGCGTGATAACTCTCGGCCAACGCCGGGCCGCCGCTGCCGTCAACCAGCGCCGCAAGTTTCCACGCCAGGTTGGCGGCGTCGTCGATGCCGGTGTTGTAGCCGAGGCCGCCGGTCGGCGTGAACAGATGCGCGGAGTCGCCGGCCAGGAACACGCGGCCCTGCGACAGCCGTTCCGCCACCAGCGCAAAGCCGGCGGTCCATGACGAAGTGCTCTTGATCTCGAACGGGATGTCGGCGCCGATGGCCGCGGCGATGCGCTTGCGCACCAGTTCCGGATCGAGCGGCTGGTCGTCTGGCGGTTGCACGTTCATGATGAAGTCGCCGCGGCCGTCGACGGCAATCAGCAGCGCGCGCTGGGTCGGACTGAAGGTCCAGTACTGCCATGCGGGACGCTTGCGGCTGGCGCTGTACAGCGACGGCGCATAGAAATACACCGCTTCCATCTGGCCGCCCATGAAGCCGCGCTTCTCGCCGGCCACGCCGCTGTAGCGGATGCCGAGCGCCTTGCGCACGCCGCTGCGCGGACCGTCGCAGCCGACCAGGTAGCGTGCGCGCACTTTGCGTTGGCGTGCTTCGCGGCTGGCGGTCTGTTCCATATTGACGACGGCGGTGACGCCGTGTGCGTCTTGCTCGAAGGATTCCACCACGGCGGAAAAATGCACGTTGCAACCGCGATGCTGCAACGCAGCCTTCAGCAGGATCGGCTCGACGTAGAGTTGCGAACAGCGATGCGGCGGTTCCGCGGTGGGCCAGGTGAAGTCGTGTTGCTTCGCCCATTCGACGGCCTCGGCGGAACTCGGCTGCGACAGGCGCGCCAGTTCGTATTGGCCGATCGAGGTGAAGTAGGCGATGTCGGGAGAATAGTCGGCCGGCAGGCCGGCGGCGCGCACTTCGTCGGCGATGCCGATGCGGCGGAAATGTTCCATCGTGCGCGCGCTGTTGGCGTTGGCGGCCGGATGGCGCGCCGTGCCGGGCTTGGCGTCGAACACCTGCACGCTGAGGCCGCGCTGGCCGAGTTCAGCCGCCAGGAACAAACCGACGGGACCGCCGCCGACGATGAGGACGTCGCAATCAAACACCATGTCTCCTGAAGATTTTGTTTTATTGAATGTCTTGTTGAGGCTCATGTTAGTGCCGGTAAAACTATTAATCCATAGAATGAATTTCATACATCACATGCATTTGATTCATAAAACCGAGATTGTCCGGGTGGCAAAAAAATGGTGCAGCGTGGAGGAGAGAGTCGCACGCCGCACCAGGGAAGAACCTCAAGACCATGTGTTGCCGTCACTGTTGCAATCACGCATTCAGTGCACATCAAACGCGCAATTCAGCGCGTATAAAACCCGCAGGACACCAGGCAGTCGCCCAGCCGGCGCACATAGGCCGACTTGGTTTTGATCTCCTGCGTGACCGGATGGGCGAACTTGAAATCGACCCAGCCGGTGCCGTGATTCCTGGCGATGTCGACGATCTCTTGCCCGAACGGCTTGCCGCCGGGGTCGCGATGCTTGCGCGTGTCGACGCCGACCAGGCGCGGATTGCCGCCGTGCGCAACGATGCGGCCGTCGGCGATGGCGACCACCACCAGATACAGGTCGCGATCCGCGAAGTCCCGCTCGACCAAATCGTTGACCTTCTCTATCAGACTCGGCAAGCCCTCCTCTTGCGCATGGGCGACGGCGGTGTCGACCAGCGCCACGGCATCCTCGCGCGTGCCAAATTCATCCGATCCGAGATCGAAATGCGAGACCACGTTGGTCAGCGTCACGGCCTGCCGGTGCAGATTGGCGGCGGCAGCGGAGATCTCGTCGACCAGTTTGGCGTTCTCTTGCGTCATCTGGTCGAGCTGCGAGATCGTGTCGTTGATGGTCGCCACGCCGCTGCTCTGCTCGCGGCTGGCGCTGCTGATTTCCTGCATGATGGCGGCCGCGCTGCTGACCGACGAGACGATCTTGCGCATGGTGGCGCCGGCCAGCAGCACTTGCTTGTCGCAGCTCTCCACCATGCTGACCGAGTCGCTGATGAGCGCCTGTATCTCTTTCGACGCGGCGGCCACGCGCTGCGCCAGCACGCGCACTTCAGTCGCCACGACGGCAAAGCCGCGTCCGGTCTTGCCGGCGCGCGCCGCTTCGACGGCGGCGTTGAGCGCAAGGATGTTGGTCTGGAACGCGATGCCGTCGACCACGTTGATGATGTCGGCGATGCGGTGCGAACTGTCGCGGATATCGGCCATGTTGGTCTCGACATTGCCGACCACTTCCCCGCCCTGTGCCGCTGCCTGCGCGGCAGTGGCGATCAGCTCGTTGGCCTTGTGGGCATTGTCGGCGTTCTGCCGCACATTGGATGTGATCTGCTCCGTCGATGCCGCGGTCTGCTGCAACAGCGCGCCCTGTTTGTCGGTGCGTTCCAGCAGCGCCCTGTTGTCGGTCGACAGCAGGCCCGAGGTCATGGCGAAGCCGACGGTGCCGTTGCGCACCTTGATGACGACTTCACTCATGTGTTGGCGCAGGGTGGAGACTGCGCTGTCGATCTCGCCATCGGTGTAACGACCGGCGGACGGGGCGAGGCGGCCGGTGCCGAGCGCACGCATGTCTGCCAGCAAGCGCGCGTTGTGCCGGCCGGCTTCGCGCGACAAGCGCCAATTGCATATCAGTACACCCAGCAGCGCGGCGCTGGCGATCCCCATCATCCATTGCTGATGTTGCGCCCCCGACGTCGTGCAGGCCAGTCCGAACATCGTCCCCCACGCCAGCAGGACATAGAGAAAGACGACCAAAAATCCGGTATTTGATTTCATGTGATACGCCCGCTGAAATGGCTACGGCCGGGCGTCCCGGCCCGGGTTGTCTCCGCAATCGTTCTGGTTTTTATGCATCTCCATGACGGGGTCCCGGAAACGGGGACAGCCTCGCCTTATCGACGCGATTGATTCTAGGGATGTGATCGGTGTAACACCATCCAATGAAACTCATAGACGGCATGCACAGCATTCATGGAACAGAAACCGTGTACCACCGGGGAGATGCGGCATGTCATCCGGAAGTCCTTGCAGCGCCTTGTTTTCCGGAAGAGATCGGGGGCATACTAAGCAAGAGACCGCTGACAATGCGCGGAAAGAATTCAAAATTACTATACATCCGGCTCATATATGAATACCCCCGACCTGAACTTCCTGTACGTGGTGCAGGCGCTGTTCGAAGAGAAGTCCGTCTCGCGCGCCGCCGAGCGCCTCGGCCTGACGCAGCCGGCGGTGAGCCATGCGCTGAGCCGCCTGCGTGTGAGTTTCCAGGACGACCTGTTCGTGCGGGCCGGTTCTGTGATGGCGCCCACGCCCACCGGAGAACGCATTGCGCAGGGAGCGATTGCAACACTGGCGCTGATCCAGCGCGAGATCTGGGATGTGAAGGCGTTCGATGCCCGGACCACCGCACGCACATTTTCGGTCTGCCTGAGCGACATGGGCATGATCGTGCTCCTGCCCAAACTGCTCGGCGCAATGCGCGCGCATGCGCCGCACGCCACGCTCAAACCGATCCAGGTGCCGTCGTTGGAACTGGCCTCGGCATTGCAGGACGGCGCCATCGATCTGGCCATCGGCTACCTCGGCAAGATGGGCGACAACCTCTACCAGCAAACCCTGTTCCGCCGTTCGCTGGTGGGTATCGTGCGCGCCGGCAAGCTCAAGGGAAAAGGCGTGAAAGGCCAGCCGATGAAGATGTCGTTCGAGCAGTTCGTCGACAGCGAACATGTGCTGGCGGGCACGCTGTCGCTGACCAACCAGTTGCTCGATGAAGAATTGCGGCGCCAGGGCGAGCGCCTGAAAGTCGGCGTCAGCGTGCCTTATCTGCTGACCGTGCCGGGCCTGGTGGCAACCTCCGATTACATCGCCTGCGTACCGAGCGAACTGGCTGAATTGTTCGCCCAGCTGGCCGACATCCGCATGTTCGAGATGCCGGTGAAACTGCCCGACCTCACCGTCAAGCAGTTCTGGCATGCGCGCTTCCACAATGACGCTGCGCACCGCTGGTTCCGTTCACTGGTGGCGCAGACCTTGGGTGACCTGAGCGACAGGCGCAAATAATTGTTATGCCAGCGCGATCTGCTCCGCGAGGTGATTGAACACCGCCGATACGCGACGCAGATGGCGCGACTCGGTATGCGTGAGCAGCCACAGCTCGGTCTGGCATTCATTGATCGCTTCGGTCAGCTGAACCAGGTCGTTGCGACGCTCCGCCAGGAACACCGGCAACAGGCCGATGCCAAGACCTTGCGCCGTCAGTTCGGCCACGGTGAGGATGCTGTTGACGCGGAAAGCCGGCACCGCCTTCGGGAAATGCTTCTTGCGCCAGATCACCGAAGGGTGTTCGGGCAACGCGTCGTCGGGCGCGATCCAGCTGCCTGCAGCGATACCGGCGTCGACATCTTTGATTCCACTTTTCTTGCCCGCATACAATGCCACGCGGATCGGCCCCACGTGCTTGCCGATCAGGTGCTGCGGCGGCCGCCGCGTGGCGCGCACGGCGATGTCGGTGTCGCGCCGCGTCAGGCTTGCCAGTTCATTGCCGGCATGGATGTCGTAGGTCAGCAGCGGATGGCTGGCGCGCAGCAATTTCAGCGCCGGCGCGAGCAGGCCGTGCAGCACGGTGTCGGTGGTGCTGATGCGCACGATGCCGGATACCTGGTCCGGCTGCAACTGCACCGCCGAACGCGCGGCTTCCAGTTGCGCCTCCATCTGCTCCGCATGCACCGCCAGTTCCTGCGCCAGTTCTGAAGGCCGGTAGCCGCTGCGCGAGCGCTCGAACAGGCGGATGCCCAGCCCCTTTTCCATACGCTGCACGGCGCGAAATACCGTTGACGCATC
The DNA here is from genome assembly GCF_044767325.1 of Herbaspirillum sp. NPDC101397. Classification (NCBI taxonomy): domain Bacteria; kingdom Pseudomonadati; phylum Pseudomonadota; class Betaproteobacteria; order Burkholderiales; family Oxalobacteraceae; genus Herbaspirillum; species Herbaspirillum sp. NPDC101397. The sequence continues at coordinate 253,503 of NZ_JBIWNS010000007.1, forward strand.
CACGCCCAGCCGTTCGCCGGCTATCGCCAACGTCTGTGCACGCACCAGTGCGAGGATGATTTCGAGGTCCGTCTGGCTGATTCTGTACGCCGGTTTGTATTGCAGCTTTGCATTCATGGTTTGCGCTCTTGCCTATTTTCATTGCATTTCTGTCGCCCTATATTACCCCTGTCTTTTCATTCTTCAGGAGTATTTCATGTCTTCTGTTTCTTCCCCGCGCGCCCATGCCGCGGAGCGCAGCGCTGCCATTCCCACCCCTACCCCTGCCTGGGGCGCGCTGCTGTTGCGCGTCAGCCTCGCGGCCATGTGGATTTCGCATGCGCTGCTCAAGCTGCTGGTGTTCACGCTGCCGGGCACGGCGCAGTACTTCGAGAGCGTCGGCTTTGCCGGCTTCCTGGCATACCCGGTGTTCGCGACGGAAATCATCGGCGGCGTCGCGATCCTCCTCGGCGTGTATGCGCGCCAGGTTGCGCTGGCGTTGACGCCGATCCTGGCGCTCGCGACAGCGGTGCATTGGAACAACGGCTGGGTGCATACCAGCCAGGGCGGCGGCTGGGAATATCCGGCCTTCCTGATCACCATGTCGGTGGTGTTGTGGCTGACCGGCGACGGCGCCTATGCCCTGGTACGTAGCCGGCGCTTCGTGCCGGCGGCATGAGGAGATCGTCATGACTTCACCTTTTACGCTGATCAGCCATCATCTGTGTCCCTACGTACAGCGCGTTGCGATCGTGCTGCAGGAAAAAGGCCTGCACTTCGAGCGCATCGACATCGACCTGGCCGACAAACCTGACTGGTTTCTGCGGGTGTCGCCGTTGGGCAAGACGCCGGTGTTGCTGGTGGACGGCGAGGCGATTTTCGAATCAGCCGTGATCTGCGAATACCTCGACGACAGCATGGCGCCGCCGCTGCATCCGACCCACGTGCTGACGCGTGCGCGCCACCGCGGCTGGATGGAATTCGGCTCCTCGCTGCTGAACGCCATCGGGGGTTTTTACTCGGCGCCGGATGACATTGGCTTGCAGCGTCGTGCTGAAGACATCCGCGGCAGGTTTCTGCAATTGGAAGATGTGCTGGGCGACGGTCCGTATTTCGCGGGCGACAAATTCTGCATGGTCGACGCGGTGTTCGGGCCGGCGTTCCGCTACTTCGATGTGTTCGACGCCGTCGCCGATTTCGGCTTCATGGCGGCGACGCCCAAAGTGTGCGCCTGGCGCGAGGCATTGCGGATGCGTCCATCGGTGCGCGCTGCGGCGCCATCCGATTACGAGGCGGCGCTGCGCGACTTCCTGCTGCGGCGCGGATCAGCGCTGAGCGCGCTGATGAAATCTGAAACTACGTGAACAGATGCGCCGCCATGAAGTCCACAAACGCACGCAGCTTGGGCGAGAGATAGGGACTGGATGGCCACAGCATGCGGAAGGTACCGGAGTGATGGATGTAGCTGTCGAGCACGCTCACCAGCGTGCCCTTGCGTTCCTGCTCGCGGATGGAGAAATCCGGCAGGCAGGCAATGCCCAGGCCGGCCTCGGCCAGATGGATCAGCGGCTCGATGGTGTTGACCACCGCGGTGGTGGGCAAGTCGAGCGTGAAGTCTTTGCGGCCCCGGCCTGCACGTAACGGCCAGCGTTCCAGCTTGCCGTTGGTGGCGAAACGGTGATGCAGGCAGGCGTGCTGCAACAGATCGTCGGGCGTGCGCGGTACGCCTGCGCGCTTGAGGTAGGCGGGAGACGCCGCCAACCGAAACCTGAACTTGCCGAGCGGTCGCGCCACCAGGCGCGAGTCGGCTACGTCGCCGGAACGCACCACGGCGTCGAAACCTTCGGCGATGACGTCGACCAGCCGGTCGGTGAAGTCGAGTTCCAGTTCGATCTCCGGATGCGCGCGCATGAAGGCGCTCAGCGCCGGCATCATCAGCATGCCGACGATGGGCATGCTCACGCGCAGCTTGCCGCGCGGCGCACCCAGGCTATGCGCGAATTCCTGCTCGGCCGCCTCGACCTCGCCGAAGATGCGGCGGCAACGCTCGAGGAAGGCGGCGCCTTCCGGCGTCAGCGTCACCGAGCGCGTGGAACGATGGAACAGGCGCACGCCGAGCCGCTCCTCCAATCGCGCGATAGACTTGCCGATGGCCGACGACGACACGCCGAGCTTCTGGCCGGCGGCAGTGAAGCTGCGCGCCTCCGCTACGTGGACAAAGGCGTTGAGCGAGTTGAGGCTGTCCATGATGCTCCTTCGCGCGAGGCTGGCTGATTTCAATTACGGACATTTCCGTCCAATGTGTTTGGAACTATAGCCCAATTGTCCGCAGTCGCTGAAAGCCTTATCTTGGTCGTTCATGCAATGGCGCTTGCCGCTGCTTAAAAAATTGGACCACCGATATGACTTCTTCAACCAGCTCCAACACCGCCGCACCGGCATCTGTACGGCCTGATCCGACAAACAAGATGATCGACAATGGCGTCGACAAACTTCCGCTGGCAGGCTTGCTGGCGCTGGCCATGGCGGCCTTCATCACCGTCCTCACCGAGGCCATGCCGGCCGGTTTGCTGCCGCAGATGAGCGCCGACCTGCGCGTGTCGGAATCCCTGATCGGCCAACTCGTGACCCTGTATGCGATCGGTTCGATGATCACCGCCATTCCGCTCACGGCGACGACGCAAAGCTGGCGGCGCAAACCCTTGCTGATGACGGCCATTGTCGGCTTCGTGATCGTCAACACGATCACCGCGGTATCGACCAGCTATCCGCTGACGCTGGCGGCGCGCTTCTTCGCCGGTGTGTTCGCAGGCGTGGTGTGGGCGTTGATCGCGGGCTATGCGGCACGCATGGCGCCGACCCACCTGCAGGGCCGCGCCATCGCCGTCACGATGGCCGGCATTCCGATTGCGCTGTCGCTGGGCATCCCTGCAGCAACCTTTCTCGGGGCGAGCGTGGGTTGGCGCCTGAGCTTCGGCATCATGAGCGCGATGACGCTGATTCTGATCATCTGGGCGATTGCCAAGGTGCCGGATTTCCCGGGCCAGAAAAGTGAAAATCGCTTGTCGATCGCCGGCGTGTTCATGCTGCCCGGAGTGCGTTCGGTGCTGTTCGTGACGCTGGCGTTCGTGCTGGCGCACAACATCCTGTACACCTACATCGCGCCCTTCCTGGCGCCGGCCGGCATGGCGGACAAGGTCGGCGCGATCCTGCTGATCTTCGGCGTGAGCGCACTGGCCTCGATCTGGGTCACCGGCGCCCTGATTGATCGCCGGCTGCGCGCGCTGGTGCTGATCAGCATCGTGCTGTTCGGCCTGGCTGCGGCGACACTGGGTGTGTGGGGCAGCGTCCCGGCGATGGTGTATGCCGGCGTGGCGGCGTGGGGACTGGCATATGGCGGCGTGCCGACCCTGTTCCAGACGGCGTCGGCCAAGAATGCAGGGGAAGCCGCCGACATCGCCCAGGCGATGATCGTGACGGTGTGGAATCTGGCGATCGCCGGCGGCGGGATAGTCGGCGGGGTGCTGCTCGATACCGTCGGGGTCCAATCGTTTCCGTGGGCCTCGCTGGTGCTGCTGGCGCCGACGCTGGCGGTGGCGTGGCTGGCCAGGCGCAGAGGCTTTCCGGCGACAGTCGCTGATTGAATTTTTCGCAACAACGCTCAGGTATAATCGGCCCGCCTCTGTGCGGCTCGTCCCTGGATTTGTCGACACCGAAAACCATGACAGGTCCGCCGCTTGAAAACGATCTCTTCCATTTTGTCAGCAGTCACCATGGCGCTTTCCCTGAGCGGCTGCATTGCGCCGCCCATCGTGCTGACGCCGCTGACCGAGCAGCGCCTGAGCGTGCAGGCGCCGATTCGTTTTCTGCTGACCTTCGACGATGGTCCGAGCGCTTCCGGATTTGCCAACCCGACAACGGCTATCCTCGACGATCTCGCCAACAATCCGCACCTGCCCGGCGTCAAGGCGGTGTTCTTTGTCCAGACCCGCGCCACCGGCGCAGGCGGCAGCGATCTCGGTCGCGAGATCATGCGGCGCGAGCATGCGGAGGGGCATATCCTGGGCTTCCATACCAGCACCCCGGGACACACCAACCACCGCGACCTGAACCCGCAGGCCCTGGAAAAATCGCTGACTGACGGCAGCGCCGACATTGCCGCCATCACCGGCGCCGCGCCGATCTTCTTGCGTCCGCCGTTCTGGAACTTCGACCGGCGCACCTTCACCGCTTATCAGCAGCACGGCTTTCACGTGCTGATGACCGACGTCAGCCTGAACGACGGCAAGATCTGGGGCTACAACTTCAGCCTGCGCCGCCGCTCGAATATCGTGCGCCAGTTGTCGGAAGTGCGCGAACGCATCGCCGACGGCGAACTGCCGACGGTGGATGGGGTGATCCCGGTGGAAGTCACGTTCCACGATCTGAACCGCTACACCTCGCGCCACATGCTGGAGTACATGCAAATCCTGCTCGACAGTGCACAGGAAACCGGCCTGAGAGTGGCCGCCAAGCCGTTCTACGACGACAGCGCGGCGTTGCAGCGCGCGGTGATGGCGCGCACGGTCACAGATCGGTCCAAACCGCTGCATTTGCCGGGATTGTGGGCCTGGATGTGGGATGGGAATTCTCACTGAGCACACTGTGCACTCACTGAATATGGTGATGTGAAGCGCAATAAAAAACGGCCTGGTTCATCGAAGAACCAGGCCGTTTTTTTACGCCGCTGCTACCGGCGAAAACTGCTTATCCAACCAGGCCGTGCGCCTGTTGATCCGCGTGGTAGCTCGAGCGCACCATGGCGCCGACGGCGGCGTGCACGAAGCCCATCTTGTAGGCTTCTTCTTCGTACATCTTGAAGGTGTCGGGATGTACGTAGCGGCGCACCGGCAGGTGGTCGCCGCTTGGCATCAGGTATTGGCCGATGGTCAGCATGTCGACGTTGTGGGCGCGCATGTCGCGCATGACTTGCAGGACTTCTTCGTCGGTCTCGCCGAGGCCGACCATGATGCCGGACTTGGTCGGGGTGTTCGGATGCAGGTCCTTGAAGCGCTTCAACAGGTTCAGCGAATACTCGTAGTCGGAACCGGGACGCGCTTCCTTGTACAGGCGCGGTGCAGTTTCGAGGTTGTGGTTCATGACGTCCGGCGGGGCCATCTTGAGGATCTCGAGGGCGCGGTCCATGCGGCCGCGGAAGTCCGGGGTCAGGATTTCGATGCGGGTCTCGGGCGACAGTTCGCGCACGCGCTGGATGCAGGCGGCGAAGTGGCCGGCACCGCCGTCGCGCAGGTCGTCGCGGTCGACGCTGGTGATAACCACGTAGCTCAGCTTGAGCTGGGCGATGGTCTTGGCCAGGTTTTCCGGTTCATTGGGGTCGAGCGGATCGGGACGGCCGTGGCCGACGTCGCAGAACGGGCAGCGACGGGTGCACTTGTCGCCCATGATCATGAAGGTCGCGGTGCCCTTGCCGAAGCATTCGCCGATGTTGGGGCAGGACGCTTCTTCGCATACCGTCACCAGGTTGTTGGCGCGCAGGATGTCCTTGATTTCGTAGAAGCGGGTGGTCGGCGAGCCGGCCTTGACGCGAATCCAGTCGGGCTTCTTGAGCTTTTCCGCCGGCATGATCTTGATCGGGATCCAGGCCGTCTTGCCGGCGCCCTTTTGCTTGTCGGTGGCATTGCGCAGCGTCGGCGCGGCTGGAGTGATTTCGGTAGTCATAGTAGAGTGATTTCTTTGGCCATCAAGCCGATGGCGGTAAGGCAAAGTGCGCAACGAGTTGGTCGGCAAGCAGCGTCTGCACGTCGCTCAGTGGCGCATCGACGTTCAACGTTTGCATGTCGACGGTGGCGAGTCCTTCGTAGCCGCACGGGTTGATCCAGGAAAACGGCGTCAGGTCCATCGCCACGTTGAGCGATACGCCATGATAGGTGCAACCGCTGGCGCGGATTTTCAAGCCCAGCGCGGCAATCTTGGCGCCCTGCCACGGCCCTGCGCTGACGTAGATGCCGGGCGCGCCCTGCTTGCGCTCGCCAGCGAGATTATACGCCGCCAGCGTGTCGATCACCGCCTGTTCGATCTTTTGCACGAATTCGCGCGCGAACAGCCGTGCACCGGGATGGTTGCGGCGCAAGTCCATGAGCAGGTAAATCACCACCTGGCCGGGGCCGTGGTAGGTGACTTCGCCGCCGCGGTCGGTCTGGACCACGGGAATCGCGTGGGGATTGAGCACGTGGGCGATGTCGGCGCCGAGGCCGAGCGTGAACACCGGCGGGTGTTCGACGATCCAGAGCTGGTCGGGGGAATCTGCGGTACGGCTGTCGGTGTACGCGCGCATGGCGTCGAAACTGACCTGATAGTCTTCAACGCCGCGCCGGATGATCTGCGGCGCCGGGGGGGCCAAGGGTGCTGATGCCGCCAAGGCTGCTTGTGGTGCGGTATGCATAGCCGCAAGTGTAACGAAAATCGCCGGATCGCGTCGAGGTGCGCCGAACGCGGCACCCAACGAATTACCTCAAGGAAACTTCAAGACTGCCCGCAATTGTTTGCGGTTCCGGCTGCAGCGGGCGATACCGCGCGACGACCGCGCAGGCGCAGGCGCAGGGCCAGCATATGCACGCCCGAGGCCAGTCGCATCAGCCAATGGCGGCGGCACAGCCCCACCTGCAGCTTGCTGGCCGTATTGACCGATTCGATCACCACCAGGCCGTGGCCTGGAATATCCAGGCTTTGCCCCCCGGCCAGCCAGTAATCGGTGCGACCGCCTTCGACTGTGATCCACACACGGCCGCTGCCGACTTGCAGGCAAACCGGGCGCGTGACCTGCAGCGACATGACGTCGCCGGCTTGCAGCCGGATGTTCCTCTTAGTGAATATATTTTGCATGATGTCCTCTCTCGGTTGTGCCGGGGAAAGGTCGGGCGATATGCCAGATATGTTCTGCTATCCCGACTTGCGTACACTTTTGTGTGATCCGTGAAGACATTCTAGTCAGCGCCACAGGCAAACCAAAACGATATATATTGACGTCTCTTGCTAGTTTTACTCACATGCCATGGCCGACTTCCGTAAATTGCCCAATCTCGCCGCCTTGCGCGCCTTCGAGGCGGCGGCGCGCCATGACAGCTTTTCGCGCGCGGCTGAAGAGATCCACGTCACGCCCGGCGCGATCAGTCATCAGATCCGCGCGCTGGAAGAAGAACTCGGCCTGCCGTTGTTCACGCGCAACGGCAAGCGTATCGCTATCACCGAGGCCGGCCAGCGTTTCGCCGGCGCCATCCGCCATGCCCTGACCGAAATCGCCGCAGCCGCCGAAACGCTGCAGGAGCAAGGCCGTCAGCAACGTCTGGTGGTGTCGTCGCCGCCCTCGTTCGCCTCGCGCTGGCTGGCGCCGCGGCTATGGAAGTTCATCGACCGCTATCCGGACATCGAAGTCATCCTGCAATCCAGCAGCCATCTCAACGACCTTGCGCGTGACGGCATCGACGTCGGCGTGCGCTTCGGGCTGGGCAATTATCCAGGCCTGAAAACCGAGTTGATCATGGAAGATTTTTACTACCCGGTGGCCAGCCCCAACTATCGCCAAGGTCGCCTGCCTTCGTCGCCGCAGCAATTGCGCGACTGCGTGTTGCTGCGCATGGACGGCCTGCAGGAATCCTGGTTGCCGTGGTTCAAGCTGGCCGGGCTGGACCTGCCTGACCCGGCCGGCGGCCTGGTGACGCAGGACTCCTCGCTGACCTTGCGTGCGGCGGCCGACGGCGCCGGCGTGGCGTTGACGCGGCATGCCATTGCCTCCCAGGAAATCGCCGCCGGCGAGCTGGTGCGCCTGTTCGATATCGCCTGGAAAAGCGAGCGCGCCTACTATTTTGTGTGCCATGCGGAAACCCTGGGCAAGCCGCAGGTCATGCATTTCCGCGCCTGGCTGCAGGAAGAAATCGCGCTGTTCAAAGCGAGCGCGCGCTGGCCCGGTCGCTAACGCGTAAATACCGCCCGAAAACCTCTCTGTTCGACTGCTTGGAAAACGCCGCATGCCCTATCGTTCAGGTATGGAGCGGCGAACGATATAAAACAATTGCCGACAGGTATCCGCCGACCGCGGCTGCCGATGAAAACCCCCTCCCCCAAATTGCTGCATGGAGTTGCTACCCGCAACGTGTGCGCATCACCCCGCGCAGGCGACGTCTGATCTTGTCTGCACGCTTGAAAATTTCCGCCGGCCTTGCCGGTCGGTATCTGCATTCGCTTTGAAATCGCTTTGCCTATTGTCTGTTTCCGCTCGGAGTCTCTTATGAAAAATCTTAAAATCGGCGTACGCCTCGGCATCGGTTTTGTCGTCATCCTCATGCTCATGGTCGTCATGCTGGGCATCAGCGTCTGGCGTCTGCAGCAGATCAATACCGCCGTGGTGTCGATCACCACCGACTCGATCACCAATGAACGCAACGCGGTCGAATGGCTGGCGGTGATCCGCGAAAGCGGCATCCGCACGCTGGCCGTGATCAAGACGGAAGATCCCGATGCGCAGCAATACTTCACGGCGCAGATCGCTGCGGAGTCGGCGCGCATTGCGCCGATGCGCAAGAAGATCGAAGAGATCAATACTGCGCCGCAAGAGATCGCGCAACTGGCCGAGATCAACAAGGTGCGCGATACCTACCAGGCGGTGCGCAACGATATCTTCAAGCTCAAGAAGGCCGGCAGTATGGATGAAGTCAAGAAGATGACCGCCGAGAAATTCATGCCCCTGTATGCCTCCTACACCGGGGCAGTCGCCAAGTTCCGCGACATGCAGCGCCAGGAGATCAGCACCTCGGCCGACGCGGTCGCCGACTATTATTCGTCCAGCCGCAACATGCTGATCATCCTCGGCATCGTCGAGCTGGTGCTGGGCGGTGCGCTGGCATGGCTGCTGACGATCAGCATCACGCGTCCGCTCACGCAGGCGGTCAGCATCGCTGAAACGGTAGCCTCGGGTGACCTGAGCTCGGACATCGTCGCCGGCGGCAAGGACGAAACCGGCCAGCTGCTCACCGCGCTCAAGACCATGAACGACAACCTGCTCAATATCGTCAGCCAGGTACGCGTCGGCACCGACACCATCAGCACGGCGTCGAGCGAAATCGCCAGCGGCAACCTCGACCTGTCAGGCCGCACCGAACAGCAGGCCGGCTCGCTGGAAGAAACCGCGTCGGCGATGGAAGAGCTGACCTCGACCGTGAAGCAGAATGCCGACAATGCACGCCAGGCAAATCAACTCGCGGTGTCCGCTTCCGAGGTCGCACAACAGGGCGGCGCGGTCGTCAGTCAGGTGGTCGACACGATGGGTTCCATCAATGAATCTTCGCGCAAGATCGTCGACATCATCAGCGTGATTGACGGCATCGCATTCCAGACCAACATCCTCGCACTGAACGCGGCAGTGGAAGCCGCACGCGCCGGAGAACAGGGCCGCGGCTTCGCGGTGGTGGCGAGCGAAGTGCGCAGCCTGGCGCAGCGCTCGTCCGCTGCGGCCAAGGAAATCAAGACGCTGATCGACGATTCGGTGTCCAAGGTCGACGTCGGCAGCAAGCTGGTGCAGCAGGCCGGCGAAACCATGAACGAGGTGGTCGCCAGCGTCAAGCGCGTGACCGACATCGTCGGAGAAATCAGCTCAGCCAGCCAGGAACAGAGCGCCGGCATCAACCAGGTCGGCCAGGCCATCACGCAGATGGATGAAACCACCCAGCAGAACGCCGCGCTGGTCGAAGAAGCTGCTGCCGCGGCGCAGTCCTTGCAGGATCAGGCCGGACGCCTGGCGCAGGTGGTCAGCGTATTCAAGCTGGATCGCACGCACGCCGCAGCACTGCGCTAAATGCTGCGCCGCAAATAAAAACCGGTTCGCCTCCTGCGAGGACGAACCGGTTTTTTTATGCCCGCATGGCGGGCGCAATCCCTGGCTTACAGCACGAACTTGACCATCTCATGCGACGACAGCGCACGGTACAGATTGTCGAGTTGCTCGCGGCTGGTGGCGCGTACGGTGACCGTCAGCGACAGGTATTTGCCTTGTGTCGAAGGCCGCATTTCGACCTTGCCGGCATGGAAAGACGGATCGTGTTCGATCACCATGTTGACGATGCGATCGGTGAATTCGTCGTGCATGATGCCGACCACCTTGATCGGGAAATCGCTGGGATATTCAATCAGCGATTCTTCCGGAGGAATGACGGGCATGGCAGGAGCGGCGGGATCTACGGGATCTTTAGGTGATGACATGGCAGTGTTTTGAAAACTTCTGTGGCGATCTGCGTATTTTACGCCACTCGCCGCCCACCTGCGCATGTCTTGCCGCGTGACAAGACATGCGTTTATTCAGATACAACGATCTTCAGAGCGCCGCCTTGGCCGCCTGGTAGGCCGCGTACAGCTTGGCGAAAACGGGGCCCGGCTTGCCGTCGCCGACGCGCTGGTCATCGATGGTCACCACCGGCAGCACTTCCTTGGTGGCCGATGACAGCAGCACTTCATCGGCGCCGAAGACTTCTTCGCGCGTGATGCGGCGCGCTTCGAACACGATGCCCTGCGACTTGCACAGCTCTTCGATGAAGCCGTAACGGATGCCTTCGAGGATCAGGTTGTCCTTGGGCGGCGCCGACAGCTTGCCGTCCTTGACGATCCAGACGTTGGACGACGAGGCTTCGCTGAGGAACTCGTCGCGGAACTGGATCGCTTCAGTGACTTCGTGCTCGGCCGCATATTGCGCCGCCAGCACGTTACCCAGCAGCGAGGTCGACTTGATCTGGCAATTCAGCCAGCGCTTGTCTTCCAGCGTGACGCAGGCCACACCCTTGGCGCGCACCTCGGCCGACGGCACTGCCAGCGGGCTGGTCATCATGAACACCGTCGGCGTGACCGGATCCTTGGGGAATGCGTGGCCGCGCTTGGCGACGCCGCGCGTAACCTGGATGTAGACGATCTGATCGTTGAGATCATTGGCCTGCACCACGCGCGCGATCAGCGCCAGCCATTCGGCTTCGTTATGCGGATTGGTAATACCGATGGTGGCAAGGCTGCGGAACAGGCGCGCAATATGATGGGTGCCGCGGAACGGCTTGCGGGCGTACATCGGGATCACTTCATACACGCCGTCGCCGAAGATGAAGCCGCGGTCCAGCACGGGAATGCGGGCTTCGGAGAGCGGCGTCATTTCGCCGTTGAGATACACGATGGGGTCGTTCATGGCTGCGTCTTCTGGTGGAATTCAAATGTTATGGGAAATGCGACAGGACATTCTTGCATACGTGCGCGCGCGCCGCTATGCAAAGTAAGCATCGGGCGATGCCCTCGCCTCATGACGCCGCAGCCGCCTTTGCCGTACGTTTGCCCACCGCCTTTGCGGCAGCGGTCACGGGCTGCACCGGCCATGCCGACATTGCGGCGACGACCGCCGCCTTGAGCGATTTCTTCGAGGTGCCGTCGCGCGCCTGGATCGACATGCCTTGCAGCAGCGTGGCGTAGAAGGTGGCAAGTCCGCGCGTGTCGGTATCGGCCGGCAGTTCGCCTTCCTGCACCGCACGTTCGAGGCGGCGGCGGATGGCGTCGTTCCTGCTCACACGATTTTCCTGAAGGTAGAGGTCGACGGTTTCGTTGGCCGCGCCGCATTTGGTGGCCGCGGTCACGACCAGGCAGCCGCCGGTGGCGCCAAGGTTGACGGCGGCGCCGTTGAGCATTGCCTCAATCGCTTCGCGCGCACTGGTATCGGCTTCCAGCGCTTCGCCGGTGAAGCGCCCTTCGTTGGCCTGGTAGTGTTCCACCACTTCGCGGAACAAGGCTTCCTTGCAGCCGAAGGCGGCGTACAGGCTGGGCGCGGTGATGCCCATCACCGCCGTCAGGTCGGCCAGCGAGGTTCCTTCGTATCCATATTTCCAAAACAGCATCATCGCGCGCCTTAAGGCGTCGGTGCGATCGAAGCTGCGCGGACGTCCTCGCTCAGCCATGCCCCTTCCTTTCCATAGCGATCATTACAAAATTGATTGACAAGCATATTATGCCTGACACACTATTATGTAACGATCACTATATAAAAGGAATCTCCATGACGCATCTTGCAGGAAAAGTCGCCCTCGTGACCGGCGGCAGCCGCGGCATCGGCGCAGCAATCGCACGCCGCCTGGCGCGCGACGGCGCCGACGTCGCCTTCACCTACGCCAGCGCCGCGGACAAGGCGCAGGCCGTGGCCGAAGACATCCGCAACGGCGGCCGGCGTGCGCTGGCGCTGGTCGCCGACAACCGCGATCCTGCAGCGGTGACCGGCGCGGTGGAACGCACGGCGGCAGAGTTCGGCCGGCTCGACATCCTGGTCAACAATGCCGGCATCTTCATCGCCAAACCATTCGAGGACTATTCGCTGGACGACTTCGAGCTGAGCAACGCGATCAACGTGCGCGCGGTGTTCGTCGCCTCGCAGGCGGCGGCCCGTCACATGCAGCAAGGCGGACGCATCATCACCATCGGCAGCAACCTGGCCGACCGCGTGCCGAAGCCTTCCATCACGCTCTACGCGATGAACAAGTCGGCGCTGGTCGGCCTGACCAAGGGCATGGCGCGCGACCTCGGCGCGCGCGGCATCACCGCCAACCTGGTACAGCCGGGCCCGACCGACACCGACATGAATCCTGCCGCCGGTCCCAAGGCGGCCGGCTCGCTGGCGTTCATGGCACTGCCGCATTACGGCGAAGGTAAGGATATCGCCGGCCTGGTGGCGTTCCTGGCCGGCGACGAAGGCCGCTTCGTGACCGGCGCCGCGCTCACCATTGACGGCGGCTATAACGCCTGAGAGTGCGCATTCAGCGCGGCCGGTTCAGCACGATCAAAGCGGCTGGATGTTGAGACGGCTGATGCTGTCGCCGGCAGCATTGTTGCGGTTGGAAAAATGCCAGCGCTGCTGATGATAGCGCGCTACGGTTTCGCGATGGGCGATGCTGACGATGGCTGACTGCGGCAGCTCTTCGTGCAGCAGGGAGTAAAGCGCTTCTTCGGTCTCGCCGTCCATGGCGCTGCTGGCTTCGTCGAGGAACACGACTTCCGGCCGCGTCAGGAATACGCGTGCAAACGCCAGGCGCTGTTGCTCGCCCGGCGACAGGCGATTGCCCCAGTTGTTGTAGACATCGAGCTGGTCCTTGAGATGCGGCAGGCGGCACAGGTCGAGATAGTGGCAGATCGCCAGGTCGGTATAAGCGCTCTCATCGGCCGGATACGCCAGCGCCGAACGCAACGTGCCGATCGGCAGGTAACTCGCTTGCGGCACGAACATCAGCTTCGCCTTGTGCGGGATCTGGATGTCGCCGCCGCCGTACGGCCAGATGCCGGCGATGGCGCGGAACAGCGTCGACTTGCCGCAACCCGATGGGCCGCTCACCAGGATGCGCTCGCCGGGATGGATTGCGCCATTGACGCCGCCAATCAGCGCGCGTCCGTCGGGTAGTGCAAGGTCGAGCTTGTCGAACAGGATGGCGCCGACGTTGTTGCGTTCGACCGAGATGCTGGCGGGTTGCTTCTGGGCCTGTTCCACCGCGAGGTTGAAACCAGCCAGACGATTGATGCTGGCCTTCCAGTCGGCCAGCGTGGTGAAGGCGTTGATGAACCATGACAAGGCGTCCTGCACCTGGCCGAAGGCGCTGCTGAGCTGCATCAGCACGCCCAGCGACATGGCGCCGGAGAAATAGCGCGGCGCCGCCACCAGCATCGGGAAAATGATTGCGAACTGACCGTAGAAATTGCTCGCGATATTGAGGCTCTTGGTGGTGCGCATGATGTCCCACCAGTTGCGGCGGATATCTTCGAAACGCAGGTCGAGCTCGTCACGCTCGCGTCGCTCGCCGCGATACAGGGCGATAGCTTCGGCATGTTCGCGAATCCGGATCAGGCCGAAACGATAGTTCGCCTCGAAGCGCTCCTGGTTGTAGCTCTGCACCACCAGAGGCTTGCCGATCCACCAGATGATCCACGAGCCGACGCCGGCATAGGCGATGGCGAACCACACCATGTAGCCCGGGATGACCCAGTCGTGCTGCATGAAGGCGAACGAGAGCGGCCCGCTGATGGCCCACAGGATGCCGACGAAGGACACCAGCGTCACCAGGCTGGAGATGAAGCCGAGCACCAGGCTGATGGTGTTCGAGGTCAGCGAGCGCAAGTCCTCTGCGATACGCTGGTCGGGATTGTCGGCGATGCGGCCCTGCTCCATGCGGTAGTAGGCGTGATGGTCCAGCCACTTCCCCATGTACTTGTCGGTCATCCAGGTACGCCAGCGGATCTGCAGCGATTGCGTCAGGTAAATGCGCGCCGTGGCGACCACGATATAGGCAAAAGCCAGGTAACTGAACTGCCACAGCAGGCCCTTGAAGGCGGCGTAATCCTTGTTCTGCAGGGAATCGTACATGGTGCGATTCCAGTCGGTGAGAAGCACATTGATGTAGACCATGACCAGCACCAGCGCAATGATCACCGCCATCAGACCCCATGCTTTCGAGCGTTCTTCCGAAATCCAGTACGGTTTGATGAGTCGCCAGACGGCGTGACGGTTGAAGGGCTGTGCGATGGCTTTTTTCTTGTTGGCTGTCATGAATTTTCCGAAGGAGTTCTGTGCAGGATCATCCGCGATGATAAGCAATCCGGCGGTTTTCGGCTGCGGAATAAATGCAACCAAGTGCAACGAAGGCTGCAATCAAGGCGCGCCGGCGGTATTCGTCAGCCTGCAGCAAGCTACCCGCCCTGTTTTGGTGAACGGGTTAGAATCTCTGTTCTTCGCCGCACCGGCGCCCGATTTCTTCTGCGCCATCCTCGCACACGACAAGAAATGTGCACCGGTCCACCCGGCGACACTCTGGAGATTGCATGCTCGCATGGTTTGAAAAACTGGTTCACCCCTACCCCGACAACGTCATCAAGCCGCCGCCGCGCGGCTTCACCGCCTTCATCTGGGCCTGTACCAAGGGTCTGCGCCGCTACATCGTGGCGATGACCACACTGACCGCGATCATCGGCGCCTTCGAAGCGCTGCTGTTCGCGATGATGGGTCGCATCGTCGACTGGCTCAGCCATATCGCGCCGGCGCAGTTGTGGACGCAGGAACGCGGCAGCCTGATCTGGCTGGCCGTGGTGCTGGCCGGCAGTCCGCTGCTGATCGCACTGCAGACCTTCTTCAAGCACCAGACGCTGGCGGGCGCGTTCCCGATGATGCTGCGCTGGAAATTCCATCGCCTGATGCTCAACCAGAGCATGAGTTTCTATCAGGACGAATTCGCCGGCCGCGTTGCCGCCAAGGTGATGCAGACCGCGCTGGCGGTGCGCGACGTGTGCATGATCATGGGCGACATCCTGGTGTTCGTGATGATCTACTTCGTCACCATGGCGGCGGTGGTCGGCGGCTTCGACCTGTGGATGCTGGCGCCCTTCTTCGGCTGGCTGGTGCTGTACATGGCGGCGTTGCGCTACTTCGTGCCGCGCCTGTCGAAGGTGGCGCGCAACCAGGCTGATGCGCGCTCGCTGATGACCGGACGCATCACCGATGCCTACACCAACATCGCCACCGTCAAGCTGTTCTCGCACGCGGGTCGCGAGGCCGGTTATGCGCGCAGCGCGATGCAGGATTTCCTGCTCACGGTGAATCGTCAGATGCGCCTGGTCAGCGGTTTTGAAATCGTCAATCACTCGCTCAACATGGTGCTGATCCTGTCGACGGCGGGCGTGGCGCTGTGGCTGTGGACGCAGGGCCAGCTCGGCATCGGCGCGGTCGCCGCAGCCACCGCGATGGCGCTGCGCCTGAACGGCATCGCGCATTGGGTGATGTGGGAAATGGCGGCGCTGTTCGAACACGTCGGCACCGTGCAAGACGGCATCAATACGCTGTCGCGCGCGCATGATGTGAAGGATTTGCCGGACGCGCAACCGCTTGATGTCAAACGAGGTGAACTGGTCTTCGAGAACGTCAGCTTCGCCTACGGCGCCACCGGTCCGGATGCGCGCCAGGTGATCGACCAGCTCAACCTGAACATCCGCCCCGGCGAAAAGATTGGCCTGGTCGGCCGTTCCGGCGCCGGTAAGTCAACCATCGTCAACCTGCTGCTGCGTTTCTATGATGTCGAGCAGGGCCGCGTGCTGATCGACGGCCAGGACATCGCCCACGTCACGCAGGACAGCCTGCGTGCGCAAGTCGGCATGGTCACGCAAGACACTTCGCTGCTGCATCGCTCGGTGCGCGACAACATCCTGTACGGCCGCCCCGACGCCGGTGACGACGACATGATCGCCGCCGCACGCCGTGCCGAAGCGCACGACTTCATCGGCAACCTGGCCGATGCGCACGGCCGCCGTGGTTACGATGCGCACGTCGGCGAGCGCGGCGTGAAACTGTCCGGCGGTCAACGCCAGCGTATCGCGATTGCGCGCGTGATGCTCAAGGATGCACCGATCCTGCTGCTGGACGAAGCCACCAGCGCGCTCGATTCCGAAGTGGAAGCAGCAATCCAGGAAAGCCTGTATCGCCTCATGGAAGGCAAGACCGTGGTCGCCATCGCCCACCGCCTGTCGACCATCGCGGCGATGGACCGCCTGATCGTGCTCGACCAGGGTCGCATTGTCGAACAAGGCAGTCACCAGGAACTGCTGGCACACAACGGTTTGTATGCACGCCTGTGGTCGCATCAGAGTGGTGGTTTTCTGGGTGAGGAAGCGTGACGGGCTGATAGCGCAAATCGCATTCCGGCGCTGCAGATTTTTCGCGGCGCCGGGATGCACATCTTCTTTTTTCGTTCAACCCGCCAGTGTTTCAGCGCGGTGAAAAAGCTTGGCGGCAATGGTCCATTTGCCGTCCACCCTGAGCAGGTTCAGGTAGTCCTCCATGATGTTGTCGAACAGGCGCAGGCGTACTTTGGCCAGCGCCATATCGGGCGACAGCACATCAATCATCAGAATCTGATCGGCACGCCCAAAGCCACGCGACTGAGGCGATTCACGCCCCTGCACCATCTTGCGATACTCGTCGAACGGGCGCACGACGACCACGCCGTCCTGTGCCGAATACAGCACGCAACCGCGATGGAAGACGCGATCGAATTGCTCAATATCCTGGCTCTGCAGGACGTCGAAGTACTCTTTCAAAAAACTCTGGATTTCTGCTACCGGCATGTCGTTTCCTTTGATGATGGATGGCCCTCCCATCTGCCGCAGCGCGCCGACATTTTTTCCTTTTTTCGATCTTCTCTGCTGCGGCAAGACGCCATTATGCGGACCGCGGACCGACAGACAAAACGGAAAATAATCACATCGCTTGCGAGAAATTCTCATATCGCAAGATGTTGACGCGAGCGTCGCAAAGCAATCAGGAGCAGTCACTGTCATCGCGCGGCGGGTGCTCGAAAAATGCACCGAGCCTGTGATCAGGGAGGCCGCATCACCACATTGTCAGGACGGCGCTATGATGGCGGCTATCGTTTCCACTGCCGATTGCTGCCATGCCTACTGTCGCCCTGCTGGTGTTCCCCGGAGTCCAGGCGCTCGATGTCTCGGGCCCGCTCGACGTATTCGCCGAGGCCAACCGTTTCTTGCCGCCGCAACAGCACTACCACCTCAGCGTGATCGGCAGCACGCACGAGCCCATCGTCTGTTCCAACCGCATGCAAATCGTGCCGCACCTGCACTACAGCGATGCGCGTGAGAACTACGACCTGCTGCTCGCCGCCGGCGGTCCCGGCTTGCCTCAGCAGGAGCGCGATGCCGAGTTGAGCGACTGGCTGGCCGATGCCGCGCAACGCGCCGGTCGCCACGGCTCGATCTGCAACGGCGCATTTTTGCTGGCGCATGCCGGCCTGCTCAACGGCAAACGCGTGACTACGCATTGGAATGACGCCGCGGTATTGGCGCGTGATTTCCCCGAGGTCGAAGTCGATGCCGATCGCATCTATCTGCGCGATGGCAAGCTGGTGACGTCGGCGGGCGTGACTGCCGGCATCGACCTGTCGCTGGCGTTGCTGGCGGAAGACGCCGGCCAGGAAGTCGCACTCAACGTCGCCAAACGGCTGGTGGTGTTCATGCAGCGCAGCGGCGGACAATCGCAGTTCAGTCCTTACCTTACGCCGTATGCGGAAGAAACTTCATTGGTCGGCCAGGTGCAGCATTACGTGCGCGAGCATCTGCAGGAGAAGCTCAGCGTCGACGTGTTGGCCGCGGTGGTGTCGAGCAGCCCGCGCAACTTCGCGCGCGTATTCGCACGCGATGCGCGCATGACGCCGGCGGAGTTCATCGAGAGTGCACGCGTCGACGCAGCGCGCGTGATGCTGGAGAGCTCAGCGGCGCCGTTGAAGACGGTCGCCTGGCGCTGCGGCTTCCGCGATGCCAGCCACATGCGCGTGGTGTTCCAGCGCCGGCTCGGCATCAGTGCGCAGCAGTATCGGGATAATTTTTCGACGAGTGCCGATACAAGGTAGTCAGTACGGTTATCAGCGCTGTGATCAACTCTCCGGCGCGGCTTCGCCGGCGGACCATTCGGGACTGTAGCCACCCAGCGTCGGGTGGTACATTTCATCGCCGCTGTGCTGAGTGAACTCGACGTTGAGCCGGTCTTCGCGCAAGCCCAGCACGTCGATGCAATCGCGGCACAAGGCCTTGGCGACTTCCATGCGCAGCTCCGGCGTGCGGCCGCGGCGGATGTCGCACATCAGCACCGAGACCGGCTCCACTTCGCCGCCGTCAACCGTACGCCACACACTGCCTGCGCCGCACTCGCGGATGACGATGCTGATGCGGCGGATATCCACTGTCATCATGTCGGCATAGGTTTGCGCCATGCGCGTGGCGAGCTGCTTCTTTTGCTCCGCCGGATAGCTGTCGTTGACGTCGAGTTGCAGGTAAGGCATGGCGCTTTCCTTTCATTGCTGCGGCAGCTGCTGCTACACATGCTGCCGCCGGAGCTTGCAGCGTTACTGCTCGACCGCTTCGCCGCGCAGGCGTGCGATCACGCCGTCGAGCGCATCGAGGTCGGAGAAATTGATGACCAGCTGGCCGCGATTCTTGGCGCCGGTCTTGATCGACACTTGCGTGGCCAGGATGTCGGACAGTTCTTCTTCGAGGCGTGTGATGTCGCGTGATTTTTCCTTGCCGCCGTCGCGTGGTTTGTTCGATGCCGCTTGCTCGGCGGTGGTGCGCACTACCAGCTTTTCCGCCTCGCGCACCGACATGCGCTTGGCGACGATCTGGTTCGCCAGCGTGATCTGCGTCGCAGAATCCACCGCCAGCAAGGCGCGTGCGTGACCCATGTCGATATCGCCGGCCATCAGCATGGTTTGCACCGGCTTGGCCAGGTTCAGCAAGCGCAGCAGGTTCGACACCGCGCTGCGCGAACGACCGACTGCCACTGCCGCCTGCTCATGCGTGAAGTTGAAATCGGTGATCAAGCGATGGATGCCCTGCGCTTCTTCCAGCGGATTGAGATCCTCGCGCTGCATGTTTTCGATCAGCGCCATCGCGGCGGTGGTCTGGTCGTCGACGTTCTTCACCAGCACCGGAACTTCGGTCAGGCCGGCGATCTTGGCCGCGCGGAAGCGGCGTTCGCCGGCAATGATTTCGTAGATGTCCTTGCCGTTCTTCTGGCCGATGGCGCGGATCAGGATCGGCTGCAGCAGGCCCTGCTCCTTGATCGAGGCAGCGAGTTCATTGAGCGCGCCTTCGTCCATGCGGCTGCGCGGCTGGTACTTGCCGGCCTGCAGATCCGTGACCGGCATCACCGATGGCGAACCCGCAACGACCGGCACGTCTTCGGTGATATCGGAAGATCCGCCGAGCAGTGCGTCGAGACCGCGGCCGAGGCCTTTTGATTTTTTGGTTGCCATCTTTTACCTGCCTGTTTCTGAAATACTGATTACTAAAATTGTTTATATCGTTTATACGATTACAGCGTCTTGATGCGTTCGACCATCTCGGCGCCGAATGCGATGTACGCCTGCGCGCCCTTCGACGCTGCGTCGAAGTTCACACCCGGCATGCCGTACGACGGCGCTTCGGCCAGGCGCACGTTGCGCGGGATCACGGTCTTGAATACCTTGTCGCCGAAATGCTGTTCCAACTGGTCGGACACTTGCTGCGACAGCGTCATGCGCGGATCGAACATCACCCGCAGCAAGCCGATGATCTTGAGATCGGGGTTGAGCTTGGCGTGCACTTTCTTGATGGTGTTGACGAGGTCGGACAGGCCTTCGAGCGCATAGTATTCACACTGCATCGGGATCACCACGCCATGGGCCGAGCACAAGCCGTTGAGCGTCAGCAGCGACAGCGCCGGCGGACAATCGATGAGAATGAAATCGTAGTCGTCGGCGACGGCGGCGAAGGCATCCTTCAGCCGCTTCTCGCGATTCTCGAGTTCGACCATTTCGACTTCGGCGCCGGCCAGTTCGCGGTTGGCCGGCAGCACGTCGAAGTTGCCGCTTTCGGAACGCTTGCGTACGCTCTTGATGTCGGCCATGCCGAGCAGCACTTCGTAGATCGAGCCCTTAAGCTCGGCCTTGTTGATGCCGGAACCCATGGTGGCATTGCCCTGCGGATCGAGGTCGACGAGCAGCACGCGCTGATTGTGCTGTGCCAGGCCGGCAGCGAGATTGACTGCTGTGGTGGTTTTGCCGACACCGCCTTTTTGATTCGCAACGCAAAAGATTTTAGCCATAGGTTTTTCTAGTTAGTGTTCCGTCGGGATTACAGTGAATCGTTTGTCGTTGAGTTTGTCGTCGATACAGCTTAGTGCGTGCTCAGCTTGATGCCGAAGCCGATCAGGAAAACGCCGGCTGCGCGCGAGGCCAGCGTGGCAATCTTGCGATTGCGCGCGAGCCGTTTTGCGGCGGCGTTGCCGGCCAAGACCAGCAGACTGCCATAGATCAGCGTGCATGTACAAATCACGGCGCCCATGGTCAGGAAAGTCGCTGCACCTTTTTGCGTGGCAGGATCGATGAACAGCGGGAAAAATGCCATGTAGAACACGATGGCCTTCGGATTCATCAGCGTGACGAAAAAGCCGCGACGGAAATCCGCCATGTTCGAGAACGGCACCACCGAAGATCCACCCTCTTCCTTCGCAAACAGCAAGCGTGCGCCGAGATAAGCCAGATAGGCCGCGCCCACATACTGCATGCCCTTGAACAGCAGAGGATTGGCGTGCAGCAGCGCCGCCACGCCGATCGCCGCGAGGAACATCAGCACGATGTCTCCCAGCATCAGGCCGGCGATCGCTGCGAAGCCGCCGCGCAAGCCGTGCTTGGCCGAGCAGGTCAGCACGCAGAACGTGCCGGGACCGGGCAGCATCAGGAACACCACCGTCGCGGCAATCAGTTGCCAGACATCGGTAATGCCGATCATGTGAAACAGTGCTTGCATGGCGTCTCCTTGATTGGACTATCGGTCGTGAATTATTCTTGCGGCGTCTTGACCAGCTTCGACGTGTCGAAACCCTGCTTGGTGGCGTTGTTGACGGCGGCTTCATATTCCGCGGTCGACAGCGCCGGCTTGCGCGCCAGGATCCACAGGTAGTCGCGCGATGGCGTGCCGACGGTCGCGACCGAGTAGTCGGCGTCCAGGTCGATCACCCAGTAGTCGCCCCACACCAGCGGAAACCATGCCAGCCAGGCTGGTGCGAAGCGTACCTGCAGTTTGGCGTTGTGGCTGCCTTCGATCACACGCGCCAGGCCGTCGGCCTGGTCGAGCACGCCGCCTTCGACCTTGCAGCGATTGGTGACATCAATGTCGCCGTCGGTGCGCGCGCGGTATTCGGCGGTCACGTTGGAAATGCATTTCTTCTGGAAGCTGTTCGGGAAGCGGGCGATTTCATACCATTTGCCGACGTAGCGCTTCAGGTCGACCGAGGGTACGGTGACGACTTCCTGGGCCAGGACCGGAGCGGCCGTGGACAAGACTGCGGCCGCGAAGGCAAAAACCGATAATGCGCGAGTGACTGGCAAGTGCTTCATTCAGGACCTTTCAATAAAGATCAGATGACGTTCTGCATCGAGTCCGGGCACCTCCAGTGCCTGGGTCTTTTCCACCTTCCATCCATCCGGCAGGCGCGCGATTTCGTCCTGCGGCATCACGCCCTTCATGGCGATGTAGCGGCCGCCGGGTTGCAACAGATGGTTCGACCAGTTGATGAAGTCGTTGAGTTCCGCAAACGCGCGTGAAGTGATGACGTCGAATAGTTGCTTAACTTGCAACTGTTCGACGCGCGCCGTATACACTGAGATATTGCTTAATTGCAACTCCGCCTTGGCTTGCGTGAGGAACGCGGTCTTCTTGTGCACGGTGTCGATCATCGACACCTTCATGCCGGGACGCGCCTCGGCCGCCCAGATGGCCAGAACGATACCGGGCAAACCGCCGCCGGCGCCGACGTCCAGCACATTGTCGGCTTGCGCGAAGGCCGATACCGCAGCCAGCGAATCGAGCAAATGATGGGTCATCATCTGCGCCGGATCGCGCAGTGCGGTCAGGTTGTAAGTGCGATTCCACTTGGCCATCAGGGCCAGGTAAGCCAGCAGCTTCTTGTGCTGGCCGGCGCTCAGCGTCAGGCCGAGCGCTTCGGCGCCGGCGCTGAGGGTGCTGCCCAGTTGCAGGTCGGTAGGCGTGGTGGTGGTCGTATTCAAGATGCTCAGGCCGCTTCGTTATGATTATCGGAAACGGCGGCGTGCCTCAGGCCGCCTTTTTTCAGGTGGACCAGCAGCAGGGACAAGGCCGCCGGCGTCACGCCGGAAATGCGCGAAGCCTGGCCCAGGGTTTCGGGCTTGTGCTTGTTGAGCTTCTGGCGCACTTCGATCGACAGCGCCTGGACTTCCATGTAGTCGAGGTCGGCCGGCAATTTCAGGCTTTCATTGTGTTCCTGGCGGCCGATTTCCTTGGCCTGGCGGTCGATGTAGCCGGCGTACTTGATCTGGATCTCGATCTGTTCGCGCACCGGATCGTCGCTCACGCCCGGACCCGCCAGCGCCTGGCCGTCGGTGCCGGTCAGCGTCATCAGGCTGTCGTAGGTAACGTTCGGGCGGCGCAGCAGATCGACCAGGTTGTATTCACGCTCGATGGCTTTGCCCAGCACGCGCTCGGCTTCGGCGTCGGCGAGGATGCGCGGGTTGACCCAGGTGGATTTCAGGCGCTCCATTTCACGTGCAACGGCTTCGCGCTTTTTCTCGAACATTTCCCACTGGACATCGCCGACGCAACCAAGCTGGCGGCCGATTTCGGTCAGGCGCAGGTCGGCATTGTCTTCACGCAGGCTCAGGCGATACTCGGCGCGGCTGGTGAACATGCGATAAGGCTCCAGCACGCCCTGGGTGATCAGGTCGTCGACCAGCACGCCGAGATAAGCCTCGTCGCGGCGCGGCGTCCAGGCGTCGCGGCCCTGCGTTTGCAGCGCTGCGTTGAGGCCGGCCAGCATGCCCTGAGCTGCCGCTTCTTCATAGCCGGTGGTGCCGTTGATCTGGCCGGCGAAGAACAGGCCCTGGATTTGACGAGTTTCCAGCGAAGACTTGAGTCCGCGCGGATCGAAGTAGTCGTACTCGATGGCGTAGCCCGGGCGCAGGATGTGGGCGTTTTCCATGCCGCGCATCGAGCGCACCAGCGCCAGCTGCACGTCGAACGGCAGGCTGGTGGAGATGCCGTTGGGATAGAACTCGTTGGTCGTCAGGCCTTCCGGCTCCAGATAGATCTGGTGCGAATCCTTGCCGGCGAAGCGATGGATCTTGTCTTCGATCGACGGGCAATAGCGGGGACCGACGCCTTCGATCACGCCGGTGTACATCGGGCTGCGGTCGAGGCCGGCGCGAATGATGTCGTGGGTCTGGGTGTTGGTATGGGTAATCCAGCACGGCATCTGTGCCGGATGCATGCCGACATTGCCCATGACCGAGAATACCGGGATCGGATCGAGGTCGCCGGGCTGCTCTTCCAGCACCGAAAAATCGATGCTGCGACCGTCAATGCGTGGCGGCGTGCCGGTTTTCAGGCGGCCTTGTGGCAGCTTGAGCTCTTTCAGGCGTGCCGACAGGGAGATCGCCGGCGGGTCCCCGGCACGGCCGGCGGAGTAATTATTGAGGCCGACGTGGATCTTCCCGTCGAGGAAAGTACCGGCAGTCAGCACCACCGCCCTGCCCGCAAAGCGGATCCCGGCCTGGGTCACGGCACCGATCACGCGGTCGCCTTCGACGATCAGGTCATCCACCGCCTGCTGGAATAGCCACAGGTTTGGTTGGTTTTCCAAGCGTGAACGGATCGCCTGCTTGTACAGGATGCGGTCGGCCTGGGCGCGCGTGGCGCGTACGGCCGGCCCTTTGGAAGAGTTCAGGATACGGAATTGGATGCCCGCCTCATCTGTCGCAATCGCCATCGCGCCGCCCATGGCGTCAACCTCCTTGACCAGGTGACCCTTGCCGATACCGCCAATGGAAGGATTGCACGACATCTGACCGAGGGTCTCGATGTTGTGGGTCAGCAGCAAAGTCGTTTGACCCATGCGGGCGGATGCCAAAGCAGCTTCGGTTCCGGCGTGACCGCCGCCGACGACAATGACTTCAAAGTGTGTGGGAAATAGCATAATGCGCCTCGTGGAGACGGTGAACAGAGGCGAGATTATAAAGTCTTTTTGGACAGGCATCAGGGCCTACCCCTGTTATTCTCTTTTTATTCGCGCTTTTTGTTTCACGTGAAACAATTTGAGGTTGGATTAGTATGCGCTGGGTATGGGCCCACTTGCGACGGACAAACAAAAAGGGAGGACTTCGCCTCCCTTTTCAACGACACCGATACCCTCCAGCGATTGTTTCACGTGAAACAATCGCTGAAAACTATGCGTCCTTCATTTTAAAAATGCGTCGTAGCCGGTCTTCAGAATTAGCGCGCTCACCACTAACAGGAAAAGTTTGCGGACAAAGCTGCTGCCATGCTTCATCGCCAGGCGGGTACCGACCAAAGAACCGCCGATATTGAACACCGCCATCAGCAGGCCCAACTGCCAGATCACGTGGCCGCTGTACGAGAACCACACCAGCGCCGCCAGATTGGTCGCAATGTTCACGACCTTGGACACCGCGGACGCACGCAGGAAATCGTAGCCAAAGATACGCACGAAGAGGAAGACGAAGAAGCTACCGGTGCCCGGTCCGAACAACCCGTCATAGAACCCTACCCCGGCACCGACCAGAATGGCGTAGAGTCTTTCCTTGCCTCCGGACAATAGCGGTGCATGGTGCTGGCCGAAGTCCTTCTTCTTCAAGGTATAAATCGCCACCGCCAGCAAGATAAACGGCAAGGCCTTGCGCATCAATTCAGTCGGCACGTGGGTAACCAGGTAGGCGCCGCAAAAGGACAAGGCAAATGCCGCCAATGCCGCCGGCGCCGCGGCAGCCCAGTGGATGCGGACCTTGCGGGCGAAATTGATCGCAGCCGCACTGGTACCCATGACGCCTGCCACCTTGTTGGTGCCGAGCAGCGTGGCCGGCGCAACGTTGGGAAAGACCGAGAACAAGGTCGGGATCAGCACCAGGCCGCCGCCGCCGACCACCGCGTCCACCAGGCCGGCGACGAATGCACCGATGCAGAGAATCACATAATTGGAAAAGAGATCAGGCATGGACATCTGCCTGCGTGGACATACAGCGCGGGAAAAACAACGACATGGGAGGCTTTCGCAAAACGGGAGAAGGGAAATAACTTGTCGACGCGGCACCGACAAATGCGCGTGTAGCAAGCAGGAAGCACTGTCAGAGCGACAAGCATTTTACTCCTGCGACCCGCCCTTCTCCACTCCTATCAGATACAGGTATCCGACACCGTGCGAAGCGAACGACGTTACTTGCGCACACGATCCATCAGGACGCTGCGCTGCCCCGCATGTTCTTCATCGGGTTCAAACAAGGAGAGGCTGGAGATGGCCCGCGTCATCGCCACATAAAAATGGCGCACCTCTTCGGCGATATCCCGCAAGCGAGGGAATTCATGCCGCTGCAGATAAGGCACCAGCACATGCGGCCACTGCCGCCCTTTCGCTGCCTGGATGGTTGTCAGCGTCAATTGCCGGCGCGACTGGATGGCGTTCCGATTCTTGCTGACCTTTTGCTGGCGCAGATGCAACTCGGCGAGGAAGTCCGCCGCATTCATGTCGGGGTGACGTGTCGCAAAGGCGATGAAGGTCTGGATCGACTTGGCCGCCGACGTCGCACGGCTGCGATTGATGAAGGCCCTGCTGGTGGCGTCGACCAATGACAGCTGACGATTGGCGAAGTTGAGCAACTCCGCCGCGCTGCTCTCCTCGTTCAGCTTTTGTAATTCTTTCACGACATCGGTGAAGCGCTGCTTCCAGCGCAGCGTCATGTCGTCGTCCGTATCACGCGGTTTGCAGAGCACCGCTTCGAAAAAATCCTTGAGCGCGTTCGGCTGTTCCGCAATCATCCGTTGCGCTTCCTCGAACCAGGTACCTTCGGCAAAGTAACCACGCTCCCAGTCTTCGGACGACTCCCCCACCGGCAAATACAGGGAAAATCCCATGACCATGCGCTTGATGCTTTCCTTGTCGCCTTGCAGTGTCGCGAACGCGTTGCCGGCCATATGCAGCAGACCGCGCAGCATCAGGATTTCGGGACGGTGGAGGTAAGACTCGATGTCGTCGCAGTAATACGGAATGTTCTGGTCGAGCAGCAGGTTTTCGATCTCGATGGTCTGGTCCGGCTCGCGCACGATGATCGCGATGTCGGAGTAACGCGTGTCGGCCCGTGCCTTCACCAGCGCTTGCACCTGCTGCGTCACTTTCGCGGCGCAATCACCGGGCAAGGTCGGGTCGTAAGTCAGGCGCTTGATTTCTGTGTACAGATCTTCATGCGAGGCGCATTTGCGCGCCGTCAGGCGCTGCGCGAGCTTGGACAGTGAAGACCCGAAACGATAGGATTTCCCCAGCGGCAGATACTGCGCATTGGGGAAGGCCATTTCAAAACCGGCGGTGGAATAGACAATATCGGCGCCGCGTGCGGAGTTGATAATTTGATAACGATCGCCTACCGCAACCAATTTATTTCCCCGCAGCAATAACTGCAACAAGCGAAATTCCGCCGCATTGATGTCGTGCCATTCGTCGATCAGATACAAGTCCTTGGCCGGCAGGATGTCCAGTGCAGACGGATGATTGCTCAGCAGCTCAACCAGGTCCGGCACCAGATCCGCGGCGCTGCGCCATTTGTACTCGCCGGGATAAGTTTGCCGTTGCCTCTCATAGGCGATGCCGATTTCAACCGCTTCGATCTGCGTGCCGAACTGCGTCGACAGTTGATCGAGGTCGTCATAATCCAGCTCCTCGTCATGGAAGCGGTGCGAAGCCAAGCTCGCCTTGAAGCGGTACAGCAGCGAGAACATTTCCTCGGCGTTGGCGCTGTTTTTCTCGAAGGAAAAATCGAAGCCGTTGTCGCTTCGCCCTGCTCTTCCCTCATGGCGCGCCAACACGCTATTGGCAGCGGCGACCAGATGCGGGCGCAACTCTTCATCCGAGGCATAGTAGCGCGTCTTCTCCAGCGTCAGCGCTTCGCCCAGCTGCGCCAGGCACTCACGCGCGTACGCTTCTACCGTATTCAAAGGCACCGGCCTGGCGACGCCCTCCTCGTACAGCTTTTCACGGAAGCGCTTGTTTGCGCCTTCCGAGAAACACAGGCATTGAATCTGATGTGCACCCATTCCCCTCGTCAGGGCCTGCTTCACCAGCATCGCCAGCGTCGTGGTCTTGCCCGAGCCGGCAACCGCCTCGATCATGACGATCTGGGCGTGACACTTCAAAATCTCAATCTGCTCGTCGGTCTGGGGCACTGCCATTCAATTCTCCGGGATACGCTTGTCTGCATCATTGCGCGTGGCGACACTGTACAAGCAAACCGGCCGGCGTCAAATGAAAACTGCCGCCGGACAGCTGAGCTGTGCGGCGGCAGTTGCCAGGTTCGCTGTAATCAGCGCATCAGTGCATCAGTGCGACGTGCTTGCCGAACGTTTGTTGAACAGGTTCAGGATCTCACCCACGATGCCGCGACGGAAGGCCAGCACGCAAACGATGAAGATGAAGCCCGTCACGATCGTCACCGAATCACCCAGCGTATTGAACCACTCGATGTGCGTCACGGACGCCAGCCAGTTGCCGATGTCGCCCAGCTTGTTCTCCAGCATGATGATGATCACCGCGCCGACGATAGGACCGATGATCGTGCCCAGGCCGCCGACCAGCGTCATCAGCACCACCAGGCCTGACATGCTCCAGTGCACGTCGGTCAGGGTTTCAAAGCCCAGCACCAGCGCCTTGGTCGAACCGGCCAGGCCGGTCAGCGCCGCCGACAGCACGAACGCCAGCAGTTTGTAGCGGTCGACATCGTAGCCCAGCGAGATCGCGCGCGGTTCGTTTTCCTTGATCGCCTTGAGCACCTGGCCGAACGGCGAGTGGATGGTGCGCACGATCAGGGCGAAGCCGGCAATCGCGATCGCCAGCACGACGTAGTACAGGGTCATGTCGCTGGACAGATCGATGAAGCCGAGCAGCTTGCCGCGCGGGATGCCTTGCAGGCCGTCTTCGCCGCCGGTGAACGGTGCTTGCAGCGCAACGAAGAACAGCATCTGCGCCAGCGCCAGCGTGATCATGGTGAAGTAGATGCCCTGGCGGCGAATCGCCAGCAGGCCCATGACCAGGCCGATCAGCGCGCCCGTCAGGGTGCCCAGGATCAGGCCGATTTCCGTCGGCACACCCCAGGCCTTGATCGCCTGGCCGGCCACATAGCCGGCGCCGCCGAAGAAGGCCGCATGGCCGAACGACAGCAGGCCGGTGTAACCGATCAGCAGATTGAAGGCGCACGCGAACAGCGCGAAGCACAGCATCTTCATCAGGAACACCGGATACAGGCCGAACGGCGCCAGCAATGCCAGGATCAGCAGCACGACGTAAAAGAGTTTCTTGTTCAATGGGTTGTTCATCTTGTGCGCCTTATTTCTCTTTACCGAACAGACCGGCCGGACGAATCATCAGCACGATGGCCATGATGATGAAGACGACGGTTGCCGACAGTTCCGGATAAAACACGCGGGTCAGGCCTTCGACCACACCCAGGCCGAGGCCGGTGACGATGGAGCCGAGGATGGAACCCATGCCGCCGATCACCACCACCGCGAACACCACGATGATCAGGTTGGAACCCATCAGCGGCGACACCTGGATCACCGGCGCTGCCAGTACGCCGGCGAATGCCGCCAGCGCCACGCCGAAGCCGTAGGTCAGCGTGACCATCAGCGGCACGTTGATGCCGAAGGCTTCCACCAGCTTCGGGTTCTCGGTACCGGCGCGCAGGTAAGCGCCCAGACGGGTCTTTTCGATCACGAACCAGGTCGAGAAGCACACCACCACCGACGCCAGCACAACCCACGCGCGGTAGTTCGGCAACACCATGAAGCCCAGGTTGGTCGCGCCCTGCAGCGCGTCAGGCACGGAATAAGGCTGGCCGGAGACGCCGTAGATCGAGCGGAACACGCCTTCCACCATCAGCGTGATGCCGAAGGTCAGCAGCAGACCGTACAGATGGTCCAGCTTGTAGAGCCAGCGCAGCATGGTCTTTTCGATCACGATGCCGAACGCGCCGACGATGAGCGGCGCCAGGATCAGCATCGCCCAGTAATTGATATTGAAGTAGGTCAGCCCGATCCATGCCGTAAAAGCGCCGAGCATGTAGAGGGTGCCGTGTGCAAAGTTGATCACGTTGAGCAGGCCGAAGATGACCGCCAGTCCCAGCGACAGCATCGCGTAGAACGAGCCGTTCACGAGGCCCAGCAGCAGCTGGCTCAACAAGGCTTGCAGGGGTATGCCGAATAATTCCATAGAAACTCATTCATTCCGATTGACCGGATGTCGTACGGCGGACCGCACGTTTCCGGCTGATCAAATACAACAAGAAAAATCTGTCATCCCCGATTCTTCAACAGAAATCAGAAATGACAGATCCTTTTGGTGCGTTGATTGCCCGTCGATTACCGGCGGATTATTTCCAGGCCGAGCACTTGGATTCAGCCTTGGTAGTCCAGGCTTGTTCCGCAGGGATGGTCTGGACCAGCTTGTAGTAGTCCCATGGATACTTGGACTCGGCCGGTGTCTTGACCTGGTACAGATACATGTCGTGGACCACGCGGCCGTCGGCGCGCAGGTAGCCGTTCTTCTGGAACACGTCGTTGAACTTGGTCTTGCGCAGTTGCGCCATGACCTTGTCGGCGTCATCCGAACCGGCGGCCTTCACGGCTTGCAGGTACTGCAGCGCGGAAGAGTAGTCGGCGGCTTGCAGGCTCGACGGCATCTTCTTTTGCTTTTCGAAGTAGCGCTTGGCGAACTTGCGGGTCTCGTCGTTGGTGTCCCAGTACCAGCTGTCGGTCAGGTACATGCCCTGGGTCAGCTTTGGCGTGAGCGAATGCACGTCGTTGATGAACACCAGCAGGCCGGCCAGCTTGGCGGTCTTGGTGATACCGAACTCGTTGGCTGCCTTCACCGAATTGATGAAGTCGCCGCCGGCGTTGGCCAGGCCGATGATCTGGGCCTTGGAAGTCTGTGCCTGCAGCAGGAAGGACGAGAAGTCGGATGCGCCCAGCGGATGCTTGACCGAACCCACGACCGTGCCGCCGGATGCCTTGACGACGGTGCTGGTGTCGGCTTCGAGCGAGTGGCCGAACGCGTAGTCGGCAGTCAGGAAGAACCAGCTCTTGCCGCCTTGCTTGACGACTGCCGAACCGGTGCCCTTGGCCAGTGCGACGGTGTCGTAGGCGTAGTGGACGGTGTACGGCGAGCATTCTTCATTGGTCAGGCGGGCCGAGCCGGCGCCGTTTTCGATGAAGACCTTTTTCTTTTCGTTGGCGACTTTGGCCATTGCCAGCGCGGTGCCGGAATTGGTGCCGCCGATCAGGACGTCAACGCCCTGTTGGTCGAACCATTCGCGCGACTTGCTGGCGGCGACGTCAGCCTTGTTTTGGTGATCGGCGACGACCAGTTCGATCTTCTTGCCGTTGATCGAGCCGCCCATGTCGGCGATCGCGAACTTGATCGCTTCCGCACCGCCCTGGCCGTCGATGTCCGAATAGACGCCGGAGATGTCGGTGATGAAACCGATCTTGATCACGTCTCCGGAAATCTGCGCCGAAGCCGGTGCCGCGAATGCGAACGCTGCTGCCGCAGTCGACACGGCGAGTGACATTGCCTTTAACTTCATTTCCATCTCCTTTTGTTATAACGCCAGTGATGCTGGTAACGTTGTGATGCCCGCTCAGTAGTAAATAATACAAATACCCAACACTGATTTTTACAAACGCGCGCATGAATGATCACGCGACCGCTCGTCGCACCATGATCCGAAAACCATGGTGCATTCTTTTTATGACTGCTTTATTAATTCAGAATAATGATGCGACAGCTTGAACCGCTTGAATAGCGAAACCTGGCTTATGCGCTTGTTCGCTTATACGCCCAGCAGCTCATTGAGCTTCTGCGTCTTCGACTCGAGTTCCGAAGAAGCGAACGACTCGACGATCTGGCCGTGTTCCATCACATAGAAACGATCAGCCAACGGCGCTGCAAAGCGGAAGTTCTGTTCCACCATCACAATCGTGTAACCCTTGGCCTTGAGCATCAGGATCATGCGCGCGAGCGCCTGCACGATCACCGGCGCCAGGCCTTCGGAAATCTCGTCGAGCAACAACAGGCGTGCGCCCGTGCGCAGGATGCGCGCCACCGCCAGCATCTGCTGTTCACCGCCGGACAAACGTGTGCCCTGGCTGTTGCGGCGTTCCTTGAGGTTCGGGAACATGTCGTAGATCTCGTCGATCGACATGCCCTTGTCGGTCTTCGACACGAACGGCGGCAGCATCAGGTTCTCTTCCGCCGACAGCGACGAGAAGATGCCGCGTTCTTCCGGACAGTAACCGACGCCTTGATGCGCGATCTTGTAGGTCGGCATCGCAATGGTTTCATTGCCGTTGATCTTGATCGAGCCCTTGCGTGCACCGACCAGGCCCATGATGGAACGCAAGGTGGTGGTGCGGCCGGCGCCGTTGCGGCCCAGCAGCGTGACCACTTCACCCTTGTTCACCGACAGGTTGACGTTGTGCAGGATGTGCGATTCGCCGTACCAGGATTGCAGGTCGGAAATCTCAAGCGCCGGGGTACCGCCGGTTGCGGATACAGTACCGCCTTGTTGCAATGTCGCGGTGCTCATATCAGTGTGCTCCTTCCAGCGCGCCGGCGGTGGTGCCCATGTAGGCTTCCATCACTTGCGGATTCTTCGATACCTGGTCATACGTGCCTTCGGCCAGCACGGCGCCGCGTTGCAGCACGCTGATGCGGTCGCAGATGCCGGCGATGACGTTCATGTTGTGTTCCACCATCAGGATGGTCCGGCCGACCGAGACTTTCTTGATCAGCGCAGTCACGCGATCGACGTCTTCGTGGCCCATGCCCTGGGTCGGTTCATCCAGCAGCATCAGTTCGGGTTCCATCGCCAGCGTCGTGGCGATTTCCAACGCGCGCTTGCGGCCGTACGGCAAATCGACCGTCAGCGTGTCGGCGAAACTGGTCAGGTCGACTTCGTCGAGCAAGGCCATGGCGCGGTCATTGAGTTGCTTCAGGCTGTCGCTGCTCTTCCAGAAATGGAAGGACGTGCCGAGCGTGCGCTGCAAACCGATGCGCACATTCTCCATCACGCTCAGGTGTGGAAACACCGCCGAAATCTGGAACGAACGGATGATGCCCTGGCGCGCAATCTGCGCCGGTGCTTCCATCGTGATGTCGCGACCATTGAACAGGATCTGGCCCGAGGTCGGCACCAGGAATTTGGTCAGCAGGTTGAAGCACGTCGTCTTGCCGGCGCCGTTCGGGCCGATCAGCGCATGGATGTGGCCGCGCTCGACTTGCAGGTTGACTTTGCTTACCGCTGTAAAACCCTTGAATTCCTTCGTCAGGTTTTTTGTCTCCAGAATGACATCTGTCATAGTGTCTCTTCTCATTCTTCCCATGAATACCCTGCGTGTGTCCGCAGGGCCGCCTTGTGTAAATCGCTACGCTTCTGGCGCCGCAATCTGAGCCTGTGAGGCTCTCGTGCGAGAGTCTTATTTTTTTAATATCTGGCGCATAGTAGCCGAGTCGTACCATTACTACAATACGTATAAGTACCGTATTGGAGAAAGGTCGAAATTTTTATTTTCGGCGCAACTTTCAAGGCATTCCGCGGCGTGCTGCGCGGATCAATTCTGCTGCCTTTTCGGCAATCATCAGGGTGGGAGAGTTGGTATTACCGGATGTGATGGTAGGCATCACAGAAGCGTCTACCACGCGCAGTCCGGCCACGCCGCGCACGCGCAACTGGCTGTCCACAACGGCTTGTGCGTCATCGGCGCGGCCCATCTTACAGGTGCCGACCGGATGGAAAATCGTCGTGCCGATTTCACCGGCCGCCTTGTATAACTCTTCCTCAGACTGGTATTCCACACCGGGCTTGCATTCGTCGGGTTGGTACTTTCGCAACGCCGGCGCCGAGACAATTTTTCGCGTCAGCTTGAGCGAGTCGGCGGCGACCTTGCGATCGGCTTCCGTACTCAGATAATTCAGCGTGATTTTTGGTGCTAAAGCGCCGTCGTTGCTACCCAGCCGTATATGCCCGCGCGAGGTCGGACGCAGGTTGCACACGCTGGCCGTGAATGCCGGGAACGGATGCAGCGGATCGCCGAATTTTTCCAGCGACAAGGGCTGTACGTGATACTCGAGATTAGCGCTGCTCTGCGACGCATCGGATTTGGCGAATACGCCGAGCTGCGACGGCGCCATCGACATCGGGCCGCTCTGGAACATGGCGTATTGCACGCCGATCATCATCTTGCCGTACCAGTTGCCGGCCATCATGTTGAGCGTCTTCACGCCTTTCACCTTGAACGCCATGCGGATCTGCAAATGGTCCTGCAGGTTTTCGCCGACGCCGGCAAGCTCCTTCACCACCGGAATCTGGTGCTGCTGCAACAGCGCGGCCGAACCGATGCCGGACAATTGCAGGATATGCGGCGAACCCACCGCGCCGGCGGCGAGGATAGTTTCATGTGTCGATTCGGCGTACCACTCGCTGCCGCCGCCGGTGAATTCAACACCGACGCAAACCGGACCCGTGTCGCGTTGTTCGATGCGCAGCCGCTTGACGTGCGAGCCGGTCATGATGTGCAGGTTGCCGGTCTTCATGGCCGGCTTCAAAAACGCTTTCGACGCATTCCAGCGAATGCCGCGTTTCTGATTGACGTCGAAATAGGAACTGCCTTCATTGTCGCCGCGGTTGAAGTCGTCGATCTTGGGAATGCCGGTTTCCGCCGCCGCATCGCGAAACGCGTCGAGGATTTCCCACGACAGCCGCTGCTTCTCGACGCGCCATTCGCCCCCGACGCCGTGGAACTCATTGGCGCCCTTGTAATGGTCTTCGCTCTTCCTGAACAGCGGCAGCACCTGGTCCCAGCGCCAACTGTCGTCGCCGCTCAGTTGCGCCCACTCGTTGTAGTCGCGTTCCTGGCCGCGCATGTAGATCATGCCGTTGATCGACGAACAGCCGCCCAACACTTTGCCGCGCGGATAGATCAGGCTGCGGCCGTTGAGGCCGACGTCGGCTTCCGTGCGATACAGCCAGTCGGTGCGCGGATTGTTGATGCAATACAGGTAACCGACAGGAATATGGATCCACAGGTAATCATCCTTGGCGCCCGCCTCGATCAGCAACACCTTGACGTCGCGATCCCTGCTCAGGCGATTGGCCAGCACGCAACCAGCCGTGCCGCCGCCGACGATGATGTAATCGTATTTACCTGCTGACTCCATATACCTGTCTCCGTTATTTTTATCGATTGTGGTGCGGCGAACTTACTGCAAACTTATGTTGCAATTACTTCGCCACCGGCATCGTGAACTCTGCGCCCTTGCCGATAGTAGCCGACCAGCGCTGCATGATGGACTTATATCGCGTGTAGAACTTGATGCCCTCTTCGCCGTAGGCATGCGTATCGCCGAACAGCGAACGCTTCCAGCCGCCGAAGGAATGCCATGCCATCGGCACCGGAATCGGCACGTTGATGCCGACCATGCCGACCTGGATGCGGCGCGAGAACTCATGCGCCGTGTTGCCGTCGGCCGTGAACAGCGAGACGCCGTTGCCGTATTCATGCGCATTGATCAGGCGCACCGCTTCGGCGAAATCAGGCACGCGCACCACGCACAACACCGGTCCGAAAATTTCCTCCTTGTAGATCTTCATGTCCGGCGTGACGTTGTCGAACAAGGTGCCGCCGACGTAGAAGCCGTTTTCATGACCAGGCACGGTGATGCCGCGACCATCCACCAGCAGCTTGGCGCCGGCCTTGACGCCGTCGTCGATGTAGCCTTCCACCTTGGCCTTGTGCGCCGCCGTGACCAGCGGGCCCATTTCGGCGTCGGCTTCCATGCCGTTCTTGATCTTCAATGCCTTCACGCGCGGAATCAACGCTTCCACCAGCTTGTCGGCCACGCTGCCGACCGCCACCGCCACCGAAATCGCCATGCAGCGCTCGCCGGCCGAACCGTAGGCCGCGCCGATCAGCGCATCGACCGCCTGTTCCAGATTGGCGTCCGGCATCACCACCAGGTGATTCTTGGCGCCGCCCAGCGCTTGTGCACGCAATGGGAAGGTGCCGGCGCGCTTGGTCGCTTCGCTGTAGATGTATTCGGCGATCGGCGTCGAGCCAACAAAGGAAATCGCCTGCACGTCCGGATGCTGCAGCAGCGCATCGACCGCCACCTTGTCGCCCTGCACCACGTTGAACACGCCGTCCGGCAAACCGGCGCGCTTGAACAGGTCGGCCAGCATCAGCGACGGCGTCGGGTCGCGCTCGGACGGCTTGAGGATGAAACTGTTGCCGGTGGCGATCGCCATCGGCGCCATCCACAGCGGCACCATCACCGGAAAGTTGAACGGCGTGATGCCGGCGGTGACGCCCAGCGGCTGGCGCAGGTTCCAGTTGTCGATGCCGCCGCCGATGTTGTCGGTGAACTGGGTCTTCAGCAATTGCGGCACGCCACAGGCAAACTCGACAATTTCCAGCCCGCGCGTGACTTCACCCTTGGCGTCGGAAAACACCTTGCCGTGTTCACGCGTGATCGCCGCAGCCAGGTCATCGTGATGCTGCTCAATCAGCTCCTTGAACTTAAACAGCACGCGGGCGCGCTTCAGCGGCGCGGTCTCGGCCCAGCCCGGCGCAGCGGCGCTAGCGGAGGCGACCGCGGCGTTGACTTCCGCCGTCGAGGCCAATACGACCTGACCCGACACTTCACCGGTAGCCGGGTTGAAAACGTCCTGCTGGCGTCCGCTTTCGGACGGCGCAATGCGACCGTTGATGTAATGCTGGATCGTGGATGGTGCGGCAGTCATAAGTGTCCCTTTGGTATGAAGTGATGTCAGATCGTAGAAAATGGCGTATTTATCTTGTTTTGAGAGAATATCGCGTGGATTCAAAGGAATCCAATCAGTTATTATCAACAGCAATATAAAAATAACTGATAAACCTATCCGGTCCGCAATTGACTGCCGACCGTCTATTTTTCTTTTCCCCGCATTTAGCCATGGATTTCACGCAGTTACGCGCTTTTATCGCCGTCGCCGAGGAAGGCAACCTGACCCGCGCCGCCGACCGGCTCCATGTCACCCAACCGGCCGTCAGCCTGCAGATCAAGTTGCTGCAAGAACGGCTCAATCTGCAATTGTTCGTGCGCACCAGCGCCGGCATGCGGCTGACCAACGAGGGCAGCAAGTTGCTGCCAGTAGCCGAACGGGTCCTCAACACCCTGCAGGAATTCCACCAGCACGCCGATGCCCTGCACACCAGCGCCGGCACCCTGAGCGGCACCTTGTCGCTGGGCACCATCCTCGATCCCGAATTCATACGCCTGGGCGCCTTCCTCAAGCTGCTGGTCGAACGTTATCCCCAATTGTCCACACGTCTTCAACACCATATGTCCGGCTCGGTGCTGCAATTGCTGAAAACCGGCGAGCTCGACGTCGGCTTCTTCCTGGGAACGCCCGGCAAGGGCTTCCACAGCCTCACCCTGACGCCGTTCACCTACAACGTCATCGCCCCCGCAGGTTGGAAGAACCGCGTCGCCGGCAGGGGCTGGAAGGAGCTGGCGCAACTTCCCTGGATCTGGACGCCGCCGGAGTCCGCACATCACCGTCTGCTAAACCGGGTTTTCATGCAATACAAGCTGACGCCCAATACCGTCGCGCTGGTCGATCAGGAATCCTCCATGCTGGACCTGGTGAAATCCGGCGTCGGTCTGTCGCTGGCGCGCGAGTCGATTGCGCTGAACCAAGCGCATGCGCACGGGCTGGTGATCGCCGATGCGGTTGACCTCTCCACCGAGTTGTCTTTCATTGCGCTGGAGAAACGCAAGAACGAACCAGCCATCAGTGCCGTGTTTGCCTTGTTGCAGAACGTCTGGAACTGAATTTGTCACGTTTCCTGTCAGGAATTTTTTAAAGTTTTTCGGAAATGACGTGAAGTTGGTTTTTAAATTAATAGTTTATATATATAAATAGTAGTAGTAGTTAACACAGGCACTTTTCTGTGGATAACCCGGTAAACCTGAATTGAATCATCCACTTGCGAAATTCATAAACGCTTGGCAAGTCTTGTATGAGAAAAGAACACATGTTGGATAGAAATCAGCGTTGTGAAGAACTCTCGAGCTGTCCCCAATCCGCACAAAAGTTATCCAGAGACTTATCCACAGATGGTCTGAAAATCGCTGTTTTTCTTGGTATTTTTGTTGATCAACGTAAAACCATGAACCGATAGCGCATCGATTTTGCCATTTCGACGGTGATGGCCTCAATCAACCCCCCGCACGATACGAATTTTTCCAATGCCCACGGACGAACCACTACCAAAACATGCCTACAAGGTCTCTTTGCTGCCTTCAGGATTGGAATTTGAAGCTGGGGCGGGAAGTTCTCTGCTCAACGCCGCTTTGCGGGCACAAATCCGTTTGCCCAGTTCTTGCCGAAATGGAACATGCCGTACTTGCCTGTGTGTATTGAAAAGCGGAGAGATCAGCTACCAGATTGACTGGCCCGGCTTGACCAAGGAAGAAAAAGCCGAAGGTTACCTGTTGCCCTGCGTTGCGGTCGCCGAATCGGACCTGGTCATCGACGCACCGGATGCCTCTTCCCTGAAATGAAATCGAGGGCATCCCGAGCGAAGCGGGTTTTTTGAAATTTTTGGTTTTTCAATCGGCTTGAAAGAAACCGGTTTTCAGGTTCTCGGGTTTTCAGGGTTTTAGGTTTTTATATAGAAGTTTATATATACAAATAGTAGTAGTAGTTAACACAGGCCT
This sequence comes from Herbaspirillum sp. NPDC101397, assembly GCF_044767325.1. Classification (NCBI taxonomy): domain Bacteria; kingdom Pseudomonadati; phylum Pseudomonadota; class Betaproteobacteria; order Burkholderiales; family Oxalobacteraceae; genus Herbaspirillum; species Herbaspirillum sp. NPDC101397. Next base: position 291,916 of record NZ_JBIWNS010000007.1, read on the forward strand.
CTTTCTGTGGATAACTCGGTAAACCTTCATCAAATCATCGACTTGCAAAATTCATAACCGCTTGGCAAGTCTTGTATGACAAAAGAACAGTTCGGGGACAGAAATCGCGCCTGTGTAAAACTCGCCATCTGTCCCCAATCCGCACAAACCTTATTCACAAAGTTATCCACAGGATGACGTTCTGATAAGTATCTCTATTGCAAACTGGCAACCTAACGCTTAGCCGCCTCTGGCCTGGTTTTGCCGGGTGGTGGTGCGACCGGTTGCTTCTGCACTTCCTGCAAAAGATTAGCGCAATCGGTTTGTTGTTCACCGCTGATATTGATCAATGGAAGGATGGCCGCCACCGGCGCCAGCACTGCCAACGCTACTGCGCCGCCCGCCTTCAACGCCAGCACTCCCTTGTCGACGCCGACATTCGGATCCTTGAACGGGCCGGTCACGTACAGCGGCGAGCGCAGCGAGATAATGCGCAAGCCCTTGCTGCGTGGATTGATGGTCAGGTTCAGTTTTTCCTGCGCCATATTGACGTCGCCGCTGATGTTGATGATCGCGTCTTCGGTATCCAGCGTGAACATGCGCGCCTGCGCCAGGCCGTTGGTCACGGTGAAGTCGCCGGCCATGCAATTGAGCTTGACCTGCTTGTCGCCGAACAGCTTGGACACCACCACGTTGCCGATGTTGAGGCCCATCTCTTCCAGCAGCAGCTTGCTGATGGCGCCGTGGTTGATCAGTGTCTTCAGTTCGCCGTTGGATGAACCCAGCATCGCCGCCACCGAATTGCCGGTGGCCGTCAACGCCGCGTCGCCGTTGATTTCACCGAAGCTGGTCTGGGCCGCATCGAGGTTGGGGAACAGCTGCTGAATCTTGATCTTGCGCGCCGACAGTTTGACGTCGGACTTCATCTTCGGCGTGCGACCGTCAAGATGCATGGTGGAAGTCAGGTTGCCGCCGGCGATGCCGAAGTTGAGCGGCGTCAGCGACAAGACCTTGTCCTTCAGATGCAGGTCGGCCTGAATATTGTTGACCGGCAGATCCTTTTCCTTGACTACGCGATGCGCGGTCAGCTTGACGTCGGCATCGATCGCGCCCCAGGCTTCGGTCTGGAATTCCTTGACCGGCAACACCTTATCGGTCGGCTGGCGTTCTTCGGCGCCGCGTTTTTCCTTGCTGGCGTTGGAGTCAGCGCCGATCAGCGGGCCCAGGTCTTCAAAGCGCAGCAGGTTGGACACCACTTCGCCCTTGAGCAAGGGACGTGGTTCCTTCGACTGATATTCGAGCGTGCCGCCGATGTCGCTGGAGCCGACCTGACCCTTGAATTTTTCATAGGTCCAGGTGCTGCCGTTCTTTTCGCCGACCGGATTGAGCTTGCCGATCAGATGGCCCGAGGTGGAGAACGGTGGCGTTTCCGGCAACAGCACACCGGTCAACGGGAACAGATGCGCCATGCTGTCGCCGGACAGGTTCAGCTGCAGGTCGAGCGCGGCCAGTTCCTGCGGTTTGGTCAGCGTGCCCTTGACGGCGATGCGCGTCTTGCCGACGCGCACGTCAGCTTCGAGCGGATACGGCTTGCTCTCATCCTGCAGCGACAACACGCCGCCGGCCTTGCCTTCGCCATTGATGTCGGCCTTGTTGAAGGTGCCCTTCACGTTCCAGCCAAGGCCGTAGATTTTTTCCTTGGCGGGATCGAGCGTGTCGATTTCAGCACGCGCCTTGGCTTTTTGAATGGCGTCGTCGAGCTCGACCACGCCTTTGCTGATCACGATTTTTTCAGGACGGAATTGCCAGGTTGACGGACCGTCGTCGGACTTGAAGGTCCAGTTGTTGACGGCGTCTTTCTTGCGCAGCAACTGCAGGTAGGGATCCTGGGCTTCGAGATCGGGCAGCACGATCTTGTGCTGCAGCAGCGGCCAGGGATTGAGCGTGACGTTGAGTTGCCTGACGGTCGCCATGTTGGAATTGGCCGGCGCCCAGTCCGGATTGCCGAGCACGATATCGTTGGCGCTCACATGCGGCCACGGTATCCATCTGGCCCAGCTGGTCTGCGGAGAATCAGGCTTGCGCCATTTGACGATGAGGTCGCCCTGGATGGCGAAGTGGCGCCCGGTGGCGTCGCTGACGCGCTGGTTGATCCAGGGCCGCGCGCGATTCCAGTCGAAAGTGATGATCAGAATGATCAACAACGCGATCAATGCGATCACGCCGGCGAGACTGAACCCGATTATTTTTGATGTCCGTGACATAAACCATCCCAAAGTGATTGTTTTACGCCGACGGAATCAAGAAAAAATCAGGGTATCGTCAGCGCTTCATGTTGATACGACCGAATTCGTCATGAGTTGTTGCAACTAAATGCGCACGCAGCCATTTATGGGCCGGATTTCGCGCGTCCCGTTCATGCCACAACATGTCTACATGCTCCTCCGGCGTTTTGAACGGGAGCTCTTTCACCACAAGGACTTCCGTCATGCCGGTGGCGGCAATGAGATGGCGCGGCAGCACCGTGATCAGCTCCGAACTGGCGACGATGCGACCGGCCGTGAAGAACTGGTTCACCGTCAGCAAAATCTTACGTTCGCGTCCCATTCCCGCGAGGACATCATCGATCACGGCGTGGGGTTTGCCTGACAGACTGACCAGCAAGTGGTCGGCGGCGCAATACGTGTCGAGTGTCAGTTCCTTGTCGGCCAGCGGATGGTTCTTGTGCATCACGCAGACATACTGGCCGGTGTAAAGACGTTCATGGCTGATCTGGGTCTTGACCGTGCCCTGGCCGTCGGCCAGTTGCGCCGTCACGCCCGGGAAAAATCCCACCGCCAGATCGACGTCGCCGCGCAGCAGCATGGCGCGCGGGTCGCGTGTGGTCAGCGGCATCATGCGGATCTTCAGGCGCGGCGCGTCGCGCATGATGGTGCGCACCAGAGACGGCAGCCACAGCGCCGCAGTCGCATCGACCATCGCCATGCGGAAGGTATTCTGCGCGCGCGTCACGTCGAAGGTTTCGGGGGTGATCACCGCTTCCAGTTCCGACAGCGCGCGACGCACGGTCGGCCACAGTTCTTCTGCGCGCGGCGTCGGCTTGACGCCGTGAGCGGTGCGGATCACCAGTTCATCGTTGAGTGTGTCACGCAGGCGGCGCAGCGCGTTGGACACGGCCGGCTGGGTCATCGCCAGCAGATTGGCCGCGCGCGTCAGGTTTTGCTCCGTCATCACGGCGTCAAAGACGCGCAACAGGTTCAGGTCGAGAGTAAGGAAGCTCATGTCAGCCGCGCCCCATAAGGCAGAGAAAGGGAAAGAGAAAAATCCCGGGTAAAAAATTAGTATTCACAAACGGTATAACTGATATCTGAAAACGAAATTGGTAAAGGCAGTCGGTCATCATTACACTGCAATGCAACATAACACATTTCGCAAGGAGTCCATCATGACTACATTGACCGCCAATTACTCGTCGAAGACCACTGCAACCGGTTCCAGCAAGCTCGGCGCCGCACTGCGCAGCATTTTCGTCCGCTTCGTCCAAGCCCACGAATCGCAAGCCGCCCTGATGACCGCTGACTACAACAGCAAGGTCGAAGGCGCTTCGCAACTGAACCGCCTGGCCAACAAGTTCGAATCCAGCCAGCCTAACCTGGCAGCTGAACTGCGCTTCATCGCGTCGCGCGGCTAATCAGCAGCTTCTTCAGATTCGACAGGCCGGCAACATCAGGCAACATCGGGCGACAGAATCTGGCAACAAGCTTTTGCAGCAACACTACAGTATGGCGATGTAGTGCGCGGAACCACCCGGTAACGACGCATTTCAGCGCTTCTGTAGGGCAACAACGGTTTCAGTCCTGAGCTTCTCAGGCCCGCGTCCTGGCGCGTATGCAGGCAAACAAGCCCGCAGCGATCGCGCGACATGGGAATCTGTCCGGCGTCTCCTCCTCCCTCTTTAGGAAGGATTTCCCCGCAAGCTTCGGCTTTGCGGGGATTTTTTTGTCTTCGGAGTCCGGTGATTGTTCGAGAGCCCCCTCCACAAGCCTTGAGCATACTGCATCCCGTGCCTTATTCACAATCCCTATATCTGATATCCCCAGTCTAAATTGGCACTCCCGTGCTGAAAAACCTATACTGCATTGCAACAACAGAGCAATTACGCTCAAAAGCAGTTTCATATCAGGGAAATCAATATCATGTCCGTCCTCGCCATCGCCTTTCCAGTTGAAGCCGCCGTACCGGTCGCGCAATCGCTGATCGGAGCCAGTCTCGCGCTGACGCGTCCGCTGCTGGGCCTGGGTGCGCTCGTGACCCTGCTGATGGTATTCAAGCCCTTGCTGGCCGGCATCATGCGCGCCGTCGTCGCCTTCTTCGTGCCGCGCAAGTCGTTCGAGCAACGTGTCGCCGCCCACCGTTTCAGCGGCGTGCGCATGCTCAACCGCATGGCCAACGACTACAGCGGCAGCCAACCGAATTTTGCAGCCGAGCTGCGCAACCTGGCCGCGCGCGACAACTGATCGCCGCCAGGGAGTAAGCCTGACTCAAGCTTATTGGTAAGGCATATTTGTAACGCTCATTTAAGATTAGCAGTACGTACCGCGTCTCCTCCTCCCTCTTCAGGAAGGATTAGCCCCACGAGCCCCAATTCGTGGGGCTTTTTTTATGTGCCTTCACTTATTTGACTGTCATTTGTGGAAATCAACCGGGTTTTCGGCGATTTCACCCGACAACGGCTTTCTCGCGCCATGCCCGCGTGATAACGTAGGGTCTGGTTTTCCTCTCTTCTTTATTACTCCAGCCTCACCGCTTCGCCGACATCATGTGCCAGTTACTCGGGATGAATTGCAACACGCCCACCGACATCGTTTTCAGTTTCACCGGTTTTGCAACCCGCGGCGGTTTGACGGATCACCACAGCGACGGCTGGGGCATCGCGTTTTTTGAAGGTTCCGGCGTGCGCCACTTCGTCGACTACCAGTCGGCGGTCAGTTCGCCGGTGGCCGAACTGATCAAGAGCTGCCCGATCAAGTCGCAGCACGTCATCGCCCACATCCGCAAAGCCACGCAAGGCCGCGTCTCGCTGGCCAATTGCCATCCCTTCGTGCGCGAGCTGTGGGGGCGTTATTGGGTATTCGCCCACAACGGCGATCTGAAGAATTTCACCCCCACGCTCGACGGCCCTTACCGCCCGGTCGGCACCACCGACAGCGAAATGGCGTTTTGCTACCTGCTGCAGGAACTGCGCACGCGCTTTGGCGACACATTGCCGACGTTGGCGGAATTAACGCCGGTGTTGCGCGAACTTACCGCAAATATCGCCGGACATGGCCCGTTCAACATGCTGTTGTCGGACGGCTCGGCGCTGTTTTCGCATTGCTCGACCAATTTGTATTACATCATCCGCCAGCACCCGTTTGCCTCGGCACACTTGTCCGACCAGGACGTCTCGGTGGATTTCTCCGAAGTCACCACCGCCAATGACCGCGTCGCGGTCATCGTCACCCAGCCCCTCACCACCAACGAGACCTGGACCCAGTTCGCCCAGGGCGAACTGAAAGTCTTCGTCGACGGCGCCGTGGTCGGCTAAGTTATCCGGGCGGCAAGTTTTCGCCGCCGGACTCCCTGCCTCTTTATGTCGCACTCCTTCGATATTTCCGGCGAAGCTTTTGCCAGCTATCGATATACATTTTTACTCTGTCAAAAACCGCCCCTGCCTGTGGATAACTTTTCCCGGTCAGAGTAAAATGGCGCACTTATTGTGTTGATATCGGGCGCTCCAGGATTCCTTCAGCCCAAGCCGGTCAATACGCATCCCACCCGTTTTTATAAGAAGATTCATGGAAAATTTCTGGCAAGCTTGCTCCGCAAAGCTGGAGCAAGAGTTGACGCCGCAGCAATACAGCGCATGGATCAAGCCCCTCGCCCCGCTTGATTACGAAGATGGCCGCTTGCGCATCGCCGCGCCCAACCGTTTCAAGCTCGACTGGGTCAAGACCCAGTTCGCCAGCCGCATCACCACCATCGCCTCGGAATACTGGGAAACCCAGATCGAAGTCCTGTTCGTGCTCGACCCGCGCGTCGGTGAAGCACGCCGCGCCGCCGCAGCCGCTGCACCGCAGGGCTCGGATCAGGGCCAGGGCGCCGGCCCCGGTCAACCTCACCGCGTCGGCAACATCCTCGACGGCTATCCGACCGGCATCCAGGAATCCATCGTGCAGCCGGCGCCGCCGCCGCATGTGGCGCCGCGCCAGGAACTGTCGCGCATCAACTCGGTGCTGACCTTCGACAACCTCGTCACCGGCAAGGCCAACCAGCTCGCGCGCGCCGCCGCCACCCAGGTCGCCAACAATCCCGGCGTGTCCTATAACCCGCTGTTCCTGTACGGCGGCGTCGGCCTCGGCAAGACCCACGTCATCCACGCGATCGGCAACCAGGTGCTGGCCGACAACCCCAACGCCAAGATCCGCTACATCCACGCCGAGCAATACGTGCGCGATGTGGTCACGGCCTACCAGCGCAAGGGTTTCGACGATTTCAAGCGCTATTACCACTCGCTCGACCTGCTGCTGATCGACGATATCCAGTTCTTCGGCGGCAAGAGCCGCACCCAGGAAGAGTTTTTCTACGCCTTTGAAGCCCTGATCGCCGCCAAAAAGCAGATCATCATCACCAGCGACACCTATCCCAAGGAAATCAGCGGCATGGATGACCGCCTGATCTCGCGCTTCGATTCCGGCCTGACGGTCGCCATCGAGCCGCCCGAGCTCGAGATGCGCGTCGCCATCCTGATGAAAAAAGCCACCCTCGAAGGCGTGGTCCTGTCCGACGACGTCGCCTTCTTCGTCGCCAAGCACCTGCGCTCCAACGTCCGCGAGCTCGAAGGCGCGCTGCGCAAGATCCTGGCGTACTCGCGCTTCCACGGCAAGGACATCACCATCGATGTCGTCAAAGATGCATTAAAAGACCTCTTGTCAGTCCAAAATCGTCAGATCTCCGTCGAAAACATCCAAAAGACCGTCGCCGACTTCTTCAACATCAAAGTCGCCGACATGTATTCCAAGAAGCGTCCGGCCAATATCGCCCGTCCGCGCCAGATCGCCATGTACCTGGCCAAGGAACTGACCCAAAAGAGCCTGCCGGAAATCGGCGACCTGTTCGGCGGCCGCGACCACACCACGGTGCTGCACGCGGTCCGCAAGATCTCCGCCGATCGCACCAAAAACCCGGAATGCAACCACGAGCTGCACGTGCTCGAGCAGACCCTGAAAGGTTGATCCGGCAACCCCAATTTACTGCTGTAACTGGGGTTGATTTGATACAATGAGAGAGTTGGTCCGGTTTGCCTTGGCGGTGTTTTTGTTGTCATTTAAGCACTGCGGGAGATAGGCAAAACCGTAAGCGAGGATGGCATCGTCGCGCTGCAGTAAAAGCGCCGGTCAGTGGTAAGTCGGCGCAAACGCAACGAAGCCCTTTTCAAATTGCAGCGCATTTGCAGAAACTCCGGCAAAACTGGGCGCAAACGGTTGACCATGCCGGATTGCAGACAGAATTTGAAAGCGGCTTTCAGCATCCTTTAAACCATTATCAACAAGGATAAAAAGACTATGCAATTGGTCAAAACCCAACGAGATACGCTTCTCCGGCCACTGCAAATAGTGAGCGGTATTGTCGAGCGTCGGCACACATTGCCGATTCTGGCCAATATCCTCATTCGCAAGGACGGCGAAAAGGTGTCTTTCCTGTCCACCGACATTGAAGTGCAGATCACCACGCACGCCGAAGTCGGCTCCGGCAGCGAAGTCACCGCCACCACCGTCGCCGCGCGCAAGCTGCTCGACATCCTGCGCGCCCTGCCCGACTCGGGCGAAGTCACCGTCACCCTCGCCAACAAGCGCCTCACGGTGCAGTCCGGCAAGTCGCGCTTCGCACTGCAAACGCTGGCCGCGGAAGAATTCCCGACCGTCGCCCAGGCCGAGCACTACAACGCCCAGGTCACGCTGCCGCAAAAGACCCTGAAGCACCTGTTCAACATGGTCCACTTCTCGATGGCGCAGCAAGACATCCGTTACTACCTCAACGGCTTGCTGCTGGTCGTCGAAGGCAAGAACGTGATCGCGGTCGCAACAGACGGTCACCGTCTGGCGTTCTGCCAGGTCGCCACCGAGCAAGAGTTCCCGCGCCAGGAAGTCATCATCCCGCGCAAGACCATCATCGAACTGCAGCGCCTGCTGGAAGAAAACGACGACCCGGTCCAGCTCGAGATCGCCAACAACCAGGTCAAGCTGACCTTCGCCGACATCGAGCTGATTTCCAAGCTGGTCGAAGGCAAGTTCCCCGACTACACCCGCGTGGTGCCGAAGGGCTACAAGAACAACTTCACCATCGGCCGCGAACAGCTGCTGCGCTCGCTGCAACGCGCCGCGATCATGACCAGCGACAAGTTCAAGGGCGTGCGCTGGGTGGTTGCTCCCGGCAGCCTGAAGATCAGCTCCACCAACGCCGATCAGGAAGAAGCGGTTGAAGAACTCGAAATCGACTACGGCGGCGACAGCGTCGACATCGGTTTCAACGTCACCTACCTGCTCGACGTGTTGAACAACCTCAAGGGCGACTTCGTCAACATCGCCCTGGGCGACGCCAACTCCTCCGCATTGATCACCATTCCCGACAATGCCGATTTCAAATACGTCGTCATGCCGATGCGCATTTGATTTCAGTTAGCCGAAAGCAGACGAGGGGCCGTGCATACACGGCCCTTCGCCACTTTCAGGAATTCGGTTTTGCATCGGCATTGCGTCGATATTGCGTTAGTTTTGCATCTTCCTCGCACCGGATTCCACCAGTTTCAGAGCAATACCCGTGTATTTCCTTAGCAGTCAGTCAGGCAGTTCCGTTAGTTTTTTCAGAAGGTAGCCATGTCCCAATCGTCCCAAGCGCCAGCAGACAACACCGATCAACCGCAACAAAATCAATATGGAGCCTCCTCCATCCAGATTCTGGAAGGTTTGGAAGCCGTCCGCAAGCGCCCCGGCATGTACATCGGCGACACCTCTGACGGCACCGGCCTGCATCACCTCGTGTTCGAAGTCCTGGATAACTCCATCGACGAATCGCTCGCCGGCCATTGCACCGAAATCCACGTCACCATCCACTCCGACAACTCGATCTCCATCACCGACAACGGTCGTGGCATCCCGACCGGCATCAAGATGGACGACAAGCACGATCCCAAGCGCTCCGCCGCCGAGATCGTCATGACCGAGCTGCACGCCGGCGGCAAGTTCGACCAGAACTCCTACAAGGTCTCCGGCGGCCTGCACGGCGTCGGCGTGTCCTGCGTCAACGGCCTGTCCAAACTGCTGCGCCTGACCATCCGCCGCGACGGCAAGATGTACGGCATGGAATTCGTGCGCGGCATCCCGCAAGACCGCCAGATCGAAACCATCGACGGCGTGCAAGTCTCGCCGATCAAAGTGCTCGGCGACACCGACAAGCGCGGCACCGAAGTCCACTTTTGGGCCGACGAAGAAATCTTCACCCACGTTGAATTCCACTACGAAATCCTGGCCAAGCGCATCCGCGAACTGTCCTTCCTCAACAACGGCGTGCACATCCGCCTGACCGACCAGCGCACCGGCAAGGAAGAAGACTTCGCGTTCGAAGGCGGCACCCGCGGTTTCGTCGAATACATCAACAAGAACAAGAGCATCCTCAACCCGACCATCTTCCAGGCCACCGGCGAGCGCATGTCGGACCAGAACACCAACATCAGCGTCGACGTCTCCATGCAATGGAACGACGCCTACAACGAACAGGTGCTCTGCTTCACCAACAACATCCCGCAACGCGACGGCGGCACCCACTTGACCGGCCTGCGCGCCGCGATGACCCGCGTCATCAACAAGTACATCGAAGAAAACGACTTCGCCAAGAAGGCCAAGGTCGAAGTCTCCGGCGACGACATGCGCGAAGGCCTCACCTGCGTCCTGTCCGTCAAAGTCCCCGAGCCGAAGTTCAGCTCGCAGACCAAGGACAAGCTGGTCTCAAGCGAAGTGCGCGGCCCGGTCGAAGAAATCGTCGCCAAGACCCTCACCGACTTCCTGCAAGAGCGCCCGAACGACGCCAAGATCATCTGCGGCAAGATCGTCGAAGCAGCCCGTGCGCGCGAAGCAGCACGCAAGGCGCGCGAACTGACGCGCCGCAAGGGCGTCATGGACGGCCTCGGCCTCTCCGCCAAACTGGCCGACTGCCAGGAAAAGGATCCGGCGCTGTGCGAACTCTACATCGTCGAGGGTGACTCCGCGGGCGGCTCGGCCAAGCAAGGCCGCGACCGTAAATTCCAGGCCATCCTGCCGCTGCGCGGCAAGGTCCTGAACGTCGAAAAAGCCCGCTTCGAAAAGATGCTCTCCTCCGAGCAGATCACGACGCTGATCGCCACTCTCGGCACCAGCATCGGCCCGGACGAATTCAACGCCGACAAGCTGCGCTACCACCGCATCATCATCATGACCGATGCCGACGTCGACGGCGCCCACATCCGCACGCTGCTGCTCACGCTGTTCTATCGCCAGATGCCGCAACTGGTCGAACGCGGCCACATCTACATCGCCCAGCCGCCGCTCTACAAGGTCAAGGCCGGCAAGGACGAGCGCTACCTCAAGGATGACGTCGAAGAAGCGCACTACATGATGCAGATCGCCCTGAACGACGCCGAGCTCGTCCCAAGCGAAGGCGCAGCGCCGATCAGCGGCGCCCCGCTGACCGAACTGGTCCGTCAGTACAACACCGCCAACGCCATCATCATGCGCCTGACGCGCATGATCGACGCCACCGCGCTGTCGGCCATCATGACCGGCGTCACGCTGCAACTGAACACCGCAGCAGAAGCCGAGCAATCCGCCGCCAGACTGAAGGCCGCCATCAACGAACCGGGCATCGACGTCATCGTCCGCTCCGACGAGCTGACCGACAAGCACATCCTGCGCATCCAGCGCATGTACCACGGCAACATCAAGGTCACCGCCATCGACACCGACTTCGTCAACGGCCCCGACTACCAGGTGCTGGCCAACGCAGCGGCAACCTTCCGCGGTCTCATCGGACGCGGCGCACTGATCCGCCGCGGCACCGGCGACAAGATCAAGGAAAGCGCCATCAGCGACTTCCACCAGGCCATGGCATGGCTGCGCGAAGAAGCCGAACGCGGCGTCAGCAAGCAGCGCTACAAAGGTCTGGGTGAAATGAATCCGGAACAGCTGTGGGAAACCACCATGGACCCAACCGTCCGCCGCCTGCTCAAAGTGCAAATCGAAGACGCGATCGCCGCGGATCAGATTTTCATGACACTGATGGGGGATGACGTGGAACCGCGCCGCGCGTTTATTGAGTTGAATGCGCTGCAGGCTGGGAATATTGATGTTTGATTTTTATGTAGCAGGACGCATAACCTGAGATTTTGGGACGCATCCCCTAAGACATTTATCAAGGGGGGCGTTTAGATAGCAGAGATTAATAGTTGTCTATGTTACAGAATGTCGCTAAACGGGCATTCACTCTGCGAGTCAATGTCGCGACATTTTTCCATATCATCCGCATTCGAATTTGGCTTTGTTGATCCGTTTTGCAACATGACATGATCCGACTTAAAGTAAGACTTCATCTAGAAGCGTGCACAAGTGTACGAAATACTTACTTGGGACCTTAACAGACGAAATAACATCCACTAAAGTCCGTTCGCTATCTACCTCTCTATAACGTAGGGCGCCAAAGTAATTGCTACTGGCGACATGAGGATTGAAAATCCTTGTGTTGATGGTTCGATTCCGCCCCAGGCCACCAAGAATGTTCCTTGTATAACGCCAGCCCTCACCGGTTGGCGTTTTGCGTTTTCTAGGACCGAAAGTCCTCGCGCCCGGTCTATTTACGGCTCGCTGACTAACAGCCAACGGAGGAAGTCGTCACAAGAAAGAGTAGCAATTAATGCGAGCAATCGAAATTCTCAAGCTTTTGTCAGAGGCGGAATGGGATCAAACCATTGAGGCTAGCTCAGAATTGACCTTACAGCCAGAAACACGCCCCGCATTCAAAAAACACTGCCACGATAACGCAGTCGTTGAAAGGTTTTTCCAATTGCTCAAGCGCGAGCGTACCTGCTGAAAAACGTCTCTGTGATGATGGGTCCAGCGCCCCGACGAACAGGAACAGACGACGGCCTCCGATGGGCTGCTCCCGCTGGTGCGCGCGTATGGCTATTTCGTAGTAGATCCGGTTGTGATCTGGGGGTGAAACAATCCTTCATACTCGCCATCAATCTTCATTTTTTCAATCAAAAATTTGACCCAAGCACCTGTATACAGATAGTCCTTGTGTGGTTCGTCATATACGCAATATTCCTTGACAGTCTCCGCAGGTTTTTTTGCGCCGCTTACGGGCCTTACCTTGTAGCGCTTCCAGAATAGCGAGTGCGTTGTTACATTGAATTTGTTTGTCTCGCCGGTCGGTCGAGTGACCTTGGGGTTGCCCAGCCCAGCCTGAACCAGCGTCACCACAACTGATGGTTTGAGCAATCCACCATTCACAACGGAGCCTTCCTTCGTCTTGACCATCACCGCAAACTTGTCGAACTCCTGCTTCTGAGCATCTGTAAGTTTGTCGCGATGAAAGAATTGAATTGGCAATGCATCGCCGGACTGATGATTGGTTACCTGAATCAGAAATGCCTTGAAAGCAAATTGACTGCTTCCGATGACCTGCGTGGAAATCATCGCCCGATATCCATCAATAAACTTCTTTACGTCTGAAAGTTTCTTGTTTGCTTTGACGGCTTGGGCGAAGGAGTCGCCACTGGGGAACAATTGCAGAGAGAAGGAGAGACTTTCGCGCAGTTGTTGTGCTGCCCCAAAATGCTCCCCCAGCAGATCATCAAAATTGAGCAACAAGGCTTGGCATTCCCCAAAAATTGCCGTGTCAAGCTCCGGTAGATGCCGGTGCTCAATCTTGTTTCGCAAAGGGATGAAAAATTCCACATTGCTTCGCACGGGGTGGTTTGGTTCAGCTTTCCAATACTCTTCAACGCATTTAGCAAGCTCCCAGTGCCGAAAATCGCCATCTAGTTCCTGAAACTTGCCCTTTGCATTCTTGTAGTAAGGTTTAACTCCTTGCCGAATGAAAACGGCATGCAGAAGTGCGGTCCAAGCAATAACCATTAAAGCGATGTAGCCCGAACTTCGAAACTTGATGGCAGGCTTGTTGTAGACCTCAATCGCGAGGAGCGCAGAATCTCGCGCTTTCTCCAAGTATGGGCGTAACAATCGTCCGATCCGCTTACTGGTCATCCCGATCTCCCAATCGTATTGGTGATTTCAATGCCTCATCATTGGTCTACGTCAGCTTGTGTTCAAGCTGTTGAAACACATCTCGCCCCACCTCGTCGCGATCCACGGCAAACAGAAACAGGCAGCGCCCATCGCTGGATTGCTCCCATTGATGCCCCACCTGCTGTTTCTCGCGTGAATCGTCGTTGGTCCTGTATGGCTCTCCCTTGTATTCGACAGCCAGCACACGGCCATCGGTCAGTTCGGCGACGAAATCAGGATAGAAATAATCCGTCGCGGTCGGCAGCCAGAACGAGAATTTTTCCTGCCTCTCGATGTTGCGCACCCATTGCTTGACCTTGGTATTGGCATCAATGGCCTGCGCGCAGCGGAATTCTTCTGCGACTTGACCCGCTTGCGTCTTTTCACGGAGGTCGTGGATCACTGGATAGAAGTGCTTTGAAAACTCGTAGCTGCCCTGATAAATCTGGCGCGCCGGGTATTGGCCCGGATGGTAGTGGAAGCTGTAATGTGCCAGTTCCTCCACCCCGGGCACAGCCATGTCCATGAGTCGGCCCTGGAAGCCCCGGGCCATGGCGATGCCGCGCACCCGTCCAATTTCGTTGTTCAACGCTTGCGCCAACTGGAAGCGGGCACGGACCAGTGCGGTTAGCGTAAACCCACGGTCAGCAATCAGGTGAGTTACCATCTTGACCAGATATGCCTGTATCTGCGCCTGTCCGATGTCGCTCTGGCGAACCTCCACGTCCAGCCACCGGATGAGGTCCTGCTGGCTGGTGTGGCTGATGGTTTCATTGAGCAGAAGCTGCTGGGCGTCAATGTGGCGCCATTTCACTTTCTCCCCGTTCACGTCGATCTCAAACGAATTGATGGTCTCGGTAATGCTAAATCTAGCAAGCTGCACTGGGTGATCCAGCAGGTCCCAATCGCCTAAGGCGGAAAGCGTTTCGCGCTCCACAACTTCAAGGTGGCCGTCGAGACTCAGGCAAAGCTGGGGAATGGAGGCAAAGTTTAACCCCAACTGTGCCGGGGCGCGCATGGCTTGGCGCACTGCCCGGTGAGCGTCGAACTGCTCCTTGACTTTCTCGCGCGCCTTGGCGGGCATGGCGTTGCTGATGAACACTTCGGCCTGCGCCAGTATCTCGTTGCTGACTTCACCATTGAGCAAGACGGTGGCACCTTGCGTGGTTTGCATTACCCGCACGGCTTGTTTCAATTCCTTGGGCCAGTTCTGCGTGTCTGGTGCTTGTGGCAGGTCGATGTGGCAATCCGGCAGGGCCGGTGTGGCAGCGCCACCTGCGCCGCCTTCGCCACCGGTCAGCTGCAGTGGCTGCTGGGGAATGATGAGCGAGGCCGTTTCCAGTCGCTCAAATCCCATGTTCTGCACCATGCGGTCTTTGAGCGTGGCCGCTGCTTGCGCGAAGTTGTCGGCCACGATGTGGGCATAGGCCCGGTTCAACGAATCCTGCGCCCGGTTCTTGGCATAGGGCATGCGCAGCACTCGACCTAGCAACTGCTCCACGTCCTTGGATGAGTTGACCGATTGCAGGCTGGCCAGCACGTAGGCAAATGAGCAGTCCCAACCCTCTTTCAGGGCCTCGACAGTGATCACATAGCGGATGGTCGTTGCGGGATCAAATAGGTCGATGCCGGCCAGCTCCTTCTGCGTGCCGGTGGCCACTGCGATTTGGTTTTCTGGGATACGCTCCTGCTCGATCAGGTGTTGGCGAACCACGTCCACCACGGCCTCGCCTCCCTTCGGCTGGGCTTGCACTAGCACGATTGGGCGGACGTAATCAGTCTCGCGTTGCGCGGCTAGCTCCAAACGGTCGCGGGTCAGCACGGCGTCGCGCAGACACTCGCGCCAACCCTGCGGGTGCTCGGCCAGCACGATTGGCAGTTTGATCATTTGCTCGGCCTTCAACTCGGCAGCGGCGACGTGATATAGCACATTGTTGCCCGGCACCGGGGTGGCGGTCATTTCGACGACGCAACTCGGGTTGACGCGCCCCAGGGATTTGAAAAAGCGGTCAGTGCGATTGTTGTGGGCTTCGTCCACGATGACTATGGGACTTTGCAGGTGCATCCAGTTCGCCACCGAATACTTGACCCGGCCCAAGTCCTTGGCTGTCAGAAAGGGCTGAGATTGCAAGTCAGCCTCGGACACTTTTTCCAGGTCTGTGGTCAGATGCGGCGGCAGGTTGTCGAAGTGCGGCGCCAGTTCCTCGAAAAACGAATAGACGTTGCGCTTGGCGGTGTCGCTCACGTTAAAGGACTGGATGGTGGCTACGATCACGATGGCAGCCTTGCCGACATCATGCGGGCTGATAGTTTGCAGACTTTCCAAGTCGCACACCTGCACACGGTCGCCGAAATAGTGTGCGAGCGCCTGCCGGTAGGGGTGGCGTGCATTGGACAGCGCTTCGAGGGTTTGAGTGCGAATCGTGTCCGAGGGAGTGAGCCACAGCGCAATCGGAGCGTCGCTGTCCAGCACAGCCTTGCCAGCCATGGCCACAGCGTGCGCCGCCATGATAGTCTTGCCGCCTCCGGTGGGCACGCGCAGGCACACGCAGGGCACATCGCCAAACAGGGCTTGATAGGTTTCGCCAATACGGTTCTGCCCGGTAAGGTTGGCCGCATAGGCATCCGCGACCGGCTTGCTGCGAGTGTCGGTCAGAAACTGAGTGAGCGTCCCGAGGGCGGTTTGCTGGTAGGTTTTGAGTGTCAGCATGGTTTTTGTTCTTCTCGCTGGTCAGCGCATTTTCACGTCATAAGGGATTTGTTTGAAGGAAATGCTCTCGGCTGCGAGACGTGATGCACCCAGCCGCGACATTTCCCCATAGACCACCTTCGGCCCGTCATGCGGGAATATCTCGTCAATGGATTTCAGCACGGCGTGGGTCAAAACGTTGCCGCTGGCTGGTCGCCGGTCGCCCAAGATTCCGTTGTAAAGCAGATAGTAGGCGGTGCCGTTGTGAATACCAAGCAGCGGCTTGTCGAAAACTTGATGGCCAGGTTCGCCGGTCTCGAAGTGCCAGACATACGCGGCTAGCGTAGCGAACTTCACGTCTGCACCGATACGTCCATGATCATCAAAGGCTGGCTCGCCCAAGGTGCAGAAACGGAATCCACCACCACCGTGCCACTCAAAACTTGCGCTTATACCGCCTTGTTCGCCCGCGATGACCTTCTGCAACCTCGGCACGCAATGGGTGCGGGCATGTTCGCCCATTTCGATTCCGATATATTTGCGGCCCATCTTGTGGGCAACTGCCGCAGTCGTTCCGGAACCAAGGCATGAGTCCAGGATTAGGTCCCCCTCATTGGATGCTATGTGGAGCACACGGGCAATCAGCCGCTCGGGCTTCGGTGTCCCGAAACTGACATCAGCGCCGAACAGAACGTTACACTCCTTCTTGGATTCGTCTGTGTGGCCTACTTCTTCGTGAGGCCACCACGTCCACGGGACAAGGCCCTCCACCTCGGACAAAAACCGAATGACGCTTGGCTGCGCAGTTCCGTCCTTGCCCCAATAGATACGCCCTGACGCTAATAGCTTCTTGAACTCCGGCTCGATCATTGACCAGCACCTACCTTCCGGAGGTCGATGTTCTTGTCCGTTGGGCGCCGTGATCACATACATCTGGTTCGGTCGCCATCCTTGTGCCGTCATTGGCAAGCCGCGCCACCGCTTTGCAGGGTCAGTTTCCTTGGCGTTTTTCGGATTGCGATAGATTTTTGCCTGCGCTTCGTCGAGTGGCACCCGATTGCGGATAGCTTTGAAGCGCTCCGGGTCCTTCGCATAAACGACTAAATATTCGTGAACATCACCGATGGACTCACGGTTCTCTCTGGAATACCTTTTTTGCCAGACATTGCTTGCTACAAAGTTCTGGCGCCCAAAAATTTCATCCATAAGAACTTTGAGGTAGTGGCCTTCACGATCATCGATAGAAACCCATATGCTGCCATCCTCTGCGAGCAGATCACGCAAAAGCACCAGCCGTGGATACATCATCGACAACCACTGGCTGTGCTCCAATTTGTCGTCGTAATGCTCGAATGCACTCTGAGTGTTGTATGGTGGGTCGATGTAGATACACTTTACCCGGCCAGCGTAAAACGGGATCAGGGCTTTCAGCGCTAGCAGGTTGTCACCTTGAATCAGCAGGTTGTCGGCATTGGCGCCGCTCACGTCCCCGTGGACGGACTCCTGTCTGAGCAGGTGGTAGGGCACCTCCAGGGTGGCCTCTTTGGCTTGGTTTTTATTTACCCAGTCTAAAAATGGCATCTATTGGTCTTTTTCTTTGTTGGTTGTTGCTTCGGTCTGAACTCGCAGACGGAGCACATAAACTAATATGGTATACAAGTACTGCACTTAGCCCCGTTGTGTCAGACGCTATGGGGCCGTGGTGTTCAATCCACCAGATTTTTTCGGATGTAATCGTTCCACCATCCCTTGGTGTATTGCAGCTTGTCGATGTCGATGAACGGGAAATCAAGCGCGCTAAAACCTTCCTTGGCTTTCAATTCGACTGCGGCTTTGCTGCGCCGGTAATGGCGCCCCTTGATGCTCTGGTTTTTATGCCCCGTCCACTGATTGGCGCGCACGTCGTCCGTGTTGTCCACGCTCGGCATCTCGCAAACGGTGTCGCGGAAGCTATGCATGACCTTGTTGCGCTCCACGTGAACACCGACTAGCTTTAAATATTCGTTGCCGTCATGGGACAGGCGCCGTTCGCGCTTGCCTTTCGCATCGAGCGGGAACGTCGGAAAAACCGCGTTGCGCCCAAATCACGGAGGTCTTCGTCGCTATGAGCGTTTCCAGTCTTTCCAACAGTGGTTTGATTCGTTGCGCAATTTAGTAGTCAGAAAATCTAGCTTGGCTAGGGTAGCGTATTCCCAAAGAACGGACAAGTTCACGCTGGCCCAGAGCAAGGGCCAAGCGATCAGGCAGAACGATGTGGAAGCAGTAGATGACGTGTCTGGAACGGCGCAGATACGAGGGCAGTGTTGGCTACCACGATCCGAATGAAGCATGACGCCTGCTTTCGGTTGACGACGAAACCGGGCCGTCGCCAATGCATCGATCACGATGTCAGTCGTCAGGCGTGGTTTCATGGAGCAGTTGTTATGAGGTACTGGCCGTGCGCGCCTGCCAAGTGGGAATTTTCCGGGCGCGGCAAGATATCAAAAGCTCTTAGTCACGTAGATATGGAGGGCCGCTCGCGGTAGGCGTATCGGTTTGCCTGCGCGTCATATAACGCGTGGTGCTCTGGCAGATTGTTCTTTTTGTGAAATTCGTATCGCAACAATTCGTTGATGTTACGGCTGACCATGCAGGGGCGGCACCACGTTGGCACTCGGCCGTCGAGTGCTACGGAAAACAAATCCCAGTCAGTTTGATAGTCAAAACAAATGTCCACAACTTCGTCATGGATCCGGATAATTTTCAACCAACTGGTTATCTTCATATACAGGTCGTCGATCGGACAGAAGGCATTTGGCATACTACCAAGTAGTGGAATCACTACTTCACGTATAAATTCGCTACAGTTGTCGAGAGGATATGGCACTTCCGCATAAAATTCTTCGCCGGACGCAGCGGCCATGCCAATACTGATCAGATGAGTATCAACAAAATTAGTAAATTCGGTGTCGACAAATACTTTTAGGCTCATGGGAAGTGTTCGTATCAAGACCTCAGGTAACTATATTGATTACGAATGCCTGGCTACTTTGGCATGCGTTTAGGTGGCAATGTTAATGCGGATATTTATTTTGAGAATGAAGTCTTCTAGACGTTTGATTCCTGCCAAACCGAAGAGTCATTCAAGTACGAACGCGGGAGTTGTTCCTTTGCTCGCTGAGTTGACCCTCTCCAACTGATCCACCTTCCACTGTCGCGCGAACGCCGCGACGCGATCGTAAGACCCTTCGTATGCTAAGCCTTGAGCTGCGTGTGTATTGATCGCTAGGCTATCTAGCGAAGTACGAATGCTCACACTTACGGCGGTATCAACTTGTTTGCAAAGACATGTCTTCTCGTTGTTTCAATGTCTGCCCATCCGAGGTTTTCCAACTTTGCGGCCCACTACGAGAGGTGCCTGCAACGATTGCTGCAGCATAAGTGGATGAACTCAGTAGTAAATCACTGACTGCCAAAAAATAATCTGGATGTTCGACTAAATTACCTGCGGCAACGAATTGAGCTTTAATATTAGCCGACCTCCCGGGCATGCTCTCACTTTGATTTTTGGAAAGTTGCGAGTCCTTCTTCAATACGAAACCTTCATCAGTTAACGCACCTTTTGCAACTAATCCATTGACAGTGAAGCTGAGATCCATCAGCGGGTTATTCGCGTTATTTAAATCGGTAGTTTCCATTCCACTGTCCGATCGACGACTTGACGGCAATAGTGGTTCGAGAATCGTGTACCCCAACACGCCAAGTACCATCCGACTATTCTCAATAAACTCTTCCATCGCGTCTCGATCTGCGCGTGGCAAGCTAGATGCAGTGGGAATGTTGCCATTCTCGAGCTGATACCGATCTGCATCTTTTGCTAGAGAAACCAGCGCAGACTCCAAATACTTAACGTGCGCTTTGGTCAGATTGTCGTCTTTGCTGCTGAAGATAACGACCTCATTCCAAAAATCTTTTTGTCGATCATGTGATGTTAGTCGCTCCAGAACATTCTCTGATTCGCCAATGTAGGCAAGAGACTTTGCGTCGCTCGAGCGGCCTTCGAATAAAAAGTACACGCCCGGCTTTGACACCTCAGGCCAGCTCGTCAATTCACTTAATCGATTTCTTGGGCAGGCGAGACCTTGTCCGGTCCAATTGACTAACTCTGCGAACCGAATGCCTGTGACAGTGGCATCAGCGAGATATATGCGAATAGATTTACCTGTTGGCACGAGATTTTCCCAATAATTATCAAATTTTGTCCTGCAATTTAACACGGGGATATAGAGGCAACCATTGAATGGCCGCATGCAGGCCGCTGGAGGACTATGCGGCCGTGCATGATATGGAATATTTACGTATTATTTGTCGTAATTATTTGATTTTCAGTCAAATAAAACCTGGCACCCTAGACCAGATAAAAACGACAAATGATAGAACTAAAAACAGTCTTCGCAGAATATCTGCCAGCAAAAGAAAAATACGGGCGCGTTCCACGAAATGTTGAAATACCCGCTCTTGTAGAGGCCATACGAAAAAGTATCCCTGGATTCTTTCTAGAGTGTGTAGAGAGGGGCGGATATATCTCTACCGAGTGGCTTACGAAGGGCTCAATTGGCGAGCCAAATCGCACCTTTGCCCACGTCCCGTGGGTGGCAATATTCAAGCGCTCCATCACGAAATCAGCGCTAGAGGGTTACTACATCGTCCTACTATTTTCAGAGGACATGTCTTCTGTGTACTTGACGCTGAATCAAGCTTTTACCGCCTTTGAAACTCGTTACGGTTCTATCAATCTGGCATATCGAAAGCTACAAGATTGTGCTCAACAAGCAGTACTCGAGCTCGGCCCGGCGCCAGATGGTTTTACTACAGGCCCCATCGATCTGAGAACCAAAGGCACGCTTTCAACAGGATATGAGTTCGGCTCAATTTGGGCGAAAGAGTACTTCGTCGATGAACTTCCTTCACAAACTGAACTGGAAAGTGACGTACTGATTCTGATGCAGGCGTATAAGACGTTATGGACGAAATTCCCCCATTCCTTAGTCGATGCCAACACAGAAATATCCAATGACGAATTCGTTAAAGCGGTTGAGATAACTGTAAAGACGGTGCCCAAAGCGCCGGCTACTCAAGGTCCGCAACCTCCTCCGCCTAAATTGAAGTCGTCGGGACGCGAAGTATTTTCACGCTCGGCGAATGTGAGTGCTCGGGCAATTTCAATGTCGGATGGTGTATGTGCGCTATCAGGAGGGCCCGGTACGCACGCTTCTTTTCTCTGGAAGAAGACAGGAATGACTTATGTAGAAGCACATCATCTAATTCCGTTCAGTAAGCAAGACCAGTTTCCGCACAGTCTGGACGTAGAAGAGAATATCGTTGCTTTGTGCGCCAATTGCCATCGCTTACTTCACCATGCTCGCTCCGATGAGAAAAATGAGCCTTTGAGGCGGTTATGGCAGTTACGGAAAGATGACTTAGCAGCAAGAGGCCTTGTCGTTGAGCTTAATGAACTGAAGAAAATGTATGGGAAATTAGCAGAGGAGGATTGATTCAAGTACGTAGCCGATGCGCATCTTGTCGAGTTGGCGTTCAATCTAATGCGTGGTGGCGCGGAATCTAGCTGTCATACAATATGAGCTCCGCTGCTCAAGCGGACGCACCAAGTTGCCGGCGATTTATACAATCTCTGCTCTTTCACACGCTTAAAAACTTCCCTTAAGAGAAGCCGACCCCAAAGGAGACATACCATGTCAACAGGAACCGTCGAGTTACACCGCATCCTCCGCACCACCCCCGACAAAATCTACCGCGCCTTCACCGACGCAGCCGCCCTCGCCAAGTGGCTTCCGCCCTACGGCTTCACCTGCACCGTGGAGCATCTGGAAGCCAAAGTCGGCGGTACCTTCCGCATGTCGTTTTCGAATTTCACCAGCGGTAACGGGCACTCTTTTGGGGGTGAGTACAAGGAGCTGGTGCCGGGCGAACTGGTCCGCTATACCGATAAGTTTGACGATCCGAATCTGCCTGGCGAAATGCAGGTGACGGTGAAGTTGACGCCGGTGTTGGTCGGCACGGAAGTGCGCATTACGCAGGCGGGGATTCCGGAAATCATTCCGGTGGAGATGTGCTATCTCGGTTGGCAAGAGTCGCTTCTGCAGCTGGCCAATCTTGTCGAGCCGAATATTCCCGGCTAGCGGTACTTTCTTGACCAGCGGAAGCGCACTACCGTTCTCGTCAGTACGGGCGGCAGCTCCATCGCTTCCTTCGTGGCTTCACGCAATAGCCTGACCGTCTCCATATAGGTCTCTCGGGATGCTGCCGTGGAGACGGCGGGCAAGCTCAGTTCAAGCAAAGCGCAGGTATGGGTTGCGTTGTCCTCGCCCCGGATCGAATCCTTGCGCACGATGACTTCCAATCGGAAGTCTGTTGCGGCCGCGAATGCATCCAGCTTTTGCTTCAGCGCAAATCGCTCGGTGATGCGCCGCGCTGCTTCGGCGGCCTGCTCCGCAAGAAAATCATCGAGCTCCGCCATGTGTTTCCAGGCGATGGCGAAAAAACTCATCTGTTTAACCATAGTGACGGACTCACCTGCGAGACGTTTAACGAGCAAAATATATCTTTAATTGCTCATTATGTCACTTATAGTTTGCATTGAGTCATCTATAGTTAGTGGACTGTAAGTATCAATCCTCGGATGCTTACGGCATGAAAAAGCCAAAAGCATCTATCTCCGCACGAGAAATATTCGGACAGAATTTGCGCCGCGCCCGACGTTTGAAGGACGTATCCCAGGAAGACCTCGCTCTGCGGGCAGAGCTCAGCCGCACCTACGTCAGTGAAGTGGAACGTGCCGTGCGCAATATCTCCATCGACAACATGGAGTTGCTGGCGATCGCGTTGGGGATTCCGTTGAAGGATTTGCTGAATCCCGATTTGTTCGCATCGCTTGAAGACCAAATCGGCTCGGGAAAATAAACCGAGCAGGCGAAAGCAAACTCAGTCGCCCAGATCAATAACCTGATTCTCCCCAATCCCCTCCGGCGTCTCATAAAAACTGGCAACCCAAACCTGCGAACTCTGCTCACCCTCCTCAGCAAAATCCGCCAGCACCTCGCTCACAAAATTGATCGAGCTCTTGTCCAGGCTGGCGAACGGATCATCCAGCAAATTCACCGCCGCGCCCGCGGCAAACGCCCCCGCCAGATACACCTTGCGCTTGCTGCCGGTCGACAGCATGAACAGCTTCTTCTCCGCATGCGGCGTCAGCGACAGGCCTTCCAGTAACTCCGGCAGCGCGGTCTCGTCGAAGTCGGGGAACCTCGCCTTCACCGACGCAAAATATTCCGGCACGCTCAGTTGATCGAAGGCTTCCGTGCGCGGGTCGACGTAGTAAACCTGCTGCTTGTATTGCGCGGCTTGTTCATCCAGGCGGATGCCGTTGATGGCCAGTTGACCGCTGTTTGCCTTGAGCTCGCCGGCCAGCACGCGGATCAGGCTGGTCTTGCCGCGACCGTCGCCGCCTCGGATGACGGTGACGCCGGCGGGGAGGGCCAGCGAGATGTTCTTGAACACCTCATGGTCGGGGTAGCTAAAACTCAGGTCGGTGGCTTGCAGGATGGTCGGGCTGGTCATCGGATTCGGTGGATGCTGTGGCTGCGGTTGGTGGATGGTGTCGTCATGCATGGATGCGCTGACGCGAGAGGCGATTGTAAATCACGTGCCGGCTGGATCAGTGCAGCCGCTCCGTCGGTGCATTCGCATCACGCAGCGTGATCGTGATCTCCCCATTCCGCTCCAGCACCGCGCGCGCCACGTTTTCCAGCCTGGCGTCATCGGACTTCTTGCGCAGGGCGACGTCGATGTCGCGATCGCTGATCAGGCCGGCGCGCATCTGGTGCGGGTCTTTGCGGCCGTCCTTGACGAGCAGGCGTTCGGTGCCGCTGATGAGGTTGTCGAGCCAGGCCCAGCGCGTGACCAGCACGCCGATCAGACGATGCAGCAGCACCAGCACGGCGCCGGCGGCGAGCGTGGGCGGCAGCGGCGAGGCGCCGACGATGGCGCGGCTCAGGATCGCGCCCAGCAAGACCGTGATGCACAGGTCGAAGGCGCTGCGCTGGCCGAACGAGCGGCGCCCGGCGATGCGCAGGAAGATCAGCGTGAAGCAGAACACGATCAGCGCCCGGATCGCCATGGCGGTGGCGCTGAGGTCGTTGGAGGCGTCGATGAGCTGGCGGATGTCTTGCATGCGGTTTCCTGAGGTGTGCTGAATACTGATGATGGGGCGGCGGTGCGCGAGTCGCCATTGTGCATGAGCTGCCGTGGCGCGCGCCAGTTTCAGGCCCTGGTGCAGGTGTTTAAAGCGTTGTCACCACGGCAATGCCGAAACGGCATAGGACATTCCCATGCCGTATTTGTATAGTGTCATGCCGGAAAGTATGCGGCTCCGCAGGGCCCGCACCCCGCCGGCACGACACCTCCAATTACCTGCACAACCAGCAAAAAAGAGCGCGAACAAATGGAAATCAAATGGGTGGAAGACTTCCTGTCGGTGGTCGAGACGCTGAACTTCAGCCGCTCGGCCAAGCTGCGCAACGTCACGCAGCCGGCCTTCGGTCGCCGCATCCGCTCGCTGGAGGCCTGGCTCGGCGCCGAGCTGTTCGACCGCTCCACCTACCCTTGCGCGCTGACCTCGGCGGGCGAGTCTTTCGTGCCGATCGCGCGCGAGATGCTCAACCAGTCGACCCAGGCGCGCCTGATCCTGCGCGGCCAGCTGGCCGGGGCGCAGGCGACCGTGAAGTTCGCCATGCCGCACACGTTGCTGCTCACGCTCTACCCCAAGCTGCTGTCTGAAATCGAGAAGTGCACCGGCGCCATGGCGACCACGGTGCAGGCCACCAATGTGCACGATGCCGTGATGGCATTGGTCGAGCGTCATTGCGACCTGCTGATCTGCTATCACCATCCGCAGCAGGGCATCGACCTCGACGCCGAGCGCTACGCCATGCTGTCGCTCGGCAAGGAGCCGCTGCGTCCTTACGTCAAGACCATCGGCAAGGGCGTGCCGAAGTACACGCTGCCGGGCACGGCGAGCGAGCCGGTGCCGTTCCTGAGTTACTCTTCCTATTCCTCGCTGAGCCGCATCGTCGAGAAGCAGCTCAGCGCCAGCCCGCGCCCGGTGCACGTGTTCCGCCGCTTTGAGTCGGACCTGGCCGAGGGCCTGAAAAGCATGGTGCTGGAAGGCCATGGCGTGGCCTGGCTGCCGGCCAGCGCGGTGACGCGCGAAGTGGCCGAGGGCAAGCTGACGCTGGCGATCGCACCCAATGACAACGAGGCGCTGTCGACCGGCCTGTGGAGCGACGAGATGGACATCCGCGTGTACCGCCGCATCGACGACGCCCGCCCCGATCTGGATCGCATCTGGGCTTGCCTGCGCGCTGCGCACGCAGTGCGCTAAACCCTTGCGCTAGCAACTGCAAATTACAAGATTTCGTTTCTGCATCAACCAACGTTTAGAAGAGGACCACCGTGAAGCTCATCACCAACCAGCAAGTCAGCGAACTCGTCACCACCGCCGACGCCGTGCAAGCCATGCGCGAAGCCTTCGCCGCAGCCGGCAGCGGCGCGCAACAGGCGCGCGTGCGCACCAGCGCATCCAACGGCGTGATGCTGTCGATGATGGGCGCGGTGATCCCCGACGCGGGCATCGCCGGCGCCAAGGTCTACACCACCATCAAGGGCGCGTTCAAGTTCGTCATCACGCTGTTCTCGACCGAGACCGGCGCGCCGCTGGCGACCATCGAGGGCGACACCATGACCGGCCTGCGCACCGCCGCCGCCACCGCCGTGGCCTGCGATGCGCTGGCGCGCAAGGACGTCGAGACGCTGGCCATCATCGGCACCGGCGTGCAGGCGCGTTCGCACATTCCGGCGCTGCTGCAGGTGCGCAAGTTCAAGGAAATCCTGATCGCCGGCTTGTCCGGACAGCAGGAGCTGGCTGACGAAGTCACCGCCGCCTATGGCGTGCCGGCGCGCGTGGTGGAGATCGACGAAGCCGCGCGCCAGGCCGACGTGCTGGTGACCGTCACGCGCGCGAGCACGCCGCTGTTCTCGGGCGACCTGATCAAGCCGGGCGCCTTCGTCGCGGCCGTCGGCGCCAGCAAGGCGACCGTACGCGAGCTGGACGACGTCGCCATCAAGCGCGCCGCCGCACTGGTGGTGGAGTGGAAGCCGCAGGCGCAGGTCGAAGCCGGCGACCTGGTGCAATGCGCACCGGGCACCTTCGACTGGGCCAACGTGTGGGAGCTGGGCCAGGCCGTTGACGGCAGCATCGGTTATCAGCGCAAAGAGGGTGATATCGTGATCTACAAGGCCATCGGCATCGGCCTGGAAGACGTGGCGCTGGCCGGCCTGGCGTATCGCAAGGCGGCGGCGCAGAACGGCTGGTGATCAGCCGCTGAAATAACAAGCGTCCATGCAAACGGCGGCCTGCGGGTCGCCGTTTTGTTGTGGAGGCCGTGCGGTCTGTTCTCCTACGCCATCTTGCGGCACTGTCCGATGTCCATTGCGCGCGCGGGAGACTACAGTGAAAGTCATTCCCTCAGAATCGACAGGTACCGTCATGTCCAATCGTCCCGTTTTACATCTCCCGCAGTCGGCAGACAATGCCGCCAAGACCGACAATGCTGATACCCAGGTCAACCCCGACCATGAGTATGAAGACTCCACCGAGTCCAAACTCGACCACAGCAAGCCGCCGCATCACGACAAGACAGCAGCTGACATCAGGCACAAGGATGAGCCGCAGATTTCGGTCGGCAAGCCGTAAGGAAAATCAAGCGGCGCGCACCAGCGTGATCGCCTGTTCCGGGCAAGCCGTGACGCACAGGCCGCAGGCACGGCAGGCATCAGCGTTCGGGGTGTAGGCGACGTGCATGCCGTGCACGCGCAGTTTGAATTTGTTGAGCATGCCCAGCGACTGGTAGTCGGCGTCGTCGATGCGGCGGATTTCAAAAACGTCTTCCGGACACACCCCCAGGCAGTCGCCCTTCCCTTCGCAACGTTTCAGATTGACCGCCGGGACGATGACGCCCGGGGTTTGTTTGCAGCCGCTGGCAGAGTGCGTGTGTGGCTGCTGTTGCTGTTGCTGCAAAGTTTGCTTCATTTTTTTATCAGCGATGGCGTCAGACGCCACCGGAAGTCGGGTCTTTGGCATCGGCGACGCCGTTGCGCTCGTTGCGATTCCAGCGCTCGCGCCAGCCGCGCATTCCGCGCATGCCCTGTTTGAATTTTTCGCGTTCTTCCTCGCTCATCTGTTCCCAGCGCTGGCGGTGATGGTGGTGGCAGCCGCGTCCGCGGAAGCCGCCGAACAAGATCTTGCACAGCACGAACAATCCCAACGCATGCAAATAATCAATCTGTTGCGCACCGCTGAACAGGGACGGCATCAGCCAGTTCCACAGCGACATGACGACAAAGCCGAGCGCAGCGACGCCGGCGATGATGAATACCAGGATCTTCCAGAATTTTCGTTTGCAGTTCATTGGGCCGTTCATTTTTTTCCTCCGTTACAGATGAGATAGATTAAAAGTGGAATTCAACGCAGTTCGGTCGAAGTTCAGTTGTTGAATTCGTCATATAGGATTTGCAGGCGTGACCGCAGATGCAGCACTGCGTAGCGTTTGCGCGCCAGCAAGGTATTGATGCTCACGCCGCTTTCGGCGGCCAGTTCCTTGAAGCTGCGCCGCTCCAGTTCGTGCGCGATGAAGACGTCGCGCTGTTCGGGCGGCAATTCTTCCAGTGCGTCCTGCAATTCGGCCAGCAGCATCGAGCGTGCATACGCCGCCTCGGGGCCGGCGTCGGTGTCCGGCAGCATGTCTTCCAGCCAGCCGTCATCGTCCGCGTCGCCGGAAACCTCCGGCAACGCCTGTTCCTTCTTCTTGCGAAAGCGGTCGACGATGCGGTTGCGCGCCACCCGGAACATCCAGGCGCCGACCTGCTCGATCGGCTCGGGCAGACGGCAGGCTTCCACCAGTTCGTAAAACACATCCTGCAGGATGTCCTCCGCCTCGCCCGGGTCGGGTACCCGCGTGCGAATGAAGTTGCGCAGCCGCGTTCGCTCGCGCAAGACGGTGTCGGTGATGTGTTTATTGTTTTGAGCCATCGTCGGTTCCATGCCGTGAAGACGGATCACAGCGGCGGATATTGTGAGAGCGGCGAAATAAACTTGTTGCCTGACCGGATTGCATGGACAGGTGGACGGTATCAGTTGCCGGAGAAAATCATTCGTCGCGCTTCAATCCCTTCTGTTTTACCAGCAAACGCCGCGGCCCCGCACCCTGCGCCGCCAGTTTGTCGAGCGGATTGCGCAGGCGGCAGCGGTCGATCGACAGGCAGCCGCAGCCGATGCAGTCGTCCAGCGTGTCGCGCAACTTCCTCAGCTGCGCCATGCGCTCGTCGAGTTCGGCGCGCCAGCCGGCCGAGAGGCGTTCCCAATCGCTGCGGCTGGGCGCCGCCGTGGCCGGCAGCGTGGCCAGTGCAGCGTCGATCTCGGCCAGTCCGATGCCGACGCGCTGCGCCACGCGGATGAAGGCGATACGGCGCAACACCTCGCGCGGGTAGCGCCGCTGGTTGCCGTCGGTGCGGGTGCTGGTGATCAGTCCTTTGGACTCGTAGAAGTGCAGCGTCGAGACCGCAACGCCGCTGCGCCTGGCGACGTCGCCGACCGACAGCATGGACGCAATACCGGCCTGCTCAAGTGCTGACAACGGGATCATGAAGTTCTCCTTGACCTCAACTTTGCTTGAGGTTTTAGACTGCAAGCGGATCATCATTTTAAGGGAGAAATTCACATGTCCACCGTAAACCTGTCGTCCCCGGCTTCGCTTGAATTGCCTGCTTTTTCCATCCCTTCCACCTCATCCAAATCCGCTGCCGTCTACCGCGTCGACAAATTCGTCGTCCCCGCCGCATCGCTGGAAGCTTTCATGACACGCTTGCGTTACGTGCATGCGATTCTGGTCGACCTGCCGGGATCGGCACAGCGGCATATCCTCTCGCAGATCGGCGGCGATGGTGAATTCAACGTCGTGACCTTCCTCGAATGGGCGGATATCGACGCCATGACGGCGGCAGTGGCGCACGTGCAAAAGCGCTTCGCCGAAGACGATTTCGATCCGAAAAAAATGGTGGCCGATCTCGGTATCCGGGCTGATCAGGGCTTTTACCAGAAAGCCTGAAAACCTGACTGGAGGCGGCTTCACGTCAAAATTGTTGTTGTAATTGCCACGATAGTTGTCGATGTTGTCACGGTCGGGGCGCGCAGCGTTGTGTTTTTATTCAGCCTTTGCCATAAAACCTGTCTGTAGCACGTTTGGGGGATATACAGTTGCCCCGGATCGTTTTACATTCTCTGGTCAGGGGCAGTACTTCAGGGGCAGAACAAGAACAGGAAACGACGGCGATGGCAGTTTTGCAGACAGGCGTCAGCGACAAACACGGTTTCGGCATCGGCCTGGGCGGCGGTGCGGGAGCGACCGTGTCGCTGCGCCTGCCGGGTCATCCCATGAGCGAGCCCGACGAGCGCCTGGGCCGCCTGCTGTGGAACATCACCTCGCTGGCCGGCCTGCTGTGTGAAGCGCCGATAGCCATGGTCTCGCAACTGCAGGGCGAATTCGATTGCTCCGAACGCGGCGCCTTGTCGCTCACCGCCGCTGTTGCACTCGACAGCGGCGTCGATCATCGCCGCCAATGGTGGCGGTTTGCAGGACAGTCGAGCGTGGTGTGCAGCACCGCCGATTACAGCCTGTGCGAAACCGCCGTCACCACCCCGGACCGCATTACCGAAATCGGCGATCTTCATGCCGACAGCCGCTGCGCCGGGCTGGCCATGATGACGCTGGAACCCAAGGTGCGCTTCTATGCAGCGATTCCCCTCAGCGATCAGCACCGCGAACTGATCGGCACCTTGTGCGTGCTTGATCGCGTGCCGCGCCGGCTGACGCAGCATCAGCGCGACGGCTTGCATTTGCTGGCGCAGCAGTTCATGGATCAGCTGGAGATGCATCGCGACATGCAGCAGCTGCAGCGCCAGACGCTCACCGATCCGCTGACCGGCGTCGGCAACCGCCGCGGTTTCGACCGCCGCCTGCACGAAGAATGGTCGCGCCACGTGCGCAGCGGCTCGGCCTTGTCGCTGCTGATGATTGATGTCGACAAGTTCAAGCAATACAACGACGTCTACGGGCATCCGGCCGGCGACGTCATCCTGAATCTGTTGTGCGAGTTGTTGCGCATGCCGCTGCGCGCCAGCGATTTCGTGGCACGCTATGGCGGCGACGAATTCTCGGTGATCTTGCCGAATACGCCGCACCTCGGCGCGCAGCTGGTGGTGGAGCGGATTCAGGCGATGCTGGCTGCGGCGCCGTGGCCGCATTGCGATGTCACGATCAGCGTCGGCATTGCGACGCTGGAGCCGGATGAAGTCTGCGATTTCGTCACGCTGCTGGCGCGCGCCGATGAGGCCATGTATCTGTGCAAGCGCAATCGCCAGGAAGCGGAAAAGCGCGACTGATTCTTTCGCCGCCGCCTCAATCTGTCCTCCCCTCATCCTGCAAGCCCGCTTCGCTTGCGTTCAGGATGCCTTCGACTTCAGCGTTTCCAGCATCATCTGCCCCATGATTTCCGGACGACCGCTGAAGATGGTCTGCACCGCGCCGACGCCGGTCAGTTCGCGCCGCAGCCGGTGGCGCAGCGCGTGGTCGTCGGCCAGCCGCACGGTGGCCTTGATGTACTCGTCGACTGTCGGCGTCACCAGCCATTGGGGGAATTTCAAGCGTCCGAATAAGCCTTCGTCGATGTGCTCGTGCACCTCGGGTCCGGTCTTGCACACGCCGACCAGGCCGGCGCTGACGGTGTCGATGATGCCGTTGGTGTTGCCGAACGGGAAAGGGTTGATGAACATGTCGCAGCGCGCGATCACCTGCATGTAGGCGCCGTACTGCTGGTGCGGATACACGGTGGCGGCGTCGCCGAGGAACTGCCCGATCACGCGCTTGACCTGCGGATAGATCAGCATGCCCTGCGCCTGCCCGATCAGGAAATGGAAATGGATCTTGCTGCTCGCCTCGCGCAGGATGCCCTGGCAGGCGCGCAGGAAATCAGGGTTGAGCTTCATCGTGGTCGAGGCCACGACGATCTGCACCACGTCCGGCGTCTCGCGGATTTCCGTTGGCAGATCGAGCTGGCTCGCATGGGCCGAGGCGCGATACGGCATGCCGTCGCTGGGCAGGCGCAGCAGCTGTTCGCTGAAGCAGGCCGGGTCGCCGACATAGTCGTCCTCGACCACGACGTAATCCATCTCGGGCGAGTGCGAGGTCGCCGGATGACCGAGCGCCATCGCCTGCACCGGCGCCAGACGCAGGTTGGACAGGAACATCGTCAGTGCGAACATGCCGACGCTGGGCATGTAGAACACCTGCGCCGCCTTGTCTTGCGCGACGCCGCGGATCTGTTTCAGCTGGTCGAGGATTTCGCCCGGCGCGATTTCGACGAATTCATCGAACACCGCGCGGCCGGCCTCATCGACTGTGCTGCCATAACCCATGCCGACCACGTGGAAGAGTTCACGCGCCGCTTCCAGCGTGCGCGAGTGGGTGCGATAGATCGAGTGCGCCGAGCTGAACCATTCCACCACGACCAGCAGCACGGGTTTGTGCTTGCCGCCTGCGCGGTCGGTCTGCACCGGCGTATTCAGTGACTTGATGCCGGCGCGATCGATGCTGCGCCGGATCAGCGCATTGATCGGCTTCTTGATGTCGTGCTTGTCGGCGCGGCGCGCGTAGCTGCAATGCATGTAGACGTCGTGCAGGATGCCGGCCGGCAGTTGCGCCAGGTCCTCGATCTGCTCCAGCCGCGCCGACAGCCACGGCAGGATCTGCTCGCGCTTTTCGTAGGCCACCGGCGTGGCCAGCAGGCGCGGCGACAGCAGGGCAAGGCAGAGGCTGGCGACCAGCGTCTTGTCGTGCGCCCAGAAGGCGTCGAGGTCCATCGGGATTTCGGATTCGGGCGAATACAGCAAGCAGAACTTGATCAGGTCGCGGTTGCTGATTTCCACTTCGCGCAGGTTGCCCTTGCCGCGGATGTTCCAGGCGCGCACCACATGGTCGGCGTTGCGGAACGAGCTCGCCGCGAACAGGCTGGACAGCCAGCGATGCATCACCAGCATCTGGCCGAAGCCGAGCTGGGAGAACTGGAATTCGCTGTCCGCGAACAGGCAGGAAATCGCCGCCGCGATGCGCGTGACGACGTGGTCGTTGAGCTCATCGGCCTGCACGCTCGACAGCGGCCTGGCGGTGAAATCCGCACCCGGCAGGCCGTAGTTGGCGTCCAGCGCCGACAGCAGGGCCATCAGCTCGCGCGCGGCGTCCTCGTGCTGGCGCGAGTAGGCCAGGTATTCGAAATTCTCCAGCGAAAACGCCATCGCTCCTCTCCCCTTCTTTTATTCTTTTAGTGTTGTTCTTCGGCTTCGAAGCCGGCCTGGCGCAGCGCGTTGAGCACCAGCGCCAGATGCTCGCGGCCGCGCGTCTGCAGGACCAGTTCGATGTCGACGTTCTGCGCCGCCAGCATCGTGAAGGCGCGCTGGTGATGCACCTCGTCGACGTTGGCGCCGGCCTCGGCGACGGTGGCGGTGATGCGCGCCAGCACGCCCGGCACGTCGCGCGCCGACACGCGCACGCGCGCCAGCCGGCCGGCGCGCACCATGCCGCGTTCGATGATGGCGGCCAGCAGCAGCGGATCGATATTGCCGCCCGACAGCACCATGCCCACGCGCTTGCCGCGGAAGCGTTCCGGATGGCGGATCAGCGCCGCCAGCCCGGCTGCGCCGGCGCCTTCGACCAGGGTCTTTTCGATTTCCAGCAGCATCAGCACGGCTTGTTCGATGTCGCCCTCGTCGACCAGCAGCAGGTCGTTGACTTCGCGCGCGATGATCTCGCGCGTCAGCACGCCGGGCGTGGCCACCGCGATGCCTTCAGCGATGGTGCTGGTGCCGAGCGCATGGGTGGTGCCGTGCACCGCGTTGATCATCGACGGGAAGCGCTTGGCCTGCACGCCGACGATGTCGATGTCGGGTTTGCGCGCACGCGCCGCCACCGCCATGCCGGCCAGCAGGCCGCCGCCGCCGATGGCCACCACCAGCGTGTCGAGGTCGGGCACGGCGTCGAGCATTTCCAGAGCGACCGTGCCCTGGCCGGCGATGATGGCTTCATCGTCGTAAGGGTGGACGAAAGTCAGGCCGCGTTCCTGCGCCAGCGCGAAGGCGTGGGCGCGCGCTTCTTCCAGCGTGTCGCCGTGCAGCACCACCTCGGCGCCGAAGCCGCGCGTGCGTTCGATCTTGACGCCCGGCGTGAAGCGCGGCATCACGATCAGCGCGTGCAGGCCGAGCCGTTGCGCGTGATAAGCGACGCCCTGCGCATGGTTGCCGGCCGACATGGCGATCACGCCGCGCACGCCGGCGGCGGCCAGGTCGGTCAGCTTGTTGCAGGCGCCGCGCTCCTTGAAGGACGAGGTGAACTGGAGGTTTTCGAATTTGAGGAAAACCTGGGCGCCGACGATCTCCGACAGCGTGCGCGATTCCACGCACGGCGTGTTGAGGATCTGGCCTTGCAGGCGCGCGGCGGCGCGCTGGATGTCTTCGATGGTGGTCATACGGTCCGCTCAAGTCTGCACAAAAACAGGGAGCAGACATTGTAGCGAGAGAGACGGCGGCTGCGGGAACGATATTTGTACGTAATTCCCGCAGCCGTCGGGGAGGAAATGCAGGCGGGTCAGCCCTTGAGCTTGAAGATGCCGACGATCTGCGCCAGGTTGGCGGCCTGGTCCTGCATGGCGCGTGCGGCGGCGGCCGCTTCCTCGACCAGGGCGGCGTTCTGCTGGGTGCTTTCGTCCATCAGCACGATGGCGCGGTTGACCTCTTCGATGCCGGTGCTCTGCTCGGTGCTGGCGGCGCTGATCTCGGCGACGATGTCGGTCACGCGGCGCACGCTGGCGACCACTTCGGACATGGTGGCGCCGGCGTTTTCGACCAGCTTGCTGCCGCTGTCGACCTTGTCCACCGAGGCCGTGATGAGCTCCTTGATTTCCTTGGCGGCGGAAGCCGAGCGTTGCGCCAGACTGCGCACTTCCGAGGCCACCACCGCGAAGCCGCGGCCCTGCTCGCCGGCGCGCGCCGCTTCCACCGCGGCGTTGAGCGCCAGGATGTTGGTCTGGAAGGCAATTCCGTCGATCACGCTGATGATGTCGACGATCTTCTTGGACGACTCATTGATCGCGCTCATGGTGTCGATCACCTGGCCGACCACGGCGCCGCCCTGGGTCGCGACTTCGGACGCCGACACCGCCAGCTGGTTGGCCTGGCGCGCGTTCTCGGCGTTCTGCTTGACGGTCGAGGTGAGCTGTTCCATGGCGGCGGCGGTTTCTTCCAGCGAACCGGCCTGCTGCTCGGTGCGGCTGGACAGGTCGAGATTGCCGTTGGCGATCTCGGCCGAGGCAGTGGCGATGGTGTCGGTGCCGGTGCGCACCTGGCCGACGATATTGACCAGGTTGTCGTTCATGTCCTTGAGCGCGGCCATCAACTGGCCGGTTTCGTCACGCGACTCCACCTTGATGGTGGTGCCGAGGTCGCCCTGGGCGACGCGGCCGGCGACGCCGACCGCGGTCACCAGCGGTCGCGTGATCGAGCGCGTGATGAATACCGCCAGGCCGATGCCGGCCACCAGCGCGATGCCGCCCAGCACGATCATGAGCAGGCGCGCAGTCTTGAACAGATCATCGACCTCCTTGGTCAGCGAGGTGATGGCGTCGCTCTGCAAGTTGGACAGCTTCTCGATCGAGGCCAGGTAGAGCTTGGCGTTGGGCAACAACTTTTCTTCGACGACCTTGCGCGCGCCCTCTTCGTTGCCGGCGCCTTTTTCCTTGAAGACTTCGGTGTTGTTGGCGATCACCACCTTGCGGTGTTCGTTGATTTCATTGAGCAGCGCCTTGCCCTGGTCGTCGACGATGGTGGCTTCCATCTGCTTGACGTATTCGTTGTTCTTGGAAATGGTGGCGACGATCTGATCCTTGTAGAACTTCTGCTCCGCCGGATCGGCATTCTTGGCCGCGGCGACGATGCGGCCGACGTTGAGTTCGATGGACTTGTAGAAGGCATTGACCAGCCGTTCCTTGGCCAGCGCGTTGTGGACCATATAGTCGGTCATGTTGCCCACGGATTGCAGGCGCCAGACGCCGATGGCGGTAATGATGCTCATCAGCACCAGGATCGCGGCAAAGCCTATGCCCAGGCGTGTGCCGATTTTCAGATTTTTCATTGTCTTCCCTCGAGGTTGGACGCTGTCCGCCGCTTACCTTGTTCCTGGTGGCCGATGTTTGCAGCTTGTGGCTTCTGGCTCTTTATGCAGGAACAGGCAGATATCCGGTCGATACGTTGCGTGTCCTTATGTTATCGGATGCTGCGATGCCGTACTTGAGGGGAAAACATGCCGGCTGCTTAATTTTTCTGCGGTTCAGGAAGCTGTCAGTTTGTCCCACAGGCGGGTCAGCGCCGGCCGCTTGTTTTGCAGCGACCGGTACACGCGAATCTCCAGTTCCAGCGACCAGGCATCGCCGCCGGCCGGCACCAGCTTGCCGTTCGCCAACTCCTCCGCCACCGAGCGCTGCGGCAGCCACGCCATGCCGTGGCCGTTGAGCGCCATGCGTTTGAGCAACTCCGCCATTTCGGACTCGTAGGTCGTGAGCAGACCGGGCGCGTGCGGTGCGTTGGCCAGGATCAGCTCCATCACGCGGCCGAGGAAGGACGCCGCCGGATACGCCAGCAAGCGGCTTGGTTTGCTCTTGCTGCCGGGCAAGCGGAACAGGGCGGCGTCGTTTTTATCGGGAGCAGATACCGGGATCACGCGCTCGCTGCCGACGGTCAGGTATTCATACTGGTCGGGGTTGAGCAGGAGCGGCAGTTGCGGGTGGTAAAAGCACAGCAGCAGGTCGCATTCGCCCTCGCTCAGCGCCAGCACCGAGTCGTGGATGTTGGTGGCGGTGATACGGGCGCTGAGGTCGGCGCCGCCATCCCCGTTCAGTCCGTCCAGCCATTCCGGAAAGAAACTGAGCGCCAGCGAATGCCCCGCCGTTACGCGCAACATGTTGTGCGCGGTCTGCTCGCTGCGCAGCTGGTTGCGCGCATCGTTGAGCAGCTTGAGCGCTTCCGAGGCGGCGTCGTTGAACAGCTTGCCGGCCACGGTCAGCGTCAGCGGATAGGTGCTGCGGTCGACCAGCTCGGCGCCGGTCCAGGCTTCCAGCGCGCGGATGCGGCGGCTGAAGGCCGGCTGCGTGACGTTGCGGTGATCCGCCGAACGCGAGAAGTTGCGCGTCGCCGCCAGGCTGAGAAAGTCTTCTATCCACTTGATGTCCATCGGCTGTTTTCCTTGTTGCTGAGTTGGCGGGCGCGCTGAGGATTACATGTATAACAGTTGCAACCGGGCGTGGAAAGTCCCGCCCGGTACGTGTTGCGAGAAACTATGCGTTGGCGACATAACCTTCGTACTACTTTGCATAGCGTCGCGCGCTGCAACGATTATGCTCGGCACATAGAACAACATCCGTGCGAGCGTATCCATGAAAGTCGAACAAATCCAGCGAGCAATGTCGGTCGGCGTGATCGGCGGCCTCGGCGCCATCGGCAGCGCGGACCTGTACGCAAAAATGACCCGCACCGCCGCCAAGACCACCGCCAGGGAGCGCGTCAAGGTGCTGTTCGGCCAGCAGGCCTTCGACGACGCCGACATGGCCGGCGCCGAGAACGCCCAGACCAACACCCGCAAGCTGTACGTGTTCGACATGCTGCGCGAGTTCGAGCAGCGCGGCACCAGCGCCGTGCTGTTGCCCTGCTTCATCAGCCATACCTTCATCGACGAGGTGCAGGCCGAGGTCGGCGTGCCGATCATCGACATGGTCGCCGCCATCCGCCGCCACCTGGCGCAGCGCCTGCCCAAGCTGCAGAAGATCGGCGTGCTGACCTCGAGCTACGTGCGCAAGAAGGCGCTGTTCGAGAAGTATTTCGCCGGCGACTGCGAGCTGCTCTACCCGGCGCCGGTCATGCAGCACGCCTGCCTGATGCGCGCCGTCTACGGCACCACCGGCATCAAGAACGGCTACCTCGACGGCGAGTCGATCGACCTGCTGTATCGCGCCTGCAAGGATTTGCTCGACCAGGGCGCGCAAGTCATCGTGCCCGGCATGACCGAAATCGCCACCGTGGCCGAGGCGCTCAGCGCGCGCGGCATCCCCATCATCGACACCAACCAGATCTATGCGGAATCGGCATTGAGCTTCCAGGCCGAACAGGTGGCGCGCTCGTTCAAGATCGGCGTGGTCGGCGGCGTCGGACCGGCGGCCACGGTCGACTTCATCGAGAAGGTCATCAAGAACACGCCGGCTGCGCGCGACCAGGACCACATCAAGCTGGTGGTCGAGCACAACCCCAAGATCCCCGACCGCACCGACAACCTGATCGGCGACGGCGCCGATCCGACCGTGGCGATCTACGCCGCCTGCAAGCGCCTCGAGAACGACAACGCCGACATGATCGCGATCCCGTGCAACACCGCGCACGCCTTCGTCGAACGGATCCAGTCCTACCTGTCGA
Source organism: Herbaspirillum sp. NPDC101397 (assembly GCF_044767325.1). Lineage (NCBI taxonomy): Bacteria > Pseudomonadati > Pseudomonadota > Betaproteobacteria > Burkholderiales > Oxalobacteraceae > Herbaspirillum > Herbaspirillum sp. NPDC101397. Next base: position 329,615 of record NZ_JBIWNS010000007.1, read on the forward strand.
TCCCGATCGTCAACATGCTGTCGGAAACCGTCAGCTACATCGAAAAACGCCACGGCGACAAAACCTGCATCGGCCTGCTGGCGACCTCCGGCACCATCGCCAGCCGCGTGTACCAACAGGCCGTCGACCGGAATACCGGGCATAACAAGGGGGACGGCAAGTTCGGCATGATCGTGCCGGATGCCGAGCACCAGGCGCTGGTCATGGACGTGATCTACGGCGAGCAAGGCGTCAAGGCCGGCTTCGTCAACGACGCCGTGCGCGCCAAGCTGCAGCGCGCCATCGCCCACCTGGTGGCGCAGGGCGCCGACGTCATCGTGCTCGGCTGTACCGAACTGCCGCTGCTGATCGCCCAGGACGACAAGTTCGAGGTCGGCGGCAAGAAAGTCCCGGTGCTCGATCCCACCGAAATCCTGGCACGCCGCTGCGTCGCGCTGGCCAGCCCGCAAGGGCGCAAGGCGGCGTAAACATCATGTCCCTGCGGACCGACATGGCGCTGTTCAGGCAGTTCTTGCGGAATGAGGTGCTGCAAGGTGCGCGCGGCGGCTATGCCGATCCGGTCTTCTCCCGTTACCGCGCGCTCGCCCGCGCCGGCGATCTGGACGAAGCGCAGGCGCGGGAGTATGCCGAGCTCTTCAATCGCATCCATTCACGCTGGCGCTGGCGGCAGGCCACGGCGCAAGTGCTGGCGCGCCGCCAGGCGGTGCCCTGACACGCCGATTAACCAGGATCTGAAGAATGCGGACTCAGATTTTCTTGGGAAAGGCATCAGTTATTATCGTTTGCACCGGGCATGTCGGGATGGGATAGTGCGACTGGCATTTCCCTCTCCGGCAAGGACGCAGCCGTCCAATCGCAGCGTCATCGCAGCGCGCCTTGCGACCGTCGGGTGAGGAAAATTGCCCCATTCATTCCGATCTGAACCGAGGTATCCAGGCATGTATCAACAAGCCATCAACACACTGCGCGTCGCCATGGCGCTGTCCCTTTTGGCGGGCTGCACCAGCTATGCAGGGCCCGTCGCCGGCCAGCCTGAAATCCAGGGCGTGGTGGACGCTGCAGTCCGTCCGCTGATGGAAAAATACGCCATCCCGGGCATGGCGGTCGCCGTCTCCGTGGACGGCAAGAATTATTTCTACAACTATGGCGTGGCGTCGAAGGCCAGCGGCCAGCCGGTGACCAGTGCGACCTTGTTCGAAATCGGCTCGCTGAGCAAAACCCTGACCGCGACGCTGGCCGCCTATGCGCAGGTCAACGGCCAACTGTCGCTGAGCGACAGCGTCAGCCGGCATCTGCCCTATCTGGCCGGCGGCAGTTTCGACCGCATCAGCCTGATGAATCTGGGCACGCATACCGCCGGCAACTTCCCGCTGCAGCTTCCCGACGAGGTGACCAACGAACAGCAGCTCCTGGACTACTACAAGAACTGGAAGCCCACCCGTGCCGTCGGCGCCTACCGGACCTACTCCAATCCGGGCATCGGCCTGCTCGGCGTGGTCACGGCCAAGAGCATGCACGTGCCGTTTTCGGAAGCGATGGAAAAGACCCTGTTCCCGCAGCTCGGCATGACGCACAGCTACATCCACGTGCCGCCGGCCCAGATGAAGGATTATGCGCAGGGCTACAACAAAGCCGATGCGCCGGTACGGGTGAGCCCGGCGATGCTGGCCGACGAAGCCTATGGCGTGAAGACCAGTACGCTGGACCTGATCCGCTTCATCGACGCCAATATGGGACTGGTCAAACTCGATCCGAAACTGCAGCAGGCGATTGCGGCTACCCACACCGGTTATTTCAAGGCCGGTGAAATGATCCAGGATCTGATCTGGGAGCAATATCCCGATACCGCGCCGTTGGCGCGCCTGCTGGCCGGGAATTCCAACCAGATGATTTACGAAAGCACTGCCGTCACGCAGCTGGATCCCGCCTTGCCGCCACAGGCGGCGGTCTTGCTCAACAAGACCGGATCGACCGGCGGCTTCGGCGCTTATGCGCTGTATGCGCCGGCCAAGAAGATCGGCATCGTGATGCTGGCCAACAAGAATTATCCCAACGATCAACGGGTGACGGCTGCATACCGGATATTGAGCGAGCTCGACGCGCGCAACGCAACCCGCCGTTAGCCGACGGATTGCATCTTGCATCTTCTTGGGCCGTGCAGAAAAAGCACGGCCCTTTTTGTTTGCCGGTGTGCAATCGCGTCGCACCATTAGGGACCATGGCATCGAGCGGATCGACCGCCCCCGCACCACGCCTGCACCTTGCAGGCATTTTGTTGTCTTTCAAGCAAGTGCTAAAGTGCCCCCGAAGCCGGGTTTCTTGTGCGCCGCAATGGTCCTTGGCGGCTCCGGTCGGGTCGTTACATCGTTGTTTTTAAAGCAGAAATAGCGGCGGATTGTCGATTTTCAGCCCACCTTTTGAATGGGATATGGCACGATAAATGCATGTCTACTTTGATGTATACATTGGTGCCTACATTTAAAGGAACAACGATGAGCCAGATTCTTCCTCCGTCTTCGCATGCTTTTACGCGCATGTTCATCCGTCTTGCCGCCGCCGGTCTGCTGAGCGGCGCGGCCTTGTCGGCCTCGGCCGCGGTCATCAACATTTCGCTGGACGACGATCCGGGCAAGCTCGATCCGACGCAGTCGTCGATGATCGCCGAGCGCATCGTCTACCAAAGCATCTTCGACAAGCTGGTCGACCTCGACGAGAGCGGCAAGATCGTGCCCATGCTGGCGCAGCGCTGGACCATTTCCGACGACCAGAAGACCTATACGCTGTACCTGCAAAAAGGCGTGAAATTCCAGGACGGCACGCCCTTCAACGCCAAGGCGGTGGAATTCAACCTGCTGCGCGGTCAGGAGAAGGCCTCCCTGCGCCGCAATGAGCTCAAGTACATCAAGCAGATCACCGTGGTCGACGACAGCACCGTCAAGCTTGAGCTGACCGCGCCGTTCGCACCGTTCATGTCGATCCTGACCGATCGCGCCGGCATGATGTCCTCGCCCGACGCCGTCAAGAAGTACGGCGACGACTACGTCAACAACCCGGTCGGCACCGGCCCCTTCATCTACAAGGGCCGCCTCAAGGGCGCCACCATCACGCTGGAAAAGAATCCGCACTACTGGCAGGCCGGCCTGCCGAAAGTCGATGGCGTCACCTACAAGATCATGAACGACGTCAACGTCGCCTTCAACAACCTGCGCAGCGGCCAGGTCGATATCACCAACCGTTTTCCGTACAAGGAAATCACCAACATCGACGCCGGCGCCAAGTACACCGTCATCAACAAGCCGTCGCTGGGCTTCCGCGGCTTTTACCTGAACGCGTCCAAGCCGCCGTTCGACAAGAAGGAAGTGCGTGAAGCCGTCGACATCCTGATCGACCGCAACGCCATCGCCAAGGTGGTCTACAACGGCGCCGTCGCCGCCGCACACTCGCCGTTCAGCAAGGCCCAGTTCGCCCATGGCGAAGCCGACACACCGCCGAAAGTCGACCTCGCACGCGCCAAGGCGCTGTTGAAAGCAGCCGGCAAGGAAGCCGGGTTCAGCTTCCGCCTGACGCTGCCGACCACGCCCTATGAATCGCAGGTCGGCCAGATGATCCAGGGCATGCTGCGCCCGGCCGGCATCACCGTTACGCTGGAAAAAGCCGAGCTGGCCACGCAGATCGAAGCAGGCAAGGCCGGCACGCACGAGGCGCTGTTCGTTGGCTGGAGCGGTCGTCCCGATCCCGACCAGAACGTCTATGACTTCACCGTCACCAACGGCTCGCTGAACTATTCCAAGTTCGGCACCAAGGAAATCGACGATCTGCTGCAACAGGCGCGCCTGGAAAGCAACGAGACCAAGCGCAAGGCGTTCTATGACCAGGCCATGCAGATCCTGGTGAAGGAAGTGCCCTACGTTTACCTGAACCACGACAACGTGCTGTTCGGGATCTCGAAGGCCATCAAGGGCTTCAAGCTGGTGCCGGACGGCGTGATCCGCACGGCCACGCTGTCGAAGTAATCAGCGGAGCGTCGTCATGATTGCTGCCGTGGGCGAGGGCCTGCGGCGGCAATGCTTCCGGCCACATTGCATGCATTACCCGAGCTTCCCATATCACCCATGTCTCCACTGATCAAACGCGTCCTGCTGGTCATTCCTACCCTGCTGCTGGTCAGCATGGTGATCTTTTCGCTGCTGGCGATCCTGCCCGGCGATCCCGTGACCGCCATCCTCGGCCTTGAAGCGACGCCCGAAGCCGCGGCGGCGTTGCGCCTGCAGCTCGGCCTCGACGACCCGCTGTACGTGCAATACGGGCGCTGGTTGTGGAATGTGCTGCACGGCGACCTCGGGCGCTCCTTCATCGACCGCACGCCGGTCATCGACGTGTTGATGCAGCGCCTGCCGGTGACCATCGAACTGGCGGTCGGCAGCTTCGCCGTCGGCATCCTGATCGCGGTGCCGGCAGGCATCCTGTCGGCGGTGCGCCCGCGCGGCATCGCCAATTATTTCACCACACTGATTGCGCTGTTCGGCATGTCGGTGCCGCACTTCTGGCTGGGCATGATGTTCATCATCCTGTTCGCGGTCAAGCTGGGCTGGCTGCCGGCCTCGGGCTACGTGCCGTTCACCGAGGACTGGCGCGGCAACCTGGCGGCGATGTGCATGCCGGTGCTGGCGACCGGGCTGCGCGAATCGGCGATCCTGATGCGCATGGTGCGCAGCAGCCTGCTCGAAGTGCTCAATGAAGATTACATCCGCACGGCGTTCTCCAAAGGCCTGCGCGACTGGCAGGTGGTGATCGGCCACGCGCTGCGCAATGCGCTGATCCCGGTGGTCACGGCCAGCGGCCTGATGGTGTCGGTGCTGCTGGGCGGGCTGGTGATTACGGAAAGCATTTTCGCCATTCCCGGCATGGGCAAGATGATCGTCGACGCCATCTTCCAGCGCGACTACGTCATGGTGCAGGGCGGCGTGCTGGCCGCCGCGCTGATGGTGGTGATCGTCAACCTGGCGGTGGACGTGCTGTACACCGTCATCGATCCGCGCATCGAAAGGTGAGCATGAATATGAAAGCCAACATGGACCAGGCTATCGTCAACACGGCAGAGGCCGTCGCCCTGCCCCGCCAGCAACGCTTCACCGGCCTGCGCCGCTTCGCCGGCAATCGTCTCGCCGTGCTGGGCGCCGCCATCATTCTGCTGCTGGTACTGATCGCGATTTTTGCGCCGCTGCTGGCGACCCACGATCCGATCTTTGACCAGGACTACGGCAACCTGCTGTCGGGCCCCGATACCACACACTGGATGGGCACCGACGACCTCGGCCGCGACATCTTTTCGCGCATGCTGTACGGCGCGCGCATCTCGCTGCAGGCGGCCTTGATCGCCGTCGGCCTGGCCTTCTGCGTCGGCGTGCCGGTCGGCATCGCCAGCGGCTACTTCCGCGGCTTCTGGGACGAGTGGGTGGTGATGCGCATCGTCGACGCGCTGCAAGCCTTCCCGCCGCTGATCCTCGCGCTGGCGCTGGCGGCGGCGCTGGGCGGCGGTTTCTACAACGCCATGGCGGCGGTCGGCATCGGCTTCGCGCCGGCTTTCATCCGTCTCGCGCGCGGCCAGGCGATGAGCATCCGCAATCTCGATTATGTGATGGCGGCGCGCTCGGTCGGCGCCGGCCACATCCGCATCATGTGGCGCTACGTGCTGCCGAACGCGATGGCGCCGCTGATCATCCAGGCCACCTTCGCGATGGGCTCGGCCATCATCGCCGAAGCGGGTTTGTCCTATCTCGGCCTCGGCGCCCGCGCGGAAGATCCAAGCTGGGGTTCGATGCTGCACATCGCGCAGGGCTACCTGAACACCAATCCGACGCTGGCCTTGTGGCCGGGCGTGGCGATCTTCGCGGTGGTGCTGGGCTTCAACTTGTTGGGCGACGGCATCCGTGAAGTATTCGACCCCAAGTTATACCGTTAAAGAGAACCGGCCATGTTGGAAGTAAACAATCTCAAAGTCGAATTCGTCCGCAACGGCAAACGCGTGGCGCCGGTCGACGGCGTCTCGTTCTCGGTCGGCGCCAATGAAACCGTCGGCCTGCTGGGCGAGTCCGGCTGCGGCAAGAGCGTCACCGCGCTGTCCATCCTGCGGCTGTTCCCGATGGCCAGCAAGGCGCAGCTGAGCGGCTCGGTGCAGTACAACGACGGCGTCAAGCTTACCAATATGCTGGAAGCCGACGACGCCACCCTGCGCAGCATGCGCGGCAAGGAGATCGCCATGATCTTCCAGGAGCCGATGACTTCGCTCAATCCGCTGCATCGTATCGGCGACCAGTTGCGCGAGATGCTGAAGGTGCACGGCAAGCTGAGCCGCAAGGAAATCGACGCGCAGGTCATCGCCATGCTGCAGCGGGTCGGACTGCCGCGCGCCGAACAGCTGGTCGGCGATTATCCGCACAGCCTGTCGGGCGGCATGCGCCAGCGCGTGATGATCGCCATGGCGCTGCTGTGCAATCCCGGCCTGCTGATCTGCGACGAGCCCACTACCGCTCTCGACGTCACCATCCAGGCGCAGATCCTCGACCTGATGCGCGCCCTCAAGCGCGAGCACGGCACCGCGATCCTGATGATCACGCACGACCTCGGCGTAGTCGCCGAAATGTGCGACCGCGTGGTGGTCATGTATGCCGGCCAGGTGGTTGAGCAAAGCAGCGTGCGCGACTTGTTCGACGCGCCCGCCCATCCTTACACGCAAGCGCTGATGCGCGCGCGGCCGGCGCTGGACGCCGTGCCGGGCGAGCCGCTGGAAGCGATCCCCGGCTCGGTGCCGCTGCCGGGTTCGGTGGAATTCGGTTGCCGGTTTGCGGCACGCTGCCCGAAGGTGCAGGAGCGTTGCCATCGCGAGGCGCCGACGCTGGACAACGTAAGCGTGGGCATAAGCAACAGCGCAGGCAGCGGTCATCTGGCCCGTTGCTGGTATCCGAATTGAAGAGGCCGACATGAATTCCGCTCCCCTGCTCCGGGTCTCCGGACTGAAAAAACATTTCGCCGCCGGCAGGCGCGGCGCATCGCCGGTCAAGGCGGTCGACGACGTCTCCTTCGCCATCGAGGAAGGCAAGACCCTTGGCCTGGTCGGCGAATCCGGCTGCGGCAAGTCGACCACCGGACGCAGCGTGCTGCGCCTGATCGAGCCGACCGCCGGCAGCGTCAACTTCATGGGCGAGGAAATCTCCACGCTATCGTCTTCCGCCCTGCGCGCCATGCGCCGCAACATGCAGATGGTGTTTCAGGATCCGTTCGCCTCGCTCAATCCGCGCATGACCATCGGCGAGGTACTGGAAGAGCCGCTGATCGTGCACGGCCTGTTCGACCGCGCCACGCGCAAGCGCAAGGTCGCCGAAATCCTCGACGTGGTGGGTCTCAACCAGGCCTATGCGAGTCGCCATCCGCATGAGTTTTCCGGCGGCCAGCGCCAGCGCGTCGGCATCGCGCGCGCCATCATCACGCGGCCCAAACTGGTGGTCGCCGACGAGGCCGTGTCGGCGCTCGACGTCTCGATCCAGGCGCAGATCCTGAACCTGCTGCAAGAGCTGCAGAAGGAATTCGCCCTCACCTATCTGTTCGTTTCGCACGACCTTGCCGTGATCCGTCACGTCAGCGACAGCATCGGCGTGATGTACCTCGGCCGCATGGTCGAGTACGGCAGCTGCGAGAGCGTCTACAGCGCGCCCAAGCATCCTTACACGCAGGCGCTGCTGTCGGCGATCCCGCGCGAGCATCCGGACCAGGTGCGCCAGCGCATCGTACTGCAAGGCGGCATTCCCAATCCGGCGTCGCCGCCGGCGGGTTGCCACTTCCATCCGCGCTGTGCGTCCTGCATGGATGTCTGCAAAACTGAAACGCCGCCTAACATCGAAACCGCGCCGGGCGAATATGTCGCCTGTCATCTATACCGTTAAACTTTCTCCTTCGTCCAGATCAGAAACCCGAAAGCATCCGATGCCCACTTTCAACGCCAACCACTATCCCTACGCTTCCCGCCGCAGCGCGGTCTTCGCCAATCGCGGCATGGTCGCGACCGGCCAGCCGCTGGCCGCCCAAGCCGGCCTGCAAGTGCTGCAAGCCGGCGGCAACGCGATTGACGCGGCGATTGCAGCGGCGGCCGCATTGACCGTGGTCGAGCCAACCGCCAACGGCATCGGCGGCGACGCCTTCGCGCTGATCTGGCACAAAGGCCAGCTGCACGGCCTCAACGCCAGCGGTCCGGCGCCGATGGCGATTTCGCTCGACGCGCTGAGCGCGGCCGGTCAGAAGAACGTGCCGAAGTACGGCGCCCTGCCCGTCACCGTGCCCGGCACGCCGTCGGCCTGGGCCACGATGGCTGAACGCTTCGGCCGCCTGCCGCTGTCGCGTTCGATGGCCGGCGCCATCAGCCTGGCGCAGGACGGCTTCCCGGTGTCGCCGATGGTGGCGGTGGCGTGGCAGCAGGCCTACAAGAATTTCACGCGTGAATTCAAGGACGATCATTTCAAGTCCTGGTTCGACACCTTCGGCGCACTTGACGGCTCCGGGCGCGCGCCGCAGGCCGGCGAAATGTGGCGTTCTCCCGGTCACGCCGCGACGCTGCAATCGATTGCCGACGACAACGCGCGCAGCTTCTATCAAGGCGCGCTGGCCGAAAAAACCGCCGCCTTCGTGCGCGCCGCCGGCGGTTACCTGGATGTCTCCGACCTCGCCAATTACCGGCCGGAATGGGTCGATCCGATCCGCGCCAACTATCGCGGCTACGACGTCTGGGAAATCCCGCCGAACGGCCACGGCCTGGTCGCCTTGCTGGCGCTGAACATGCTCAAGGGCTTCGACTTCAGCGAGCGCGATACCCTGCTGACCTATCACCGCCAGATCGAAGCGATCAAGCTGGCTTACGCCGATGGCCTCGCCCACATCGCCGACAGTGGCCACATGCGTGTCTCCGTCAAGGACTTGCTGTCGGATGCGTATGCCGACGAGCGCCGCAAGCTGATCGGTGCGCGCGCCGCGCTGCCGGCGCCGGGCGAACCGCCGCGCGGCGGCACCGTGTACCTGTGCACCGCCGACAACGAAGGCAACATGGTGTCCTTCATCCAGAGCAATTACATGGGCTTCGGTTCGGGCCTGGTGGTGCCGGGCACCGGCATCTCGCTGCACAACCGGGGCAACAATTTCACGCTCGACGCCGCCCATCCGAATTGCCTGGCGCCGGGCAAGCGGCCGTACCACACCATCATCCCCGGCTTCCTCACCAAGGACGGCGCAGCGGTCGGTCCGTTCGGCGTGATGGGCGGCTTCATGCAGCCGCAAGGCCACGTGCAGATGGTGATGAACACGGTCGACTTCGGCCTCAATCCGCAGTCGTCGCTGGACGCGCCGCGCTGGGAATGGGAAAGCGGCAACAAGGTCAGCATCGAGCACACCACTGCCGAGCACCTGTTCCGCGGCCTCGGCCCGGCCGGCCTCGGACATGAAGTCAGCTGGTCCGGCAACCAGCTCGGTTTCGGCCGCGGCCAGATCATCTGGCGCGACGCCAACGGCGTGCTGTGCGGCGGCACCGAACCGCGCAGCGACGGTTGCGTGGCGGCCTGGTAGTTTCAGCAGTTTCACTCTCTTCTGGAAAAGGCTGTGCGCCCATGCATGCTTCACCCGATCCGTCGCTGATGGACAGCGTCGCCGCAGAGCCGGTCAAGTCGTCGTCGTTGCCGGAGTACGTCTACGCGCGCCTGCGTGAAGACATTTTCGAGATGCGCCTGCTGCCCGGCGACCAGGTCACCGAGACCGAAGTCGCGGCCTACTTCAAGGTCTCGCGCACGCCGGTGCGCGAGGCGCTGCAACGTCTGCAAAGCGACGGCCTGATGCAGGGCTACGTGCGCGGCGGCTGGGAAGTGGTGCCGATGGATTTCAAGCGCTTCGCCGACTTGTACGAGTTGCGCCAGCTGATCGAGGTGCATGCGGTCACGCGCCTGTGCGCCGATGGCGCTGACGGCAAGCACAAGGTCGATATGGCGCAGATCGAGGCCCTCAAGGCGGACTGGTGCGTGCCGGTCGGGCAGCGCCTGAGCGACGGCCGCGCCGCCGCGGCGCTGGACGAAGCCTTCCACCAGACGCTGGTGCGCGCCACCGGCAACCTGGAAATGGCGAGCGCCTTTGACCGCCTTACCGACCGCATCCGCATCGTGCGCCGGCTTGATTTCGTCTACGGCGATTGCGTCGGATCGACCTACGAAGAACATGCTGCTATCCTTGCGCAAATCGACGCCCGCGCCGGCGATGAAGCTGTCAGATTGATAACGGAGCACATCGACGGCAGCCACGCGGAAGTCAACCAGATCACCCTGCATCGCCTGCACAGCGCGCGCGCCTCCGCCGCGACCGAGCGCCTGCCCTACGTCACCGTGAGGGTCATGCGTTCCTTCTGAGCACGCTTTGCGAGCATCGTCTTTGTACGTCCTGATTTGTAGCCAACGTTGTTGTCAGCCACATTGAAAAAGGAGAAAGACATGCTCGGATTGACTTCGCTCGGCATCATCCACACGGCCATCGCGCTGGTGGCCGTGGTCACCGCCCTCATCATCCTCGCGCGGGAACACCGCATCCGCTACGCCACCAACGCCGGCAAGCTATATGTTCACGCCACCGTGCTGACCAGCCTGACTTCGCTGGGCATCTTCCAGCACGGCGGCTTTGGTAAGCCCCACGCACTGGCGCTGATCACGCTGGCGACCCTGGCCATCGCGCGCGCGGCAATTCAAACCACCTGGTTCGGCCGCCGCAGCGCTTACGTCGAAATGGTCGCGTACTCGGCCACGGTGCTGTTCCATTTCATTCCTGCGCTGACCGAGACCGGCACGCGCCTGCCGGTCGGCGCGCCCTTTTTTGCGAACGCGGAAGACCCGCTGCTGAAGATGCTGACCGGTGCGCTGGTGCTGGTGTTTTTGGTGGGGGCGACGCTGCAGGTGGTGTGGCTGGGACGGCGGGAGACATCGATGCAGGTCCCGGCTGCATAGCGGTGCAGTGCCGGCTCCTGCCGCTGCAGTCAAAGGTGTCGGGAGACGTCCATCAGATCGTGCAATATCCGAACGATTGCAATCCCATAGGTCGTGACACGGAAATAGATCATGTGCCGCCCCACGCTTCGGCGACGATAACCGGGACGAATATGGTCACATGCCGGCGCTGCTTGCGGCGCTCGCGCCAACTCATCAAAGGCCAGCGCCATGATGTCCGTGTAGCGATCCGCTTGCTCGGCACCCCACTTCATGCGGGTATAAGTCCATATCGCCTCCAGGTCGCGCTCGGCGGCGGGCGCAAGACGGTATTCAGCCATGTTTGGCTGACATTCGCTGCTTGAATGCGTGGGCATCGAAGGGGCGGGGTTCTCCACTGGACTCGCCTTCGATCAGCGCAGCCCGGATCGCCTCAAGTTCGATACTGCGTTCCTGTTCACGTCGTATCAGGTCACGGATGTATTCGCTGTCGTTTGTATAGTGGCCGGCGTCAATCTGTGCCTTGATCCAGTTGTCCTGCGTGTCCGTCAACGTAATGGTCTTGCGCACGGTTCCCATGAGGCAATCTCCCGGTAGGTTTCAATAGAGTGATGAAAATCATACTATTGGTGCATTATTGCGCACACTTACCCAAAATGCCAGTTGCGGGCATTGAAACGATCGCTCGATGAATGCGTTTTGGCAGAAGTTCGAACTATTAAGGATTATTTAATGGTTCGAGTTGGCGCTCGCATCGACTGTTAAACCTAGGTCGCCAATGCTGCCAGTGTCAGCAGGCCGGCCAGCCACAACACCGGCTTGCCCGTGCGCGGCACCGACTTCGGCGCGTAGCACAGCTGCAGCACCAGCAGCAGCGCAGCGACGGTCATGGTCCCCAGCCAGGCCACCGGGCCGATGCCCCAGCCGCTGTCGCGCACACAGACTGCGAAGGCCGCCGTCAGCGCCAGCGTGCCGAGCCAGCGGCCGCGCTTGCGCGATACAGCGCTCGGTTCGGCGCCGCGGCCGTTGATGTCCGCGTAGTGGCGGTCCATCGCCAGGCTCAGCGCCACCCATGCGCTGTAGGTCAGCGCCAGCGTCGCCAGGAAAGGCAGCGGGATCAGGTCCGTCATGTCCATCATGCGACCTCCTGCAGCTTGGCTTCGGATGTTTCTTGCGGCTCTTGCACACCTTGCTTGCCGGCTTTCCTTGCCACTTTTTTCTTGCGGCCCAGATGCCATGCCGCGAGCGCGAGCGCAATCCCCAGCGCCAGCACCGTCAGGTCAAAACCGGCCACCGACCATGGACCTTGCGCCATGAACAGCGTCACGCCCAGGTGCGACGAGGTGGTGAACACATTGAGCACCGGTATGCCCATGAAGAGCAGGGCGCCGACCCACAATTGCCATTGCCACATGCGGCGGTCGGGGCGGATCTGCGCCAGCACGGCGGCCACTCCCCAGGCGATGAAGAACCAGCTGATCTCGGCGTCGGGACGCTTGGGCATTGCCACCGGCAGCAGGCGGTTGGCCCAGAAATAGGCAGCGAAGGCGATCGGCAGGCCGGCGATCGCGCCTATGTTGAGCGCTTCCACCAGGCGCAGGCCGAAACCGACGCGCCCACCTGCGGCGAGTTTTTTGGCATGGCCCTGGCGCGTCTTGACCGCCCACAGCAACGCGCCGGTGGCGACCATGGCGCAGCCCGACAGGCCGCACAGGAAGAACAGCACGCGCAGCAGCGGGTTGGCGAAGTGGCCGATGTGCAGGCCGTACAGTACGCCGCGGGTGGCGTTGGCGCCGCCGATGTCTTCATTGTCGGCGCTGACCAGCGCGCCGGTGACGCCGTTGAATTGCACGCTCGGCTGGATGTAGTTCAGGCCTTTTTCTTCCTCACGGCGGATTTGTATCGTTGCGTTGGCGTCGCCCGGATGATTGATCGTGATGCCGACTGCGGACATGCCGTGCCAGCGCTGTTCGGCCTGCGCCAGCAACGGTTGCAGCGGCGTCAGCGGCATCGGCTTGCCGGCGGGTTTGCCGTTCCTGGCGCTCGGGAAGACGTCGGCGAAGAAGCTTTCCTGGTTGCCCTTGTACGCGGTCTGGATGCCCCACGGCATGTACATGAACATCAGCGTGACCAGGCCGGTGTAGGTGATCATCAGGTGGTAGGGCAGGGCCAGCACGGCGGTGGCGTTATGCGCGTCGAGCCAGGAGCGCTGGCCTTTCTTCGGTCGGAAGGTGAAAAAATCCTTGAAGATGCGCTTGTGCGTGATCACGCCGCTGACGATCGCCACTAGCATGAACATGGCGCAGAAGCCGACGATCCAGCGCGCCCACAGCGCCGGCATGTAATGCAGGTCGAAGTGCAGGCGGTAGAGGAATTCGCCGCCGCGCGTCTCGCGCACGTCGGGCATTTTTTCGCCGGTCAGCGGATCGATGATCTGGCTGGTGAACTTGCCGCGCGTCTTCGGCGGCGCGTCCTTGGGCGGCGGATTGATCCAGCCGATGCGCAGCGCCGTGCTGCGTTCGGCCGGCAGCGTGATGAACCAGCGCGAAGCATCCGGCGCCTTGCCTTGCAATGCCGTCAGTGCAGTTTGCACGGCCTGGGCATTGGTGATGGGCGCGCTGTGTGACGCATGCAGTTCGGGCTTCATCCACAGCGTGATTTCTTCGCGGAAGTAGGATGCCGTGCCGGCGCAGAACACCAGGAACAGCACCCAGCACACCAGCAGGCCGGACCAGGTGTGCAGCCATGCCATCGACTGGCGGAAGCCTTCTCTCATGGCGTGCTCCGCTGGATCATCGTCACAATCAACAAACCCGCGCCGAGCAACAAGCCCGGCGCCACGATCCCGCCCCACGCACGCCACGCCGTGCGCGCCGCGAACACCCACAGCACTGCGCAGCAGAACACGATGAACGACAACAGCGTGGCGGTGATCACCGCTTCGGCAGGCTGCATCGGCAACACCACGGCAAGCAGGGCGGCCGCGACGGCGGACAGCGCATAGCCGCCGCCGATGGCGGCCAGTGCGCGCGAGGCGACGGCGAGGCGATAACGAAGGGAGGGATTCAGGTTCATTTCTTTACTTGATGATGATGTGGCGTCGGCTCTGTCGTATTTCCAATTGCGTTACCAGCCGTACGACAGCGTTGCCGTCGCAGTGCGGCCTTCGCCGTACAGGCAGTAAGTGGTGGAGCAGATGCCGGGGTAATACACTTTGTCGAACAGGTTCTGGATGTTGAAGGCCAGGCGTGCGCCCTTGAGCTTCGGATCCAGTTTCGCCAGGTCGTAACGCAACATCGCATCGACCAGGGTGAACGACGCGATCTTTTGCGTGTTGCCGGCGTCGAGCCACATTTTACCGGTGTAGCGCGCACCGGCGCCGAAGCCGAGGCCATTCAACGGACCGTTCTTGACTTCATAGTCGGCCCATACCGAGGCCGTATGCGGGGCCAGCGAGGTTGGCGCCTTGTCCTGCGCCGGTGCACTGGCCTTCAGGTATTTGCCTGCGGTGTAAGCATAGGCGGCCGTCAGGTTGACGCCGCTTTCCAGCGTCAGCTTGGCTTCCAGTTCGATACCCTGGGTGCGCAACTCACCGGTCTGCACCGAGCATTGCGTGCCCCCGGCGCAGACGTGCGTCGGATCCGGATCGGTCATGGTGTTGTTCTTCTGCTTCTGTTGATACACCGCAGCAGAGAACATCGCGTTGTACGCCTTCGGCTGATAGCGCACGCCGGTTTCATACAGCACGCCCTTGGTCGGGATGAATGGCTTGCCGAAGAAGTCGGTGCCGCTGATCGGTTCGAAGGATTCCGAATAGCTCACATAGGGCGCTATACCGTTGTCGAACAGGTAGAGGGCGGCCAGGCGCTTGGTGAACGCGCTGTCTTCCAGTTTGGCCGTGGTGGCAAGGGTGCTCTGGTTGCGGGTGCTGGTGCGCGCCTGTTCATAGCGGCCCGCCAGCGTGAAGCGCCAGTTGCCCAAGGCCGCCTGGTCTTGCAGGTAGACGCCGGGGCGCTCCTGCTTTTGCAGCGTCGGCACGGCAAAGGTAAACGCCGAAGTTGGCAGGGTGCCGTATACCGGATTGAAAATGTCGATCGGCCGGGCAGTGGCGCTGGCCGAACGCGTGTCTTCTTCATACTGTGAATAGTCGAAGCCGACCAGGCTGGTGTGCTTGAACGGGCCGGTGTCGAATTTCGCTTCCAGATGGGTGTCGACGTTGGTGGTCTGGCTCTGGCGCCAGGCTTGCGACGCCGAGCGCAATACCGTGCGATTGTCGGCCTGCAGGTTGGCGAAACTGGTCGGCGAGATCGCGCGCGAATAGGCGTTGACGTCGGTGAAGCGGAAATTCTGGCGCAGCGTCAGCGCATCGTTGAAGCGGTGTTCGAATGCGTAGCCGACCGCGTGTTGTTCGCGCGTGTAGATGTTGTAATCCGGCTCGCCGAGATTGCGGTTGCGCGCAATCTGTCCGAGAGGATTCACAAACAGCGTGCCCTTGGACGGCATGAAATTGCGCGGACTCAGGTCCTCGCTCAGGTAATGCGCCAGCAGTGTGAAGCTGGTGTCGGCGGAAGGCCGCCAGGTGATCGCGGGAGCGAAGTAGCGGCGGTTGTTCTTGACGCCGTCGACGCTGGTGCCGGCATCCCGGACCAGGCCGTTGAGGCGGTAGCTCAGCTTGCCGTCTTCATCAATGGCGCCGCCGATATCGAAGGCGGCCTGCTTGCGGTCGAAGCTGCCGTATTGCACCTGCAGTTCACGGACCGGTTCGGCAGTGGGGCGCTTGCTGACCGAGTTGGCGATGCCGCCCGGCGCGTTGGTGCCGTACAGCACTGAAGCCGGGCCGCGCAATACTTCAACGCGCTCCAGGCCCCAGGTTTCGGTACGCATGGTGACGGCGCCGCCGCCGCCCGAATAGACCACGCGCAGCCCGTCCAGATATTGCGAGGCGAAGAAGCCGCGGATGTACTGCCAGTCGCCGTTGGGGTCCGGGTAGGGCGCACCGACGCCGGGAGTGTAGGCCAGCGCATCGATCAGGTTTTGCGCGCCGCGCGTGTTCATTTCGTCACGCGTCACGACGGACACGGACTGCGGCGTTTCCAGCAAGGGCGTTTCGGTCTTGCTGCCGGTCAGGGTTTTCTTGGCGACGAAACCGCTGACCGGACCGGTGGCGGTCTGGTCGGTGGTGGCAGTGACGTTGACTTCCGGCAGGGCGCCGGCGTTGCCGGCGGCTTCCTGCGCAGACGCGGTGTGGACGATGCAAAACAAGGCGGCGGCAACGGCGGCTGAAACAGCCGTCGGCCGCGCGTCGAACGAGCGGTATGACATGGTGGATTCCCTCTAAGTTATCGCGGTCCTGTGCCTGGCAACGATAAGAATCGGGAGCTGGGTATCTGGAGTAAGCCTGTGAATTATTTGGTTTTTGACTAGACTTATTTCTAGATGATAACAATTCCTATTCAAAATGTCATCCCTCACGGTAGGCGGAAGCCGGAAATGAAACCAATGTTGCACGCGCCTGCGCCGCTGCAATTTGTGAAACAATGCAGCCTCCCTGATTCATTCCCACATGCATACGCCGCCATGACGGATTCCACCGCTGCCACCGCTGACACCCCGGCCAACTTCGCCGAACTCGACGCCCTGATCCGCGCCAACTATGCCGACATGCGTCCGCAGTTCCAGGCCGGTGCGGCCTTTCTGCTCGACAATCCGGGCGAGGTGGCGGTGTCGACCATGCGCGCGGTCGCCACGCGCGCCGGCGTGCAGCCGTCGACGCTGGTGCGGCTGTCGCAGTATCTTGGCTTTCCCGGCTGGGGCGAGTTGCGCGCGCTGTTCGTGGAGCGCCTGGCCGTCACGCCCAAGGCCTACGCTTACAAGGCGCAGAGCCTGGTCAAGCGCAACAACAGCGACATCCTGATCGCCGAAATCTTCCAGGCCCAGCGCGCCAACCTCGACGCTTCCGAGCCGAAGAATGCCGACGAACTGCTGCGCGCTGCACGCACGCTGACCAAGGCGCGCCATGTGCATATCGCCGGTTTCCGCGCGGCGTATTCGGTGGCCTTCATGCTGGAATACCTGTACCGCCTGTTCCGCCCCAGCGTCACGCTGATCAAGGGCACCGCCGGTTCGCTGGCGATGGAATTGCGCGCGGTGGCGCCGCAGGATGCCACCATCGTGATCAGCTTCGCGCCGTATTCAATTGAAGCGGTGCAGGTGGCCGAGGCCGCCAAGCGCGCCGGCAGCAAACTGATCGCGCTGACCGACAGTGCAGTCGCGCCGATCGCGCTGCAGGCCGATCACACCATCCTGTTCTCGCACGACAGCCCGTCGTTTTTCCCGTCAATGGCGGCTGCCATCGCGGTGGCGGAAAGCCTGATCGAACTGGTGATTTCGCTCGACGACGACAAGGCCGTCAAGCGCCTTGAGCACGCCGAGGAAGAGCTGTACCAGAGCGGCGCTTATGTGAATCACGTGAAAGCCGGCAACAAGTAAGTTGCTCGGCCGGTTCACGTTTCAACATTCACTGCAACAAGTGTTGCAGCAATGATTGCCCTGTCCTGATCCACCACGATGCCCCCGCAGTGCCCGGAGGCGCTGTCTTTACGCGCCGTTCGATGGCGATTGGCGAGACGACCTGATTTGGTGCGGAGTTACGTCGCAATGCACCAAAAAATGCGCAATAAAATATATATGCAACAAACGTTGCAAAAGCGATTCTTTCAATTTATAGTTGGCCCCAACTTGATTTCAGTACGGGACCAGCTTCATGACACACGTCTTCCATCGTTATCCGAAAATGACCCTGCCGGTCGCCGCAGCAGGCGAGGGCATCGAGCTGATCGACAGCAAGGGCAAGCGCTATCTCGACGCCTGCGGCGGCGCGGCGGTGTCCTGCCTCGGCCACGGTCATCCGCGCGTACTGGCGGCGATCCACAAGCAGGTCGATGAGCTGGCCTATGCGCACACCTCGTTCTTCACCACCGCCGTCGCCGAGCAACTGGCCGACGAACTGAGCGCCTCGGCGCCGGGCGACCTGAATCACGTGTACTTCCTGTCGGGCGGTTCGGAGGCAGTGGAAGCGGCGCTCAAGCTGGCGCGGCAATACCACGTCGAGAACGGTCAAAAGCAGCGTCGCCATTTCATCGCGCGCCGCCAGAGTTATCACGGCAATACGCTCGGCGCGCTGGCCATCGGCGGCAACGCCTGGCGCCGCGAAGCCTTCCTGCCGCTGCTGACGCCGTCGCACCACGTGGCGCCGTGCTACGCCTACCGCGAGCAGCTGAGCGGCGAATCCGACGCGCAATATGTGCAACGCCTGGCCGACGAACTGGAAGCCAAGATCCTCGAACTCGGCGCCGATGAAGTCGCCGCCTTCGTCGCCGAAACCGTGGTCGGCGCCACCGCGGGTGCGGTGCCGCCGGTCGGCGACTATTTCAAGAAGATCCGCGCCGTCTGCGACAAGTACGGCGTCCTGCTGATCCTCGACGAAGTCATGTCCGGCATGGGCCGTACCGGCCATCTGTACGCCTGCGCCGAAGACGGTATCGCGCCCGACATCCTGGTCATCGCCAAGGGCCTGGGCGCCGGCTACCAGCCGATCGGCGCCATGATCGCCAGCGACCGCATCTATAACACGGTGGTCGGCGGCAGCGGCTTCTTCCAGCACGGCCACACCTACATCGGCCACGCCACCGCCTGCGCCGCCGCGCTCGCCGTGCAACAAACGATCCGCGAAGAGCAACTGCTGCTGAACGTGCAGGCGCGCGGCGAACAATTGCGCGCCCGCCTGCGCGAAGTCTTCGCCAACTATCCGAATGTGGGCGACGTGCGCGGCCGCGGCCTGTTCGTCGGCGTCGAGCTGGTGGCCGAGCGCGACAGCAAGCAGCCGCTCGATCCGGCGCGCCGCACGCACAGCCGCGTCAAGAGCGAAGCCATGCAGCGCGGGCTGCTGGTGTATCCGATGGGCGGCACCGTCGACGGTCGCCAGGGCGACCACATCCTGATCGCGCCGCCGTTCATCAGTACCGCCGCCGACATCGATGCCATGGTTGAACGCCTGGTTCCGGCGGTCGATGCAGCACTCGCATAAATCAATAACAAACACTCAAGCAGCACCCATCTACATCTTCAGGAGAGGAAGCGCCATGAAACGATTTACTTACCCGCTGCTTGCATTGTTGTCCACGCTGGCCTGTGCGGGCGCCGTGCACGCCGCCGACGCCGGCCTCGGTCCGACGCTGCAAAAGATCAAGGACGGCAACGTCATCGCCATCGGTCACCGCACCAGCTCGATTCCGTTTTCCTATTACGACGAAAACCAGAAGGTGGTCGGCTATTCGCAAGACCTGTGCAACAAGGCCATCGACGCGGTCAAGGCGAAACTGAACCTGCCCAACCTGGAAGTGCGCATGATCCCGGTGACCTCGCAGAACCGCACGCCGCTGCTGCAGAACGGCACCATCGATCTCGAATGCGGCGTCACCAGCAACCTCAAGGATCGCTGGCAGCAGGTCTCTTTCAACACCACCTTCTTCGTCGCCAGCAGCCGCATCCTGACGCGCAAGGACAGCGGCATCAAGGACTTCCCCGACCTCGCCGGCAAGGCCGTCGTGACCAACGCCGGCACCACCTCGGAACGCCTGCTGCGCACGCTCAATGAGCGCCGCAAGATGAACATGCAGATCCAGAGCGCGAAGGACTACGGCGAAGCTTTCCTGATACTGCAATCGGGCCGCGTCGCCGCCTACGTGATGGACGACATCCTGCTGGCCGGTGCGCGCACCACCGCGCAAAAACCCAACGACTGGCTGCTGACCGGCACGCCGTTCGGCGCTGAACCGTACGGCTTCATGGTGCGCAAGGACGATCCGCAATTCAAGCAATTGGTCGACGGCGCACTGAGCGGCCTGATGAAGAGCGGCGAGATCAACCGCATGTACGCGAAGTGGTTCACCTTCCCGATTCCGCCGAAGAACATCAGCTTCAATTTCCCGATGCCGGAAGACGTCAAAAAGCTGTATGCCAATCCAAGCGACAAACCCATGGATTAAACCTGCTTACGATCTTACTGCGAGGCCATGATCCGGCGCCGGGCGGTGCTCGGAATCCTCATGTACTAAAGTACACTCCGGTTCCTGCGCTCCGTCCGCCACCGGCTGATGGCCTCTCGCTACAGATCGTAAGCAGGTTTTGAGGTAGTCCATAAATCTGGAGCAATGACATGAAACAATCACGCCTGCCCGCCTTCGACGCAGCCCACGCCACGCCCGACCAGAAAGCGCTGCTCGACGACATCCTGTCGGGCCCGCGCGGCAATCTCAACGGGCCGTTCGTGAGCTGGATCCACAGCCCGGAATTCGGCCAGCTGGCGCAAAAGCTGGGCGCCTACTGCCGCTATGAAACCGGGCTGCCGCTGCGTCTATCCGAACTGGCGATCCTGGCCACGGCGCAGCAATGGCAGTCGCAGGCGGAGTGGTACATCCACCTGCCGATCGCGATCGACGCCGGCCTGTCGGCGGACGTCGCCGAGCAGATCCGGCAAGGCCAGACGCCGGTGTTCGCGCTGGAGGACGAACGCGTGATCTGGTCCTTCGCCACCGAACTCGGCCGGCGCAAGCGCGTCAGCGATGCCACCTATGCGCGCGCGCTGGAACTGTTCGGCATCAAGGTGGTGGTCAACCTGATCGGACTGCTCGGCTACTACGCACTGGTGGCGATGACGCTCAACGTCTTCGGCATGCGCGCCGAAGGCCAGGCCTCGCTGCCTTTCCCTGAACCGCCCCCGGCCTGAGCGCCGCGCGCATCTCATCCCTCATCCTGAGAGCATTGCATGGACTACCGCTGGAACTGGAGCGTCTTCCTCCACCAGGCCGCCGATAACCAGACCTACGCCGACTGGCTGCTGTCGGGTTTGTCGGTGACGCTGGCGCTCGGCCTGTCGGCCTGGTGCCTGGCCCTGGCGCTGGGCACCGTGCTGGGCATCATGCGCACGCTGCCCAATCGCTGGCTGCGCGGCGCCGCCGCGACTTACGTCGAACTGTTCCGCAACGTGCCGCTGCTGGTGCAAGTCTTCATCTGGTATTTCGCCATGCCCGAGGTGCTGCCGTTCGGCATCGGCGACGACATCAAGAGCATGAGCCCGCTGGCGCAACAGTTCACCACCGCCATGCTGTGCCTGGGCTTCTTCACCGCGGCGCGCGTGTGCGAGCAGGTGCGCTCCGGCATCGGCGCTTTGCCGCCCGGACAAAAGAACGCCGGCCTGGCGATCGGCTTCACGCTGGCGCAGACCTACCGCTACGTGCTGCTGCCGATGTCGTTCCGCATCATCCTGCCGCCGCTGACCTCGGAATTCCTCAACATCTTCAAGAACTCGGCGGTGGCCTCCACCATCGGCCTGCTGGAGCTTGCCGCGCAGGGACGGCAACTGGTTGATTACACCGCGCAGCCGTATGAGGCCTTCATCGCCGTCACGCTGACCTACATGCTGATCAACATCACGGTCATGACGCTGATGCGCCGGCTCGAAGGGCGCGTCGCCCTGCCGGGTTTCGGCGGCGGAAAATAGAGAGGGCGCGCGGCCATGAGCTATCAGTTCGATTTCAGTTCCATCACGCCTGCAGCGGTTCAGGTGCTCGGCCACGGCATGGCGATCTCGCTGCAGATCACCGCCACGGCGATTGCCTTCGGCATCATCTGGGGCACGCTGCTGGCGATGATGCGGCTGTCGTCGTCGAAGCCGTTGCAGTGGTTCGCCAGCGGCTACGTCAACCTGTTCCGCTCGATACCGCTGGTGATGGTGCTGCTGTGGTTCTTCCTGATCGTGCCGCAACTGCTGCAGAAGGTGTTCCACCTGTCGGCGTCGAATGACTTGCGCATGATCTCGGCGCTGGTGGCGTTCTCGCTGTTCGAAGCGGCCTACTATTCCGAAATCATCCGCGCCGGCATCAAGAGCGTGGCGCGCGGCCAACTCGCTGCGGCATTCGCACTGGGTTTGACCTATACGCAGACGATGCGCCTGATCATCCTGCCGCAGGCCTTCCGCAACATGGTGCCGCTGCTGCTGACGCAAGGCATCATTTTGTTCCAGGACACGTCGCTGGTGTACGTGAGCGCGCTGGCGGATTTCTTCGGCCGCGCCTACAGCATCGGCGAACGCGACGGCCGCATCATTGAATTGCTGTTTTTCGCGGGTGCGGTGTATTTCGCGATCTGTTTCAGCGTGTCGCTCTGCGTCAAACGCTTCCAGAAAAAAGCGGCGGCGTAGCAGACAGACAATACCGGCAGCATCCTCGCGTCGGGTAGGTTGGTCGACGTGATTTTCGACAATCTTTCTACTAAAACATCGAACGATCGATCTATAAAACAAGATTCAAAAACTATTCTGAATTCGACCTTGCACTTGGTCTTTATCTTGACTAGATTGGGTATTCCATCAGAAAAACAGCGCACTTATCTGTCGACCAAAAGGAGCACAGTAATGAGTCCTGCATCTGTCGCAACGGAAGACCGTTCATCCATCTACACCAGCGCCATCGGCGTCAATCTCCCTCCCCGGCCGCACCGCCGACGCGAGCGTCTCGATATCACGTTGCTGGAAATCGATCCGCGCGAAGTGGTGGACGGCATGGTGCTCGACAACGGCATGTTCCTCGCTCCCGATCCGATCCCGGTCGGCACCATGCGTGAGACTTGCCCGCATTGCGAAGGCGTCGCACTCCAGCTGGTGCTGCGCCGTCATCAGGTCAAACGCTCGCACCTGTTCTGCGACCACTGCACGCGTTGCTATGACGCCTTGTGCGACGGCGGCTATTCGATACTCGGGATAGTCTGAGACGATCGGTTCTTCATCACGATAGCGTCACGATAGAGAAGCGGCCTCAGGGCCGCTTTTCCATTTCAGCCTTGACGGCGTTGAGCATGTTGCGCAGGTCGCGTTTCATCAGTGTTGCACCAAACAGGGTCGGCACATAAAAATCAGGCGCTATGATGCCGGCGTAGGAAATGCGGGTGCGTCCTTCGTCTCCCGGCTGCTGCGCCTGCAATGACTGCAATTCCCAACGCGCCTGGTATTCGCGCATGTTGCCGCTGACCAGGCGGATGTCGATGGCGTCCATCGCTTGCTCGGTGACGTGCAGCACCAGATCGATGTTTTGCCGGAGGAACAGGAATTGGGCGAAACCGTTTTGGATGACGACACGCTCATTGCCTTCGCGCGAGGTGACTTGCGAATGCGACAGGTTGGGAACGAATTCGGCCAGCCGGTCGTAGTCGGTCAGCACTTTCCAGCTGCGCGCGATGTCGGCATTCGTGGTCATCTTCGCCGTCACTGCAAACTGCGGGTAGCCTTTGGCGTGGGTCATGACGACGCTGATATCGGGCTCGCCGGCGGCGGTTTGCGCGTCGGCGTCGAGGCAAGCGGTTCCGGACAGCGCCACGAGTGAGCAAAGCAGAAAGAGTCGCAAAGGGATTCCCGGGTGGTCAGTTCATCAATGAGCAAACGGGAGCTTACGCGAATCTGGCGCTGGCGCAATGTCATCCACGGTGGCGCACTGGTATCGGTACCATTTTGTCGATGCTAAAATCGCGCCATGACGAAGCCTTCGATTCCTGCCATTTCAGCACCTTCACCTGACGCCCCGATGACCGCCCCTGCACCTGCCGTGCGCAAGGGCCGCAAGGGCGCCGGGCTGACCCTGCGCGACGTCGCCAGGCTGGCCGGCGTGGCGCCGATCACCGCCTCGCGCGCGCTCAATACGCCCGACGCGGTGTCGGAGACCGTGCTCAAGAAGGTCCGTGAAGCCGTCGAGCGCACCGGTTACGTGCCCAACCTGCTGGCCGGGGGCCTGGCTTCCAAGAAAAGCCGCCTGGTCGCCGCCGTGGTGCCGACCATCGTCGGGCCGATCTTCCTGGAAACCGTGCAGTCGCTGACCGAAGCGCTGGCCGACGCCGGCTACCAGCTCATGCTGGGTCAGAGCGGCTACGAGAATTCGCGCGAAGACGCCTTGCTCGAAGCCATCATCGGCCGCCGTCCCGACGGCGTGGTGCTGACCGGCATCATGCGCTCGGCCGAGTCGCGCAAGCGCCTGCTGGCCAGCGGTATCCCCGTGGTGGAAACCTGGGACCTGACGCCTACGCCGATCGACATGCTGGTCGGCTTTTCGCATGAACGCATCGGCGTCGCCGTGGCGCAGCACCTGCACGCAGCCGGTCGCCGCCGCGTGGCCGTGATCGCCGGTGTCGACGAGCGCAGCCGGCGGCGCGCGCGGGCGTTCTCCGACGAAGCGGTGCGGCTTGGCATGGCGCCAGCCGGTCGCGCCGAGGTGCCGCAGTGCATGGTGCCGGCGCCGACCACGCTGGGCAGCGGCCGCACCGGCCTGGCCGACCTGCTCGGGCAGGACGGCGCCATCGACGGCGTGTTCTGCAGCTCCGACATCCTCGCCATGGGCGTCATGATCGAAGCCCAGGTGCGCGGCATCGCGATCCCGTCGCAGCTGGCGGTGATGGGTTTCGGCGACCTCAGCTTCTCGCGCGACCTGCATCCGCAACTGACTACCGTGCGCATCGACGGCACCGGCATCGGCAAGACCGCCGCGCGCTTCATCATCGAACGTGCGGAAGGCCGGGAGGTGCCGGAACGCGTTCATGACATCGGCTTCACCATCATCGAACGGCAGAGCGTCTGAGCGCTGCGGCGCTCATCTTCCTGGTCCTCTTCCTCCATTTGTTTGCGATCTGACAACATCGCGCTAAACCGATTGACAGCCAAAAACGGTACCGCTACCATTTGCATCAATCGGAATTGGTAGCGGTACCAATTCCGTGTGCCCATCGATCACCGTACAAGGCCCACCATGTCTGCTCAGCCAAACGCATCACTGAATTCTTCCCGCTCTTCCGCGCCTGTCGTCACCGGGATGCAGGTCATCCCGGTCGCCGGCCGCGACGGCATGCTGCTCAACCTGAGCGGCGCGCACGGTCCTTACTTCACGCGCAACATCGTCATCCTGACCGACAGCGCCGGCAACACCGGCGTCGGCGAAGTGCCAGGCGGCGAACGCATCCGCCAGACCCTGGAAGACGCGCGCGAACTGGTCGTCGGCCAATCCATCGCCCACTACAACGCCGTGCTCAATCGCATGCGCCGGACCTTCAGCGACCGCGACGCCGGCGGCCGCGGCTTGCAGACCTTCGACCTGCGCATCACCATCCACGCCGTCACGGCGGTGGAAGCGGCGCTGCTCGATCTGCTTGGCAAGTTCCTCGGCGTGCCGGTCGCAGCCTTGCTCGGCGAAGGCCAGCAACGCGACAAGGTGGAAATGCTCGGCTACCTGTTCTACGTCGGCGACCGCAACGCCACCGACCTCGACTATCACAGCGAACCCGACAACGCTGACGATTGGCAGCGCCTGCGCCATGAGAAAGCCATGGACGCCGACGCCATCGTGCGGCTGGCCGAGGCGGCCTACCAGCGCTACGGCTTCAACGACTTCAAGCTCAAGGGCGGCGTGCTGCGCGGCGAGGATGAAATCGAAGCCGTCGCAGCGTTGCATGAACGCTTTCCGCAGGCGCGCATCACGCTGGACCCCAACGGCGGCTGGTTGCTGAAAGACGCGATCCGTTTGTGCCGCGACCAGCACGACGTGCTGGCTTACGCCGAAGATCCCTGCGGCGCCGAGAACGGTTACTCCGGCCGCGAAGTGATGGCCGAGTTCCGCCGCGCCACCGGCCTGCAGACGGCCACCAACATGATCGCCACCGACTGGCGCGAAATGGGCCATGCGATTCAACTGCAATCGGTCGACATTCCGTTGGCAGACCCGCACTTCTGGACCATGCAGGGTTCGATACGCGTGGCGCAACTGTGCAATGAGTGGGGCCTGACCTGGGGATCGCATTCCAACAACCACTTCGATATCTCGCTGGCAATGTTCACGCAAGTGGCAGCCGCCGCGCCGGGCAAGATCACCGCCATCGATACGCATTGGATCTGGCAGGACGGCCAGCGCCTCACGCGTGAACCGTTCAGGATCGTCGGCGGCATGGTCGACGTGCCGACCGCACCGGGCCTGGGTGTGGAGATCGACATGGAACAGGTAATGGCGGCCAACGCGCTCTACAAAGCCAAGGGCCTGGGTGCGCGCGACGACGCCATCGCCATGCAGTACCTGATTCCGGGCTGGAAGTTCGACAACAAGAAGCCTTGCCTGGTCAGATAAGCCAACAGCTTCAATACGCATCACGACAATAAAAAGCGCAATAAAAAACGCAATAAAGATCGCACAGGCCGCCACGACGGCCGCAGCGACAACCTCAAGGAGACAGCAGTGAGCAATCCCGCAAATGAGCAAAACATCGCGGCCTGGGCCGCCCATCCCGACGGCCCGGCAAGCGGTCCGCTGGCCAGCGCCATCGACAAGGTCAAATGGCGCATCCTGCCGCTGTTCGTGATCATGTTCATCGCCAACTACATCGACCGCGTCAACATCGGCTTCGTGCGCTCGCACCTGGCGACCGATCTCGGCATCGGATCGGCGGCGTTCGGTCTCGGCGCGGGATTGTTCTTCATCGGCTACGCCATCTTCGAAGTGCCGTCCAACATGCTGCTGCAGAAATTCGGCGCCAAGGCCTGGCTGACGCGCATCATGCTGACCTGGGGCGTGGTGGCGACGTCGATGGCCTTCGTGCACAACGAGACCTCGTTCTACATCCTGCGCTTTTTGCTAGGGGTGGCCGAGGCCGGCTTCTTCCCGGGCGTGGTGTACTACTTCACGCAATGGCTGCCCAACAGCGAACGCGGCAAGGCGATGGCGGTGTTCCTGAGCGGCTCGGCGATTGCGTCGATCCTGTCCGGCCCGATCTCGGGTGCGCTGCTGCAGATCGAGGGTGGCGGCCTGCATGGCTGGCAATGGATGTTCATCATCGAAGGCCTGGCCTCGGTGCTGCTGTGCTTCGTGGTCTGGCGCCGCCTCGATTCACGCCCGCAGGACGCCACCTGGCTCAGCGACGACGAGCGCAACAGCCTGGCCACCATCATCGCGCATGAACAACGCGAGCGCCAGGCCAGCAAGCCGGTGCACGTATCGTCGTGGAGCCTGCTCAAGGACCCGCAGATCCTGCTGTTCTGCTTCATCTACTTTGCGATCCAGCTGACCATCTACGGCGCCACCTTCTGGCTGCCCAGCATCATCAAGAAGATGGGCCACTTCAACGACTTCCAGGTCGGCCTGTTCAATTCGATTCCATGGATCATCTCGATCGTCGCGATGTATATCTTCGCCAGCCTGGCCGCGCGTTTCCGTCACCAGCAGGCATGGGTGGCGGCGACGCTGATCATCGCTGCGGCCGGCATGTTCGCCTCGACCACCGGCGGCCCGGTGTTCGCCTTCGTCGCGATCTGTTTCGCCGGCATCGGCTTCAAGGCGGCCTCGTCGCTGTTCTGGCCGATCCCGCAGGCCTATCTGGACGCACGCATCGCCGCCGCCGTGATCGCGCTGGTCAATTCCATCGGCAACCTGGGCGGCTTCTTTGCGCCGGCGACCTTCGGTTATCTGGAGCAAAAGACCGGTTCGATCCAGGGCGGCCTGTATGCACTGGCGGTGGCTTCGGTGATTGCCGCCGGGCTGGTGTTCCTGGCGCGGACCTCGGGCAAAAAAGCAGTCTGAAGGAGCAGTCTGACGGCGCGGTCTGAAGGTAATGGAGGGCGGACTTGTTACAATGTCCGCCTCTTCTCTCCACCAGCATTCCAGCCATGTCCAAAAGCAAGCGCCCCGCCGGCAAAGCCGCCCCCTCTTCCGCTCCTTCCGTGGTGCCGGCCGAATACGATCTCGACGAAGCACTGGTCGACAAGCTGGCCAACCTGGCGGTTGAACTGGCGACCGAGGACGAAGCCTCGCCCGACTTGCCTGCCAAGCAACGCGACCTGCACCGCATCATCACCAAGAGCCTGCGCCAGCAGCAGGACGACGTCCTGTACGAAGCGCTGGAACGCGCGCGCGACCAGGAAGCCGAAGCCTATCCTTACCTGCGTGAAAAGATCGAGGAAGCCGCCGAGACGGTCTTCTTCACCCGCAACGAGCGCAGCTATGAAGTCAACGCCTTCGTCATCCCGATGTTCGTGCGCACCATCGGCGGGCTCGACGCGGAGCAGAACTTCCGCGATGCCGACGCCTTCACCGAACTGACCGCCAGCATCAAGGAAGCCCAGCTCGAGAGCGCCGATGCCAAGGTCGTGCTGGTCAGCTACGCCTACCATCTTGATGAAATCGACGCGATCACCTACAGCCATCTCGAAGCCATGGTGCGCGACGCTTACGCCGCCATGACCGACAAGAAGATCACCGAAACAGCGGCTATCAATCGCAGCATGAGCAGCTGGCCGGCCAATCGTTTCGGCGCCGAGGACACGGCGGTGGAATTGCGCTTCCTGCTGGGCTTCGCACTGAAGACGGCAGACGATCCGTTCTACACGATTCCGAAAGACGAAGCGGCGATGGACGCCTACTTCGCAGTGCGCGCGCAGCGCTTCCAGACCTGGAGCGAAAAGGTCGTGCCGCTGGTGCAGCGCTGCCTGGTCACCGATGGCCGCCAGTTCGACGTGCACTTCCTGTACCAGGACCTGTTCCACGGCGGCAAGGAACGCGGCATCGCCGAGTACTTCATGCTGCAGATGATGTCGGAGCTCGACCACGGCCTGCAGGAAAGCGGCGTGGATGCGCAGCAGACCCATGCCGTCATGGGTCCGGTGGATATCGAAGGAGAAATCTTGCTGCGCGTGAATATCTACAACGGCGAGACCGTTGTCGCCACCGCCGAGAAGCCGCTGGATGGCGCCGCCGCTGACAATCTGCAGATCGAACTCGACGACACCTGCGACGCGCTGCTGACCATGGGTTTGAAATCGGTGGCGCTGGCGGAAGAATTTGACGCTGACGGCAACGCCGTCAACGTCCAGCCTTACGCCGACGGTTCCGCAGCTTAGATTCAGTTCGCCAGACGGCGCTCCAGCAGCGCCGTCGTCTCCGGCGCCCCCATGGCGCGCGCCGCTTCCAATGCCGTCGCCCCATTCTCGCTGCGCGCCTTGATGTCGGCGCCGTGCGCCAGCAGCAACTCCACGATTTCCACGCGATTGAACATCGCCGCAATCATCAGCGCCGTCTTGCCGTCGGGCGATGCGCCTTCGACATCCGCGCCGCCGTCGAGCAAAGCTTGCACCACCGCCGCATGTCCCTTGAACGCCGCGCCCGCAATCGGCGTCTGGCCGTTGTCGTTGCGCAAGCCGGCGTCGGCCTTGTGCTGCAGCAGGACCTGCACCGCCGCATCATGGCCGTGGTACGCGGCCAGCATCAGCAGGCTGTCGCCCTTGTGGTCGCGCAGATTGGGCGGCAGGCCCTTGGCCAGATAAGCCGCGAGCTCATCGGCTTCGCCGTGGCGCGCCAGGTCGAACATCTTGGCGGCGAAATCCAGCGTGGCGTCGTCGAGCTGGCCCGGATCGTTGGGTGGGGAAGAGGTCATGGCGATTCCTTCGAAAACGTGAAAGCCGGCCAGGCTGCATGCATGACCGGCGACTGTCGTCGATCATAGCAAACAACCCGGCCGGCTTCAGGCGGCCTCGCTTCCTCTTACATCATGCCGTGACGTCGTCGTGGTTGGTCGAGGTCGACACCGCCATCCATTGCTGCAACTCGGCTTCCACCGCCTGGTTTTTCTTCTGAATCGCGGCAACGGTGTCCGAGCCGAGCGCCAGGCGCAGCGGCGGGTTGGCGTCGTCGGCCAGCTTCAGGATGGCGCTTGCCAGCTTGGCCGGATCGCCCGGTTGCTTGTGGTTGGCGCCGGCCATCAGGGTGCGCATCACACCGACGCTGTCGGCGTATTGCGCGATATGGTTGGCGGTCGACACCACCGAATCGGCGTTGAGGAAGTCGGTGCGGAAGAAGCCCGGTTCCACCACCGTGGCGCGCACGCCCAGCGGCGCCAGTTCGGTGTGCAGCGCTTCGGTCAGTGCCTCGACGGCGAACTTAGTCGCGCAGTAAACGCCCCAGCCCTGATGCGACATATAGCCGCCGATCGAGGAGATGTTGATCACGTGGCCGCTGCCCTGTGCACGCAGCGTCGGCAACACGGCGCGCGTGACGTGCAGCAGGCCGAACACGTTGGTGTCGAATTGTTTTCTCACTTCATCGGCGCTGGCTTCCTCGACCCCGCCCAGCAAGCCGTAACCGGCGTTGTTGACCAGTACGTCAATGCGGCCGAAGCGTGCGACGGCTTGTTTGGCCGCAGCTTGCGCGTCGGCTTCGCTGGTGACGTCCAGCTTCAGCGCCAACAGGTTGGCTTGTTCGCCGAGCGCGTCGATGACGGTTTGCGGATTGCGTGCGGTGGCGATCACGCGGTCGCCGCGCAGCAAGGCGTCGCGGGCGATCAGCGCGCCGAAACCGCGCGACGCGCCGGTGATGAACCAGACTTTGGCTGTTGTCGGTGCTTGTGTCATGGTGATGCTCCTTGGTGAATTGTCTATCGTCGGATGTGAACTGCACTGTGGCTTTGCGCAATTGGCAGGACGAAGTGTAGGCAGGCGCGCGCTGTTACACTAGACAGCGTCAACGTGTTTCATTTACAACCAATAGTTGTAAATAAATAAGGAGCGGGAAGCGATGGACAAAGCCAGGGTAGTGACGATTTTCTTGGGCGTGGTGCGCGCCGGCAGCTTCAGCCAGGCGGCGGTGGAAGCCGGCATGACGCCGCAGGCGGTCAGCAAGGCGGTGCGCCAGCTGGAGGAAGACCTGGGCGTGCGTCTGTTCCATCGCAGCACGCGCAAGCTCAGCCTGACGGAAGAGGGCGCGCGCCTGGCCGAGTTGGCCGACCCCGGCCTGCGCCTGCTCGACGAAGCACTGGACCAGGTGCGCAACAGCCGCCGCGACGCCGAAGGCATGATCCGCGTGAGCGCGCCGACCTCGGTGGGTAATCTGTTGCTGATGCCGCTGATCCAGGAATTCCAGGAGCACTACCCGAACATCCATTTCGATTTTTTGCTCGACGATCGCTTCACCGACCTGGTGGCCGAACGCGTCGACGTCGGCTTTCGCACCGGCAAGGAGCCGCAGCGCAACCTGGTCGCGCGTCGCCTGGGCGACATCGTTCTGCAAATCTACGCAGCACCCTCGTATCTGGAAAAATACGGCAAGCCGAAGAACCTGGATGAGTTGCGCAAGCATCGCTGCACCGGTTTTCGCCATCCCAATACCGGCAGGCTGTCGCCCTGGATGCTGACGGTGGACGGCTCCACGGTCTTTGAGGAAATGCCGGCGGTGGTGAGTTTCAATACCATGGAGTCGGAAGTCGCCGCCGTGCAGGCCGGCGTCGGCATCGGCCAGCTGGTGGTGTATTCGGTGCGCGAGCAGGTCGCCGCCGACAAGCTGGTGCCGCTGCTGCCGCGCCTCAACAGCGTCTATGGCGGCCTGTACATGTACTACCCGCAGCGCAAGCAGATGCCGCAGCGCGTGCGGCACTTCATCGACTTCATCACGGAAGCCCTGCGCCACACAGGAATTTGAACAGCGCCTGAACTACCTTGGCGTCACTTGGTAATCATCTGCAAGCGGGTCAGTGACAGCGCCGGTTGCTGTCCGGTCTGCAGCTCAGTCCGCAGCGGGCCGGCCTGGCGCGGCAAGCAACGGAAATCGAGTTCCACCTGCATCGGTTGCCAGCCGCGCGCCTGCTGGCGCAGCTGCATGTCGCGATCCTGGCCGGCGCAATACGCCACGGCTTTTTCGCGGCTGGCGTTGGTCAGCTGGGCCATCGACATGGTGTAGCTGATGCCGGTGGCGATGAGGTTGTAATTGTCGTCGCCGTCGACCGACACGACTTCGCTGAAGTTGGCGCAGCCGCTCAGGGCGCAGGCAGCAAGCAAGGGTGCAAGTAAAGTCGTCGCCCGGGAAATCACGAAGGGTTGCATGGAAATCCTGCACTGATTGATCACGCAGCCAGTGTAGAACCGTGCCAAAAACTATTACATCATCCTGATTCAACTTTACCTGTGTACAAAATCGTCAAGAGCATCATCGTGCGGGCAACTCGCGCAGTCGCGCCACACGCGAGGTCATGATCACTACAGCCTGCAGGACAAATCCGGCCAGCACCATCAACAGGCACGCGGATGTCCCCCACTGGCTCCCCACCAGGCCGCCCAGCGTCGCGCCAAGCGGACGCGCGCCGGCATTGGCCGTCAGGAACACCGCAGAGACCCGGCCGAGCATGGCGTCCGGCGTCATGCTCTGGCGCAGCGTGGTGGTCGTGATGGTCCACACCATTGGGCCGGCGCCCAGCAAGAAGAAGCACAGCCCCGCCAGCGCCGCATGCGGAATGATCAGCGTAGCCGCGAGACTGGCGCCGGCCAGCACGCCCGCCACCGGACCGATCTGGATGGCTCGCCCCAGCGGTAATCCGCCCATTACCCGCGCCGTCGCCAATGCGCCGGCGATCATGCCGGCGCCATACAGGGCCAGCGTAAAACCCACCGCTCCGGTCCCCATGCCGAGCACGCGGATCGCATACGGCACATAGCTGGACTGCAGCGCGAACCAGGACAGATTGAAGATCACGCCGGTGATCGCGACCGGCCGCAGCAAGACATCGCGCCAGACGAATGACGCGCCCTCGGCGATCTCGCGCAACGGATGTCGCCTGCTTGTTGACGCGCGAACGACAGCAAGCTCCGGCAGCCGCAGCAACATGACGATGGCGGCGGACGACAACAACACCGCCACGCTGAACGCAGCCGTTGCGCCGGCCCACGACACCAGCGCGCCGGCCACCGCAGGGCCGGCCGCGAAGGCAGCGCTACGCGCCAGCTCCAGTCGCGCATTGGCCTGGGCCAGCGATGCGCGCGGCGCCAGCAAAGACACCAGCCCGGGCGCCGCCACGCTGAAACCGACGGTGCCGATGGCGCCGGCAAATCCGAGCACGGCCATCCAGCCGATGCTCAGCGCGGAAGAATGCAGCACCAGCAGCAAACCCAGCAGCGCCAGGCAGCGTAGCGCTTCGCTCCACAACATCAGGCGCCGGCGCAGCAAGCGATCCGCCAGCACGCCCAGCGGCAGCGACAGCAGGAGAAACGGCAGGGTTTGAAAGGCGGTCAGCGTGCCGATGTCGCCGGGACCGGCGCCGAGCGCTAATACTGCGACCAGCGGTGCGGCGGCCAGGCTGAGTTGTTCGGCGGATTGCGCGGCCAGGTTGGACCAGGCCAGCGTGGAGAAGGCGGGTGGAAGTGGCGATGTACGCATGGGAGACTGCCCTGATCGGATCTGGTTTCGATCAGGGCAGTCTGCGGTGACCACGGTTCTTGCGCACTCCGGTTTTTGCTTTGAATACCGTGCAAATCCGGCGACGCGTCAGGCCACGACTGCCGCTTCCCGCTCTGCATGGCGAGACACGTACGGCGCATGCGGGTTTGCTCCCTGCGCGCCTTGCGAACCGTGGGCATACACGCGGCCAAATCGATTACCGAGAAAATCCGCCAGCGCAATCTGCTCCTGCCGGATGAAGCCGTGCGCCGGCAATTTGCCCTGCCGGAACAGGTCCAGCGCGGTGCAGATACCGGCCGCTGTAGTGATCTGGATCGCGCTCTCATGCACGCCGTCGCGGGTGGCGGCGAAGATCTTGCGCGAGAACACCTCCTGCACGTGCATGCCGTCGCGCATGCCGCTCACTGTCACGAACACCAGCACCACATCCTGCATGGTGGTCGGCACCGACTTGCGCAGGATGCCCTTGAGCTGCTCCTGATCGTCGCGCAGGCGCAGTTCTTCCAGCAGGAATTTCACCAGGTTGCGGTGGCCCGGATAGCGCACCGATTTGTAATCGAGATTGCGCACCTGGCCGGCCAGCGTGCTGCACAGCGTGCCGAGCCCGCCCGAGGTGTTGAAGGCTTCGTACTCGACCCCATCCAGCGAAAAATGCTCGAGTCCTTCCAGCGGCTGGATGTCCTGCATCTTGCCGTCGCGGATCGCTTCGCAGGGATGGCAGTACTCGTTGACGAGGCCGTCGACGCTCCAGGTCAGGTTGTATTTCAGCGCATTGGTGGGAAACTCCGGCAGCGCGCCCACGCGCATCTTGACCTCGTGGATCTCGTCGAAGCTGCTCGTCAGCGAATGCGCGGCGATGCCGATGAAGCCCGGCGCCAGCCCGCATTGCGGCATGAAGGCAGTGTCCGCGCCGGCCGCCAGTTTGGCGATGGCGCGGGTGGCGCGCACGTCTTCGGTCAGGTCGAAATAATGCACGCCGCTCAGTTTGGCCGCCTTCGCCACGGCGGTGGCCATGTGGTACGGCAGGGCATTGAGGCAGGCGTCGCGGCCCGACAGCAGGCTGCACAGCGCGTCGTGGTCGTTGAAGTCGACCTGCGCGGTGGCTACGCCGAGCGCGCGCATCGCGGCCAGCGCGTTGGCGTCCCGGTCGGCGGCGAGCACTTCGTAATCGCCGTCGGCATGCAGGTGCAGGAGGCGGGCGATGGCCAGGCCGATGTGGCCGGTGCCGAGCAGGACGATTTTCATGATGGCGCTCCTTGTTGTGAATTTGCAGTGGATTTGGAGCCGTGACAGCCGGCGGATGCCTTTATTGTAGGGAGCAGTCGGCACGATAAAAAGACCAGGATTGATGCGTGTATGACGATAATTTGGTCGTTTTGTAGTGTATGACGCTATAAATAGCCGTCCATGCCGAAAAAGCATCCGTACAGGCGATCTTCCAGCGCATTCTCAGCAAGCGGGAATATGCAATATGCCGCGCAACACATACCGCTTGGTATTAAAATTGCCGGATGCCATCGGGACCAGAAGTCCTGAAGGCGCCAGAGAATCAAACCAGCGCACATCAGTGCCACTTCATACATCCAGGGAGAGAAGCAAATGCAAAATCGCCGCAGTTTCATCACCAACGTCGCGGGTCTCGCCGCCGCCAGCTATCTGCCCGGCGTTTTCGCGCAGAGCGCGCCAGCCGGCGAAAGCACCTTCGCCCGCATCAAGCGGACCAAAGTGCTGCGCATTGGTGGTGTACGCGGTCAGGCGCCTTACTACAACAAGGACCTGGCCAGCGGCGAATGGGTCGGCTTCATGGTCGACTTCGCCAAGAACCTGGCGGCCAGCCTGAACGTCAAGCTGGAAATCCTGGAAACCACCTGGGGCAACTCGGTGCTGGACCTGCAGACGCGCAAGATCGACGTCTTCTTCGGCCTCAATCCGACCCCGGCACGCCGCGAAACCGTCGGCTTCTCCGAGCCGCTGTTCAACAACGCGTTCACCATCGTCTCCAAAAAGGGTTTCGCACCGAAGACCTGGGAAGAGCTCAACAAGCCTGAAGTCAAGATCGGCGTCGACATCGGTTCCTCGCACGACGCCATGATCACCCGCGTCTGCCCCAAGGCCACCATCGTGCGCCTGGAAAAAGCCGACGACGCCACCCTGGCCCTGCAAACCGGCCGCGTCGACGTGCAAGTGCTGGTCTGGCTGCTGGCCCTGAACGTGCTCAAGAAGAACCCAAGCCTGGGCACCATGATCGTGCCGATGCCGCTGGAAGCGACCTCGACCAACATCGGCGTGCCCAAGGAAGACGACAAGGCCTGGCTCGAGTACATCAACAAGTGGATCGTGCAGGAACGCGCCGCCGGCAAGGTCAAGTCCACCGTGCTGGAAAACCTGCAGAAGCTGTCGGGCGTACGCCCGGAAGACGTGCCACCGCAGATCCCGCTGTAATGTTGCGGTAATTTCGTCGGCAATAAATACCGCAGCGACGAAACGCCGAAACGCCGCCGTTCCGAGTCAGTCGGGACGGCGGCGTTGTCGTTTGTGCAGCGCTGAAGCCAGCGTGATCAAGTGTCGATCCAAATGCGCCTGGTGCGCGGTTAGAGGTAACGCATCTCCAGTGTTGTCAAACCATCGAGGGGAATGTCATTGCCGGGAGGGATGTTGCCCAGCTTGTCGATGAATGCTACGACCGTCAGGGTGCCGCTCACATTGTTGATGGCGAGAGGTTCAAGGTCTGTATAGGAGGTGCCCCAGGAGTACCAGCTGTCGCTGATCAATTGCAGGTAGCCGCTGGAGGAAGTCCGCCAAGTTTTCCCGCCATCGCCGGATGAGGCGGGAGCGAGCGTGGTGGTGCTGGAACCCCCGTTGGCTTGCGTTCCTCCATTCATGACCACCATATAAATACCGATGGTCTTGCCATCCACTATCCCCAGGCCGAAGGCGGCGGCATCGCCCCAGTACTTCGAGACGTCAAGCGCCATGCCTTTTACCACTGACGGCTTGCGGTTGTCCGTAATCTGCAGTGCGATGCGCGCGGCCCCGTTGTCGCAGTTGATTGCATAATTCACGGTCCTGCCGCCGAGCGAAGTGACTTTGGTGTCAGACAAGCGCGACGCAGGGATGCGTCCGTAGTCCACGACACCGTCAGCCGAGAGCGTCAATGTGCACGCGGAAGGCCGCACCGAACCCTTGACTTGCAGTTCGGCGGTGTCGGCAGCGCGCGCACCGCCAGACAGGGTAAGCGCGGCAAACAATGCAGACAAGAGCATGGCGTTTTTCATTTCTGGCTCCCTCGTTAATCAATATCGCTGAATTAATTCGATAACGATCTGTTATTCGATGGAGTGAGTTTGCCGTGTTCCTTGTTTCGTTTATATGAGAATAATCTCAAAAATATACGAGATTCGAAATTTCCATGTGGAAAAACATCCAGAGCTCCCGGTCGGGTTGCATCCAGCGCGGCTGAATACCCCCGTTGATTCTGTGCAGGTATGGACGCAGTCCGACTGCTCCGCCAAACTGTCGCCCTGGGGGATGACGGTGCCCTTGCCCACGTCGCGTCGCCCTGCTTACAGGTACACCAATTCCAGTGTGGAAGATCCGTCCAGCGGAATCGCGTCGCGCACCGGCAGATTGGCGAGCTTGTCGATAGTGACCTCAACAGTCAGTTCGCCGGCTACCGTGCTGAAAGTGCCCGGGGCGTGTTGTGCACCCGTTCGGATTGAATCAGGGTCGTTTGGCGCCCATGTATAGATCAGTGTCGGACGGAAGAAGGCGCCATTGCTACTGTAAGCATTGTTCCAGATGGTCGGGTCGGAGCCGAGACCTCGATTCAGGTAAAGAGCGATGTTATAGCCATCCGCCTGGACCTTGGTCATGCTGACGGTGTAAATGCCGACTTTTTTGCCATCGACAATCCCGAGTCCATAAGCAAAGTTATCGTCCTTGTATCCATTGGAAAACGACATGATCGCGGGCACCACGGAGGACGCGCGATTGTCGCTGAGCTTGAGCGCCACCATGGCCTTGCCGGTTGCGCAATCGATGTTGAACGCCGTGGTTCTGCGTTCCAGCTTGGTCGCGGCGGTGTTGCTCAGTCGCGACGGCGGAATGTTGCCATAGTCAATCACGCCGCCTGCGGCAAGATTGAGCGTACAGGACGGCGGCTTGACTGAGCCCTTGACTTTCAACTCTGTGGTGTCGGCAGCGCGTGCGCCGATAGACAGGGTGAGCGTGGCAAACAGTGCTGACAAGAGCATGGCGTTTTTCATTTCTGACTCCCTCGGAAATAAATATTGTTGGATTGACCCGATAACAATGCGTTATTCGATGGAGTGAGTTTGACGTGTTCCTTGCTTCGTTTATATGAGAATAGTCTCAAAAATATGCGGATTATTTAGAATAAATTTCCCGGTTGCAATTGTTCTTGCGTCAGTTGCCGTGACCGGCCGCAGCAACCGTGCCCTGATCCTGCAGGCAGATACCCGGCTCGCTTACCGGTACTGCATGGTAACCACCGTGGTGCCGGTCACCGTCCCGGTGCCGACTGTCGCGGCAGTCTGAAAATACTGAACCCGCATCGGGAAGTTGTACATGCCATTGAGCGATGGCGGCGGTGTGCCTGGTTCGAGCGCATTGAAGGCGATAGGGCGCCCGGAAGTGGTATTGATGATTTGCAGAGCGACTCCTGCCGCCTTGCCGTCACCCTCGCTGACCGCGATGACGCCCGCTGCGCCGGAGGCATGGCGAGAGCTTTCTGAGAAAGATACGCCCACAACCTGTCCGGCCACGACCCCCGAACAATCGGCTGATATGTTGAAGTTGGTGCGTTCTGCCGGCACAGTGCCGATACCCGTAAAGAGGCGTTGCGGCACGGAACGCAGGGTGACGGCGGGAGGCACTGTCAGGTTGCAGGTAGAGCCATAAGATCTTACGTCTGTCGACAGGTTCATGATTTTTTCGGGAAACGCGACACCAGCAAATATCTCAATAAAAATTCGAGGGACTCCGGCATAGTATAGTTGTTGGGGACTCCGCAATCCGGCGCCAAGTGCCGCATCGTTGGTTTTTTTATATCGCAGGCGTGGCTTTACCGTGACCCTGGTGATGCCAAGCGGATATTCAAAGTAAACATAATCACCATCTGATCGGGTCGTCGGTCCCGAGCTTGTGGCGCCGCTGAATTCGATGTCCGAATCGAATTGCAGTCCTACTGGACCAGTAACGAAACCGCCTCGAATCGGCTTTGCCAATATTCTCCTGTTACTGCTAATGCGGTTACTCACGTCCACGACCGGGCAATTAACTATCCCCGCGTCCGTCCATGTCTCGTCGTAGACCACGGTACCGACGGGTGCTGCTGAACCCGTGATCGCTTTTGTCGGCATATAGCTACCGAATCCTGCGACAAAGATAAAACTACAGGTCGCCCATACAGAATGAATGAACGCCAGGTTCAGCAGCAAAGCGAGCAGAAGTTTTTTGAACAGCGCGCCACCGGGAG
Organism: Herbaspirillum sp. NPDC101397; assembly: GCF_044767325.1. NCBI lineage: Bacteria > Pseudomonadati > Pseudomonadota > Betaproteobacteria > Burkholderiales > Oxalobacteraceae > Herbaspirillum > Herbaspirillum sp. NPDC101397. Next base: position 368,404 of record NZ_JBIWNS010000007.1, read on the forward strand.
CGAAAGCCCTTTCGCCTGCGCTGTTCCAGAGAGCAGCATTTCCAGAATGGGCCCGTGTTGGCAACGTCATCGACGGCAGAAACCGTCTTCCATATTTGCTCGCGTGCATGCGCTTCTCCAACGGTCAAATGGCGAGAGGATACAAGTCCATTTGTTGCGCCGATATGAGAAAACTCTCAAAAGCTTTCCAGATCAAATCTCTCCACAGGCAATCGCATTGAGTCAGGTCCAGTTCAGATAGCTCGGGACCGGTGCAACAGACCGTGCCGGATCGGTTTGGCGAGTCTGATGCATCGCGCCGACAGCCTATTGCAACGACCCGGCAGTTCGAGAGTTTTCTCATATCTTTCACAGGACAAAAAATTCAAACTCCTTGGTTACGGGCGCTTCACGGTAAGCGCCTCCTCGCCGTGTTTGCTGCAAAGCTGCGGCGGCTGAATGGACAAAAAAGGAGCGGATGATGAACATGCAGAAATGGTGCTGGAAAGTGGCGGTGAGCTTATGCGGCGTGGTGGTGGGACATGCAGCTTTCGCTGCGGACGGTTGTGTGATTACTAGCGGCGGGTCCGATCCTGCGATTGCAGACTTCACTGGAAGCTTCAATAGCCGCATTGACATCAGCAGCCTCGCTGTAGGTGCGGTAATAGCCACCGCGGCGAGAAGTGCCATACCCGCCCCGCTTAACAGCAATTGCCCGGGTGCTTCCGGCACCACCGTGGTTTCAGGTATAGTGACGGGAAGTGCAATACTGACCGGCAGCGCAGGGCCAAACAACACCCTCCAAACTAAAGTCCCAGGAGTTGGCATAAGAATCACCGGTTCCAATGGAGGGGGGAACTCCTACACCAAATTTTGGCCAACCAGTGCGAGCAGCAAAGCTGGCACCGGGCCAGCTTTTATCACGGTTGATTTTGTCAAAATCAGTTCCGCCACAATTGGCTCAGATGATTTGGCTGGTGCCGACGTGCAACTCGCCAAGGGGGACAACCAACTGGTGACCATTCAAATCACCATTCCCACCATCAAATTCATCCGCGGCAGCGCCACAACCTGCACTCCTACGGTCGTGCCGGGCAACACAATCACTTTACCCAAGGTGTCGGTTTCGGCGCTGTCCGCCAACGGCCAGAAGGCGGGCTGGACGCCGTTCTCGATCCGGCTCGACAATTGCAAGACCAGCGGCGTGCAATCCAATGCGGTGAACGTCCGCACCTTTTTTGACGGTCCGCGCGTCAATGCGACGACAGGAAATCTCAACGTGACCGGAGCCGCCAACGTGCAACTGCAGTTGAGCAATGGCGACGGCTCGGTGATCAACCTGGCCGGCGTGAAAGGGAGTCAGAACGTCGCCACCACGCGGATAAGCGCCGGTACGGCAACCCTGCCGTATGCGATAAGCTATTTTGCGACAGGCAAAGCAGGGTCGGGGGCGGTGAGCAGCACAGTGAATTTCACGATTGAATTTCCCTGAGACGCATGATCAGCTGCTTGATACCGAATCTCCCATGGGCAGAAAATATGTCCAGGCGATACCTATTTTCTGGCCGATCCGCAGCGCAGATGGTGACGATATTGGTTGTCGATTTGTGGGGACGCTGTCGTGCTGGCAGAGGTAAGGTATCTCCGGCGCAGCGAACCATGTAGGTGCTTCGAACCGACCATCTCTTTCAGAGTTTTCTCATATCTTCCATCGGTCGAAAGCTCCACACTCCTCCGTTCGCAATGACGCCCCAGAGGTGTTGAAACCGGAAGAACGGAAAGGGATTGATGATGAAGATGCAAAAATGGCGCGGGAGAATATTCGCCGGGCTGTGTGGCTTGCTGTGGGGAGGGATCGTGGGAAGTGCACAGGCGGGTGATTGTGTCTATGGCACGGGACAAGACTATACAACCGGCCAGGCAGTCTATGAATTTACGGTGCCGGCTACGATTTCCCTGACAGGGACGGAAGCGCCGGGAACGGTGCTATGGGAATCACCCGCAGTTGCCGGCAGTAAAGCTACATGGGCGAACTGCGGTACAGGCGCCGGGTCCGCCGGACTAAAAGACAATTGGGGGACGAGCGCATCGCCGGTCGGGTCCTTCAATGCGATAAAAACCAACGTCGCAGGTATTGGCTATGTCATATCGCAAGGCAATTTCGTCAACGGGATAAAGGCATATCCGAGCAATCCGGATGGACCCGGCCCTAACAACAATCACAATACGCACATGGCGACACTAAAATTCGTGAAGCTATCGACTGCCTATTTTTCTGGTACCAGCGCGGCGCTCGCCGTTGTCAGCGATATCGCCACTTGGTACGTAGGTACCAACGAAGTGAGGTTTGCCAACTACAGAGCGAACGCAACAACGTTTACCAAGCCCGGTGGCGGCAATACCACGTGTATTCTGCGCAATGTCCCTGTCAATCTGGGCAGTGCCAAGGCAAGCATTTTCAGGAGTATCGGCGCCAAGGGGCCGGTCGTTTCCGATTTCTTCACGTCGGTCGACATTACCTGTCCATCTACCACTTCGACTGCCAAACTGACATTCAGCTCGACGACCGCAGTGGCGGCATCACCCGGGGTACTCCGGGCCAGTGGAGGCTCGACCGTCCAAGGTATCGGCATCATTCTGATGCGTGACGACGGCGTTTCGCCAATACGATTCGGTCAGCAATTTCCAGTTGATCTGGCCGCAGTCGGCAGTAACAAAGTGGGAAACTTTCCCTTTTCAGCGGCAATGATCAAAATTAGCGATCCTGTCGTGCCGGGCGCTCTTAGTGGGACTGTCGTTGTCACGTTGTCGGTGACTTAGTATCTGAACACGGATCTCATTGTCGTTGCAATGAACAGGCGATGCCTTCCGATTGCCAAACGAACGGTTTGTATGGGGCATTTCCCGCCAGATCAGCTACTTCTCCGCGAGGGTGCTTGCGTATCGGCTCAGTCGCCGAGCCGGGTGCGCAATACCTTCAGCCGTCCACGCTGCGTTTTGCTGTCGACGCGCTTGCGCTTGGCGCTGCGAGTGGGTTTGGTCGGCCTGCGCGGAGGAAGCACGACCCCGGCCTCCTGAATCAGTGCCGCCAGCCGCTCCAGCGCCGCAATACGGTTCTGCTCCTGGCTGCGGCTCTGCTGGGACTTGATCACGATCACGCCGTCGCGGGTGATGCGCTGGTCCTTCAGCAGCAGCAACTTTTCCTTGTAGAAGTCCGGCAGCGACGACGCGCGGATGTCGAAGCGCAGATGCACCGCGGTCGACGTCTTGTTGACGTTCTGGCCGCCCGCCCCTTGGGCGCGTACGAAGCTGAGATCGATGTCGGTATCGGGCAGGCTCAGGTCCGGGGTGATCTGCAACATGGATGCCGCTTCCGTAAAATGGTAGGGATGAAAGGCCGGTCCTGTCGGCGGTCATGCCTTGCGCTTCGCTCATGACCTCAGGCGCAGCGGCGGCGGTCAATGTTCAACGACTGCTCAGCGATCAATCTTGCGCGACAACACAATCGACGTCGTGGTCTTGACCACGCCCTCGATCTCGCCGATGTCGTCGAGCAACTTGTCGAGCTGTTCGGCCGAGGCGGCGCGCAGCCAGGCGACGTAGTCGAACTCGCCGCTGACGGAGCAGAGCTGCTCGATTTCGGGAATGCGCTTGAAGCGCTTGAGCACGTCGCGCGCGGTCTTGGCTTCGACCGTAATGCCGACGTAGGCGAGCAGGCCGCTGTCTTGCACCTCTTGTCCCAGCTTGACGGTGTAGCCGACGATGACGCCGTTCTTCTCCAGCCGCGCCAGGCGCGCCACTACGGTGGTGCGCGCCACGCCCAGTTGGCGCGCCAGGTTGGCGACGCTGTCGCGGGCCGACTGCTGCAACAGCGAGATCAGTTTGCGGTCGGTGTCGTCGAGCAGGTCGAGGCGGCCGGTCATGGCGGGTTGTTCCGGATCAACCGTTGAAACGCGTGAGGAAGGACTGCGTCGCCGCCTGCTGCGGATTGTCGATGACTTGCGACGGCGGGCCGGCTTCGACCACGACGCCGTCGCGCATGAAGATGACCTGATCGGCGACTTCGCGCGCAAACGCGATTTCATGCGTGACCAGGATCATGGTCATGCCGTCGGCCGCCAGCGAGCGGATCACGTTGAGCACTTCCCCCACCAGTTCCGGATCCAGCGCCGAGGTGGCTTCATCGAACAGCATCACGCTAGGGCGCATGGCCAGAGCGCGGGCGATCGCCACGCGCTGCTTCTGGCCACCGGACAGGCGCTGCGGATAGATGTCGGCGCGATCGGACAGGCCGACTTTCTGCAGCAGTTCCAGCGCGTAGGCGCGTGCTTCCGCCTTGGGTTTGCGCAGCACGGTGAGCATGCCTTCCATGACGTTTTCGAGCGCGGTCATGTGCGGGAACAGGTTGAAATGCTGGAATACCATGCCGGTGTTGGTGCGGAACTTGGCCAGTTCGCGGTCCTTGAGCGGCTTGGAGGCTTTGGAACCAAAGGTGAAATCTTGCGCGCCGACGCGGATGCTGCCTTGCTCGGGTACGGTCAGCAGGTTGATACAGCGCAGCAGCGTCGACTTGCCGGAACCGGACGGGCCGATCATGGCGACCACGCTGCCCTTGTTGACCTGCAGCGAAATGTCTTTCAGCACGACGTGGTCGCCGAAAGCCTTTTTCAGATTCTTGATTTCAATCATGACTTCATTGGTTGGATTGCTCATCTCATGCCCCCTGTTGCGCAGTCAGGCGGTTTTCCAGGCGCTTGGCCCAGATCGTCGCAGGCAGCAGGATGAGGAAATAGATCACCGCAACCATGGTGTAGATTTCCAGCGGGCGGTAGGTTTCATGCGCGATGATCTGGCCCTGGTACAGCAGGTCCGGCACCGCCAGCACTGACAGCAGCGAGGTGTTCTTCAATTGCATGATGGACTGGCTGACCAGCGGCGGCGTCATGCGCTTGAACGCCTGCGGCAGGATCACGCGGCGCATCAGCTGGAAGCGCGTCATGCCGAGTGCGCAACCGGCTTCGCTCTGGCCGACGTCGATCGAGACGATGCCGCCGCGGATGATTTCCGAATAGAAGGCGCCGCCATACAGGGCCAGCGCCAGCAAGGCCGATGTGCCGGCCGACATCTCGATGCCGACCAGCACCGGCAGCGCGTAGTAGAACCACACCAGTTGCACCAGCACCGGCGTGCAGCGAAACACTTCGACGTAGGCGCGCAGCGGGCCCGACACCAGCGGGTTGGTCGACAAGCGGCCGAGGCCGACCGCCAGCCCGATCAACAAGCCCAGCAGGACGCAGGCGACCGTATAGGCCAGCGTGTAGCCGAAGCCCACCGCAATGACGTTGCGGAATTGCCAGAGCGCGGCGAAGTCCCAGTGATACATCGTGTTTCCTTTTCTTTTACTCTTTGGTGTCTGAATTCTTGGTTGCCCGAATGACCATCAGGCAGGCAGCAGGAAGCGTGCCATTCGCTGCAGGGAGCGTCGGTCTGACCAATTTACCGTCCCTGAAAACCCCGCAATTGTAATGGAGAATACCGCCCGGGATGTAGCGGAACCTGTTGTGCAGCGCTTTTGCGGCTGGCCGGCACTTATTGGTTAAAATAGCGCACGGTCGTTCCGGCCGCCTGATTCCGTCATTTCCTCATATTGTTTCCTCGTCATCCATGAATCCATCTCCCAGCGTGCAGCGCGTGATCCTGATTACCGGCGCCGCACGCGGCATCGGCGCAGCCACCGCGAAAACCGTGGCCGCCGCCGACACCGGCATGGTGTTGCATGCGCGCGCGGACTCCCCCGAGCTGCAGCAGACCGCCGCCGCCTGCCGTGAGCGCGGCGCGCAGTGCGTGACGGCCTTCGGCGACCTGGCCGACACCGGCACTGCGGCAGCCTTGCGCGACGTTGCGCTGAATACCTACGGCCGCCTCGACGCGCTGGTCGCCAACGCCGGCTTCGCCGATCGCAAGCGCATCGGCGAGCTCAGCACGCAGGACTGGTCGCGTTCCATTGATGCGCTGCTGGGCGGCTTCTTCCAGTTGGTCACCGCCTGCAAGGACGCCTTGCAGCAGGCGCCGGCCGGCCGCGTGGTGGCGGTCAGCTCCTTCGTCGCACATGTGTACCGCCTCGGCGAATCGGGTTTTCCGGCCTCGGCCGCAGCCAAGGCCGGCATCGAAGCGCTGGTCAAATCGCTGGCGGTGCAGTTGGCGCCATCGGGCGCGACCGTCAATGCCGTGGCGCCTGGTTACGTGCAGAAATCCGATCCCAACAAATCCGCCATCGACCCGGCCGCCTGGGCCGCCGCGCTGGAACGCATCCCCATGCAACGCCTCGGCCAGCCGCAGGAGATCGCCAACGTCATTGCCTTTTTGCTGAGCCCGGCCGCGTCGTACGTCACGGGTCAGGTATGGCACATCGACGGCGGATTAACCTTATAAACAATTAACAATCCATGCACATCATCGTCATCGGCGCCGGCATCGTCGGCGTAACCACCGCCTATTTCCTGCATGAAAAGGGCTACACCGTCACGGTGGTCGACCGCCAGCCCGAAGTTGCGGCCGAAACCAGCGTCGGCAACGCCGGCCATGTCTGCCCGTCCTACGCCACGCCGTGGGCGGCGCCCGGCATGAAGGGCAAGTCGCTCAAATGGTCGCTGCAAAGCTGGCTGGGCATGGAGTCGGCCTTGCGTTTCACGCCGCGCCTGGACCGCCATCAATGGCGCTGGCTCGGCCAGTTCCTGTCGCAATGCAACGCCGAGCGCTACGCCGTCAACAAGGCGCGCATGGGCCGGCTGGCGCGCTACAGCCACACGCAGCTGAAAGACATCCGCGAACGCCTCGGCATCGAGTACGAACAAACCACGGTCGGCAATCTGCAAGTATTCCGCACGCAGGAAGGCATGGACAACGCCGGTCTCGCCGCGCGCGTGCTGGCCGAAGCCGGTGTGGCGTACGAGCTGCTTGACGCCGACGCCTGCGTCGCCTTCGACCCGGCTCTGCGCGCCGCCCGAGATCAACTGGTCGGCGGCATGCTGCTGCCGCAGGACGAGACCGGCAATTGCCCGTTGTTCGCGCGCGCACTGGCCGACTGGCTGCAGACGCAGGGCGTCAGCTTTGTGCTCGGAACGTCGGTGCAGCAGATCGAATACGCCGGCGGCGCCGCCACCGGCCTGCGCACCACAAAAGGCATGTTGAAAGCGGACGCTTATGTGGTGGCCTGCGCCAGCGCATCGGTGGCCCTGGTCAAGCCGCTGGGTTTGCAATTGCCGGTGTATCCGGTCAAGGGCTACGCCATCACGGTGCCGGTCAGCGACGCCACGGCCGCGCCGAAGAGCGGTGTGATGGATGAGTATTACAAGGTGGCTATCACGCGCATGGGTTCGCACATCCGCGCCGCCGGCACCGCCGAGATCGGCAGCTGGGACACGAAAGTGACGCCGCGCGACTGTGCCACCGCGGTCAAGTCGCTGAGCTCGCTGTTCCCGGGCGGCGCCGACATGAGCGGCATCAGCTACTGGGCCGGCCTGCGTCCGATGACGCCGGACGGCGCACCGCTGATCGGCGCGACGGCGTTTTCCAATCTCTATCTCAACGCCGGTCATGGCTCCAACGGCTGGACCACGGCCTGCGGTTCCAGCCGGCTGATCGCCGACAAGATCGCCGGCGTCGCTACCGAAATCGTCAGCGACGATCTGAGTCCGTTGCGCGCGTTTCAATAATTAACGGCTGAACAGGCTGTTGATGTTGTCGCCGTTGCTGAAGTTGCTCAATGCCCAGCCAGAGCTGGTCTTGTAGAAAATGAATTGCCAGGGAATCGCCTGCTTTTCGGCCTTCTCTATATAGACCAGCTTGAGCAGCGACTCGCCCACCTTTTCGCTGCGAATGAATTCGTAGCCTACCGATCCGCCGATGTATTGTTCCAGCTGCATGCGCGAAGTGCGGTTGCTGAGGCGCGCGCGGTCGAGCGTGTTGATGTCGGTCAGCGTGTACGGGGTCATTGCCGCGTAGGCGTCGTCGGTTTGTCCCTTGCCGGCGGCGGCCATGACCTTGTCGGCGAGCTGGCGTACTTCGGTTTCATTTTTGAGCGTGTCGGCGTGGGCGTTGAACGTGGTCGCCGCTAACAGTGCGACCGTAATGGTGGACAGCAATGTGCGCATGGTGGCTCTCCTGAAAATCGGAGCGTCCATTGTGCCATCGTCGCGGACCGGCTACCGAAAACCGGCGAGTGTAAAGCCGTGTTCGGCATAGCGTAAATCAGGGTAAAAGCGCGCGAACCCGGGAACATCGGCGGATATGATGAATTTCACTCATCGTCGAACCGGTCGCCGCCATGATCAAAATTCTCTTCGTCTCCGTCTGCGCCACTTCAGCATTTTCTCTATCGGGCTGCGTCGTCATGTCGCCCAGTCCGATCGTGGAAGCCGCCAACCTGTTAGGTTCGGCCATCTCCGGCGTGTCGTCGATGACGCCGGCCACACCGCAGAATCCCATCGTCTTCGCGCACGCGCCGATCAAGGAGATCTGCATCGAGTGGAACGGTGCGGTGGCGCTCAGTGATTTCGTCCCCAGCCTGCAAAGCGAACTGCAACGCCACGGCGTGCCGAGCCGCGTGTACGACGCGGGTACGCAGCCGGGCAGTTGTTCGATGACGCTGGCGTATGCGGCTTTCGTCAAATGGGACATGAAGACCTTCAGCAATGCCTATACGCCTTACCTGACGTTTGCGTCGGTGACCTTGCGCAAGGAGGGGCGGGTGGTGGGCAGCGCTTCTTACAAGATGGGGGCGATTGCGCAGGACAAGTGGTCTTCTACGGGGAGCAAGCTGGGGCCGGTGGTGGATGCCTTGTTGATTAGTAATCCGGTGGTGGAGGCTACTAATAGTGTGGGGGCGTCGAATGTGTTTGGCGGGTCTTGAATCTTTGTCGGTTGTTCCGACTGGCCTTTGCCGGTAGCTGATTCTGTTTTCTCTTCGATCAACCTTTGCCGGGGGTAGCCCGGCGGCTACTCACTTTCTTTGCTTCGCCAAAGAAAGTAAGCAAAGAAAGGGTTGGAGCACTGCTCCAACGCAACGATTCGCCGCCCCTTCGGGGTGCCCGTTGGCGCCGTACTCAAATCGGGAAGGGAAACAAACTCGCTGCGCTCAGACAAGTTTCCCTTCTTTATCCGATTTGAGCACGTCACCAACGGCGACTCATAAGCGGAATTCTTCCTCGGCTCGCTCCGCATTGCCTTGGGTGGCTCGCCTGCGGCATCGTGATTCTCGTTCTTTCGTTTTTTTAGCGATAGCGAATAACGGTGACCGTCAAATCATCTCTGTCCCCTGGCGATGCGCAGCGAGCCAGTCTGGAAGTCCGCTTGCGAGTAGCCGGTGGCGGCAGGTGCAAATCGGATAAAGAGGGGAAACTTGTCTGAGCGCAGCGAGTTTGTTTCCCCTCCCGATTTGCGCCTGACGACGCCGGGAACCCCCGCAGGGGGCTACGAACCAGCGGTCGCTTCTTTTGCTTACTTTTCTTGGCGAGACAAGAAAAGTGAGTAGCTGCCGGGCTACCCCCGGCGAAGGGTTGATCGAAGAAAGAGCAGCATCAGCAACAACACACAGCAAGTCGGAACAAAACGCCGCTCTCAAAAAGCAGCGCTAAACCCTCATCACCAAAACGTCAAAACACTCCTGAAAAACTGCTGCATCCACCCCTGCGAATTGGCATCCGCCACAGTTCCTCCTCCAACCTGCTCCAGCCGCGCATCAGCAACATTGCTGGAAGAAACCACATTCCCCCCGCGAATATCGCGCGCCCTCACCACCCCCGAAAACCGCAAGGTATTGATTGACCCGTTCATCCCGATGCGCTTCTCGCCGGCCACCACCAGGTTGCCGTTGGGGAGCACCTCGATGATCGACACCATCAGGCTGCCGGTCATGCTGTTGCTGTTGTCGGTCTGGCCGGTGCCCTTGAAGGAATCGCTGCCGGTGGCCGTCGCGTTGATGTTGAAGACCGACGCCAGCAAGCCGCTCATGGATGAGCCCGCGCCGGGGCCGACTTGCTTGAGGCTGGTGTCGCGGCTGTTGGAGGTGGTCGACTTGTTGCTGCCGGTGAGCGACTCGGCAATCTCGATCTTGAGGATGTCGCCGACGTAGTGCGTGGTCGATTCTTCAAACAGCTGCGCACTGCTGACGCGGAAGATCGCACCGTTGTTCTCGATGTTGGCCACCGGATAAGCCGGCCGCACGCTGGTCGGTCCCTGCACCATCGTCGGCGGGCTGCTGCACCCGCTTAATACACATAAAAGTCCTGCACCCAAAGCAACGTAGGCGATGCGTCCCTGAATCATGATCTTCCCCCCTGGCAAACCGATAAAAACCGATAACCGGCAACGGGTCCTGCAAAGGACAGGCCCTCGCGGCAATCATCGTGGCAAAGCCTGTAAGCGGAAGTTAATGCGCTGTAAATCAGCGAAAACGCCTCTCAAGACGCGTGAAGATTCCTCAAGGAATGTGAAGACGATGCGTATCGCCATGGCCATGCCAGCGGAATTCACTGCCGATCCGGCAATTTCCGTCTCCTGAAGCCGCGGCCAATGTTGGCTGGAATTGGTGCAAACCGCACCGGTGCGGCGCGTCAGCGCGTTTCTTTGGTGAATGGACGTCTGAAATATGAGACAAAACTGCCGATTTTCGTGTGGCACAAACCTTGCGATAAAAGGAAAACAGTTCTTATATAAATCATCAAACCATATATGAAACAAAAAGCACTATCTTTTTACCGAATATCTGCTATATTTGATTCGTATATCTCGCATTTGGTTTGTGGTTTTATATATGAGACAACTGGCGTTTGTGCCGCACCAGCCACCTACCGGTCGCCGGCTTCAGCAAATGTCACGTAATTAGGCGCGAGGGCGCCAAAGCAACAAGTAACTAACCAAGAGGCATCATGATCGAAATCGAATTTCGCAACGTCGGCAAGAGCTTCGTCGACCGCCAGACTTCCCAGCCGCGCGCTGCCGTCACCAACGTCAACCTGTCGATCCGCAGCGGCGAAGTGGTTTCCATCATCGGCCCGTCCGGCTGCGGCAAGAGCACCTTGCTGAACATGGGCGCGGGCCTGTACCTGCCGACTTCCGGCGAAGTCATCGTCGGCGGCCAGCGCGTCACCAAGCCGGTCCGCAACGTCGCCTTCATGCTGCAAAAAGACTTGCTCATGCCATGGCGCAATATTCGCGCCAACGTTTCGCTGGGCCTGGAAATCGACGGCGTCAATGCCGCCGAGCGCAAGCGCGTCGCTGACGAGCTGCTGGCCAAGTGCCACCTCAAGGGCTTTGAAGAACACTATCCCTATCAATTGTCCGGCGGCATGCGCCAACGCGCTGCGCTGGCCCGCACGCTGGCGGTCGATCCGCAAGTGCTGCTGATGGACGAGCCATTCTCGGCGCTGGATGCGCAGACCAAGATGGTCTTGCAGCAGGACCTGGCCAAGATGCTGTTCGAGAAGAAAAAGACCGCGCTCTTCATCACTCACGACCTGGTCGAGGCGATCGCACTGTCGGACCGCCTGCTGGTCATGAGCGAACGTCCCGGCACCATCATCGAAGAGATCGAAGTCAACCTGCCTTTCCGCGACAACCCGCTGGAGCGCCGCAAGCTGCCGGAAATCGGCCCGCTGCAAGGCCGCCTGATGGAGTTGCTCAAAGTCGGTAAAGAGACTGTCGAGCTGCACTAATTCAGCAGACGTATCCGAACATCCAACATCCAACCTGATCACCACCGAACATTAGGAGTGAAGCAAGCATGAAAAAATTTCTCGCCTCTTTCTGCAGCAAGCTGGTCCTGAGCGCCGCCGTCGCCACGACATTCGCCGCCACCGCCGTGGTGCCGGGCATCGCCCAGGCCGCCCCGGAAGAAGTGACCTACCTGCTGCCGGCGCCGCCGAATTCGCCGGCCTTCGCGCCGTGGGTGCTGGCGCAGCACAAGGGCTATTACGCTGACGAAAACCTCAAGATCAACTTCATCGTCGCCAAGGGCGGCGTCGACGTCGCCAAGCAGATCGGCGCCGGCAATGCCGTCATCGGCGGCGCCATCGGCGACACACCGATCGTGGTGCGCGCCAACGGCATTCCGGTCAAGGCCATCGCCGTCCTCGGTGCAGGCTCGATCACCATGGTTGCCGCCAACGCCAACGAAAACATCAAGTCGCTCAAAGACCTCAAGGGCAAGACCGTCACCGTGATGTCGTACACCGACACGACATACTACGCCTTCCTCGGCAGCCTCAAGACCGCCGGCCTGTCCAAGACCGACCTGCAGATCCAGGCCGCCGGTCCTGCGGGCGTATGGCAGGTGTTCACCGCAGGCAAGGCCTCGGCATTTGCCGGCGTGCCTGACTGGATCGTCAACTCGACCGATGCCGGCGCCAAGGTCGAGCTGCTCGACAACGGCGGCTTCAAGAGCATGGCGCAGGCGATCCTGGCGTCCGACGACACCATCAAGAACAAGCCTGAACTGTTGAAGCGCCTGGTGCGCGCCACCCTGCGCGGCATGCAGGACATCATGAAGGATCCGAAAGCCGCCGCCACCGATTACGTTGCGGCATTGCCTGCCTACAAGGGCAAGGAAGCCAGCATCGAAGCCACCTTCGAGATGTATCGCAAATACGTCTACGCCGGCCAGAAGACCCTGGGCCAGATCGACGCCGCCCGCATGGACAGCGTGCAGAAGTTCTACGTCAGCGAAGGCATCGTGACCAAGGCCACGCCGGTCAACGAACTCTTCACCAATCAATTCGTCGGAACAGCCAGATAAATGGATACCTCTACTACAGCCAATCCCATGACTACGCCTGCGCCAGAGACAAGCACCATCGCCAAGGTAAAACGCCCACTGCTCAATGAGCGCGCGCGCACCGTCTGCGGCAGCCTGGTGGTGCTGGTCCTGTTCCTGGCTTCATGGCAATGGGGCCCGGGCTGGCTCGGCATGCCGGAATACATCCTGCCGAACCTGTCGCACGTGCTCAAGGAATCGGTGGTCATGTGGAACAACAATGACCTGCTGACGCACTTCGGCATCACCGCCATGGAAGTGGTGTTCGGCTTCCTGTTCGGCGCCTTGCTCGGCCTGGCCGTCGGCGTCGCGCTGGGTCTGTCGCCGCGTGCCGAAGCCATGTTGTCGCCGTACATCCTGGCCCTGCAGATCGCACCGAAGGTCGCATTTGCACCGCTGTTCGTGATGTGGCTCGGCTATACCATCTACCCGAAGATCATCGTCGCCGTGCTGATCGTGTTCTTCCCGATCATGATCAACGTGCTGTCTGCAGTTCGCACGGTGGATCCCGACATGGTCAACCTGGTGCGCACGCTCAATGCCGGCCGCTGGCAGATCTTCCATCTGGTTGAGTTCCGTTCGGCCCTGCCGGCGCTGTTCTCCGGTCTGCGCATTGCATCAACGTTATCCGTCATCGGCGTGACCGTCGGCGAACTGGTGGGCGGCAATCAAGGTCTGGGTTACCTGCTGGTCGACGGCGAAGGGCAGGGCAACACGGCCGCCGTGTTCGTCGCCATCTGCGCGCTGACGCTGATCGGCATCGTCACCTACGGCGCCGTGGTCTGGGCAGAGCGTCGCGTGCTGCATTACCTGCCTAAAGTGCACACCAGCACGGTCTGATGGAGCCACGCGAAATGACTTCACCAAACCAACTGCTGGCCGGTCGCCGCATCCTGATCACGGGCGCGGCGCGCGGCCTGGGGCTGGCCTTCGCTACTGCGGTGGCGGAAGCCGGCGCCAGCGTGGCCATGGCCGACATCCTGCAAGACACCTTGCAGAGCGCAGTCGCCGGCCTGCAACAGCGCGGACTGAGCGTTGCCGGTTTCACCGTCGACCTGGCCGACCCGCAATCCATCGACGCCTGCGCCAAGGCATCGGTGCAATGGCTGGGCGGCCTCGACGGTCTGGTCAACAACGCCGCGATCACCAACTCGGGCGGCAAGACCACCGAGCAACTGTCCATCGAGATGTGGGACAAGGTCATGGACGTCAATGTGCGCGGCACCTGGCTCATGACCAACGCCTGCCTGCCGGCCTTGCGCGCGTCGGGCCGGGGCAGCGTGGTCAACCTGTCTTCCGACACGCCGCTGTGGGGCGCCACCAACCTGCTGGCCTATGTCGCCAGCAAGAGCGCGGTGATCGGCATGACGCGTTCGCTGGCGCGCGAACTGGGCGGCGACAACATCACCGTCAATGCCGTGGCGCCGGGCCTGACGCTGGTCGAAGCCACCGAATACGTACCGAAGGAACGCCACCAGACTTACCACGACCGCCGCGCCATCCAGCGCGACCAGTTGCCGGAAGACGTCTGCGGCGCCGTGCTCTTTGCCTTGTCCGATTTGTCCCGCTTCTATACGGGACAAGTCATGGCCGTCAACGGCGGCTTCGTGATGAATTGACGAATTGACGAATTGATTAATGAGATCTTCCCGACCCACCAAGGAGAAAAGAATGACCGACATGTCCGAACAAAACAACGTCAAGCGCAGCTGGGACCAGCCTGAAGGCAGCAGCTTCGGCGACTGGATGGAATCGCGCGTGGCGCGCCTGTCGACGCGCAAGTACGACTGGGATGCGCTGAAGTTCCAGGCCGACTACGACCCCAAATTCCGCCGTGCGCAGATGCGCTACATCGGCACCGGCGGCACCGGCGTCGCGGTCGATACCAACGTGATTCCGTCGGAACACTTCACCTTCTCCACCATGATCATCCCGGCCGGCCACGAAGGTCCGCCGCACCTGCATATCGATGTGGAAGAAGTGTTCTTCGTCCTGCGCGGCAAGCTCAAGCTGGTGCTGGAAAAAGACGGCGAGCGGTTCGAAACCATCCTGACCGACCGCGACGTCGTGTCGGTGCCGCCCGGCGTGTATCGCGAAGAAATCAACATCGGCGACGAAGACGCATTGATGTGCGTGATGCTGGGCGCGAAGAAGCCGATCACGCCGACCTATCCGGCGGACCATCCGCTGGCTTCCATCAAGCGCGGCTGATTCAGCGTAACGGAAACCGACATGACTCCGCACGCACCCGCCTCCGTCACCTGCGCCGATACGCTGAAGGATTCCCTGAGCCTGCTCGAGGGACGCTTCGCGGAAAGCACCGTCGATCTCGGTGACGGCAGCATCGTGTCCTATCGCTCGTGCGGACGCGGTCCGGTGATCGTGCTGTTGCACGGCATCAGCTCGGGCGCAGCGTCGTGGCTGCAATGCGCGCTGCGCCTGGAAAAAGACGCCCAGGTCATCGCCTGGAACGCGCCTGGCTACGGCCGTTCGACCGCGCTGCCGCAGATGCAGCCGAGCGCCGCCGACTACGCCGCGCGACTGGAATTGTTCCTGGCAGCGCTGGGCGTCGACAACTGCCTGCTGGTCGGCCACTCGCTCGGCGCCATGATGGCGGCGGCCTATGTCGGCGGCGGTGGCGAGCGCGCCTCGCGCCTGCTGCTGATCAGCCCGGCGCAAGGCTACGGCAGCGACGCCAAACGCGAACGCGGCCGGCAGATTGCGCAGGAACGCCTGGAGGTCCTGCGTACCATCGGCGTAGAAGGCATGGCCGAACGCAGCCCGGCGCGCATGTTGTCGGCGCAGGCCGGCAACACCGAACGCGCCTGGGTGCGCTGGAACATTCAGTGGCTCAATCCGGCCGGCTACACGCAGGCGGTGCACATGCTGTGCGGCGACGCGCTGCAGGCGTATGCGCCCAACGGCATGCTGGGCCACGTGCCGGCGACGGTGTACTGCGGCGCCGAGGACGTGGTTACCACGGCCGACGACAGCCGCGAACTGGCCTGGAATTTGAATTTGCCCTTCCATCTGATCGACAATGCGGGCCACGCCTGCTACATCGAACAAGCCGGAGCGGTAGCAGCAGCGATACGTCACCAGCTCAGTGGTCATCTTTATCAACTTTCCTAAAACAAAAATCATGAACAAACCAGTGCTGCCAGAAGAAGAATCGCAAGAGAAATACCTCGTTCCAGGCCTGGAGCGCGGCCTGCGCCTGCTGTGCGAGTTCAGCCGCCAGGACAAGACCCTGTCTGCGCCCGAACTCGCGCGCCGTCTCGACGTACCGCGTTCCACCGTGTTCCGCCTGCTGACCACGCTGGAACGCATGGGCTTCGTCGAGCGCAACGACGGCGGCCGCGACTACCGCCTCGGCATGGCCGTGCTGCGCCTCGGCTTCGAATACCTGGCCTCGCTGGAACTGACCGAGATCGGTCGTCCGCTGCTGGATCGCCTGCGCGACGAAATCGGCTACTCCTGCAACCTGGTCGTGCGCGACGGCCGCTCCATCGTCTACGTCGCCAAGTCGGTCACGCAAACCGCGTTCGCCAGCCACGTCAACGTCGGCACCCGTCTGCCGGCACACGCCACCGTGCTCGGCCGCGTACTGCTGGAAGACCTGACCCTGGCCGAACTGCGCGACCTGTATCCGGAAGAACACCTGGAAGTCTTCTCCAGCAACACACCGAAGACCGTGGTCGAGCTGTTCGACATGGTGCAGAACGACAAGCAGCGCGGTTATGTGCTGCAGGAAGGCTTCTTCGAAACCAGCATCTCCACCATCGCCGCGCCGGTGCGCGATCACTCGGGCAAGGTGGTGGCCGCGATGGGCGCGACGATCCCGTCGCCGCACATCGAAGCCGATCAACTCGACCTGATCGTGGTCAAGGTGCGCGACACCGCGAACGAACTGTCGCGCCTGCTCGACCATGCCCCGCAAAAGTCGGGCAAGGTCGTCAATATGTGGCGGGAGTAACAGCAATGAGCATGATTCAACTCGAAGGCAAAGTCGCCGTCGTTACCGGCGGCTCTTCGGGCATCGGCCTGGCGACCGTCGAGCTGTTGCTCGAAGCCGGCGCGGCAGTCGCGTTTTGCGGCCGCAACCAGGAGCGTTTGCAACAGGTGGAAGCGCAATTGCGCGTGCGCTTTCCGCAAGCGAAATTGTTTTCGTCGGTCTGCGACGTGTTGTCGCAGGAGCAGGTGCAAGCCTTCGCCGTCGCCGTGGAAGAAAATCTCGGCGCGGTCTCGATGCTGGTCAACAACGCCGGCCAGGGCCGCGTGTCGACCTTTGCCGATACCGAAGATGCGGCCTGGACCGAAGAGCTGCGCCTGAAATTTTTCTCGGTGATCTATCCGACCCGCGCCTTCCAGCCGCAGCTGCAACGCATGAGCGCCGCCCATGGCGAAGCCGCCGTCGTCTGCGTCAATTCGCTGCTGGCGATCCAGCCCGAGCCGCACATGGTGGCGACCTCGGCCGCGCGCGCCGGCATCCATAACCTGG
Organism: Herbaspirillum sp. NPDC101397; assembly: GCF_044767325.1. Lineage (NCBI taxonomy): Bacteria > Pseudomonadati > Pseudomonadota > Betaproteobacteria > Burkholderiales > Oxalobacteraceae > Herbaspirillum > Herbaspirillum sp. NPDC101397. Next base: position 385,695 of record NZ_JBIWNS010000007.1, read on the forward strand.
TGCGCTCGCTGGCGACTGAATTCAGTACACAGAAAATCCGCGTCAACGGCATCCTCATCGGCCTGGTCGAATCCGGCCAATGGCGTCGCCGTTACGAGGCGCGCACCGGCGCCGACCTCGACCTGTCCTGGGAACAATGGACCCGGGCGCTGGCGCAAAAAAAGAATATTCAACTCGGCCGTCTCGGTCATCCACAGGAAGCCGCCCGCGCGATCGTTTTTCTCGCGACACCGCTTTCTTCGTACACAACAGGCAGCCACATCGATGTTTCAGGAGGACTTTCCCGCCATGCCTAAGCAAAACCAACCAACAGAACAAGTCACCGTCGGCTGCGCCATCGCCGCCTTCCTCGAACAATGCGACGTCAAGGCGGCGTTCGGCGTGATCTCGATCCACAACATGCCCATCCTCGACGCCTTCGGCGAGCGCGGCAAGATCCGTTTCATTCCGGCACGCGGAGAAGCCGGCGGCGCCAACATGGCTGACTCGTATGCACGCACCACCGGCGGCCTTGGCGTCTGCCTGACCTCCACCGGCACCGCTGCCGGCAACGCCGCCGGCGCCATGGTCGAAGCACTGACCGCAGGCACGCCGCTGCTGCACCTGACCGGCCAGATCGAAACGCCTTACCTCGACCAGAGCCTGGCGTACATCCACGAAGCGCCGGATCAATTGTCGATGTTGAAAGCGATCTCCAAGGCCGCCTTCCGCATCCGCAGCACCGAGACCGCCGTCAGCACCATCAAGCTGGCCGTGCAAACCGCGCTGACGCCGCCGATGGGTCCGGTCAGCGTCGAGATTCCCATCGACATCCAGGCGGCGCTGATCCCGATGCCGTCCGATCTGCGTCCGCTGCCGATCGCCGTGCAGGCGCCGTCCGAACATGCGCTCGACGAACTGGCCGAGCGTTTGCTCAAGGCCAAGCGTCCGCTGCTGTGGCTGGGCGGCGGTGCGCGCCAGGCCGGCAAGCAGGTGCAGCGTTTGCTCGCGCTCGGCTTCGGCGTGGTCACCAGCACCCAAGGCCGCGGCATCGTGGCGGAAGACGATCCGCGCTCGCTCGGGTCGTTCAACCTGCACAAGCCTGTCGAAAACTTCTACCAGACCTGCGACGCCGTCGTCGTGATCGGCTCGCGCCTGCGCGGCAATGAAACACTGAAGTACGAACTGAAACTGCCGCGCCCGCTGTACCGCATCGACGCCGATCCGTCGGCCGAAGGCCGCTGCTACAACAGCGACCACTTCGTCTGCGGCGATGCAGCGCTGGCGCTGGAAGGCCTGGCCGATCGTCTCGAAAAACGCAAGAGCGCCATCCAGATCGATCCGGCCTTCATGGGCGACCTGCAAAAGGCGCGCGACGCCGCCGTCGCCGGACTGGTCGACGGCCTCGGTCCTTACAGCGCGCTGGTCGAGCAAGTGCAAAAAGCCGCCGGCCGCAAATTCAACTGGGTGCGCGACGTCACTGTCTCGAACAGCACCTGGGGCAATCGCTATCTGCGCATCTTCGATCCGTTGGCCGGCGTGCATGCGCTCGGCGGCGGTATCGGCCAGGGCCTGGCGATGGGCATCGGCGCCGCCATCGGCGCTGCGGTCACCGCCTCCGGCAAGAAGACCTTCACGCTGGCCGGCGACGGCGGCTTCATCCTCAACCTGGGTGAGCTGGCGACCGCCGTGCAAGAGAAGGCCGACATGGTCATCGTGCTGATGAACGACAAGGGCTACGGCGTCATCAAGAATATCCAGGACGTGCAATACGGCGGTCGCCGCCACTACGTCGACCTGCACACGCCGGACTACGCGCAGCTGTCGCAGGCGCTGAGCCTGCGCCACACCCGCGTGAGCAACCTGGCCGACGTCGAAGGCGCGTTGAAGACGGCGTTGTCCGAGTCCGGTCCTTTCCTGCTCGAAATCGACATGCTGACCATCGGCAGTTTCAAGACCGCCTTTGCCGGTCCGCCGGTGACGGAAAAAGCGGCAGCGGAAGCCGCCGCAGCGTCCATCGCCACGAGCAAAACTGCAGCTACCGCAGCCGTCTGAAGAAACTGAGGAGAAACCCATGCTGCATGTTTCGATGATCGGTTGCGGCGCCATTGGCGTCGGCGTGATGGAGCTGCTGAAAAGCGATCCGGAAGTCGCCTTCGATGTCGTCATCGTCCCGGAGGCGAACATGGCGAACGCCCGCACCGTGGTGTCGTCGCTGGCGCCCAAGGCGCGCGTCGAGACCCGTCTCGGCGACGACCGTCCCGATCTGCTGATCGAATGCGCCGGCCACCAGGCGATCGAAGAGCACATCATCCCGGCGCTGCTGCGCGGCATCCCCTGCATGGTGGTGTCGATCGGCGCGCTGTCGGAGCCCGGCCTGGTCGAAAAGCTGGAAGCCGCAGCACGCGAAGGCAAGACCCAGGTGCAATTGCTGTCGGGCGCCATCGGTGCCATCGACGCCTTGTCGGCGGCGCGCGTCGGCGGCCTGGAGTCGGTGGTCTACACCGGACGCAAGCCGCCGCACGCGTGGAAAGACACGCCGGCTGACGGACCTTTTGATCTTGCCAACCTGACTGTGGCAACGGTGATCTTCGAAGGCACCGCACGCGAAGCCGCGCGCCTGTATCCGAAGAACGCCAACGTCGCTGCGACCCTGTCGCTGGCCGGCCTTGGCCTCGATCACACGCAAGTGCGTTTGTACGCCGATCCGGGTGTGACGGAAAACGTCCATCACGTCGAAGCCAAGGGCGAGTTCGGCGGCTTCGAACTGACCATGCGCGGCAAGCCGCTGGCGGCCAATCCGAAGACCTCGGCGCTGACCGTATTCAGTGTGGTGCGTGCGCTCGGTAATCGTGCACATGCGCTGTCCATTTAAGTGATGTGAACAAGCAATCATGACTGAACTGAATCTCAACGAAACACTGCCGATCTGCGTCGCAGGTGAATGGCGCCTGGGCGGCGGTGACCGTTACGCCACGCTGTACCCGGCCACCGGCGAAGCGGTTGCCTATCTGAACGCAGCCAGCGTGACCGACGTCGAAGAAGCCATCGTCGGCGCCGACCGCGCCTTCCGCACCAGCGGCTGGGCGCAGAAGAAGCCGCATGAACGCGCCATCGTCCTTTACCGCGTCGCGCAGCTGATCCGCGAACGCGGCGAAGCGCTGGCGCAACGCCAACGCCTCGACAACGGCAAGCCGATCACCGAGACGCGCAACCTGGTCGGCAGCGCTGCCGCGACCTTCCAATTCTTCGCCGCTGCCTGCGAGACACTGGAAGAAACCATCACGCCGATGCGCGGCGACAACCTGACCATGAGCGTCTACGAACCGATGGGTGTGGTCGCTGCGATCACGCCATGGAATTCGCCGATCGCCAGCGAAGCGCAAAAGATGGCGCCCGCGCTTGCGGCCGGCAACGCCGTGGTGGTCAAGCCCGCCGAAGTCACACCGCTGATGGCGCTGGAACTGGCCAGGATCTGTGAAGAAGCCGGCGTACCGAAAGGCATGATCAGCGTGCTGCCCGGCAAGGGCTCCGTGATCGGCGACGCCATCACGCTGCATCCGCTGGTCAAGCGCGTGTCCTTCACCGGCGGCACCACCACCGGCAAGCACATCGCCCACATCGCCGCCGACAAGATGATGCCGGTCTCGCTGGAGCTCGGCGGAAAATCGCCCACCATGGTGTTCGATGACGCCGACCTCGATCATGCCGTGGCCGGTGTGCTGTACGGCATTTTCAGCAGCTCGGGCGAATCCTGTATCGCCGGCTCGCGCCTCTTTGTAGCGCGCGGCATCTACGACAGCTTCATGGAACGCCTGGCGGCAGGTGCCGCGGCCTTGCGCGTCGGCGATCCGGCCGACGAGCGCACGCAAATGGGCCCGCTCATCACCGCGCGCCATCGCGAAGGCATCGAGTCCTACGTCTCCATCGGCGTTGCCGACGGCGGCCGCATCCGCACCGGTGGTACGCGTCTTGCAGGCGATCAGTTTGCACGGGGTTACTACTACGCGCCGACCATCATCGAAGGCGTGACCAACGACCAGCGCATCTGCCAGGAAGAAATCTTCGGCCCGGTGCTGGTGGCGATGCCGTTCGACAACGAAGAGGATCTGATCGCGCAAGCCAACGACAGCGTGTACGCGCTGGCGGCCGGCATCTGGACGCGCGACTACAAGAAGGCCTGGCGTTTCGGGCGCGCGGTGCAGGCCGGCAACGTATGGATCAACACCTACAAGCAGTTCTCGATTTCGACGCCGTTCGGCGGTTGGCGCGACAGCGGTCTCGGTCGCGAAAAGGGCCGCCTCGGCATCCTGCAATACATGGAGCAGAAGGCCATGTATTGGGGACTGAATGAAAATCCGCTGCCGTGGGCGCTCAGTTAAGTTAAGCGCCACCGGACAGCAACAAGGAGAAGCAAATGGATGTATTGGGTATCGACGAAATCACTTACGGCGCGGACGACCTGCCGGCTTGCCGCCAGTTCTTCCTCGACTGGGGCATGACGCTGGCGCAGGAGAGCGCTGAAGCACTGGTGTTCGAATCGCAGAACGGTTGCCGCGTGGTCGTGCGCAGCAGCGCCGACCCGGCTTTGCCGCCTGCGATCGAGGCCGGTCCGACATTGCGTGAAGTGGTCTGGGGGGTGTCCGCCGCCGAGGTGCTGCCGAAGTTTGCGGAGCGCATCAAGGACTTGCCGGGTTATTTCAGCGACGGCAAGCGCGTCGGCTGCACGGATCCCAATGGCCTGGCGGTGAGCTTCCAGGTTTCGCAAAAGCGCGACGTCAAGGTCGAGTGCGCCACCATGAACACCTGGAACGAAAAGAACCGCATCAACCAGCGCAGCCCGGTCTATGACCACGCCTCGCCGATCGAAGTCGGCCATGTCGTGTTCTTCGTCAAGGACGTCAAGGCCTGTGAAAAATTCTACTGCGAGAACTTCGGCTTCGTGCCATCCGACCGCTATCCGGAACGCGGCGCCTTCCTGCGCTGCGCCGATGTCGGCGGGCATCACGACATCTTCCTGTTGCAACCGCCGGAAGCGCGTTCGGGCCTGAATCATGTCGCCTTCACCGTGCGCGATATTCACGAAGTCTTCGGCGGCGGCATGCACATGTCGCGCAAGGGCTGGGATACGCAACTGGGTCCGGGGCGTCATCCGATCTCGTCGGCGTATTTCTGGTACTTCAAGAATCCCGCCGGCGGCCTGATCGAGTACTACGCCGATGAAGACCAGCTCGACGCCGACTGGGAGCCGCGCGATTTCGAACCGGGCCCGACCGTGTTCGCCGAATGGGCGATCGACGGCGGCATCGACGGCAATACGCGCCGTCAAAAGAATGCGCAAGGCCCGACAGGGAAATTCCTGACCGACCGTCAACCGACCCACAAGTAATCGGAGCAAGCCACATGTCTTCTTTCAAAATCGGCATCCTCGGCGCAGGAATCGGAGGCCTCACTGCCGCCATCGCGCTGCATCGCGCCGGCCACGACGTGGTCGTGTACGAACAGTCGAAGCAATTCCTGCGCGTCGGCGCCGACATCAACCTGACGCCGAATGCCGTGCGCGCTTTGGACGGTCTCGGCATCGGCGCGGCAGTACGCCGCACCGCCGCACGCCCTACTCATCGCATCAGCCGGACGTGGGACAGCGGCGAAGAAACCTCGCGCCTGGAAATGGGCGACACCGCCGAGAAGAAATACGGCGCGCCGCAACTGACCATCCACCGCGCCGATTTGCTGGCGGCATTGGCCGAAGTGTTCCCGGCCGAACGCGTGCAGTTCGCCAAGCGCGCTGAAGCCATCACCGAAGACGCGCAAGGCGTCACGCTGAACTTCACCGACGGCACTACCGACAAGGTCGACCTGCTGATCGGCGGCGACGGCATCCACTCGGCCGTGCGCAGCGCCATGTTCGGCAAGGAAAGCCCGCGCTTCACCGGCGTCGTCGCCTTCCGCGCCGTGATTCCGGCTGGCAGCGTGGCGCAGGTGCCGAACCTGCAAGCCTTCACCAAATGGTGGGGCCCGAATCCGGAAAGCCAGATCGTCACCTTCCCGCTCAACTGCGGCAAAGACATTTTCATCTTCGCCACCACCGCACAGGAAACCTGGCACCTCGAATCATGGACCACGCCGGGCAGCGTGCAGGAACTGCGCGACAGCTACGCCGGCTTCCATCCCGACGCCACTGCGCTGCTGGACGCCTGCGACGAAGTGTTGAAGACCGCACTGTACGAACGCGATCCGCTGCCGCACTGGTCCAAGGGGCGCCTGACGCTGCTGGGCGACGCCAGCCATCCGATGATGCCGTTCATGGCGCAAGGCGCCGGCATGGCGATTGAAGACGCTGTGGTGCTGGCGCGCTGCCTGGAAAAAGTGACGACCGTCGACGGCATCGCCGACGCGCTGCACGTCTACGAAGAGCTGCGTCTGGAACGCACCAGCAAGATCCAGATCGGTTCGCGCGGCAACAACTGGCTGCGCGAAGGCGGCAATGCGGATTGGGTGTACGGCTACGATGCCTGGTCGGTTCCGCTTGAAGTGGAAACTGACGCGGAAACGGTCTGAGGGTCTGAATGATGAGCGACATCGACAAGAAGCCAGAGCTGATGCTGCTGACCGTGCTGCTCAAGCACGATCAGTCGAAGAATCTGGAAGACATCCAGGCCCACATGAAGAAGGTCGGCTGGTGGGATCGCTTTCCTGTCGAAGGCACGCGCGTGGTGTCGTGGACCGTGGCCATGGGCCTGGGCCAGATCGTCACGCTGGAACTGCCGCCGGCCTTGCTGCCGCTGGTGAACGTGGAGCTGGAACGCTCCGCCTGGGGCGTGTTCCGCACGGAATGCTACCCGACTTACGATTTTGTACCTGTGCGTGAGCGTATCCGCGAACGCGTCAAGAATGGAGGCCAATAATGGTTGCAACAGTCACAGAGGTTTATCTCAATCCCCATCAGGCGCGTCGTCGTGCGCCGACCCAGTATGAAGATCTGCTGGGCGATTCCATCGAGCGAGCGTATGGCGCCGGCATCACCGAGCTGGCGGCGCTGGTCGCGCATCTCAATCGCACCGGTCCCGGCTGCCCGTACAACAACGGCGTCTGGACCGAAGCCAATTATCAAGAAGAGATTGCTCGCCTGGCGGCTTAAGCCGGCGACCTCTACCCTCAGGAGAATAGTCAATGAGAACGACAGCCAATGATCCGGTCGATGCAGTCCTCGCCGTTGGATTGAAAGACTTGTGGTACCCGATCTGCCCGTCCGAATTCGTCGCCGAGCGCCCCGTGTCGCTGCGCCGCCTCGGCAAGAAGTTCGTGCTCTGGCGCGAAGCCAACGGCGCCCTGCACGCGCTGGAAGATCACTGTCCGCACCGCGGCGCGCCGCTGTCCATGGGCATCGCCATGGGCGACCGCATCGCTTGCGGCTACCACGGCGTGCAAGTGCGTTTCGACGGCGTCGTCATGAGCGTGCCCGGCAGCCCGGGCTGCAAACTGGAAGGCGCAAAAGCCACCCGTTCGTACCACGTCACCGAAGCCTGCGGCGCGATCTTCCTGTTCAACGCCAGCAGCGACATCGCCGAACCGCCGCCGCTGCAACTGCCGGAAGAACTGACCAGCCCCGAGTATTCCAACTTCCTGTGCTACACCGAATGGAAGGGCGACTACCGCTACGTGCTGGACAACGTCATGGATCCAATGCACGGCACCTTCCTGCACAAGCAGTCGCACTCGATGGCCGAAGGCGACAACACCGCCTCGTTCGGCATCCGTGAAACCGACATCGGCTTCGTGTTCGAAAAAGAAGGCCAGCGCGACGTCAACTTCGACTGGACCGAATGGGCCGACACCGGCCTGCACTGGATGCGCCTGGCGATTCCGTATCCGAAGACCGGCGGTCCCGGCGGCAGCTTTGTCATCGTCGGCAGCTACACGCCTATCGTCGACAACATCGCCGCCGTCTTCCACTGGCGTTGCCGCAAGCTGACCGGCTGGCAAAAAGACACCTGGCGTTTCCTCTATCGCAACCGCCTGGAAGCACGTCACTGGAACGTGCTGGAGCAGGACCGCGCGGTGCTGGAAGTGATGGAGCCCGACGCCAACCAGCGCGAGATGCTGTACCAGCACGACATGGGCATCGTGCGCCTGCGCCGCCACATGCGCAGCCTCGCCAAGGAACAACTGGCGCGCGAAGAAGCGGCTCAGGAAAACAAAGCGGCGAAGGCAGCCTGACCAATGACCGCCGTCCAGATGCAGACTGTGAAGCATATCAAGACCGACAAGGTGGCCGAGCTGGCCACCGCGACCTGGTCGAATTGCCTGGTGATCGGCAATGAGATTGCCATGTCGGGCATGACCGCGCATCCGGCCTCGCGCAACAGCGTTCTGTCGACCTACGAGCAGACGCTGGTGGTGCTGGGCAAGGTGCGCGATCTGGTGGAGGCGGCCGGCGGCACGCTGGGCAGTATCTACAAGCTGGTGATTTATGTGAAGGATATCGGGGACAAGGATGAAGTCGGTCGTGCGCGGCGCGACTTCTTCAAAGCCCCTTATCCGTGTTCGACGCTGGTGGAAGTCAGCGGCCTGGTGTTTCCGGAATTGACGGTCGAGGTTGATGCGTTCGCGCGGCTCGACATCGATTTGCAGCAAGCAGTTTCCTGATTTGGATTTTTTATGAGCAGCTCTCTTCTTTCCGTCCGTGTCCAGGCCATGCGCTTTGAAGCGCAGGGCATCGTCAGCGTCGAGCTGGTCTCGCCCGAAGGCGCGCAACTGCCGGCCTTCGAAGCCGGTTCGCATGTCGACCTGCACCTGGGCAACGGCATCGTGCGCAGTTATTCGCTGCTGAACTCGCCGGCCGAGCGTCATCGCTATGTGGTCGGCGTGCTCAACGACCGCAACAGCCGCGGCGGTTCGCGCTACGTGCATGAGCAGTTGCGCGTCGGGGCGACGCTGACGATCTCGGCGCCGCGCAATAATTTTCCGGTCGACGAGAGCGCCGCGCATTCGGTGCTGATCGCCGGCGGCATCGGCATCACGCCGATCTCCTGCATGCTCAATTACCTGCGCGGCAAGGGCAAGTCGGCCGAGCTGCTCTACTGCGCGCGTTCGCGTGCCGAAGCGGCATTTGCCGGCGAGTTGCTGCAACAGGCCGACGTGAGCAGCCACTTCGACGCCGAGAAAGGCACGCCGCCGGACCTGCGCGCTTTCCTCGCGAGCAAGCCGAAGGACGCGCATTTCTATTGCTGCGGCCCGACGCCGATGTTGAATGCGTTTGAAGCCATCTGCGCCGAACTCGATCTGCCCAATGTGCACATCGAACGTTTCTCTGCGGCGGAAAACGTCGAAGCAGTACAGGGTGATGAATACGTCGCCGAACTGGCGCGCAGCAAGAAGTCGGTCACGGTGCCGGCCGGTAAATCGCTGCTGGACGCGCTGCTGGATGCCGGTCTCGACGTCGACCACAGCTGCCGCGAAGGCGTCTGTGGCGCTTGTGAAACCAAGGTGCTGGAAGGCGAGCCGGAGCATCGCGACGGCGTGCTGAGCAAGGCGGAAAAAGCCTCGAACAAGATGATGATGGTGTGTGTCTCGGGTTGCAAGGGACGCCGCCTGGTGTTGGATCTGTAGGAGGTTCCGATAAAACACCGTTAGCCGCGTTGCTTCTCCTTACCGTGCATTCGCACTGTCTGCGTCGGCGCGCCTTGCTATCGGTGCTTTCTCGAAACCTCTGAGTAGCACTCTAAAAATGCCCACAAGCGTCGGGCATTTTTTTGAGCCTGAACATTTTTGTGGAACGTTGATTCATGGGTGAAACAAAGACCCGATCCAACGCTCCGCGAAGAGCCGCTGACAACGCACCGCTGGCAAGACGCGCCGATACAGACAGTACGCGAGTACGGCAAGGAGAAGCAACGCCGCCAGCGGTGTGTTGTTAGTGGCTCTACAGGATTCACCTTTCATCGGCGCGGGGCAGATGAGAGCAGTGAACGCGGCGTCAGCCGTGCTTAATTGAAGGGGAGTTTTTCATGAAGAAGGTACTCTTTGCCGTCGCCGCCACCGGCTTCGCGGCAAGCGCATTCGCTCAGAGCAACGTGACGATCTACGGTAGTCTCGACGCCGGCGTGGCATATATCAACAACCTTGGCGGCGGTTCCGTCACGCGTGTGGATCAGGGCACCATGCAGCCGGACCGTATCGGTTTCCGCGGCAGTGAAGATCTGGGCGGCAACCTGAAGGCCAACTTCCAATTGGAAACTGGTTTTTACACCGACACCGGCGCTCAGCCGACAGCCGGCAAACTGTTCAACCGCTACAGCACCGTCGGCCTGTCCGGCGACTTCGGCGCGGTGAGCATGGGCCACATGCCCGACATCGTGTTCGACTACGTCGGCAAACTGTCCAACGGCTATCAACTGACCAACTGGTACCTGTTCCATCCGGGTAACCTGGACAGCCTGGCCAACACCTACCAGTTCGACAATGCCGTGCGCTACACTTCGCCGAAATTCGCGGGGCTGGAATTGAGCGGCATGTACGGTTTCGGCGAAGTTGCCGGTGACAGCAGCAACGGCCGCAACGTCAGCGCCGGCGCGACCTATACCAACGGTCCTTTGCGCGCCGCACTGGCGTACTCGAAGCTGAATAACCGCGCGGCCGGTTACGGCGGCGCGTTCCTGCAAAGCCTCGGTCTCGGCACCGCTGCGACCGTGTTCAACAGCCTGAGCACCACTGCCGCGGGCGTTGGTTACACCATCGGTCCGGTGCGTTTGAACGCCGACTACACCCAGGTCAAGATCTCGTTGCCAACCGGCGTCACGCCGAAGCAAAAGAACTTCGACCTCGGCGCAGCCTGGCGCTATGCAACGGCTGACACGCTCAACTTCGGTTACGGCCTGTCCAAGCTGGAAAGCGCACGCTGGAATACCTTCAGCCTGAGCCATGTGCACGCGTTCTCCAAGCGCACCGAGTTCTATGTGCAGGCGGCATATCAACGTGCGGGCGGCAGCGCGCGCTTTGCGGTCATGAACGGCACCGGCGCCGGCGGCGCTACCGGTGTGTCGGGCAGCGACAGCCAGTTGGTGACAACAGTAGGTATGCACCATTCCTTCTAAGTCGCGAACATCGTAGCAATGCAACCCGGCGCCGACCGACATCCCGGCGCCGGTTTGTTTTTGGGGAGCATAAAAAGATGACTAATTTGAAACTCGGCACGCGGCTCGGTCTGGCATTCGGACTTGTTGTACTGCTGCTGATCGGCATCACCGGCCTGGGCATCCAGAGCCTCGGCGCTTTGCACGACGGCACGCAGCTGATCGTCAAGAACCGCTATCCGCAAGTGGTGGTCGCCAACGACATCGTGCTGCAGATCAGCGACAACGCCATCGCCATGCGCAACATCCTGCTGATCGATGATCACGACACCCTGCTCAAGGAAATCCAGCGCATCGAAGACGGCGAAAAAGGCATCAACGCCAACCTCACTACGCTTCAGCAGATGCTCTCGAGCGATATGGGACGCAAGTCCTTCGGCGAAATCTCAGCGCTGCGCGCGACCTATGAAAAGGGTCAGAAGGAATTTCTCAAGCTGGCCGCCACCGGCGCCACCATGGATGCGTCGCAATTGCTGCTGACCTCCCTGCGCACCGACCAGCAGAATTACATCAACCGCGTCAAAGGCTTCATCAAGGGCGGCTCGATCGTGATGGCCAAGAGCAGTGTCGAAGCCAGCGACCTGTATCACAGCAAGACCGTCATCATGCTGAGCATGGCCGCCATCGCGGTACTGCTGGCCTGCGGCTTTGCGTTCTGGATCACGCGCTCGATCACGCGGCCGGTCAATCACGCGGTGCAGGTGGCGCAGAGCGTCGCCGCCGGCGACCTGAGCAGCCATGTCGAGGTGAGTTCGCAGGATGAAATCGGCCAGTTGCTGATGGCACTCAGGGACATGAACGTCAGTCTCACGACTATCGTCTCGGAAGTGCGCACCGGCGCTGACACCATCGCCACCGCCTCGAGTGAAATCGCCACCGGCAACCTCGACCTGTCGAGCCGCACCGAGCAGCAGGCCGGTTCGCTGGAAGAGACCGCCGCCACCATGGAACAGCTGACCTCCACCGTCAGGCAGAACGCCGACAATGCGCGCCAGGCCAATCAACTGGCGGCGACCGCCTCCGACGTCGCCACGCACAGCGGCTCGGTGGTGGCGCAGGTGGTCACCACCATGGGCTCCATCAGCGCATCCTCGCGCAAGATCGTCGACATCATCAGCGTGATCGACGGCATCGCCTTCCAGACCAATATCCTGGCGCTCAATGCTGCGGTGGAAGCAGCGCGCGCCGGCGAACAAGGCCGCGGCTTTGCGGTCGTGGCCAGCGAAGTGCGCAGCCTGGCGCAACGCTCGGCCGGCGCCGCCAAGGAAATCAAGGCGCTCATCGACGACTCGGTCGAGAAGGTTGAGATCGGCAGCAAGCTGGTTGCGCAGGCCGGCAGCACCATGGACGAGGTGGTCGCCAGTGTCAAACGCGTGAGCGACATCGTCGGCGAAATCAGCTTCGCCAGCCAGGAGCAAAGCTCGGGCATCGAACAGGTCAACCAGGCCATCACGCACATGGACGAAGTGACGCAGCAGAATGCCGCGCTGGTCGAGCAGGCTGCTGCTGCCGCGCAATCGCTGCAGGATCAGTCCGCCAACTTGGCGCAGGTGGTGGGCGTGTTCCGGCTCAACGTGAACGACGTCCCGCATCTGGCGAAGCCGGCCACGGTCGCACCACGCATTGCCGCGCCGACAGTGCGCAAAAAACTGGTGCAGGCGCCTGTCGGAAAGCCCGCACTGGTGCACGGCTCCACCGATGGCGATTGGGAGACATTCTGAGGTTCGGCTGAATTGTTCAGGCAAACCGATTCTTCGGCCGCTCCAGCCCCAGATGCTGGCGCAAGGTGTCGCCCTCATACTCGCGCCGGAACAGCCCGCGCTCCTGCAAGATCGGCACGACCTGTTCGACGAAATCGGTCAGCGATTCAGGCAGGTAAGCCGGCATCAGGTTGAAGCCGTCACAGGCGCCGCTGCCGAACCATTCGGCGAAGTTGTCGGCGATCTGTTCGGCGGTGCCGGCCACCACGCGGTGCGAGCGGCTGCCGCCGAAGCGTTTGCCGAGTTGGCGCAGGCTCAGGTTGTCGCGCTTCGACATTTCCTGCACCAGCTTGTAGCGGCTTTGATTGCCGCGAATCTCTTTCAGGTCAGGCAGCGGTTCGTCCAGTGAATACACCGACAGGTCGTGGTTCATGCTGTCGGACAGCAGCGCCAGTCCGCCCAGCGGATGGACCAGGTCTTCCAGATGACGCAGCTTCTCTTCGGCTTCGGTTTGCGTGGCGCCGATGATGGGCATCACGCCGGGCAGGATCTTGATGCTGTCGGGCGTGCGGCCGTATTTGAGGACGCGGGCACGGATGTCGTTGCGGAATTCGCGCGCCGCCGCGATCTGCGGCTGTGACGAGAAAATCACTTCCGCCGTCTGCGCAGCAAAGTCGCGCCCCGTATCCGATGACCCTGCCTGGATCAGTACCGGATGGCCTTGCGGCGGACGCGTCACGTTGAGCGGGCCGCGCACGCCGAACCAGTCGCCTTTGTGATGCAGGTAATGCACCTTGGACGGATCGGCGTAGACGCCATTCTCCTTGTCGAGCACCAGCGCATCGTCTTCCCAGCTGTCCCATAATTTGGTGACCACGTCGAGGAATTCGTGCGCGCGCCCGTAGCGGGTTTCGTGCTCCAGATGTTCCTGCTTGCTGAAGTTGAGCGCTTCGCCGTCATTGGTGGAGGTGACGATATTCCAGGCGATGCGTCCGCCGGTCAGGTGGTCCAGCGTGGCGAAGGCGCGCGCCAGGAAGAACGGCTCGTTGTAGGTGGTCGAGGCGGTGGCGGCCAGACCGATCTTGTCGGTGATGGCGCCGAGTGCACCGAGCAGCGAGATCGGCTCGGGCCGCGCCTGCGCGAGGTAGCGCACGGTGGTGTCGAAACGATTGTCGAAGCGATCCGAAATCGCCAGCCGGTCGGCAAAGAAAATCAGGTCGAACTTGCCCGCCTCGGCGGTCTGCGCCAGCTTCTTGTAATAGGCGAAGTTCATGGTGTTGGCCGGATCGACACCGGGGAAACGCCAGCCGGCGGCGTGATGGCCGACCGACATGAGGAAGGCGCCGAGGTGCATTTGTTTGGGCTTTGACGAAGACATGGATTTACCTGACGCGTTATTTGACGGAAACCGATGCATCCTTGATCTGCACGGCTTTGGGAATCAGCTTGTAGCGGAAGAAGGTGTCGGCGACTTCCTGCTGTGCCTCGACGATGTTGGGCGGCAGTGGATAGGCCACACCCCAGGCCTGGCGGGTCAGTGCGAGTTGCCAGATTTTGAGTGGCACGCGCGTGTCCTTTTCGAGGAAGCGCGCGGTTTCGTCGGCGTGTTCTTTTGCGTATTGCTCGGTGTCGTTGAGCTTGTCGAGCGTGAGGCGCAGGATGGCCGGATAGGTCGCGGCGAATTTTGCCGGCGCGACGTAGAAGCTGTATTGCGGCGTCAGTTTGGATGCGGTCACCAGCGGTCGTGCGCCGATGTTCTGCTCGATGTCGGCCAGGCGCGGATCGGGCACCACCCAGGCGGCGACGTCGCCGCGTTCGAAGGCTGAGCGCGCTTCGCTGTATTGCAGGTAGGCGAAGACGATGTCATCGGGCTTCATGCCGTCCTGTTCCAGCGCCTTGAGCAGCAGGTACTGGCCGGCCGATCCCTTGGCGACAGCGATCTTCTTGCCTTGCAGGTCTTTCATGCGGCGTGCGGTCGATTCCTTCGGCACCACCACGGCGTAGTTGTCTTTATAGGCTGCGGCGTAACCGACATAGCGGATCTCGGGCGCGCCGCCGGCTTGTGCGAAGACAGGTGGCGTCGAGCCGACGAAGCCGAGGTCGATGTCGCCGGCGTTGAGTGCTTCCACCATCGGCGGGCCGAACGGGAATTCGTACCACTTCACCGCAACACCGCTGGAAGCCAGCGCCTTTTCCAGCTCGCCGCTGGCCTTGAGGATGACCAGGCTGTTGCCCTTCTGGTAGCCGATGCGGAATTCCCTGGGATACGCGGCCGGCGCGGCGGCATGCGAGGTGGCGGCGGAGAGGCTCAGGGTAAGCGCAAACAGCGCACCGATGGCGCGCTTGAAAATGAGAGTGGGCATGGGTTTCCGGCGATGAGTGAAAGGTCGTCGCCGACGATAGCACCGGTGCGGCGGGAAATTAAGCGTTGTTTCCGCATGAGGATATGCGGTGGATGTCTATCAGGACCGAGGCCTTGCCGCGACTCGCATATGAAAGCGTCGTTTCGGGGCATAATGGCGTCAATTTCATTCGCACTGCGCCTTGCGGCGCAATTCCACAATGGCAACAGACCAACCACGACCAAGCCTGCACGACGAACTGGTGTCGACGCGGATCCGCGCGCGCATCAAGGCTGCCGGCGTTCGTTTTCACGCCAACGACAATATCTCTGCCTTCATTGAAGACGGCGAGCTCGATGCCTTGCAGGCTGAAGTCCAGGCCAAGCTGGCCGGCGTGCTCGAGAGCCTGGTGATCGACGTCGAGAGCGACCACAACACTCAGGACACCGCCAAGCGCGTGGCCAAAATGTATCTGCAGGAGGTATTCCGCGGGCGTTACCAGCCGGCGCCGCCGGTGACCGAATTCCCCAATATCGAGCGCCTGAACGAGTTGATGATCGTCGGCCCGATTACCGTGCGCAGCGCCTGCTCGCATCACCTGTGCCCGATCATGGGCAAGGTCTGGGTCGGCGTGATGCCGAACGAACATTCCAACCTGATCGGCCTGTCCAAGTACGCGCGCCTGATCGAGTGGATCATGAGCCGTCCGCAAATCCAGGAAGAAGCCGTGTCGCAAGTCGCCGGCCTGCTGATGGAAAAGTTGCAGCCGGACGGCCTGGCGATCGTGATGGAAGCCGATCACTTCTGCATGCACTGGCGCGGCGTCAAGGACACCGAGTCAAAAATGATCAACAGCGTCATGCGCGGTTCGTTCCTGCGCGACGCCAATCTGCGTCGCGAATTCCTCGCACTCATCCGGAAGGGATAATCACCATGCTGGTTCGTCTGATCTATGCAAGCCGCGCCTGTACGCCGATCTCTCAGGAACAGGTCGACGCCATCCTGTCGACCGCGCGTCGCCACAATCCCGGCAACGGCATTACCGGTGTGCTGTGTCACAGTGAGGAAGTCTTCGTGCAGGCGCTGGAAGGCGGCCGCGAGCAGGTCAACCAGCTGTATGCGCGCCTGTTGCAGGACCCGCGCCACAAGGACGTCATCCTGCTCTGCTATGAAGAGATCGGCGTGCGCCGCTATTCATCGTGGACCATGGGCAAGGTCCGGCTGGATAAGGTCAACCGCTCGCTGCTGCTGAAATATTCCAGCACCGGCGTGCTCAATCCTTACGACGTGTCGGGTTGCGCCACCGTGGCGTTGCTGGAGGAGTTGGCTGAAACCGGCGCCTTCGCAGTCCGGGACTAAGCTTTCACGCGATGCCGCTCAGACGATTGCAGCCGATGCCCAGATCGTTTCCAGATTGGGCAGGTGCAGTTTGGCCGGATCCGCATGCGAGGCAATCTTGTCGCCGCTGCGGGTGGTGGCCAGGTCGATGATCTCGATCGGCAGCGGCGCCATCGTCAGCGCCGAGAAAAATACTTTCACCTTCGGCGTCAGCAGCGATCCGGGATGCTGGTCGATCACGATGCCGACCTTGCCCGACTGCATCACCACACAGGATCCGGTCGGGAAAATCCCCACGCTCTTGATGAACGCTTCGAGGATAGTCTCGTCAAAATGGCCCTGGTTGTTGGCCATGCGCTTGACCGAATGGCCCGGCTCCCAGCCCGGCTTATAGGGCCGGTTGGAAGTAATGGCGTCATAGACGTCGCACACCGCGCCCATTTTCGCCACCATGGAAATCTGATTGCCCTTGAGGTTGAACGGGTAGCCGCTGCCGTCGATTTTTTCGTGATGGTGCAGCGAGACGTCGAGGGCGGCATCGCCGATGCCGTCGACGCCGCGCAGGATGGCGTGGCCGGCTTGTGCGTGTTTCTTGACAGAGGTGAATTCGTCGTCGGTGAGTTTGCCGGGTTTGTTCAGGATGTCGGCCGGCACCGCCATCTTGCCGATGTCGTGCAGCAGGCCGGCGATACCGGCCTGGCGTGTTTCTTCAGGCGACAGGCCGAGCTGGTGGCCGAGCGCGATCATCAGCGCACAGACCGCCACCGAATGCATGTAGGTGTAATCGTCGGCCGTCTTCAGGCGCGCCAGGCTGATCAGGGCGCCGGAGTTGCGGGCGACCGAGGCGGTGATTTCGTGCACCACCGGCAACGCCTGGCGTACGTCCAGTGCCTTGCCCATGCGGGTTTCATTGAACATCGTCATGATGGCTTTTTTGGACGCGGTCAGTACGCGTGCGGCTTGCACGCGTTCCTGCTCGGCGCCGACCTGAACGACGATTTTGGCTTGTCTCGGGCGGGAGGCTTCAGCGGGTCGTTCGACTGTGGCCGGGGCGGCAGTTTCAGGAGTCGATTCGTCGGCAGCGGGCGCGGTCGGTTTGGGCTCGTCTTCCATGACGATGTCGCGCCCCTTGGTGGTGTCGATCAGGATCTGTTCGATTTTGGCGGAACGCAGCGTCTTGAGGTCTTCGTATTTCTCCAGCTTGAAGGAACCCCGCCAGAATGGATGGTTCATCCACGGGCCTGGGATCTCCTGGACATACATGCCAAGACGCAACTGATCGGGTGCAATACGCTTCAACACTACCGGTCCTCCGTGGACGCTTTTTGTTGGATGTTGCTGCTCTGAAACTTGCGCGGATGCTGGACTTCAGCGATTCACGCTTAGCGTTTTGCATGGCCTTATCGTAGCAGAACCTGCCGGGAATGTGGCTTGTATTTGTACTGCGCGGGGATTTGAAAAAAGAAGAGCGGCGGTCGTTGCAAACGATCCGCGCTGATGCGGCACGGATCGTTTTGCAAGAAAAATGCGGACTTATTTCGGCGCCGGCGGCGCGTATGGATTAGTGGTCAGCAGACGCAGGAAGCTAGCGAGACAGGCCGCGCCTGCAAAACCCGCGCCGAGTCCCAGCGCGATGCGCGAACCATGCAGTTCGGACATGCTGAAACACAGCGCCACCAGCGCCGCGCCGATGCTCTGGCCGAACAGCCGCGCGGTGGCGACGATGCCGCTGGCGCCGCCGCTGCGATGGGGCGGCGCGCTGGTCATCAGCGCTTTCAGATTGGGCGACTGGAAGAAGCCGAAGCCCATGCCGCAGACGAACATGCGCCAGGAAATTTCAAACACGCTCGGCGTTGCCGGCATCAGCGTCATCAGCATCAGGCCGATGCACAGCAGCGCCAGGCCGAAGCCGCCGAGGATGCCGGCCGGATAATGATCCGACATGCGTCCGGCGATCGGCGCCATGATCGCGACGGCCACCGGCCACGGCGTCATCAGCAAACCGATTTCGACTTGTGAGCGGCCGAGGTCGTGATGGAAGAAGAACGGCAGCGACACGAATGCCAGACCCTGCGCGGCGAACGAGCACACCGCCGTGATGGCCGAGAGCGAGAACATCGGCCGGCGGAACAAGTCGACCGGCAGCATCGGCGCCGGGTGCGAGGCTTCGCGGCGCATCAGCAGGTAGCCACAGACCAGCGCGGCGATGAACTCCAGCGCAACCACGCTCGGCGCGGCCTGATGCGCGCCCTCGCCGATGGCCATGATCAGCAGGCCGAAGGCGGCGGCGTTGAGCAGCGCGCTCTTGATGTCGAAATGGTGGGTGGACTTGGGCGTGTGCGGCAGCGACGGTATCGCCATCGCCAGGCCGATGATGCCGAGCGGGACGTTCACGGCAAACAGCCACGGCCACGGCGCGATCGCCAGGATGCCGGAGGCGACGCTGGGGCCGATGGTGAAGGAGATGGCGACGATCAGCGTGTTGATGCCGACCCCGCGTCCGAGCGAGCGGGTCGGGTAGATATAGCGGATCAGCGCGGTGTTGACGCTCATGATGCCGGCGCCGCCCAGGCCTTGCAGGAAGCGCGCGACGGTCAGCGCCGGCAGCGACCAGGCCACGGCGCACAGCAGCGACGCGGCCGTAAACAGCGCCAGCCCGGCAATATAGATGCGGCGGTAGCCGACGATTTCACCCAGCGCGGCCAGCGGCAACAGCGACACCATCATGGCCAGCTGGTAGGCGGTGACGATCCAGACCGAGGCAGCCGGGGTGGTGTTGAGGTCGCGCGCCATGACCGGCAGCGCGGTGTTGGCGATGGCGGTGTCGAGCGTGGCCAGGCCGACGGCGATCAGTAGCGTGATGACGGCGATGGCGCGCTTGTCGGCCGGCAGGCCTTCACCGGCGATGACGATATGAGGGGCAGCGGCGGAATCGGCGGCCTTGGACTTCGAAGGTTCCATTGTGATGCGGAGTAGTGGTAGGGAGGATGTTGCGGACGATCGGTGCGCATGCTGCCGTTGAATTGCGCGAAACACGGCGGCAGGGCGGGCGGTCCGGAGCTGCGGCCATGATATACGGGAACCGCTGGGGCTGCTGGCGAGGGGTGTTTTGCGGGGATTGTGCGTCGGCCTCGGTTTGAAGTATTTTCTAGAAGTTATAAGATACTTTTCTGCTTCCGCCTCGTCGTTGATTACAATGATGATCCATCCTAGCGAGAAAGATTCATGCTCAAGCAAGCTGCCTTACAACAGCCGGTGTCTCGTTCTCCCGCAGCCCGGCCGGTGATGCTGCCGGGATTGTCGTTCCGTCAGTTGTTGCTGGCGGCATTCCTGTTGATTGCCGCCCTGCTCAGCGGCACCTCGGTGCACGCCTTGTTTACGCTCGAGCGCATGTCCACCCACAGCCGCGAGACCGCCGGCCAGGCCGTGCGCCTGACCGAACAGGCGCAGCGGCTGGCCGAACGCACCGTGGCGATGGAGCGCAGCGCGCGCCAGTACCTGGTGCTGGACGATCCCGCCTTCCGCGATCGGTACGCCGAAGCCTGGCAACAAGCCAAGACCGCGTTGACCGAATTGCAGGAAGCGCTGCCGCAGGCGCCGGCCGAGACATTCAATTCCTGGAACAGCTACGGCGAAGCGGCCTGGACCGTGTTACAGGCGGACCAGACGCCTGCAGTTGCAGTCGACCCTGCGCCGGCGACGGGCAGCAAGCGCAAGCAGGCCGCGCGCAAGGTCGAGGCGCGCAAACCAGACCAGCGCGCGCTGTTCCAGGCTTTCGCCCATCTGCCGGCGCTCAACGAACAATTGGCGCTGGAAAGCAAACGCGAAGTCGAGCGCCGTAATAACGCCTTGTCCAACGATCTGGAGCAGCAGCGCCAGATGCTGACGTTCCAGGTGATCGGCGCCATCGTGCTGGCGGTGCTGCTGGCGTTCTGGTTCGGGCTGTGGCTGTCGCGGCCGCTGGCGCGCATCGAGCTGGCGATCAACCGTCTCGGTGAAAACCGCTTCGACCAGCCGATCATCGTCAAGGGGCCGGCCGACTTGCGCCGCCTCGGCCAGCAACTGGATTGGCTGCGGCAACGATTGGCCGACCTGGAGGCCGAGAAGTCGCGCTTCCTGCGCCACGTTTCGCATGAATTGAAGACGCCGCTGGCGGCCCTGTGCGAAGGCGCCGCGCTGCTCGACGACGAGGTCGCCGGCAAACTCACCGACAGCCAACGCGAGATTTCGCGCATCCTGCGCCAGAATACCCAGGCCCTGCAGAACCAGATCGAGGATCTGTTGCGCTATAACGAAGTGGGATTCGACGCCCAGCACATCAACCGCCTGCCGGTGGATTTGCGCGCCCTCTTATATAAGGTGATCGACGACCAGCGCCTGCAATGGGCGGCGCGCGACCTCAAGGTGGACGTTGAAGGCGGCGCCCGTACGGCGGTGCTGGATCCGGACAAGTTCGCCATCGTGCTGGCCAACCTGCTGTCGAATGCGGTGCGCTTCAGCCCGCGCGGCGGCGCCATTCGTTTCGTGCTGTCGGGCCAGGAGGGCCGCGTGCGCATCGATTGCATCGACCAGGGGCCGGGCGTGGCGGCGACCGACGCGGGGCGGATTTTCGATCCCTTCTACCAGGGCCTGAACCAGCCGCAAGGCGCGCGCCACGGCAATGGCATCGGCCTGTCCATCGTGCGCGAGTACGTGCTGGCGCACAATGGCGAGGTGCAATTGATGGCGGGCCCGGGCGGCGCGCATTTCCGCATCGAATTGCCGGATGAAAGCTGAAACCTGACAAATCATGAAATCAAGACTACTTCTTCTGTTGCTCTCTCTGTTATTGGCAGCCTGCGCCACGCCTGCGCCGGAAGCGCCGACCACGACCGTCAAGCTGGTGACTACGGTCGGCGGCATGGACGATTTGCTGGCGTACCACCAATCCCTGCGCCGCTTGTCGCCGCAAGAGCTGGGGCGCGAGCTGCAGGCGCTCAACGCGCGCCATGGCGGCGGCGCCATGCTGGCAATGCAGAAAGCCATGGTGCTGGGCCTCACGCACGACGCGGGCGACCTGACCAGGGCACAGGCGCAACTGGGATCGGTGCTCAGTGCGACCGATTCCGATGCGGCTGCGCTGAAGCCGCTGGCGCAACTGCTGGTGAGCAACTATGCCGAGATGCGTCGGCTCAATGACAATGCGGACAAGGCCAGCCAGCAGGCGCGCGACAATCAGCGCCGTCTCGACCAGCTGAGCGAGAAGCTGGAGGCGCTCAAGAATATCGAGCGCACGCTGCCGGGCCAGCCCAAATAACTCCCCCTATATAGAGAAGCACATCGAGATGAGTACACCGCGCCACTTGCTGCTGGTCGATGACGACGCCGATCTGCTGCAACTGCTGTCCTTGCGCCTGACTGCCAACGGCTACCGCGTGACCGGCGTGGCCAGCGCGGAAGCAGCCCAGGCGCAACTGGCGATGGACTTGCCGGCGCTGGTGATCAGCGATATCCGCCTACCGGGCAAGGACGGGCTGGCGCTGTTCGACGAGATCCGCGCGCAGTATCCGGCGCTGCCGGTGATCCTGCTGACGGCGCACGGCACCATTCCCGATGCGGTCGATGCGACCACGCGCGGCGCTTTCGCCTACCTGACCAAGCCATACGACGCCAAGATCCTGCTGGCCAAGATCGAGCAGGCGCTGAGTCTGACCGCGGCCGTCGACGGTGATGCCGACGAGGAGGCGTGGCGTGAAGAATTGATCAGCCGCAGCCCCCGCATGGCGGAAGTGCTGTCGGAGGCGCGCCTGGTGGCGGTGTCCGACGCCAGCATCCTGATCCGCGGCGAGAGCGGCACCGGCAAGGAATTGCTGGCGCGCGCGATTCACCGGGCCAGCCGCCGCGCCAAGGCGCCGTTCATCGCGGTCAACTGCGCGGCGATTCCCGAGCAATTGCTGGAGTCCGAGCTGTTCGGTCACGTGAAGGGGGCGTTCACCGGCGCAGTCGAGCACCGCAAGGGTTTGTTCCAGGCGGCCGACGGCGGCACGCTGTTCCTCGACGAGATCGGCGACATGCCCTTGCCGCTGCAGGTCAAGCTGCTGCGGGTGTTGCAGGAACGCACGGTGCGCCCGGTCGGCTCCAACGACAGCACGACGGTGGACGTGCGCATCCTTTCGGCAACCCATCGCAATCTGGATGCGGCGATGGCCGACGGTTCCTTCCGCGAAGATCTCTATTACCGGCTCAACGTCGTCACGCTGGCGCTGCCGCTGCTGGTCGAACGGCGTGAAGATATTGCCTTGCTGGCCAATCATTTCCTGCAGGCAATCGCAGACCGGTACCAAAAGAAACTCAACGGCTTCGCCCCTGATGCGCTGGAAATGCTGATGATGGCCTCCTGGCCCGGCAACGTACGCCAGTTATATAACGTGGTCGAGCAGGTCTGCGCCTTGTCGACCGCGCCGCTGATTCCGGCCGCGCTGGTGCAGCGCGCCTTGCGGGTGCCGGCGCTGGAGGTATTGCGCTACGCCGACGCCAAGCAGCGGTTCGAGCGCGACTACCTGATCCAGCTGCTCAAATTAACGGACGGCAATGTCACCGATGCGGCGCGCCTGGCCGACCGTAACCGGACCGAGTTCTATCGTCTGTTGCAGAAGAACGGACTGGATCCGCGGCTTTTCCGGGGAGATGAGGAAGACGTCGCCGTCGAGCGACAAGAGTAATCTCTTTAAAATCAATAACTTAAAATCGTGGGCTGCCGCAGCGTCGCTATCAGGCGACGAAAAACCGGGTTTTTGCCCTCGAAATCCGCCGCGGATTTGCTCTGAATCCGTTAAGTTGTTGAAATCATTGGGTTAATTTTGCTTGGCACGGCCTTTGCGAAAGAGAGGGCAGGTAGCGCGAATGCGTTGTCTCTCTTTTTCATACTATAAGGACCTCATCATGCAAAAGACCAAAACCATCTCGACACTGGTTACCGCCGCCTTCCTGACCGCCGCCGTAGCAGCTCCTGCCGTCTACGCCGCCGATAGCTCCACCAGTTCGTCCGGCACTACTACCCAAAAAGCCGGCGCCTATGTAGATGACTCCGTCATCACCGCCAAGGTCAAGGCCGCCTTCGTTGAAGACAGCCAGGTGTCCGCCCTGAAGATCAAGGTCACCACCAAGAAGGGCATCGTTACCCTGGCCGGCGCAGTACCTAATGCCGACGCCGGCCAGCATGCATTGCAGCTGGCGGCCGCGATCGACGGCGTCAAGGACGTGAAGAGCGAACTGACCGTCAAGAGCAGCTAATTTGCTGCACCGCTAATCACTGTTAGTTAAGGCAGAAAATGAAGCCCATCCCGTAAGGGATGGGCTTCATGCTTTTGTTTTAAAAATTATTTACGGTTGCAAATCCAGAGCTGGAGCGGGTTTGCGGGGAGGTGGATTAAAAAGTTTAAATAATTTTTCAAAAAGTATTGCACGGAT